>CAWBFT010000024.1:0-43571 GCA_963788135.1 uncultured Gammaproteobacteria bacterium
TGTAAACGACTAACTGGACACCTAAACTATGCCCGATCTGTCGATAGATTTGAAGGGTGAAAAAATTTATGTTATTTGAAACTTTCTACTCTGAAACTCACCGTTATATACTTAATAATTTAGTTTTTTCACCAAGGTTTGTAGCTTAACACATCCAAAATCGATCCCACCCATCTAACCATTCGGATAGTTTCTGCTGGCTATTATTGATAAATAACTAAATAAAACAAAATGATAGGCTCATATTAAAACAGAATCATTAAACCCAGGTTATCAGCTCAAGAAGCTGATAACGTAGGATTCAGCACTGTAACCTTGAGTTAAAAAATTATTGATCATTATCCTTGTCAAATCAGATTAAAAAGAGTAGAAATAAATAGGTCTAAGTAATAAATCTTTAGTATGAATAAAATAAAACGGTTTACAAAATGAGCAAAACTATATCAATTATATTAACTTTTGGGCTATACAAGATTGCATGTTTGTTCGTTGGACTGCTTTTTGGATGGATGGGTTATCGGTTGTTTTTGGCTGGGATTTGGGGTAACGCTGGCGATCTGGAAGCTAAATTCAGGGACAACACATTAGTATTGAAGCAAGCTGCTCCAGGCACTTGTTTTGCCATATGTGGAGCTGTAATACTTTGGGCTACAATCTCTAGTGGCTTCAGTTGGTATAATAATGTTAAACATTGTGACAATTGGACTCCGACTGTTCAGTTACCAGATAAGCCACCATTTTGAGATTCAAGATGAAACAGTCTCAATTACTAGCCGTTATGATCGTATGCGGTACATGGTTAACATCCGCTTTAGCTGAATCGCAATCATCTGATTTGTACGCTCAAGGTAAAAGCGCATACAACCGTGGCGATTGCGAATCAGCTATAGAAATGTTAACTAGATATAAGGTTGAAAATGAGGGCAAACTTAAAAACCATGTGGAATTCTCAAATAAATTAAACGATGCTATTCATGAATGTGAAGATCAGTTGGAGGAAGAAGAGTCAGAAGAAGGAGCTACAGCCATCAAATATAGAGATAATCAATCGTAGCGGGCAATACCACCTTGGGAATTTAGGCATCCTGTCAATAACAATACACCAGTTGCTAGACTTATGAATATTCCCAGTTCGGAAACATTTTCTTGTTCTGGCAAAAATAGCTACTGCAAAAGTATGAAATCCTGCGCCGAAGCCGTTTATTACCAAAAAGAATGCGGGGCTAAAAAATTAGACCGAGATGGTGATGGTGTACCTTGTGAAAAACTGTGTAATTGATCGTTTAAAGATCAACATAAATAACTTTTGACTGGTTATGATGATAATTCAACATCATCAACCATTTCGCCATCAGACTCAATGAAAGCAACCGATTTCCCAGACTTAAATCGGTAAATCAGTTTTGGCTTATGGTAATGGATGGCGAACTTCTTAACTTTAGGATAAAGCACGAATTTTTCAACCAGTTCCCTGATTTCGGTCTGCAACTTTATCCGGACTTTGTTAACTTCCATTTTCTCGGATAATAGCTTAATTTCATCCTGACTTCGGGTGATATTGCTCAAACGATAGAACTCAGTATCAAGTCCAAGCCGAACATGGAATAGAATCTGATGAAGTTTGAATTTTTACACATTACTTGGGGGGTATTTCGCTACTCTGCATTTAACTTTGCGTCTAAATGTAGCCCTGACAAATTAAAAGTTCTTGCCGCTCCATTTCTGAATAAAATGTTGAAATAGCATTTTTCCTTGCTCCCTTTTTGTAGTTTTTCGTCGGTAATGTATGCCTCAATTCTCTCTTCGGAGTACCCATCAGCTTTTAGCTCATCCTTCAACTTGTCTAACTGGGCTCCAAAATGCAATGGCCCCACAGGGTAGAATAGGATTTTTTTGACAACCTGTTTTAACTGATTATTTACTTTAAGTCTCAAATCGAAGTCATCTGACACAGTAAGCTTTTTGTACAACTCCTGAACTTCAAGAAATACATTTTCCACGCTGGCCAAATCTGTTTCTAGGAATTTCAGGTCGTTCTCAAGACCAGGGATTTCAGCATCATGCGCATCGACCTCGGCTTGAAGGTCTTTGATCCTGCTCATCAGTGCTGAGACTGGTCCACCTTCTTCCACAAAAAGAATGACATTTTGAAGCTTGAGATTAGCCAGATGTCTCTTTTCCATCGTCGCAGCCAGTTCGACACGCTTTTGTTCAAGCTCGCTTTGTTTTTCTGATTTTTCATTAACAAGTGCAGGTATATCCAACTCACGACAATATCTGAAGAATAATTCTTCAAATTTTGAGACATCTACGAATATGTATCGCTGACATCCCGTGCCTCGCTTAGCATCAGAGCACGCAAGATATCGGTATTGCTTGCCCGTCTTTTTATGAACACTTGACAATGAATATGCCATGTTTGCACCACAGTAGCCACAGCGGCAAAGCGATGTGAAAAGATTTGAGAAGTTATGTCCCTTACGGCCAGCTTCCTTAGTTCTTTTGAGTTTTATTTGCTGGACAGCATAATAGGTTTGCTCGTCAACGATGGCTGGGTAATAGCCTCCGATGACCTCGCCAGTCTTAGCCCTTTTCTTGCCACCCGAATAAGGCCAGTACTCCCCAATGACAGCGGGGTTGGCAAGTAACTTGTGCAGGGTAGTGATATGCCATCCTTTATTAGCAAGGGAAACGATGCCTAGCTCATTAAATTTCTTGGCAATGAGTGAGGCTCCATATCCAGATAGGGCATATTTATAGGCCAGTTTCACCGCCTCGGCCTTATCTTGAAGGATAGTGAAGTTCTTCTTATCCGCATCCAAAGATAGCCAACCCGGACACTTGGCAGTCAACTTTACCGAGTCAGCCGATTTACGTTTATTTTCCCAGGCAGCCGATATTCGTAGGCTTTTTGTTTTCGATTCATTATGACCTCGGTACATGCCACCCAAAGCAACATATAAATTTCCGATGTTGATTTCCAGGGTATCCCGGTTGTAGAGAATTTTGTCATCGAGTGTGACGATGTTGATTCCACCTTTGATAATATTGCTGAAAATATCAAACGCTTCGAAAGGAGTAAGGCGGCTAAGCCGGTCAAGGTTTTCAATTAGTAGATAAGCTCCGGAAGGAATTTTTCCTTCCTTGACTGCCTTAAGAAAAATAGCCAATTCGCCTTTTTCGGTATTAAGGCCGTGGAATGCCGAAACTCCCAGATCTTTTATGGTGAAATTTTCTCTAAGATTTAGTCCATGCTCGTCAGCGTAATTCTGTGATTTTTCCAACTGACGACGGAGACTATCACCCTTAAGTTGCTCTGGTGTAGAAAAACGTATGTAGGAATAAGCGATTGGTTTAACATTAGATTTCATATTTACTTAACAACAGTTGAACATGATTGGCGCTGGGTTATGGCTAGAGTACGCCATACTTTCAACATGTTAATCACAAAAGACAAGCTAATCGCTCATTCAATCACAATTCCAAACTGTCTGTAAATGTTGGGTTAATTATATCTAATGTTAAGAATATGTATGGCAAACAGGTTCGCGGTATTGAGCGGAGCACTTTTTTAATCGACCCGGATGGCAAAATAGCCAAAGAATGGCGAAAGGTCAGTGTCAAAGGCCATTGCCAAGAAGTTATTCAAGCTATTGAAGAGCTGGCAAAAAGTTAACCTGCCTGAATCGGTTTTATAAATTATCCTGCTCAGCAAGTAAAATATCGTCGTTGTCGAATTTACCTACATGAGTGCCCAGTTTGATCATCAAACGGACTTCGTTTCTTGAATCCGCTGAGTTCAACGCATCTTCATAGCTAATCTTACCGCCCACATACAAGTCATAAAGCGCCTGATCAAAGGTTTGCATGCCTTGTTCGCGGGAAGATTTCATCAATTCCTTAAGCTTGGTGATCTCTCCCTTGCGGATATAGTCTTTAGCCAGTGGCGTGTTAAGCAAAATTTCAACGGCCGGATAGCGGCCCTTGCCATCGGCGCGCTTGATTAATTGCTGCGCCACGATCCCGCGCAAATTTAAGGATAAATCCATATACAACTGATCATACATTTCCTCAGGGAAGAAATGCAGAATCCGGTCCAGCGCCTGGTTTGCATTATTAGCATGCAAGGTGGTCAAGCACAGGTGTCCTGTCTCGGCAAAAGTAATTGCATTTTGCATCGTTTCCCGTGACCTGATTTCACCAATCAAAATGACATCGGGCGCTTGCCGCAAGGTATTTTTCAGCGCCACTTCATAAGATTCCGTATCAATACCCACCTCGCGTTGAGTAATGATACAGCCCATATGTTGATGCTGGAATTCTATTGGGTCTTCAATAGTGATTATATGACCGCTACTGTTCTGGTTTCTATGCTTGATTAACGCCGCCAGTGATGTTGATTTACCCGTACCAGTCGCTCCGACAAAAATGACTAAACCCCGCTTTTCCATAATCAGATCTTTGAGGATCGGAGGCAAACTCAAGGCTTCAGCATCAGGGATTTGATTCTCAATTCGGCGCAACACCATTCCGGCCGCATCACGCTGGGTAAATGCGCTTACCCGAAATCTTCCCAGGTTAGGATAACCTATCGCAAATTGGCACTCCTTTGTATTTTCAAACTCCATTTTTTGCCGCTGGTCCATGATGCCAGTAACTATCATATGGGATTGTTCTGACGTCAACACGGTTTTCGATATTTCAATCAGCGCGCCGTCAACTTTTATGCTTGGCGCCCGACCCGCAGTGATAAAAAGGTCAGAAGCCCGCTTCTTAACCATCATTTCGAGTATTGCTTTAAAATCCATAACCGCTTCCTGCTAACGGAACATATCTTTGTTAACCGCTTTACTCATCGCCATTTTTGAATGAATCAAACCTTGATCAACCAGTTCCTTAAGATTCTGATCCAATGTCTGCATCCCTTCTTTACGTCCTGTCTGGATGGCTGAATACATTTGCGCTACTTTTGCTTCGCGAATTAAATTTCTGATCGCGGGCGTACCCACCATAATTTCATGCGCCGCGATACGACCGCCACCGTTTTTCTTTAATAAGGTTTGTGAAATAACGGCTTGCAGGGACTCCGACAGCATCGCCCGAATCATATCTTTTTCCGCCGCCGGAAACACATCGATAATCCGGTCGATAGTTTTTGCGGCCGATGTAGTATGTAGCGTCCCAAAAACCAAGTGACCGGTTTCAGCAGCGGTTAACGCTAACCTGATCGTCTCTAAATCCCGCATCTCGCCAACCAGAATGATATCCGGGTCTTCCCGCAAGGCTGAGCGCAAGGCCTCGTTAAATCCGTGCGTATCCCTGTGAACCTCCCGTTGGTTAATCAAACTTTTCTGGCTTTCGTGAACAAACTCGATTGGGTCTTCAACGGTTAAGATATGGGCATAATCATTCAAATTAATGTGGTTGATCATCGCCGCCAGCGTCGTCGATTTACCCGACCCCGTCGGCCCGGTCACCAGAATCAGCCCACGCGACTTATTTGTCAGTTCGGCAAAAAATTTAGGCGCTTTCAGTTCCTCCAAACTTAACACTTTGGAAGGAATGGTACGGAATACACCCGCCGCGCCCCGTTCTTGATTGAATGCGTTAACACGAAAACGCGCTACGCCAGGTAACTCGAAGGAAAAGTCGGTTTCCAGAAACTCCTCATAATCCCGACGCTGCTTGTCGTTCATGATATCGTACATCAGCGCATGCACTTCTTTATGGCCCAAAGCTGGAATATTGATCCGTCTGATATCGCCGTCTACTCTGATCATAGGCGGCAAACCTGCCGAGAGATGCAAATCCGAAGCGTTATTTTTAACTGAAAAAGCCAGTAATTCGGCAATATCCACTTGTTACTCCTAGAATATAATTAAAAAGAAGTGCGCAAAAACAACTTTAACAATAGTTCAACTCTTCGCTTTTTTAAAGCGATATTGTTTAATTATTCATGATGACATAACCGACTTTGTAATGAGCATAGAATCCAACATAAACAGCGTTCGCGAAAAAATACAGTCCCATTGCCTCTTAGCCCATAGAGTTCCTGACAGCGTTTTATTATTGGCGGTGAGCAAGACCAAACCCGCGGCGGCTATAGCGGAAGCTTATCAATCGGGATTGCGCCATTTTGGCGAAAATTATTGTCAGGAAGCGATAGCTAAACAACACGCGCTGGGCGCTTATGACATTACCTGGCATTTTATTGGCCCGATACAATCAAACAAGACCAAACTCATTGCAGCGCATTTTAATTGGGTTCACAGTGTCGATAGTTTCCGCATTGCCAAACGATTAAGCGATCAACGCCCCGAAAATTTGCCCTCTTTAAATATTTGCCTTCAGGTTAACATCAGTGATGAGGACAGCAAATCTGGTATTGCACTCAATGAATTGCATGATTTATGCGATCAAATATCTGGCTTGCCCAGGTTGAGGTTAAGAGGGGTGATGGCCATACCAGCGCCACAGGAGGATTTTGAACAACAACGCATTCCTTACCGGAAATTAAAGGAAGCTGTTAGCGCATTGAACCATCCCCAGCTGGATACCTTTTCATTTGGCATGAGCGATGATTTAAAAGCCGCTATTTGCGAAGGCGCCACGATTGTCCGGATTGGCACTGCCTTATTCGGCATCCGCAACTAAACCTGCGGCAAATTTAGTGGTAAATTGGAACCGATCTGGCTTCGAGGAAAGATATGACCTCCTCGCAGTTTACAAAGCCTTTAGCCTCATCAAGAATAAACTCTGCTAATGCATTAATAGCCAACCAATTGGTTCTTTTGTTAACAAAACGAAAAGCGGCAGCAAATAATTCGGCGAGTTTCTGATTACGTTCATCATCATCTTCTATAAAGCATTTCATGTAGTCGGTGATTACATCTAAATCGGAATCTCCCCCATAAAAATGCAAGGCGGCCAAGTTAACCAGATTCGGATTAAAAAGCTCATCATCACGCTGAGCCACATATTTCGCCTCGGCAATTGAACCTGCAAACATATTTATTACATCTGCTTCAAATGCTCGCCGATATTCTTCTCGTTGTTTGGCTGAAAAAAGCTGTGTTGCTTCGGCAAAAGATAATGGCAAAGATTGGATGAGCCGCCCCCCTTCAATTTTTGCCAGATATTTACCGCGTGGATGCTTGAATCGATCATTAAACTGAATCTCATTGTCCAGATGCTTTATGACGATTTGAAAATATACTGCCGGTAACTTGCGTTGCTTATTGCCTAAATAGATAGCAACCGCATGACCCGCCTGATGATAAGCGATTCTTTTATCGATTTCGCAGTGCGTGATTTTTGGGTAGTTTTTGGTCATAGTAGTGATTGGATCGTACTTCATACAGACCTCGACAAAAAAACGCGGACTCGAATAAGTCCGCACTAAAAGATTAAGGAGGTTAACTAGTGTGACTCTGCTTTGTTACAAAAGTTGCATCTAGTCTAACGACTTCCATTAGTTTTGAAAATGTGACAAATTGTCGCACCTACGTGTTTCCAATCTATCTTTATTTTCAAACATCTAGGTATTTTTCTCAGGATATTTACCATCTAGAATGCCATGCAAACATTCAACCCTTTATCGCCTCTTAGCAAAAACCAATGATTTTACTGTGCCAGCATGATTAACATCTTGACTGTTCTTTTCGCAGGTATACTCGTATATTATCCAAAATAATTCCAATGGCTTTGACATCGATCAAAAAATCTGAAAATGCGCCCTAAAAAACAAATAAACAAAGAAAATCTTTTAACACAAGGGGTTCAGCTTCTGATGGAACAAGGTTACCATGGTACTGGCCTTAAAGAGATTTTGGATGCAGTACAAATCCCAAAAGGTTCTTTCTACAACTACTTTGCGAGCAAAGAACGCTATGCCGCTGAGGTTATCCAGCATTACATTAATCCGTTTATTGCTGAATTAGCCAGCCATTTAAAAAATCCAGGGCAAGATGCCCTATCCGCTTTAAATCAATATTTCAATGAACAGATTTCCAACCTTGAGAAGATCGATTTCAAAGGCGGCTGCTTACTAGGCAATTTGATGGGAGAAATCGGCGACACCAGTGAAATTTGCCAGCAATCATTGCAACTTGCTGTAAACCGCTATCAGAATCTGCTGGCTAACGGTCTAAAAACCGCACAAGCTGAAGGCACTATCCGAACAGACAAATCCGCTGAAGATATGGCGGAATTACTGGTTAACGCTTGGCAAGGCGCATTACTACGCATGAAAATCGAGCAATCTTCCGAGCCGCTTCGACAATGCTGCGACAATTTATTAAATGACTATTTCAAAAATTAGTGCTATCTTAACGCGAGACGACTGGTCGTTTTTTTAGGAGACTTGTTATGCCAAAATATATCATTGAACGTGAAATACCAAACGCGAGCTCACTAACATCGGAAGAATTACAAGGTATTTCCCAAAAATCTTGCAGCATCCTAAACGTCATGGGACCTAAGATCCAATGGCTACAAAGCTATGTCGCGGACGATAAAATTTACTGCATTTATATTGCTCCAGACGAAGCAACGATTAAAGCGCATGCCGAGCAAGGCGGTTTTCCAGCGAATAAAATCTCCCAAATCAAAGGCATTATCGATCCAACGACAGCAGAGGGTTGATGCAATAAATAGATTAGCAATGTTAACCATAAATCAGGAGGAATCCCAAAGGCTTCTAAAATATGATGCCGCCTCATAAAAAATTACAACCCCTAAATGAGAGGATCTGCGATGAATAAAATAACAACTATAAAAATTAAAAATCTGTATTTATCAGCATTAACAAGCCTTGTCCTGTTAAGCGCTACTGTATGTTGGTCGGACGAAACCTGCCTCTCGCCCTACATGCCTAAAATCACCGGCCAGGAGGATTTTGTCTATATCTGGACTTTAGGTGTTGAAGGCATAGGTGATGAACAAGATAAACTCGTCACCGTCGATGTCCGTCCAAAATCGAAGACCTATGGCGAAGTTATCAATGCCTTGTCCGTGGGTGGACGTAATGAAGCCCATCATTCCGGATTCACGGATGACCGCCGCTTTCTTTGGGCGGCAGGATTGGACACCAGCAAGATATTTATCCTGGATATTCATACCGATCCCGCAAAACCCAAGTTAACCCATACCATCACCGACTTTGTCGCTATAAGCGGTGGCGTGGTCGGGCCGCATACCACATACGCGTTGCCGGGTCGGGTGATTATTACCGGCTTGTCCAATAACAAAGACCACGGCGGTCGGACAGGGTTAGTGGAATACACTAATGACGGCAAATATATCGACACCCACTGGATGCCAACGGACAGCGACTTGGGTGGCGCGGTGAAAACCGGCAAATACGCTGACGGCTATGGCTACGACCTGCGCGCCATGCCGCGTAATAACGTTATGTTCACCTCATCCTTTACCGGTTGGTCGAATTACATGATGGATTTCGGCAAGATGCTGGCTGACCCGGAAGCGATGAAACGCTTCGGTAATACAGTCGTGCAATGGGATTTACATACCAAACAGCCGAAGAAAGTGTTCGATGTACCCGGCGCCCCACTGGAAATCCGTTGCGCTTGGGATGAAAAACATGATTATTGTTTTACCAGCACAGCGTTAACTTCAAAAATCTGGTTGATTTTCAAAGATAAAAAAAGCGAATGGCAAGTTAAGGAAGTAGCTGATATCGGTGATCCCAGCAAAATCCCCTTGCCTGTCGATATTTCCATCTCCAGTGATGACAAAATGCTCTGGGTTAACACGTTTATGGACGGTATGACCCGCGCTTTCGACATTCAAGATCCGTACAAGCCCAAGCAAATCTATGAGCAAAAAATTGGCTCCCAAGTTAACATGGTATCGTCAAGCTGGGACGGAAAACGCGTTTATTACACATCATCGTTACTTGCCAACTGGGACAAAAAAGGCAAGGACAATGAACAGTTTTTTAAAGCTTACGATTGGAACGGCAATAAGCTGAAAGAAAGGATTAACATTGATTTCTATAAAGAAAAGCTAGGCCGCCCGCATTTAATGCTATTTGGCGCATACAGCTTGTATGGAAAAACTCAGAAAAAGTAAGGATACAGAGGTTTAAATGAACTAAATCGGGTCAAGTAACCCGATTTAGTTATATTCTTTAGCAATTTGTTAACTCACAAAATCGCCTGTTTTTCGCCCTGCTCGTAAACCACATGAGCTCGTCCCACCAATAAAGGATCTAATGGACCGATGTGTTCCATATTCTTATTCGCATAAGGAAGCTTATGCAGCACATAACGCATGCCGTTTAAGCGCGCGCGCTTTTTGCAATCGGATTTAATTACTGTCCAGGGTGCATCGGCAGTATCGGTGTAAAAAAACATCGCTTCCTTGGCCTTGGTGTATTCCTCCCATTTGTCCAGCGATGCCAGGTCAACGGGTGATAATTTCCATTGTTTCAATGGATGAGATTCGCGTTCCTTAAAACGACGGCGTTGTTCTTTCCGGCTAACCGAAAACCAGAACTTTATTAAATGAATGCCGCTTCTCACCAAATTCCTTTCAAACTCAGGCACCTGACGCATGAATTCACTGTATTCGTCGTTATTGCAAAACCCCATCACGCGCTCAACTCCGGCGCGGTTGTACCAGGAGCGGTCAAACATGACAATTTCGCCGGCAGTTGGCAAATGCTGAATATAGCGTTGAAAATACCACTGCCCTTTTTCCACTTCTGAAGGCTTTTCTAACGCGACGACTCTTGCTCCCCGCGGGTTAAGGTGCTCCATAAAGCGTTTGATCGTACCCCCTTTACCGGCGGCATCGCGACCTTCAAAAAGAATAATCACTCGTTGTTGATGTTCTTTTACCCAGGCTTGCAACTTAAGCAATTCCACTTGCAGTTCGTATTTGGTTTTCTCGTAATTTTTACGAGACATCAAGATTTTTATAGGGATAACCGCCTTCCCGCCAATCTTTCGATAATTCCTCATCAGGATCCACCCGTTTTTTTGAAACAACGGGCATTTGTTTCAGTAACTGCTGCCGCAATTTCGCCGCATCCTCCGGCGAGGCACCTTCAAGGATTACATTTAACGTTTGAGCCAGGTTTTTTGCATCGCCTGATTTTATATTCGTCAGGATATCCTGCAATGCTGTTGCTTTAGATACTTGGGCGGCTTCTATCGCTTGGTTAACCTCATAAGATTCGATACCATTTTCGGTTAAGTCCGGCGAGATATCGCCATTCTCAATATTGCGAACATGGATGACATTTTGATTTTTAGTGACCAAGCGCGGTTTTTTGGGCTTATCCATCATTTAATCTCTTGAATGAAATACAGGTAGCTTATATGTACATGCTACATTTTAAGGGGTTTTATTAAGCTTGTTTAGATTAAATTGTTAACGCTTTTGCAAAATCAATACTTGATCTCCATAAGTATTAATAGTTAACCAGACAAAATTCGTTTCTCCCTTATTATATTCAAAAAGCCATCGTTGGCGCGAAAAGTCTTGCTGTAAAACTCGGTGGAGAAGTCCGCACAGTTTGGAATAACCATTTTGGGAAATTTTTCCATTTTCAAAACATCATCAAACCGTTAATTCTGATGCCTTGATAACCAAAATTGAATATTCTTATTGACTCGATGAAACGGGTAATCAGATATGGTCAGACAATATGGTGTTTTTCGGAGACACCGAGAGTCCATTTCATCGCATATTACCTGCCAGCCAAAGCGAACGGGACTTAACCGCGTTGTCCAAACGTGTGGCTACCGTTTCCCAATGGATGTTTTTGAAAAATGCATCCAGATAAGCCGGGGCTTTAGCGCCATAATCCATTTGGTATGAATGCTCATACATATCAAGCACCAGAATCGGTAACGTCGCACTGGGGGCATGCAGATGATCCCAGTGCCAGTAATTTTCCAGTAGGCCGTTGTGTAAGTTATAACCGAGCGTCACCCAACCCGAACCGCCGCCTAAGCCTGCGCCCATGCGTTTGAATTCCTTCTCCCACGTGTTAACCGAGCCGAACGCTTCCGACAACAGTTTGCTGAATGTGGCATCCGGTTTGCCATGACCGCCTAAATTACCGAAATACAATTCGTGTAACACAACCGAACCGGTACGCATGAGGTGTTCCCGTTTAAGGTCGTTATAAACAAAGGGCGGCGTGTCGTCATCGTTCAGCAGACCGGCCAACCGCTGTTTTACGGTATTTAGCGCCTTGACTGAACCGCCATAGTTGTTTTCCCAGTGGGATTTAATTAACTTTTCAGACAGGCCGTCGAGTTTGGCGGGATCGAAAGGCAGAGGTTTGAGTTCGTGATTAGCGGCAAATGCACTGGGGGTAGTTTGGGTCATGGTCGTCTCCTTTACGGGTTCGGCTAAAAGTGTTTGGGGATTTAACGCCGCCAGGGTAGCGCCTGTGGCGGCAGTCGCGAGAAATTCACGACGGGTATAGGGTGGATTCATAAGAAAACTCCTGCCTGTTCTAACCAGGGCTTGAGGTAAGTCACTAACAATCCCGCTACTCCGCAGACAGCGATCACGGAAATGACACCGGCTTTGTAACGTAATAAAGCCAGCAACGCGACAAGTCCAATCAGTGCGGCAATCGCGTCAAAATGGCCTTGGAAACTGTGCGGCCAAAACACGTGATAGGCGAAAAATGCCGCCAAGTTTAGGATAACACCGACCACAGCGGCGGTAATGCCGGTTAACGGTGCAGTAAACTTCAAATTACCGTGGGTTGATTCGACCAAAGACCCACCTGCTAGGATGAATAAAAAACTAGGCAAAAAAGTAAAGTAGGTTACGACACAAGCAGCCGTAGCCCCAGCAAGAAAAAGCTGGTCAGCGCCAAACAATGCTTTAGTCCAACCGGCCACGAAACCGACATAGGTAACGACCATGATTAAGGGTCCCGGCGTGGTTTCGCCCAAGGCTAGGCCATCGATCATCTGATGGGCGGTCAACCAGTGGTAATGCTCGACTGCGCCTTGATAAACATAAGGTAAGACAGCATACGCACCGCCGAATGTCAGCAGTGCCGCTTTGGTGAAAAACCAGCCCATCTGCGTCAATGCTCCATTCCAACCGTAACGGCCACACAATAAACCCATTGCACCGCCCCACAGGATCAAACCGACCACTATCAATTTGGCTAATCGCTTACCACTAAATTTGGCATGGTCTGGAGTTGGGGTGTCGTCATCGATCAGCGCCTTACCATAACTTTGTTTTGCGCTGCCGTGACCACCCCCAGTGGCAAATTTCTGGGGCGCAAACTTGCCGCCTAAGGCACCTAATAATCCGGCTATTAAAACAATTAAAGGAAACGGTGTTTCGAAGACGAAGATAGCGACAAATGCCAAACCCGCCATTGTCCACAGCAGCCAATTTTTCAATGCCCGCGAGCCGATCCGGTAAGCGGCGAATAGGACAATCGCTGTCACAGCCGGTTTGATGCCATAAAGCACTCCGGCAACAGCGGGTAAATGCCCGAAAGCCAGATAAATCCAGCTCAGGCCAATCAGGATAACGAGCGACGGCAGTACGAACAGGCTACCGGCAATCACACCACCCCAGGTGCGATGCATGAGCCAACCAATGTAAATTGCCAACTGTTGGGCTTCAGGGCCGGGCAGCAACATGCAGTAATTGAGCGCATGCAGGTAACGTCGCTCGGAAATCCAGCGTTTTTTCTCGACCAAATCCTGGTGCATGATAGCAATTTGCCCAGCAGGGCCGCCGAAACTGATAAAACCCAGTTTCAGCCAATACCAAAAGGCTTGTCCTAAGCTGACGGGTGGCGGAGGCATTTGAGAAGAATCGGGTTGATTCATGAATCGTTTCCTGAAAAAGCCTGATAATAGGCATCAAATATTTTGTTCGTTTCGCTAAGCAAATCATCATCTGAAGGAAAGCGTTGCCGCATACCCCGAATCAACGTTTCCAAGCCCGCTGCTTCCTGGACGAGTAGCCCGCCCACATCCAGATAATGCACCAAGCTACCGATTTGATTTAGTGCGGTATCCTTTGCCAATCCGAAACTCGCCAGCAACACTTCAAAAGTCACCTTTGCTCCAACATGAGTAAAAAAAGCACCATCGAAATCAAACCCTAACGCATCGGCAGGACATATACTCGGCTCAATCAGCCAAATGAAACGGGCTTCAGGATCGATAAAACGCTGAATTAGCCACGCACTGGCAAGCCGATCGATCCAAGGCCGTTGCCGGGTTGCCCAAGTCCGGCCTTGATAATCTGCAACCCGAAGCGGTTTAATCCGTCGGTTGACGGCATGGGGTTCATCCGGCATCAGGTGTTCATTGACGGTATATTCCAAATCTTCCAGGGCTGAAGCGGCCTGCTCCCGTGCTGCGCTGGGGAAAAAATCCTGTAGCGCAATGGCTTCAAAGTCTTTTCGCAACCGATAAACCTGTTTTTGAAGTTTTGCCAGGTTATCTGGTTGAAGGCTTGAGCCGGCGGTTTGCTGTATAGCTTCGACCAGCTTTGCATAATCGGTTGAACGGTCGAACAGGTTTTCGAAGAGTTTTTGTTGTCCCTGATTTTCGCTATCCAAAGCCAGTACATGGGCATTCCCTCCCCCTGCGATAACATCTTCAGCCTGAACCTGGAGCGTCTGCCGGAACTCCTTACGATACGGCAGTAAATAGACACCATCACGCAGTACGCCACATCCCAGCCCCTTGAGCGCACGCCACACACGCATGCGTCCGGTGGAATTTTTGGTAGGTAAACTGACAATTAAGATGAGCCAAGAATATTGCATAAATTGTTCTATTACTACTAATTTGTAAATTATTCTACATAATTTAAACACAAGTCAATCGAAATTATGATCATGTGGGTTAAGTTAACCTCACGGTTTCCTGTAAGGGCAGGAGTTTAGGCGTTTCAAGCTGAATAGATGTTTATAATAATGAGGACTCAATACCTATTGATAGCGGCTTTTTCTAGCCCTGCTTAGTTGGGCCCCAAAATCAGTTATCATTACCTTCGAATAACAATGCAAAAGCACTTGGATTTTAAAAAAATTTTGAAAGCAAGGAAACCTATTCAGTGGAATACAAATTTTTATATATCGCCAATAGCAATTTGAAACAAAAATAAGAACGAAAAATGAAGCCTCCCTCTATTCGGCCTATCAATGAGCGATTTCAACGATGCAAGTTGAGTTCAGCCCGGATTGATATTAGCCCCCTCTATTTTCTGTTTTCAAAATAGGAATTTAGTGTCTGATAACACAACCCTGCGACATTACAGGATTTTATTTGTACTTAAAAACCATCAAAGTAATGTCATCTTCATAATCTGCCCGCTGGCAGAATCGATGTAGGGAAGCACAGATCGAATCAATAATTTTTTGCGGGGATTCGCCAACATTTTGCAAAAAGACCGCTTTTACACGATCCAACCCGAAAAACTCTTTATTAGCATTTTCAGCCTCTATCAAGCCATCGGTGTAAAACAAAACAATGTCCCCTTTGCCAAGGGCTACAGTTTTTTCCTCAAAGACTACATCTTGTCTTATTCCCAGTAACAAACCTTCAGTATCGAGCTCCTTAATTTTGTGTTCTGACTGGGTATACAACAATGGCTGCGGATGCCCGGCACTCGCAAACCTAAGCAGTTGTTTGTTGATATCGACTTGCAGATAAAACAAGGTGATGAAGTAATCCGATTTGTTCAAATCATCAAACAGAAAGTTATTTAGGACGCTAAGCGTTTCTGAAGGCGTTGCCGATAAGCTGGCCTGCGCCCTAATCGCGCTACGGGTTTCAACCATGAACAGGGCTGGACCTATTGAGTGGCCAGAAACATCCGCAATTACCATGTCCAATTGACCTTCACTGCGGTAAAAATAATCAAAATAATCTCCGCCGACTTTGTTGGCGGTCAAGCAAATTCCCGTCACTTCAAAATCAACGGATTGAATTGGCGCGGACGGTGATAAGGTGGCTTGAATTTGTTGGGCGATCCTGATTTCGTTTTGGGCAATCGCCAACTTCACTTGGGCTTGACGAATTTGTTCTTCCGCTGCTTTACGCCCAGAAATATCATGGATAAAACCGCTAAAGATATACGTATTGCCCAGTTTTAAGGGCGAAACACTAAGTTCAACAGGAAATTCTGTGCCATCGCGGCGCAATGCGATTTGCTCTGTTTGTTTGTTTAAAATGGCGTTAACGCCGGTATGCAGAAATTTGTCCAGTCCCAACCGATGCGCCTTTTGAAAGCGGACAGGGATGATCAGTTCATCCAGCCGTTGGCCTATCGCCTCATTACGAGACCAGCCAAACATTTTTTCAGCACGGTGATTCCAGTCAGTGACGATGCCATAGGCATCCATAATAACGATTGCATTGATTGAGCTTTCAATAATCAAGCGCGTACGTTTTTCAGACTCAACCAATGCATCTTGAAAATGCACCCTGGCTGTAATATCCCGGTCAACACCACGCCATTTGAGCAATTTTCCTTCACGGCTGATAATCGGCAAACCCGTTGATTCGGTCAGGACCTCATGTCCTTCCTTGTGTTGATAATGATTAATCAGGGCATAAAAAGGCTGCTGGCTGGCAGCAACAAACTCTTGATTTTCTTTATCCTTAGCGGTTAAGAATTCGGTGTAGTGTTTACCAATGACTTGTTCTGGGCTATAACCCAAAATTTGCTTAACCGCATTGCTGCTATAAAGATAATAGCCTTCCGGATCTTGCTCCCATAGCCATTCACCCGTCATTTCCGCCATTTGCCGAAAACGTTCCTCGCTTTCGAGAAGCGCGGATTCAGCCTCTTTACGGCGAGTGATATCTTCCTCAACGGCGACAAAATGGGTGATTTCTCCGGTATTATTTTTTATCGCACTGATGCTTTCATAAACCCAATAGAGTTCCCCCGTTTTTCTTAAATTTTGGATTTCTCCCCGCCATTCTCCGTTCTTAACCAAGGTTTCCCACATGGCTTGGTAATGCTCGGAGGCCATGTTGCCGGATTGGAGAATTTTAGGGTTTTGACCTTGCAACTCTTGAACTGCATAACCGGTGAGTTCGCAAAACTTAGGGTTAACATACTCAATCCGGCCAGCGCTGATCAGTAATCATCATCGCGCTGGCGCTTTGCTCCACAACTTGTTGCATTATTAACATATCCATAAGAATGAATATTAACGCAAATTTCTGGCTAGTAAACTTGGATTACCTTCGTTAACAACTGCGCTGGAGAAAACCATTTGTTAAGAATTACATGCGACTTAAATAACCCCTCTCGTATGACTTTGAGCCGACAATTGCGGTGAAAACAAGCCATATCAATCTGAGTTTATCTTTTGTGCAATTTGTCGGCAAAATTGAACATAATGTCCGGAGCAACATATCAGGCGGAGAAGGTTTTTTTGATTATGATTGATAAAGAAATCGCTGTAGTACGCGCTCGCATCCTGTAAGCTAAAACGTTGTAAGCAGATCTAACGAAATAATTCCTTAAACTCGGCTTGCGTTTCCGATTTATTGAATTTATCAAATTTCATTGAAAATCGATTTCTAGCCTTACGTTTACGCATTTCCAGGTTTTGGATAAGTATTCCCATCGCCAGAAAAGTCCTGCTCGGCGTGTTAATCGTCTGCATTTCCTCGCTAAATTGTTGCAGCCGTTCCTGCTGCACAGCATAGTCCTGATAATTTCCCAATACCGTTTGTAATTGCTTCAAGCGTTTAAGCAAACGCTTAACTTTTTCTTCTGCATACAAAGACTGGAAAAATTCCAGCATGTAGCGTAATTTTTTGCAGGTTTTCCTAAGTTTATGTAAAGCTTCCGGGGGAGACTGCCTATCAATCGCTTCGCCTTGTTTCAAGGCCTGTTTATAAAGTTTCCAAATTTTCTCATCGACAACTTTTTTAATGGTGTAATCCGCCAGTTTATCGTCCATTGGTTTGATAGTATTCGTCGATAAATATTCATTCCATGCTTTTATTCCGGATTTATACTTGGCCGAACGCAGTTTTTGCGCCAAGGTTTTGTGAGCTTTTTGTTTTTTTGCTGACAAGAAATGTTGCAGAGGATTAAGGCTTTGCCTGATGTTTTTAGGTATCTGTTTTTTATAACTTTCAAAACCCAGAAGATACACATCCAGATCCCGAGTTTCCCCTGTAATCTGCCCTAACCAGGCAAAAAACTCCTTTTGCGACGTAATTACTTCGTCGGGCAGGATGTGTTGCGACTGATTTAAACATGCCCGGGTTTTTCGCACCGCCACCCTGAAATCATGCAGGAACTCACTATCCGTATCAGCCATTACCCCTTGTTCGTTAAGTTGAATAACCTGTGATAGCTTATTAAATACCGTCTTGTACGCTTTAACCGGACACATGTCCGGAGTTAACGAAATTGCCAAGCTCTCCGAGTAATCCTTTGGCTGCCGACCCTGCAATCTCAAGACATCCAATAATACCGGCTTGTTTTTATCGACTAGGCCAAATTCAGCAATAAGTTTCGCCGTTAAGTTTTTAGCGAGCTTTTCATATCCTTTTACTGGAATGACAGTAATGCAGGCATTTAACGATTCAAACTCTTCGATAGCTAGTTTCGCCAAAACATGTTCGTTATCATCTAGGATATCAAAGTGGCTAATATCGGATTCAACCGTACCGATAGAGCTTAAAGCCCGCATTTGTAAAATCGGCTCTAATGTGTGACGAACTTTACCCAAATTGAATTGGCTGGCGAACGCGGGCAAATCAAATAGCACGGTGCTAGCCACAAGTGCATTAGTTTTACGGTTAACCAAAGATAGTGCGGAACTGGCATTTGAGCGACTGAATTCGCATATTAAGTCATGTCGCCATAAACGCCAATCGAAACTGTCGTAATAGGTCTTCAAGGTATACTGTTTGGAAACTTGTCGTAATTCATATTGTTCCGATAGACTCTCGATGAGTTTTATGACGGCGACATTGGCTGGAACTTCAAAATATAAATGCATACAAAGAATAAATAAGAGTGTCCTGATCGATTACACAAAACTGTAATAATTTTGTATTACGATTTCGTGACAACTTGTTATTAATCGCTTGATTACGATCATCGAAAACTGAACTAACTATACTTGGAACCTGTAAAACTCGATAATATCCGGGTGATAAGTAACTTTTTTTATTTTATTCACTATTTAAGGTGACGAGAACATACATGGCAAGAGAATTATGGCTACTGCGGCACGGCAAAGCCGAGCGTTATGATGGCGTGGAAGATTACGACCGCACGCTGAAAAAACGCGGTCGGCGAGCGGCAAAAGCCATCGGCCGTTGGCTAAAAAAACATGATTTTTTACCAGATCATGTGATTAGCTCGCCCGCTACACGCGCGATTGCTACCGCAAAAATCATCTGTAACGAATTGGACATAAACAGCGATTGCATAACCCAGGATAAACGCATATATGACGAAGGCTTAGTCCGAATCAAGTCGGTTTTGGCGGAATGCGATCAAAGCTACAACCGAATCCTACTAGTTGGCCATAACCCTGAGCTTGAGGACCTACTTCGCTATCTGGTTGACCCAACGCAACTGCCTGATCCACAAAAATTGCTGCCGACCGCGGCCTGCGCCAGATTGGTTTTACCTGATGACTGGACGCAACTTGAAAGAAATTGCGCTGAATTACTGGAGATTGTCTACCCTAATTCTTTACTCGAAGAAGAAATCAAAGGTTAATTTGACCTTAGAATTGTCATATTATTGTCACAATTCATGGTTAAGCTGTCTGGGTTTAAAGCTTTAGTCACAATTGTTTATTAATTAGAGAGTTAACAATGCAATCATCCTTAAAAAAGAAATTCTTAGTCGCAGCTGTCAGCTTGATGTCTACCGGAATCATCAGCAGCCCTGCGCATTCTGCGGCAACGGTAGATTCAGCTATTCCTGAATACACAGCGGCGAGCGGTATCTCAGGCAATCTATCCAGCGTGGGTTCAGACACTTTGGCTAATTTGATGACGCTTATGGGCAGAGGATTTTAACCGCGTTTATCCCAACGTTAACATCCAAATTCAAGCTGCCGGCTCATCTACCGCGCCACCTGCCTTAACCGAAGGCACATCTAATCTTGGCCCTATGAGCCGGGAAATGAAAGACGACGAGATTGAAGCGTTTGAAGGGAAACACGGCTATAAACCTACGGCAATTCCTGTAGCGATTGACGCGCTTGCGGTCATGGTTAACAAAGACAACCCTGTCAAAGGCTTAAGCATGGACCAGGTAGATAGCATATTCTCCTCAACTAACAAATGTGGCGGCGCGAAAAGCATTGAAAACTGGGGTGACGCCGGCGTGCCTGAATGGGGTGCGAAAACCATCCAATTGTACGGCCGTAACTCGGTATCCGGCACATACGGTTACTTTAAAGAGCATGCTTTATGCAAAGGTGACTTTAAAAGCAATGTTAACGAACAACCAGGCTCTGCATCCGTTGTGCAGTCTGTGACAGAATCCTTGAACGGCATCGGTTACTCAGGCATGGGTTACTCGACATCAGGCATCAGAATGGTCTCCCTTGCCAAGGCTGGCACTAAAAACTATGTAGAGGCCACGCCAGAAAACGCCATCAATGGCAGTTACCCCCTAACCCGCTATTTATTTGTTTATGTTAATAAAAAACCAAATACACCGTTAGCGCCACTTGAACAGGAATTTATCAAAATGGTGCTCTCAAAAACCGGCCAACAATCGGTATTAAAAGACGGCTACATACCTTTGCCTGCGAAAATTGTCGAGAAAGCGTTGACTTTAGTTAAGTAGTTTATTTAGTGCAGTGAGTTTTAGTCGAAAATCACGACACCTAAACGGTTGAAGGTCAAAACTTTCAACCGTTTCTCATATCACTATTTACAAAGATTTATTCTCATCAGGTTTCACCAAAGTTAACGATTATATTCAAGTAGCTTATAATCGCTGATTAGGTACCACTTTTATCCGCTTAACTCATCCATTTGGCATGTCAGAAAATTTGAGCCAGCCCAGCGTCCCTTCACTTAAGTCGCTCACTTCAAATCGTTATCAACAATGGCGCTTATTAAAAGATAAGCTCGTACGCTATGGAGTTGTTATCGGGGGATTAGGCGTTATTGTCGCCATTGTCCTGATTTTCTTTTATTTGCTTTATGTTGTACTGCCATTATTTGGCGATGCCGAGATGACGGCAATGAAAGACTACAACGCACCTGAAATTACTTTAGGCAAAACACTTGCCTTAACCAGCGAAGAACAGAACGAAGTCGGCCTGAGGGCAACAGAAACCGGGCAGCTCGTTTTTTTCAAGATGGATAGCGGAAAAACTTTGCTCGCGGAACACATCAATATTCCTGAAGGCGCAAAAATTACCAGTTTTACTCTAGCTAATCCAATCACACAAGGCGGAATTGCCTATGGATTATCCAACGGCAAGGCGATTATCGCCAAAGTAAAATACACGGTAACGTATCCAGACAATAAGCGATTGATCACGCCAGCACTGGAGTATCCGCAAGGCGACCAACCGATTGTGGTTGACGAAAGCGGGGGGGTGATAGAGAAACTGGCAGTCATGTCGGAAAACGACAATACCCTCATCGCCGCCAAAGTCGAAAATAAAATTAAATTGGTTAACCTAAGCAAAGAACAATCTTTGTTTGCCGACGAAGCCAAAGTTAACCGAGTCGAGTCGGTATTGGAGTTTTCCGCCGATAACATTAGCCAACTGTTGCTGGATAAAGACGGCAAACAACTTTTTGTAATCGATAACGAAGGTTTATTGAGCGCTTTCGATTTAAACGATAAATCTGCTCCTAAAGCTATCTATACCCAGAAAGTGGTCGCTACCGGCCACAAAATTACCAGCATCACTTTTCTAAATGGCGATATATCCCTATTAATCGGCGATTCTTCCGGGCTTGTTTCGCAATGGAGCAAAGTCAAAAACGATCTTAACCAACCCGCATTACAGAAAATCAGGTCATTTCATGTTTCAGACCAAGCGATTATTGCTTTGGATTCGGAGCAGCGCAGAAAAGGCTTTATGGCGGTAGACGCCAAGGGCAATATCAGCTTGTTTAATTCCACGTCAGAGCGCGAACTGGTTAACGCCAATATTAGCGATTCGTCCGAACCAGTCGCGGCAGCGTTGTCGCCCCGGGCGAATCGGTTATTGCTGGAAACGACAGATGGTAAAATCCATTTTTGGAAAATAGATAACGAACATCCCGAAGTTTCTTTCAAATCGATCTGGCAAAAAGTATGGTACGAAAGCTATCCCCAACCCTCTTATACTTGGCAATCATCGTCCGCCAGCAATGATTTTGAACCGAAATACAGCTTAACTCCACTGGTTTTCGGCACCTTGAAAGCGGCGTTTTACGCCATGCTGTTCGCCATGCCGCTGGCGCTTATGGGGGCGATTTATACGGCTTATTTTATGGCGCCGCAAATGCGCCAGATCGTTAAACCCACAATTGAATTAATGGGGGCCTTACCCACGGTTATTATTGGGTTCCTTGCCGGATTGTGGTTGGCGCCTTTCATTGAAAAGCATCTGACTGGTTTATTTTTAACATTGATATCACTGCCGATTGCTGTCATTGCCTTTGCTTTCTTCTGGCAATATCTGCCCAAATCGTTTCGGCAAAAAATTCCAGATGGCTGGGATGCCGTCATTTTAGTGCCGGTTATTATCATGATTACTTATTTAACTTTTACTATCAGCTCTCCCCTGGAAAGCTGGTTGTTTAATGGTTCGATACGTGATTGGTTAAACCAAAAATTCGGCATTGGCTACGACCAAAGAAATGCCTTGATCGTAGGCATCGCCATGGGCTTTGCAGTCATCCCAAGCATATTCTCGATTGCAGAGGATGCCATTTTCAGTGTACCCAAGCATCTAACAATCGGCTCTCTTGCTTTGGGAGCAACACCTTGGCAAACCATGATGCGGGTGGTTTTGTTAACCGCAAGTCCGGGAATTTTTTCTGCGGTCATGATCGGTTTGGGACGGGCGATAGGCGAAACCATGATTGTACTGATGGCAACCGGCAACACCCCTGTCATGGATTTCAGCGTGTTCCAAGGGTTGCGTACTCTTGCTGCGAATGTTGCAGTGGAAATGCCGGAATCGGAAGTTGATAGTACGCACTACCGTATCTTGTTTTTAGCGGCATTAGTCCTATTTATGGCTACTTTTGTTTTTAATACGTTGGCTGAGTTTGTTCGTCAACGCTTACGGGAAAAATACAGTTCACTATGAATAATAGTACCTGGCTTAAAAGCGGTGCGCCCTGGATTTGGCTGAATGCAGCGGCGGTCAGCGCTTGTTTAATTATGATTGTTGGCGTGTTAGGGTTGATCCTGATGCGTGGTATCGGCCATTTCTGGCCGTCTGACGTAACGCGGTTCAGCTATGAAGAAGATAGCGGCAAAGCAAAAAATATTTACGGCGAAATTATAGAATCCAGTGTCACTCCGGCAGCGATGGCGAAAGTGTCCGGATTTAAAATGGCCGATAATGAAGAAACCCTATTGCAATACCAAATCAAAACCGGCAACCGTGATGTCGGTGGCAGCGATTTTAAATGGATTCAAGAGCGCCGGATTAAGCAGCAGGATACGCCGTCCGAGATTACTGTTTTAGAACGCAGGGAATGGGGTAATTTTTACGGACGATTAATTGCGCTCAAAGACAACGGCCAGATGGTTGCCAGTGGCGATAAAGCACTACCGGAAGCATTAAGCAAATTAGAAGAAATACTTAAACTCCAAAATGAAATCACGCATCTGGAAAAAAAGGAAATCGGTTCAATTAACTACCAGTTGGAACAATTAAGGTTAAAACAAAAACGCCTTGAATTGGACAACCAATTCGATGCTTCAGCAAAAGCTCAGCTCATCAAAGAAAAATCTGAGCTGGACAAGCAATATCAGGATTATCAAGATCAACTTAAAACGCTTTACCAACAAATCAAAACACCCAGTTTGACAATGCAAACTGACAGCGGCGCCGAGGTTAACATTCCCTTGGCAAAAGTGGTTCGGCTATACCAACCCAACGCCATGACTATATTTGGCAAAATCAGCCATTATTTTAGTAAATTCAGCGAATTCTTAACCGACGACCCGCGCGAAGCGAATACCGAAGGCGGCATATTTCCGGCTATTTTCGGCACCATTATGATGGTAATCATTATGTCGGTCATCGTTACGCCATTTGGGGTTATCGCTGCCGTATATTTGCGGGAATATGCCAAACAAGGATTTACCACACGATTGATACGCATTGCGGTTAACAATTTGGCGGGAGTGCCTTCGGTGGTTTATGGCGTGTTTGGCTTGGGATTTTTTGTCTATATCCTGGGCGGAAAAATTGACCGGCTGTTTTTTCCAGAAGCCTCGCCCGCACCAGTATTTGGCACCCCTGGAATTCTCTGGTCGTCGATCACTTTAGCCTTGTTAACCTTGCCGGTGGTTATCGTGGCGACAGAAGAAGGCTTAACCCGCATCCCGAAATCGATTCGTGAAGGCAGTCTGGCTTTAGGCGCGACCAAACTCGAAACCCTATGGCGCACCGTATTGCCGATGGCAAGTCCTGCCATCATGACCGGTTTAATCCTCGCAGTGGCAAGGGCGGCGGGAGAAGTCGCGCCATTGATGCTGGTCGGTGTCGTTAAGTTAGCGCCAACTTTACCGTTGGACAGTAACTTTCCATTCCTTCATCTTGACAGAAAATTTATGCATTTAGGATTTCATATTTATGACGTGGGCTTCCAAAGCCCTAATGTCGAAGCGGCAAGGCCGTTGGTTTACGCCACTGCGTTATTGCTGGTGTTAGTGATTATCGGGTTAAATCTGGCGGCAATTGTTATCAGAAACAACTTGCGCGAAAAATATCGGGCATTGGAAGGTTAAAAATGGCGGCAGAACACGTGCGTACCCATGCAATCGACATGAATTCTATTTTAGGTGACCGTAAAAAAGATTCACATCAAACTGAAATTTGCATCCAAGTTAAAGACCTCAATCTTTTTTATGGTCAAAAACAGGCGCTCCATGGCATCAACATGGATATTGCGAAACATCGTGTTACGGCATACATCGGACCGAGTGGCTGCGGTAAATCAACGTTGCTGCGCTGTATTAACCGGATGAACGACCTGGTCGATAGCGCCAGAATCGAAGGCAAGATACTGCTGGATAATGAAAATATCTACGATCCATCCGTTAACGTCGCCGCCTTACGCCGCCGCGTAGGCATGGTGTTCCAGAAGCCCAATCCATTCCCAAAATCCATTTTTGAAAATGTCGCTTACGGCCTTCGGATTCAAGGCATCAATGATAAACGCACATTGGAGGAAACCGTTGAAAACGCATTACGTGGTGCTGCGTTATGGGATGAAGTCAAAGATCGTTTAAACGAAAATGCCTTAAGCATGTCGGGTGGCCAGCAGCAGCGATTGGTGATTGCCAGGGCGATTGCGATTGAACCGGAGGTGTTATTGCTGGACGAGCCGGCATCTGCTTTGGACCCGATTTCCACACTAAAAATTGAAGAATTGATCAACGAGTTAAAAGAAAAATACACCATTGTAATCGTGACCCACAACATGCAACAGGCCGCCCGTGTTTCCGACTACACCGCGTTTATGTATATGGGCGAGTTGATCGAAATCGGCGACACCAGCCAGTTATTCACCAAACCGAAAAAGAAACAGACCGAGGATTACATCACGGGGCGTTACGGTTAACCAGGAGCAAACTATGGACAATACCAGCATCGGGCATCATATTTCCGGTCAGTTTAATAAAGAAATCGAAGACATCCGCAATCATGTTTTAACCATGGGCGGCATGGTTGAAGAACAACTGGAATTAGCGATTAACGCATTTTCCACCAACAATCTGGAGTTGGCTGATCAAGTCATTAAACAAGAGAATCAGGTAGATTTGCTGGAAGTTGCACTGGATAAGGAATGCACCCAAATCATGGCGTTACGGCAGCCAACCGCTTTTGATTTACGCCTGCTTATCACGATACTCAGAATTATCAATGAGCTGGAGCGGGTAGGCGATTTGGCGGAACATATCGCGAAAATGACCATACATCTTGCCGACGTTGAAGGTCATAAACCTGATTCTTTCCATGAAATAAAACACATGGCGGCCTTGGTACAAGGTATGTTGCATGATGCACTGGATTCATTTGCCCGCATGAGCGTGGATCAAGTCCATGCGATTACCAGCCGGGATGAAAACGTTGACCGGGAATATGGCAGTATCATTCGCCAACAAATTACGTATATGATGGAAGATCCCAGAAATATTACCCGAACCTTTGATGTACTTTGGGCCGTGCGGTCACTGGAAAGGATTGGCGATCATGCCTGCAACATCTGTGAACACCTAGTTTACATGATTAAAGGCGAGGATGTGCGCCATGTCAGCCGCGAAGAATTTGAGAAAAGACTAAAAGGCGAATAATTTCTTAAGATGTTAATACAACCTTTACTTGGTTAACTTAACCGCTCCAAAATTGCCAAGGTCGGACCGGATTGATTCATTGTATAAAAATGCAATCCGGGTGCGCCGCCATCCAATAATCGCTGACAAAGCTTTGCGACGACATCCAGCCCCAAAGCTTGGATAGACTCCCTATCGTCGCCATAACTCTCGAGTCGTTTTTGCAGCCAACGCGGGATATCTGCCCCGCACATTTCAGAAAATCGGAACAACTGGGTATATTGGGTGATAGGCATGATTCCCGGTACAATCGGGATCGTAATCCCCTGCTTTTGGCAATTCTCAACGAAATAAAAATAGGCTTCGGCGTTGTAAAAATATTGGGTAATTGCGGCGTTAGCGCCCGCTTCAATTTTACGTTTGAAATTCTTCAGATCTTCAGTTGCATTTCTTGCTTGGGGATGGACTTCAGGATACGCAGCCACATGGATTTCAAATTCACTTCCGGTCTCTTTCCGAATAAACTCAACCAATTCGTTCGCGTAACGAAATTCGCCAGCCGACATCATGCCGGATGGTAGATCGCCCCGTAATGCAACAATACGGGTAATTCCGTTTTCTCTGTATCCTTTCAGGATCGAAAGAATATTTTCTTTGGTTGAAGCAACACAAGATAAATGCGGTGCAGCTGGAACTCCCTGTTTCTGGATGTTAACAACAGTATCGAAAGTCTTTTCACGAGTAGAACCGCCTGCTCCGAATGTCACCGAGAAAAAATCAGGATTAAGCGCCCCTAGTTTTCTATGCACAATCCTAAGATTTTCTTCACCCTCCGTCGTTTTCGGTGGATAAAACTCAAAGCTGAATAATTTCGATGTTTGCGCCGGGTAATTCATAGATGACTTTAATATAAGCTGAGTTGTTTTCCAAATATCTGGGTATTAACGCGACAAAGGCGCATTACTGCGCCTTTGCTAAAGAATAAGATCAGTTTTTTTAACCTCAATAACGGTAATATTCCGGTTTATAAGGTCCATCAACAGATACATTGATATATTTAGCTTGCTGATCAGTTAATACAGTTAGCTTTACGCCAATTTGTTCCAAGTGGGATTTAGCCACTTTTTCATCAAGTTTTTTCGGCAGGATATAAACTTCATTTTTGTAATTTGCTGCATTTTGCCACAATTCAATCTGTGCCAACACTTGGTTGCAGAATGAGTTAGACATTACAAAACTTGGATGCCCTGTTGCACAACCGAGGTTAACCAAACGCCCTTCGGCAAGTATAATCAAACGTTTGCCATCAGGAAAAATGACGTGATCGACTTGCGGTTTAATATTTTCCCATTCATATTTGCGAATCGCGGCAATCTCAATTTCCGAATCAAAATGACCGATATTGCAAACAATCGCTTGATCTCTCATTGCAAGCATGTGTTCATGGGTAATGACGCTTACGTTGCCAGTAGCCGTGACGAAAATGTTAGCAACCGGTGCAGCATCTTCCATCGTCACTACACGATATCCTTCCATAGCCGCCTGCAAAGCGCAAATTGGATCGATTTCGGTAACCCAAACTGTAGCCCCAAGGCCTCTTAGCGACTGTGCGCAACCTTTACCGACATCACCGTAACCGCAAACTACGGCAATTTTGCCTGCAACCATGACATCAGTCGCACGCTTGATACCATCCACTAAAGATTCGCGACAACCGTAAAGATTATCGAATTTCGACTTGGTCACCGAATCGTTAACATTAATCGCCGGTACTTTTAAGGTGCCTTTAGCTACCCGTTCATACAAACGCAATACGCCTGTGGTCGTTTCCTCAGACAAGCCTTTAACATCTGCCATCAATTCCGGAAACTTATCATGCATCATGTTGGTTAAGTCGCCACCATCGTCCAGAATCATGTTTGGCCGCCAGCCGTTGGAGCCTAAAATGGTTTGCTCTATGCACCATTCTGCTTCGCCTTCACTTTCCCCTTTCCAGGCAAACACTGGAATACCATCGGCAGCAATTGCAGCGGCGGCATGATCTTGAGTGGAAAAGATATTACACGAAGACCATCGTACTTCCGCTCCTAAAGCAGTCAATGTTTCAATGAGAACTGCTGTTTGGATAGTCATATGCAAACAACCGGCAATACGCGCGCCCTTCAATGGCTGCTGAGCACCAAATTCTTTACGTAAAGCCATCAAACCCGGCATTTCGGTTTCGGCGATACGTATCTCCTTACGCCCCCATTCAGCAAGGGTAATATCGGCTACTTTGTAATCTTGTTGGCTCATTGAGTTCTCCGATTGATTTAGGTTATAGGCCGGCTGCATCTTTTAATACCTCGACTTTATCGGTTTTTTCCCAACTGAAAGAATCTTCTGTTCGACCGAAATGGCCATATGCGGCGGTTGCTTGATAAATGGGCTTCAATAAGTCAAGCATGGCGATCAAGCCTTTTGGCCTTAGGTCGAAATGTTCCCTGACAATGTGAACTAATCTGTCTTCGGCTAACTTGCCAGTTCCAAACGTTTCTACGCTAATTGAAGTAGGTTCTGCAACGCCAATCGCGTAAGAAACCTGTATTTCGCAACGATCCGCCAAACCTGCCGCAACAATATTTTTCGCCACATAACGCGCCATATAGGCTGCGGAACGGTCTACTTTAGAAGGATCTTTACCGGAAAATGCACCGCCACCATGTCGTGCCATCCCGCCATAAGAATCAACGATAATCTTGCGCCCGGTTAAACCGCAGTCGCCTACCGGACCACCAATCACAAAATTGCCTGTGGGGTTAATAAAATACTTGGTATCTTTGTGTAACCATTCTTTGGGCAAAATCGGCAGAATAATTTCATCCATCACCGCCTCATGAATTGCCTTGGCACTTATATCAGGTGAATGCTGAGTAGACAGGACAACGGCTTCTATAGCTACGGGCTTATTATCTTCATAACGAAAAGTAATCTGACTTTTGGCGTCGGGACGCAGCCAAGGTAAGGTCTTATTCTTTCTAACTTCGGATTGACGTTTGACCAATAAATGTGAATAGGTTATCGGCGCAGGCATCAACACTTCTGTTTCATTCGAAGCATAGCCAAACATCAACCCTTGGTCGCCGGCGCCTTGTTCGTGATTGTCCGACTCATCCACACCCATGGCAATGTCGGAAGATTGTTTTCCGATGGCGTTCAAGACGGCGCAACTATTGCCATCAAAACCTATATCTCCATTATCATAGCCAATATCACAAACAACTTTACGAACCAGTTCTTCCGTATCAACCCATGCATTGGTAGTAATTTCTCCGGCTAAGACAACCATGCCAGTTTTCACTAACGTTTCACACGCAACGCGTGAGCGTGGATCCTGTGCGAGTAAAGCGTCTAATACAGCATCAGAAATCTGGTCAGCAACTTTGTCTGGGTGGCCCTCTGAAACAGACTCAGATGTAAAAATAAAATTGTTGCTCACAATATTACCTCGGTTATCTTGGAAAATTATTAGTTATGAGCTGTTAATGGCAGCGCACATAATTTAATGGTGGGCCCTGTAGGACTTGAACCTACGACCTGCCGATTATGAGTCGGACGCTCTAACCAACTGAGCTAAGGGCCCTATAACTTAATGGGTTGAGTTATTCACCATCGAGGAAACAACGCAACTGTTCTGATCTGGAAGGATGTCGTAATTTACGTAGAGCTTTCGCCTCAATTTGCCGTATCCGCTCACGGGTCACATCAAATTGCTTACCCACTTCTTCCAACGTATGGTCGGTGTTCATATTAATACCGAAACGCATACGCAATACTTTAGCTTCCCTGGCGGTTAACCCAGCCAAGACATTTTGGGTGGATTCCCTTAATCCCGCTATTGTAGCTGCCTCAACTGGCGATAGCACACGGGCATCCTCGATAAAATCACCAAGATGCGAATCTTCGTCATCTCCGATGGGAGTTTCCATGGAAATGGGTTCCTTTGCTATTTTTAATACTTTGCGCACCTTATCTTCAGGCATTTCCATGCGTACAGCCAATTCTTCAGGGGTAGCTTCACGCCCCAACTCCTGTAAGATTTGTCGAGAAATCCGGTTAAGTTTGTTGATGGTTTCGATCATATGCACCGGAATACGAATCGTTCTGGCTTGGTCTGCAATCGAACGAGTAATCGCCTGTCTTATCCACCAAGTGGCATAAGTTGAAAACTTATAGCCGCGTCGATATTCGAATTTATCTACCGCTTTCATTAAACCGATATTGCCTTCCTGAATCAAGTCTAAAAATTGCAAGCCACGGTTAGTATATTTTTTCGCAATAGAAATCACCAAGCGCAGGTTAGCCTCAATCATTTCTTTTTTAGCGCGCCTGGCTTTTGCCTCACCGATAGAGATACGTTTGTTTATATCTTTCAAACCAGCTAGCGTTAAACCGAAACGAGTTTCGACATCAATGATGATTTTTTGCGCTCGACGGATGTCGCTTTCGTATTTTTTTATTACCGGAGAATAAGTGTTTTTTTCATCTAGAAACTGATTTAACCAGTCACCCCCCGTTTCATGGCCGACATAGAAGGCTACAAACTCCTGCCTGGGCATTTTTGCTTTTTTAACAAAGATGTCGAGAATTAATTTTTCCTGTTCCCGAATTGCAGCGACACCTTCAGGAATAATGAACGACAATTTTTTTAAATATTGCGGCGTCCATTTAAACTCCATGAATAAACCCGCTAGCAGATCGAAAGTTTTTTCGGTTTTTTCATGAGCATAGCCATGTTTTTCGATTGCCGAAGACGCCGTCTTCAGCAACTTTCTCATTTGCTCAATCTTTTCCTTAACTTCTTCATAATTCAGCCCTTTTAGCTCTTCTTCCGGACTAGCAACCTCGTCGCTATCACTAACAGCGGCACTAGCTAAAAGGTCTTCCGGTTCGCTTAAGTCGGCAAAACCGGAGATTAAATCAGTTAACTTTGTTCCGCTCTCTTCATCGGAAATTGAATCGAATGATTGCAAGACATCTTCTACGACAACAAAAGATCGTGAAATAGCTTTCAACAATTGCTGCTGGCCTTCCTCGATACGCTTGGCAATTTTTAACTCATCAGCACGGGTTAACAATTCAACAGATCCCATTTCGCGCATGTACATACGCACCGGATCGGTCGTGCGGCCAAATTCACTATCAACGGAAGCCAGAGCGGCAACTTCTTCCGCATCTTCGTCATCCGCTGTAACAGCCGCCGAATCAGTGATTAATGCGTCATCGTCGGGCGCCACCTCATAGACCTGTATACCTAAATCATTGATTGTGCTAATGAAATCTTCAATCTGCTCGGGATCAGCAATATCGCTAGGCAAATGATCGTTAACTTCGGCATAAGTCAGGTATCCCTGAATTTTGCCTTTAGCAATCAATTGTCTTAACTGAGATTGATCTTGATTCATTTTGTGTTACCTATGTACTTGCGTATACCGCACTTTAATCAACAGAAAATTATACTGCATTAATTAATTTTTTTCACCATTATGGTGTATCGTGGTTAGTTTACGCAGTAATTCTTTTTCGGAAGCGTTTAAGCCTACATTATTATTTTTTGTTATGAGCCTGTCTAACATGGCTGTTTTCGTTTGCATAACTAATCTATTTAAAGAATCCAGTAATACTTGCTTTAAGTTTGCTTCCTCTGCCTTCAAATCATAAGAAGCTAATTTTCTTATGATAGCTTCATCGAGGTTGTCTCGATAATTTTCAAGTACCGCCCCAAAATGCGGGGGTCTTTTTAGCAAAAGAAAATTAAGGATGTCCCTGAATTTATCAATCCCGTCAAAATCCAGGTCATTCCAATTAACGTCATGTTGCTCGACAATTTCGATTAACTCAGGATTTTGTATCAAAAGCGCCATGATAAAGCTTGGTATACTCAACTTGTCAGTTTTTTGCCTATGTCGTTTCAATTCACGCTCGTAAGCAAGTATAGCTTCATGATCGGAAATATGTATTTTGGTCAATTTGGACAATTCTTCGAACATTAGTTCCCTGAATGTACCAATGGGTAATTGCAGGAGATACTTCTTAGCCTCGTCTATGAGATAAGAAAGATTTTCACGCTCTGCCAGTTTTAAATCTGTGGTTAAATCTTCGAAAAAATAATCTGATAATGCCTGGGAAGCATTAATGCGTTCGGTGAATAGAGCCAACCCTTCTTCGGCAATCATGGAATCAGGATCGTGATCTTCAGGAAGCACCATAATCCTTATACGCCTACCCTCTCTTAACGAGGGGAATACCGACGATATTGCACGTCTTGATGCCTTCTGTCCAGCGCCATCGCCATCGAAGCAAAAAACCAATTCAGAGGTGAACCGAAACAATAAATCCATGTGCTCTTTTGAGGTGGCTGTTCCTAACGTAGCCACCGCATAATCGATGCCGTGACTTGTTAGGGCGATGACATCCATGTAGCCTTCCACCACTAATATACGATCAGGCTTTGAATTTTTTTGAAGCAGCTCGTAAAGGCCATAAACCTCCCTGCCTTTATGGAAAATAGACGTTTCTGGCGAATTCAAGTATTTCGGCAATGAGTCATCCATCACCCTGCCGCCAAAACCGATCACCCGCCCACGCTTATCGCGAATGGGAAACATCAACCGATTACGGAACCGATCGTAGACTTTTCCGTCTTTGTTAACCGACATCCCTGCATCAATCAACGCCGCCTGGTCGAATTTGCTGGTTAACGTATGCCATCCATCTGGTGCAAAACCCAGCATGAAAGTTTGCGCCGTATCGTCACGCACACCTCTGGCTTGCAAATAATCCGCCGCTTTTTTCCCTATGTGACTGTTTGTTAAGATGTCAGCGTAAAACGCCGCCGCTTGTTCCAGAAGCTGATAGCTATTGATTGATGCAGATTTTGATTCTGATACATTTTGAAAAACGCCACTTTCCCTTGGCACGTCAACACCGGCGAATGTCGCCAAATCCTCAATGGCTTCGACAAAATCTAAATGACTGAAATCCATAAGAAAGCTGATAGCATTGCCGCTCGCGCCGCAGCCAAAACAATGGAAAAACTGCTTGTTACGGTTAACTGAAAAACTGGGGGTTTTTTCGGTATGAAAGGGACAACGGGCAATATAATTTGCACCCGCTTTTTTGAGTGGTACATGCCGATCAATCAGATCGACAATATCAACCCGAACCAGAAGATCATCGATAAAATGGCGCGGTATTCTACCTGACATAGTTAAGCCAGGAGGGACAGGTTAACCTGACAGGGCAACCTTGATTTTGGCACTGACGACAGACATATCGGCACGGCCTTGCATTTTCCCTTTCAGCAACGCCATCACCTTGCCCATATCCTTTACGGATTCGGCTCCCGATTCAGCAACAGCGGCTTTAACCATCCCATCGACTTCTTCATCGCTTAAGGCTTCTGGCAAATATTCCTGGATGATTTGCACTTCCGCTTCTTCAACAGCGACCAAATCGGTTCTACCCGCATCAGAATATTGGCGAATGGATTCGCGGCGTTGTTTCAGCATTTTGTCGAGAACTTGCAACGCACGTTCATCATTCAATTCGATACGCTCGTCAACTTCAATCTGCTTGAATGCCGCCAAAATCAGGCGAATTGTCGCCAATCTGGCTTTATCGCCACTTTTCATGGCGGTTTTCATATCATCCTTGATACGATTAACTAAATCAGACATGCTTGATTAAACGGCTGGACGACCACGACGGAGATTTTTCAACGCATAACGCTCACGAGACAATTTTTTCAAGTGGCGTTTAACCGCTGCCGCGCCTTTGCGTTTGCGCTCGGAAGTTGGTTTTTCATAAAACTCGCGACGGCGCACTTCGGCCAGCACTCCGGCCTTCTCACACGCACGCTTAAAACGGCGAATGGCAATATCGAATGGTTCGTTTTCTTTAATCTTGACTGAAGGCATATTTCCCCGATTATGTTAGTATCTAAAAACCAAATGCCCGCATTTATGCCAGCATCTATAAAGAACCGCAAATTATAATCTTTTCTTTCAAATTTTCAAAACTCAGTGTACGTATTAGGCATAGAAACTTCTTGCGATGAAACCGGCGTTGCCATTTATCATTCCCAAAAAGGCTTAATTCACCACGAATTGTACAGCCAGGTCGCGATGCACAACGAATATGGCGGCGTGGTGCCTGAGCTCGCTTCGCGCGACCATATCCGCAAATTAATCCCGTTAATTAACCAAACCCTGGCAACCAGCAATCTTAACAAAGGTGACATCAAGGGCATCGCCTACACCGCAGGCCCCGGTTTAATGGGGGCATTATTGGTTGGCGGCGCTGTCGCGGCCAGTTTGGCTTGGTCCTGGCAAATCCCGGCTATCGCCGTGCACCATATGGAAGGCCATCTGTTAGCCCCCATGCTGGAAAGCAATCCACCGGCTTTTCCGTTTGTCGCCCTGCTGATCTCAGGCGGACACACCCTGCTGGTTAAGGTTAAGGACATTGGTGATTATGAATTACTGGGCGAATCCCTGGACGACGCCGCTGGCGAGGCCTTCGACAAAACCGCCAAGCTTCTGGGTCTGGGGTATCCCGGCGGCCCCAGATTATCGGCTTTGGCCGAACAAGGGCAGCCGCGATTCAAGTTTCCAAGACCGATGACCGACCGTCCAGGCTTGGATTTCAGTTTTAGCGGCTTGAAAACGTTTACCCTTAACACATTCAATTGCAGCCAAAAAAGCGATCAGGAAAAAGCCGACATCGCCGCCTCATTTCAACGCGCTGTCGCAGAAACCTTAACCATCAAATGCAAACGTGCGCTAAAGCAGACAAACATTAAAGCGCTGGTCGTTGCCGGCGGGGTGAGCGCAAATCTGCAAATCCGCGCAAACTTAACCGAAATGGCTGCACAGGAAAAAGCGGAGATTTATTTTCCAAGACCGGAATTCTGTACCGACAACGGTGCCATGATCGCCTATGCCGGCTGCCAGCGGCTGTTGCGGGGTGAAAAACAAAATCTGGAGATTTTCGCCAGAGCTCGATGGCCGATGTCAGAGCTTAAATAACCAGTTTCCACTTAATCTTAAAAAACTAAATATGATTAAGCGATTGTCGGAAAAAAAATTCTTTTATTTTTGTAAATAACAGATAAGTGTCAGAATTTATTCAGTAATTTTTGAACTGCTGTTCACAAGGTTCTCGGTCACCATCGCCATCCATTTTAGTGTTGGGACAATTTTGAAGGTAAAATACTGCCTCTTCGTATGACCCCATTTCAGTACACCATACTTTACCCTGACATTGAAAATGTTCCTTAATTTTCGCAGGTTGAGTTTCTTTAAAATCAGTAAAACTTCTTCTTTTCACAACATTACTATAAATAAAAAATACCGTAACAATAACGATAAGAATTGAAACGAAATTAATATTTATTCTGGGCTTATTTCTTCCGAACGATTTGCGATGCGTTCTTGCTTTTGGGTTAGATGAAGTAGCTGATTTTACTAGGCTATTTTTTTGGTCTAATGTAACCGATTGGCTAACACCTTAAATTTTTGCATTTACAGCACGGTTTTTTCGAGAGTCGTCAAAACCGACATCAAAAAAATAACATCGCCTCTTACTGGCTTGCGACTCATGCTTTTTAATGCCGAGATATGGATGAAAATATCATTTTCTCCATTTTCTCGTTTTATAAAGCCAAACCCCTTCTCATCGTTCCAACTTTTTAATCTACCTTTTTCAATCGGCATTTTTGACCTTTACGATATGTAAACAATCAAAAACAATAGTATTGAAAAAAGAATTTACAAAAAAATCAAAGGTTTTTATTGCATCTAAATGGTAAGTTAACCTAAAAATATTATCTCTAACTTCAAAATGTGCTTCAATTCACCTTCAACGACAGCGCACTCACAATTTCCTTAGTTTCCCGCTTTGGATCGACCGCAGAATCCAGGATATAAACCCGGCTATTGGGAATACCGCCTTTTTCGACGATATATTTGGCGATGGCTTTCGCCCGGTCGTTGGCAAGGTGCTTGAGGCGTTCCAGCTCGGGCTTGATGCTTTCCTGCATTTTTTGCTTGGCGACCTTGTAGAAATCATCCGCATCCGAATTGATTAACTTTGGCGTGCCGATCATATTTTTTTTCGCCATCGTCGGAAATTTCTCGATGAAGGCATCCGCCAGCATATCGTTGTAGTCGTCTTCGGGCAGCTCGACATATTCCGCCCGTACTTTTTTACCTTCTTCCTTGGTCAACTCTGCCGCTTTCCGGTATTTAAGCTGGTCAAACAAGGCATCGTCCTGTAACGCCGGCCAATCTTCTTTTTCATAGGCTGCGCCTTTAATCTCAATATTCAAATCGGTTTTTTGTTTAAGCGCTTTCGCTACGCCGTCAAGCTTGGTTTTTTCTTTGGCCTCCAACTCATTAGTCCCCGCCTTGAACGCGACTGTACTCAAATCTTCATCACTGCCTGCCAACGATGCGAGCGCGTTAAACGGCGAAGTGACTATTTTGGTTAACACATTCATTAGTGCATCCCAGATCAATCCGCCCATATTGAATTTAGGGTCCTCAAGGCTGCCGGTCAGTGGCACGTCCAGCTTGATCTTGCCTTCGGAATCTTTCAGCAAGCTAATCGCCAGCCCCAATGGGATCGATACCGCATTCGGGTTGTCGACTTTTTCGCCCAGCTCAAGCTGGTCGATCAGGATTTTATTCGACGCTTCCAATTTGCTCATATGCTCGATTTGATAATGCAATCCTAAGGTTAACTTGCCTTTTTCGATCTTATAACCGGCAAACTGCACCATGTAGGGCGTCACCAAGGGCATCGGCAAACCGTCGAAATTAAGGTCAACATTATAATTGCCGCTATTGGGGCTGATATCGCCTTTCACCTCGACCGGCGCCAGATCATACGCATTGCCTTTCAGGTCAACTTTAATCGTGGCTTTTTGATCGGATGAAATGCCATCCGCGCCACCATCCAGGCTTTTAATTTGCGCGGCGAAGGGAAGTATCAGAGACAAGTCGGAAAAGTCGGACGATCCATTGACAATCTTGACTTTAGCCAGCTTGTAAACTAGCGGAGAACCGGCATTTGAACCAGCTTTCGCATGAGTTGATTTAACCGGTTTTGCTGGCTTGGCTTTGTTGCTTGCTGTTTTACTCTCGGCAATCATCAAATCAGAAAAGTTAACCGTTTTGTCTTTTCTGATGGTAACCCGGGCATAAGGTTTTTCGATGAGCAAGGTCGACGCGGTATAGCGGTTAGCCAGCAAATCGACATTCAAATCCTTAAAAGTCAGGTTTTTCCACTTGATTAAATCTTTGTTAAGAATTTGGTCGCGCGTAAGCAAATGGGCTACGCCCGCATCGCCTTTGAATTTAATATCGATCGGTTTGTTCGGCGGCTGTTGCAGGTTAACCTTGCCGTCAAGATTAAACTCTCCGTCCAGTAAATCGATCCGGGCAAAGCGTTGGACATAGGGCTGTAATTTATCCAGGTCGATATTCTTGATATCGACATCCGCCTTGGCGGTTAGCGGCGAAATCACGGTATCGCCTTTAACTTTAATACTACCGGTTTTGTTAACCCCAACATCCAACAGGATCGCCAACTTGGCGGCAGGTTTATTGGAGATATTACTGACTTTCAGATTGATGGGCTTCGCCGTCATCGGCACCGGTTTTTTTAGCATCCGGTCTTCAAAATTAACGCCATAGTTGGTCAAGGCAAGTTCTTTGATGGTAACTAACCAATCTTTTTCCGGCTGAACTGTTTTAGCCGCCGCCTTAACCGTTTCCGCATCCTGTTTCAGATCAACCGTTTTGGCGGTAGCGTAATCAGGGCGGGTGACTTCGACTTGTTCGCCCTGCTTCGTCGCCACCAGTTTTTGATAATTGAAGCTGCCGTCTGCATTCAGCCACGTGTTAAATTCGGCATCCTTTGAAGTCACTTCGTCAATGCTAACTTCCCTGTTTTTCAAATCAACCGCCATCTCGGTTAAGGCGAAAGCAGGTATTTTTATTAATGTGGTGTTTTTTCCCGGTTCGGCTAGATGCAAGTCGTGAAAATCAAACTTGCCGTGGCTGACGTTAACATCCATAGAGGCGTCGGTTTTTGTGAATTGATGCGTTGTCGCCAGGCTAATTTCCGGAATATCCGCTTGTATACTGCCTTGATTAACACCCTGGAATTTGAAATTCTTAACCGCCGTCAGCGCCTTTTCAGCCGAAACCTTCAAGCCATCTTTAGCTTGCGTGAGCTTGAGATCAGTTTCATGGCTAAACGAGGTTAAGGTAACCCGTACCGGATCGGGCGCTTGATTAAAGAACAGGATGTCTTGCCCTGCTATCCGGGCTTTTTTGATTGATAAATCAACCCGGTCACCCGCCAACACAACTTCAGCATCGCTTTCGACACTGAACGAGGGCATTTTTAATGAATTTTTGTTTTCGGTTTTATCGTTGAACTCAAAATCTTTCAGCTCCAGCCTAGTTTTCTTGATTAATACTTTAAGATTTTTTTTATCCTGTTCGATTTTGTAATCCAGGCTAAACAATTCCTTGCCTTTGATCTCAAACGGCGCGGTTTCCGATAACGCCAACTTCACGGCGTTGGGCAACTGGAATTCGTCAAATTTAATGCTGCCTTCGGAAAAAACCGGATTGACGCCAAAATTACTTTGCAAAGCAAGCTTGCCACCTGATTTGACCGTCACATTAAAATCCAGTTTAGCTTGGCTTTTCGCCTTGGTGCTGAAATCGGTTAACTTCAGGTTAATCGGAATGATTTCCTCCGATGCCGGATTTTTGAAATACTTGTCTTCCCAGCGCAGCTTGCCATCCTTGATCGATATATTAGCGATTCTAAGAGGGAATAAACCACCGCCTTCCTCTTTTTTTCTTCCTTTTTTTTGCCCTTGGCTAAATCTTCAAAATTTAATTTTCCTTTGCTGTCTCTGGCAACATGAACATTCGGTTTGGTGAGATTGATTGAATCGATGACTACCGCCAACTGGCTGATCGACTCGAACAGGTTAACCTTGGCATTGAAGTTATCGAAGCCGACAAACGTTTCACCATTTTTTTCCAGCATTTTAAAACCGCTGATACTGGCAAATAGTTTGAAGGGATTAAATTCGATGTCGGCGACCGAGGCTTTCCTACCGGTTTCTTCATTAATTATTGCCGGGATTTTGGCTTTTAAAATCGCAGGCAGCGCATAAAAACCGAGCAACGCATACATCGCCAGGATGCTTGCCAAAATAATGACCGGCTTGGCGAAGCTGTCAAAAGGCGGGGGTAAATTCAGAAACGGCTTTTTGCTTGAAGTTTCCGAGGATAATGTTTGCGACGGGAGAGCATCCTGAGATTGCTCTCCCCGTTTGAGTAAAGCGCTTAACTGCTGACGTGCGCTATAAATCCAGGTAGCCAGTTTCTTCATGGAGAACTTGATCCAATCCTTGCACTTCTTCGTCTGAGGTGACGCGCAATCCCAAGCATTTATCCAACGCTTTTAAAATCAGATAACTAAACAATGCGCTCCATAAGATTGTAACAACAACCGCCAGCGCTTGCACGCCCACTTGATGACCGATGGTAACACCGTCCGCCAAACCAATACCACCCAGGCTGCGATCAACAAACACGCCGGTTAACAAAGAGCCGGTAATTCCGCCGATGCCATGTACAGGAAATACGTCAAGCGAGTCGTCTATGATCAGTTTGCGTTTAACAAATTGCGTGGCGAAAAAGCAGACAATCCCTGCGGTAACGCCAATCACCAATGCGCCGAACGGACCGACAAATCCGGATGCAGGGGTTATGGTACCTAAACCAGCGACCATGCCGGTTACGATTCCTAATACGCTGGGTTTGCGAAACTTAACCCATTCGATTACCATCCAGGTTAACGCTCCCGCTGCGGCACCGATATGGGTGACCAGCATCGCCATGCCCGCCCTGCCATCAGAGGTTAAGGCGCTACCGGCATTAAAGCCGTACCATCCCACCCACAGCATGCCCGCACCGGTAACAACCATCGTCATGTTATGCGGCGGCATGGCCGTGGTAGGAAACCCTTTGCGTTTACCGATGACCAACGCGGATACCAAAGCCGCAACCCCTGCATTAATATGAATAACAATGCCGCCTGCAAAATCCATAGCGCCTAAATTAGCCAACCAACCTCCGCCCCAAATCCAGTGACAAATCGGCACATAAACCAACAAGAGCCATAACGCGCTGAACCATAACATGGCGGAGAATTTCATCCGCTCGGCAAATGCACCGATAATCAACGCAGGCGTGATGATGGCGAACGTCATCTGGAACATGAAATAAACGGTTTCTGGAATATCACCGGTTAACGATGCCGTGTCGATATCAGGCAGAAACATCTTGGAGGTGCCGCCGATAAATTTCTGTAACTCGCCGCCTTCAGCAAAAATAAAGCTGTACGCTCCAGCCAACCAAAGAATGGACACCATACAGGTAATCGCAAAACATTGCATAAGCACAGACAACACGTTTTTGCTTCTAACCAACCCCGCATAAAACAGCGACAAACCAGGTATCGTCATAAACAAAACTAACGCTGTCGATGTTAATATCCAGGCCGTGTTAGCTTGGTTAAGTTCTGCGGCAAACGCAACCCCAGATGTCAGCAACAAAAACGCGGCAAAGCCTATCTTTCTTATTATATTTGTAGACATTTTTTATCCTGGCAATGCTTAAATCGCATCTTCCCCGGTTTCACCGGTCCTGATACGGATTACCTGTAGCAAGTCAGTAACAAAAATTTTTCCATCGCCAATCTTGCCGGTATTCGCTGAATTGACGATGGTTTCCACAGCTTTATCGACTACGTCGTCACTGACAGCGATTTCAAGCTTAACTTTTGGCAAGAAATCAACCACATACTCGGCTCCTCTATATAATTCGGTATGACCTTTCTGGCGTCCGAAGCCTTTAACCTCGGTTGCGGTAACGCCTGCAACGCCAATCTCGGATAATGCTTCCCTCACATCGTCTAACTTAAAAGGTTTAATAATGGCGGTGATAAGTTTCATAACTCCCCTCAATGATCTTTATTCGAATTGTTTCAACCTGCAATGATACACATAATTTTTATTTATTGACATAGAACGAGTAAGCTTGCGATGTAGCTACAAATTACGATTAATGCTTGACAGGCTTTTGACTTAACTTGATAAAATCGATTCACTATTAATTAGTTAACCCTCAACAATAAATCTGCTCTTTCAGGAGAAGTATATGGATCAGTTTTTGAACAGATTGCTTGTATCGAATGTCGGCTGGGCTGCAACTGTGTTGCGTATTCCAATAGGAATCATCTTAGCCGCCCACGGCAGTCAAAAATTATTTGCCTGGTTTGGCGGTTATGGCCTGGAAGGTACAGGGCAATTCATGGAATCGCTTGGCTTGCATCCTGGCTATTTGATGGCATTATTGGCGGGCAGCGCTGAGTTTTTCGGCGGCATTAGCCTGATTCTTGGATTCTTAACCCGTCCTGCGGCACTCATAACCGCTATCACCATGCTGGTCGCGTTATTCACCGCGCATTGGGGCAAAGGTTTTTTTATGGCGACGCACGGAATCGAGTATGCTTTGGCGTTGACTTCCGCCTGTGTTTCCCTGTTGCATCATGGGCGGCGGCGAATATTCAGTTGACCAGTATCTGAAACGTAAATTTTTGACGGAACCTTAAATGACATCAAACGCCAACCCTGCGATAAACCTGTTTTCGCCGATCAAACTCGGCAATCTCGAACTTGCCAATCGTATCATTATGGCGCCGTTAACTCGAAACCGGGCGGCGGAAGGCGACGTACCGCAAGCGATGAACGTCGAATATTACCGGCAACGCGCCAGCGCCGGTTTGATTATCTCCGAAGGCAGCCAGATTTCGCCGCAAGGTTTGGGGTATCCCCACACCCCCGGCATTTATTCCGAAGCGCAGGTTGAAGGCTGGAAACATGTCACCAACGCCGTGCATCAGGCCGGTGGCAATATATTCCTGCAACTTTGGCATGTCGGCCGCAGCTCGCACTCCTCCATGCAGCCCAATGGCGCACTTCCGGTCGCACCTTCCGCCATGAAACCCAAAGGCCAGATTTTTACTTATACCGGCATGCAGGATTTTGAAACGCCGCACGCCTTAACCCTTGATGAAATCAAAGCGATTGTCGGCGATTACGCCAAAGCCGCCGAAAACGCCAAACGCGCCGGTTTTGACGGCGTGGAGATTCATTCCGCGAACGGCTACCTGCTCGACCAGTTCCTGCGCGACGGCACTAACCAACGTACCGACCAATACGGCGGCGACATTAACCATCGCATGCGCTTGTTAATCGAAGTGACCGAAAAAGTAGTGGAGGTTTGGGGAGAACACCTTGTCGGCGTGCGCCTGTCGCCGGAAAACTCGTTTAACGACATGAAAGACAGTCAAGCCCAGCACACCTTTAATGCGGTAGCGCACAGGCTTTCCGATTTTCCGTTGGCGTACCTCCATATCCTCGAAGGACATACTTTAATGTTCCATCGCCAGCAACAACAAACGCAGCACGTTTAGCAACACCTAAATAATCAAATTTACCAGGGACAAAAACATCTAGCACAACATCATAAGTTGCGTAATAACTTTTTTATTAAAATCGCTTAACAATGGGAAATTATAATTATTCTTTTCATGGAACATCTTTAGTGAGAAATGCAGATCAACACTAATTCCCAAGACTTGTGCATTAAGTTTCTCAAATACTTTTAATTCATCTCTGAACGTACACATTTCTTTTGTACAGACACCAGTGTTTGCACCCGGAAAAAATAAAATAACTACATTTTTTCCTTTGAAATCACTTAACGATACTGTTTCAGCATCCTGATTAAATAATGTAAAATTTGGGGCTTTATCTCCTACTTTAAGTGCCATAATTAACTCCTGTCTAAATAAGTTTAAATATTATTGAAAAGTTTTTAGTTATTATAATTTAATTTACCCAAAAGGGTTTGTACTTTCAAGAATTTGTT
>CAWBFT010000025.1:0-147381 GCA_963788135.1 uncultured Gammaproteobacteria bacterium
GAGAAAATTTGGAGAATAAAAGGGTTGCCGTTGTTAAAGGCTACCAGTATGCCGATCAAATAATTACGGAATTTCCCTCTATAAAGTTAACAAAAGTGGATTCTATGCTCGCTGGCTTGAGGAGTGTCAGTGATGGTCAAGTCGATGCCGCCATTATTTTTCTGGGTACTGTTAATTATCTGCAATCAAAATATGCCTTGAATAATTTACGGATTGCTGCTTTTTACGACCGTAACAATGCAAATGAGAGTATTGCAATTCGCAAGGATTGGCCGATTCTCGCGCAAGTACTTCAAAAAGGATTGGACTCTCTGCCCGAAGAAGAGGTGCAGAAAATCTTTGCCAAATGGGTAGTGGGTGGTGGTTTGCCTGCCGCCCCCCCCGAATCACATGAATCAAAACAAGCTTCCCCACCGCTTGCCCCTATAACAGATGAATCCATCAAGCGGGAGGCAGAGATACCTGCCGATATTGAAAATCAACCGCCACCTGTTTCATCGCCGGATGCTGATAAGTTCAACATTGGCAATTTGTTTTTAGCGTTGGCAGTAGTGCTTGGCCTGTTTTTGTTGTGGTTAGCCTTGATTCGCAAGCAGAGAAGTTTGCATTCAAAGAGTAAGAATGTAATGCGAACTTCACCTCGTAATCTGCAGTCCGAACATAACGATGCCATGCATTTAACGATTGAGCCCGCTGCGAGTTTAGAAAACGATAATTCTAAATCGCCGAGTGAAGCTCATCGCCCACAAGACATTCCGATGAGCGAGGACATTAGTTATCATAAAGATTGTGATGGGCGCATAACCTTTGTCAGTCCAAATTTAACCAATCTATTGGGTTACTCAGAAAGTGATTTTATGGATAATTTCAGGAGGTACCTGACTGATAATCCTGCGAATCATGCTATTGATGAACAAATTGAAAAGATTGTTCAGGGGCAGCCGAATGAGTCATATGAAATCGAGCTCTTTGATGCGGGACAAAGTGTACACTGGTTTCAGGTTGTGGATACACCAATTTATGATGGTTTGGGTCATTGTACTGGCCTAGATGGCGTTATGCGGGATATAACAGCGCAAAAATTGTATGAAAAAGTTTCGGTTAAAGCAGCAAATCAAGATAGTTCGGAGGCGTCCGGCATACTGCAAAACTTACATTTACAGATTAAAGATGCTATTCATGCGGCAGCGCAAAATCACCAAAATTTTGTTCTGATTTATGTACAGTTAGATAAATTAAGATCATTAGATGGAGAATTAATCCATTCAAGCGAAAGCGAGGTGTTAGATGAGGCAGCTCGTCGATTGAAAGCAACTCTTCGGGATAGTGATAGGGTAATTCAAATTGAGAAGAATAGCTTTGCCCTAATTTTACCGGATACTGATGCCAGTACGATCAGTTTGGTTATAGAAAAAATCAGGAAAATTTTACAGGTTCCATACCTAATGGGAGTACATTCCATAGTTATTGATGTTAACTTGGGTATTGCTGTCTACCCTAAAGACGGTTCCGATGCACTCGCATTGATTAATGAAGCGCAAATACTTTTGCCAGTTCATGAGATTGAGTTTTCGGAAAAGTCTTTCAGTGGAAAAATTAACAATCAAGATGATGAAAGCGAGACTTTAGAATTACAGCAATCTTTATTGGCTGCGCTGGATGAGTGCAAGCTTTCGCTTAGGGCATCAAGTAAACAAAATATTAATGCCCTCCATCGGCATAGCCAGCTTTCCATTTATTATCAAAGTCGGCATAGTCTCGAAGATTACAGTATCACGGGGTTTGAGGCGTTGGTGAGGTGGAGGCATCCGCAAAGAGGTTTGCTTTTGCCATTGGATTTTGTACCCCTCATTAAAGGTATTGGTTTGCTTGATATCATGACTTACTGGATTTTACAGCAAGTCTGTTTCCAGGCGGTTAAGTGGGAAGCCCAAGGGATCAGACCAAAATTGTTAACCATTAATCTTAACGACATCGGCATAAAGAAGACCTTAGAACCTAACAAAATCCTAGCGATAATTGAGGAAACAGGAGCAAAACCAGAGTGGTTGGCATTGTCCATACCTGAGAACGAAATCGCCAAACATCCTGACTTGGTTTTACCGATAATGAACCAACTAAAAGAGTCAGGGGTAGTTTTATCGGTAGATAATTTTGGTACCGACAGTAATTTTTTATCGAGGCTTGATTCAATACCAGCGCAATTAATCGAAATTGACCCATTTTTCGTTCGCGATGTATCAGATAACTACACCAATCCAGAGATTATCACTCATACTGTCTCGATGCTAAAAGAGCAGGGCAGGACTGTGATAATCAAAGAAATTGAAACGGAAGCGCAGTTAGATTTTCTCAGGACGACCGGCTGCGATATAGTGCAAGGCCATTTATTAAGCAGGGCTGTGCCGTCAGCCGAAGCCAAAGAACTGATGGAGACGTTTCCAGATGTGGCGTGGTATTTTCAGCAAAAATAGATATATGCCTTTGCGAATACATGGCTGTTAATGTGTTGAGGGTTATTTCAAAATAACAGTTCGAAACTATTAAAGTATTAATCGATAGTTGCTGCAAATTGACTAACGCCAATTTGAATATGTTAAATGAGTGTTCAATTAAGATATTTCTACCAGGGTTGTTTCTCTTTATCAGCGGTTGTTTACCTTTAAGTTATCCTCCTGGAGTTATGCGACACCAAGCGACCATCTCCAATAATATATACACAACGCAAGACGGCGCCAGTTTGCCGTTGAGGCAATGGTTGCCAAAATCGTCGGAACCAAAAGCAGTATTGATAGCGCTGCACGGATTTAACGATTACAGCAATTTTTTTGAGCAGCCGGGAAAATACTTTAGCGAACATGGGCTTGCTTGCTATGCCTACGATCAACGTGGATTCGGCTTTTCCCCTAATCGTGGAAGATGGGCGGGGATATCTTTTTATACTAATGATTTAGTAGCCCTTGTAAATTTGCTCAAACTACGTCATCCCCAAAAGCCTATCTATTTATTGGGGGAAAGCATGGGTGGCGCAGTTGTTATTGCTGCATTGGCCCAGTCGATTAAGCTCAATATAGATGGTGTTATTCTGGCTGCGCCTGCCTTGTGGGCACGAGAAACCATGCCTTGGTACCAAACAAGTTTGCTGTGGACCTTAGCTCACACCATGCCATGGTTAGCATTATCTGGAGACGGAGTGAAAGTACAAGCCTCGGATAACATCGAAATGCTAAGAGAACTGGGCCGAGATCCACTAATTATCAAGAAAACACGGGTAGAAGCTATCTATGGGTTAACTGACTTGATGGATGTGGCTTATTCATCAGCAAAAGCCTTGCAGACCAAGACATTAATTTTGTACGGTGAAAAAGATGAAATTATTCCTAAACAGCCAACTTATGATTTTTTACGGCGCTTTCTGAATAGCCCAGGAGAGGCCAAAGCCGTAGCAATCTACTCACAAGGTTACCATATGCTATTGCGCGATTTGCAAGCATCAGTCGTTTGGAATGATATATTGAGTTGGACACATAGTATGAATAAATTACCTTCGGGCGCAGAACACAGGGCAGAACAAGTGCTTAAAGACTCCCTTTAGATAATTTTATTGCCACAACATTTGTCTAAGAATCCATTGCTGTCTTCTCAACAGGTATGAAGATGGATGTGCAGCTTGCAAAATTATCGGGTTAGGCAGCGTTCCCGCTAAAAGTGCGGCTTGCGACCTATTCAAGTTTTTGGCTGAAATCCCGAAGTAATGTCGGCTAGCGGATTCGATGCCGTATAAATGATCGCCGAATTCTGCGATATTCAAATACACTTCTAAAATCCTTTCTTTGCTCCAGAGAAGTTCAATTAAAAAAGTAAACCATACCTCCAAGCCTTTGCGTAAGAAGCTTCTTGAAGGGATCAGGAATAAATTTTTTGCAACTTGTTGAGTAATTGTGCTGGCGCCGCGTAATTTTCCGCCATCCATGTAATCATCAATAGACGACTCGATTTCATTTAAATCAAAACCAGAATGTCGATAAAATCGTTGGTCTTCTGCTGCGATTACAGACGAAGCAGCGTAAGGGGAAATATTTTTTTTTGAGACCCAGCGATAAACTATGGGTTTAAAACTAAAATTATCAGCCAGATCTTGAAAATGGCAGTACATCATGAATGCTGTCGTCGGCGGTGGTATCCAGCGTAGCGGCAGACATATGATTAAAGAGGATGAAATAAAGAAGACCAGAAAAAATCCAAGAAATTTACGCCATCCAGCATAGGAAAATAGGCTCATTCTTTGCTTTTTTCTGAAACCGTATATAAGATTTATAAATAGCAATTCTAATCGTCTATAACTTTATAATTCATTCGGATGGATGCTCCGTTCCTAAATTAATCTTGAGTTATTGTTGATTAGGAACGGTATTGCCATGCAAACTTTCTTAATTCTATTCCACTTCGTTTTTCTCAATATTTCCTTTTTTGTCTATTGAAACATCCCATAATTTTCCGCCATTTTCCAATACCATTTCAAATTCTTCGCCATTGCCATTGGGGTTAACAACCAAAATGGCATCTTTTATTTTGTAGTCATTAAAAGCGGCTTTTAACTTTTCTTTGCTGTCAGTAAACATCATGTCGTCGGCAGCAATGATATGGCCAGCGACAAAGTAGTGACCGTCTGGGCGAAAGTAATCCACATATTTCTCTTCACCTTCCTTGTAATATATTTTCAATAACTCCTGTGAATAATGCGTTTTTTTCTCAGCACTAAAATCCAGAGCATTGGGGTGTTTTTTATAAATCTGATCCAGAATTGCCTGTGGAATACTGTTCTTATCAACACTTTCTGCTATTAATAAAGGAGATGTTATGATAAAAGCAAGAAATAACAATAATTTGCGCATTTTTAATACCTATGTTTTTACTCAATTAATAATGGTGGGCAGCCATGCCATGGAATTTTATATTGTATCCATCCTAATGTTAAATGTGTTAACTATCGAGAAATTATTCATGAAAAAAGAAATAATTGCTTAACCAGGATTTTGGATTTTATTGCCCTATTGAAGATTCCATAAATATATTCAAAGCGATGAAAACTTTATTTAAAATTAACAGTGTAAGTAACGTGGCTAGCAAGTACGCATTTTATCCACAATAAATAACTTACCTACGATTCTAAATGTCTATCTTTTAGGTATTTGATTGCAAAAAACAAAGACACATCGTTTATCAGTAGTTATTCAATGATTACAGATTTTTGACGAAAAGCAAAAATTTTAGTGTTTCGTTTTCATCCTATATAAATGTCGTTACTTTTTAGTCGGGTAATAATGCCATTGTATTCTATAGATTCATTAAAAAATGGATAGTTGGTCGGTCTATATTATTCTTTGTAGCGATGGTTCCTTATACACGGGTATCACCAACGACTTGGAAAGACGATTCAATCAACACAATAACTCGATTGGAGCAAAATATTTTAGAACCAGACGCGCTATCGAAGTTGTTTATCTGGAAAATGGTCATAATCGAAGCACTGCCAGCAAACGAGAAGTTGCAATTAAGCAACTTAGTCGTAAAGGAAAATTAAAACTAATTAATGAAAATTGTTATAAAGCTTAAATTTATTTTAATTTTCCTAGTTCTTCAGAATACTAAGCCTGAATAAAAGCTAAGTTATCCTTTTTATTAAGCACATATAAGAATAATTCATATATAATGTTGCATAAATTTAACAACGTGTCGTTTTATTGCATAATACCAACATGACGAAAAAGAAAACTCAGACTTCCTTTGAAGAAGCTTTATCAGAGTTGGAACATCTCGTGGTTAAGTTAGAGCGGGGTGAAATTTCCTTGGAAGAGTCTTTGCAGTCTTTTGAACGAGGAGTGAGTTTGGCTCGCGCTTGCCAAAAATCACTGCAAGACGCGGAGCAAAAAGTACAAATTTTAATGGAAAAAAACGGTCGTCAAGTGTTGGAGCCTTTTGCCGATGAGTAGTGCTTTAAAAGAGTTTATGATGTTTTGTCAGAATCGAGCGGAAAAAGCGTTGGAATTACGTTTGCCGAGTGAAAATATCTTGCCGCAAAAACTCCATAATGCCATGCGTTATTGCGTATTAGGCGGCGGCAAACGTATGCGACCAATGTTAACTTATTGTACTGGGAAAACATTAGGTGTCGATTTCAATGAGCTGGATGGAATTGCTTGTGCGGTTGAGTTTATTCATGTGTATTCGTTAATTCATGACGATTTACCGGCAATGGATGATGATGATTTAAGACGCGGCAAGCCGACTTGCCATATTGCTTACGATGAAGCTACTGCCATTCTTACAGGTGATGCCTTGCAAGCCTTAGCTTTCGATGTATTGTCGCATGATTCGAGTATCGCCGCGACACCTGAAAATCGTCTGCAAATGATAACTACATTAGCTAAAGCCAGCGGATCCCAGGGTATGGTTGGAGGGCAGGCCATTGATCTGGAGTCTGTGGGCACCCAATTGAACTTGCCTGAGTTGGAGAATATGCACATACATAAAACCGGTGCATTGATTCGTGCCAGCGTGACGATGGCAACTTTAGCAAAAACCGGTTTAGATCCTGAGCTAGCTATTAAGCTCGATCATTATGCGAAATGTATTGGTCTGTCCTTTCAGGTAAAAGATGACATTCTGGATGAAGAAAGCGATACGGCTACGTTAGGAAAAACTCAAGGTAAAGACAAAGAAAACGATAAACCTACTTATCCGGCATTGTTAGGGATGGCTGGAGCCAAACAAAAAGCTCAGGAATTACATGAAAAAGCGATAGAAAACCTGTCCGTTTTCGGCGGAGAGGCAGGTTTGTTGCGGGATTTATCGCTTTATATTATCCAACGCGATCATTGATGAAGTCGATCAAGTCGCTGTTGGTTTTACTAAATTAACTAATGGTGAGCCTCATGAAACAAGCACCTCAACGCAGAAAAATCGATATCCCCTATCTTTCTGAAGCGGTCGCGGAGGCTCATGCGCCAAATTTGAAAGTGGTTGCCTGTGAGGAAAGTGGGCAAATTGCGAATGTGCCGGGTAGTTATCCGCTCCTTAGCGGCATTAATAATCCGGAAGATGTTAAAAAACTCAACAAAGATCAACTGGTTGAATTATCCAAAGAGCTACGAAACTTTCTGACGCAGAGTGTAAGCATCTCTGGGGGGCATTTTTCGGCGGGATTGGGCACGGTGGAATTGACGGTGGCGTTGCACTATGTGTTTGACACGCCGACCGACCAATTGGTGTGGGACGTTGGCCACCAGGCTTATCCGCACAAAATCCTGACCGGCCGGAAAGAACGGATGACCAGCATCCGTACCCGTGACGGCGTCTGCGCCTTTCCCAGTCGCGCCGAGAGCGAATATGACGCGTTTGGTGTCGGGCACTCCAGCACCTCCATCAGCGCCGCCCTGGGCATGGCGATCGCCTCGCAACTCAAGGGCGAGAACAAGCACATGGTCGCCATTATTGGCGACGGCAGCATCACTGGCGGCATGGCCTATGAAGCCATGAACCACGCCGGCGCCATCGACGCCAACCTACTCGTCATCCTCAATGACAACGACATGTCCATCTCGCCCAATGTCGGCGCGATGAACAACTACCTCACCAAAATACTGTCCAGCCGGTTGTATTCCTCGGTCAGGAACGAAAGCAAGAAAGTCCTCAGCAAAATGCCCACGATGTGGGAGCTCGCTAGGCGGACCGAAGAACACATGAAGGGTATGATCGTGCCCGGCACCCTGTTTGAAGAGCTTGGCTTCAACTACATTGGCCCAATTGACGGGCATGACGTTGACATGCTGGTGGAAACCCTCGAAAACCTCAAGCACATCACCGGGCCACGATTGCTCCACATCGTCACCAAAAAAGGCAAGGGTTACGCCCCGGCGGAAAATGATCCATTGTCATATCACGGCGTCCCCGCTTTCGACCCGACCAAGGACAGCCTGCCCAAAGCCAAGGCCTCCAGCCCGACCTACACCGAAGTATTCGGTGACTGGTTGTGCGACATGGCCAAACAGGATGAGCGCCTGCTCGGGATCACCCCCGCCATGCGCGAAGGCTCCGGGTTGGTCAAGTTTTCCGAACAGTTTCCCAAGCGCTACTTCGATGTCGCCATTGCCGAACAACATGCCGTCACCTTAGCCGCAGGCCAAGCCTGCCAAGGCGCCAAGCCTGTGGTCGCCATCTACTCCACTTTCCTGCAACGCGGCTACGACCAACTCATCCATGATGTCGCCATCCAGGACCTCGATGTCTTGTTTGCGCTCGACCGCGCAGGGCTGGTCGGCCCCGACGGCCCCACGCATGCCGGCAGTTTCGACTACAGCTACCTAAGCTGCATCCCCAACATGCTCATCATGGCCCCTGCCGACGAAGACGAATGCCGCAAAATGTTAACCACCGGCTTCCTGCATGAAGGCCCGGCCTCGGTACGTTACCCGCGCGGCAAAGGCCCAGGCAAAGCGGTAGAAAAAAGCCTCGACACCTTGCCCATCGGCAAAGGCGAAATAAAACGCCAAGGCGAGAAGGTCGCCATCCTCGCGTGGGGCAGCCTAGTCACGCCAGTGGAACAGGTGGGTGAAGAACTCAATGCCACCGTGGTCAACATGCGCTTTATCAAGCCATTGGACGAAGAGCTGATCCTTGAGCTTGCCAAAGCCCACGACACCATCGTCACTGTGGAAGAAAATGTCATCGCCGGTGGCGCGGGCAGTGCGGTGAACAACTTCCTGCACAGCAAAAAAATCCTCAAGCATACCCTGAACATCGGCCTGCCGGATTGTTTTATCGAGCAAGGCAGCCGGGAAGAGCTCCTCGCCCTCTGCGGACTCGATAAACAGGGGATTTTGACTAAACTTAAAAAGTTTTTAGCGGTTTAAATTAAGTTAACTGATGGATAGATTAAGGAAAAAAATTAGAAATATTCCTGATTTTCCTAAGGCAGGGATTAATTTTAAGGATATCACTCCATTAATCAAAGATCCTGCGACGCTGAGGTTATCCGTCCATCAGTTATTGCACCCATTTTTGGGATGTGATATTACGGCTATCGCCGGCATGGAAGCGCGAGGATTTATCTTTGGTTCTTTAGTCGCCTGGGAGTTGGGGTTGCCTTTTGTACCCTTGCGCAAACCGGGGAAATTACCCTACGAGGTTGAAAGCATTGCCTATGATTTGGAATACGGTTCGGCGACATTGGAAGTCCATGTCGACGCCTTCAACCAAGATGACAAAGTGCTGGTAATCGATGATTTGTTAGCGACCGGTGGCACTGCAAAAGCGAGCTGCGAGCTTATCGAAAAAGCGGGTGCCAAAATTATTGCTTGTGCCTTTGTGGTGGAACTGGATTTTCTTAAAGGTCGAGAAAAGCTGAGTGACTACGAAATTCACTCATTGATTCACTTCGATTAAAACTTAACATAAATCCTAACTGTCTATATTGGTTGTTAAGACGTGTCGATGTGGCTATTGGCTATTGTGTGGCAACACCTTCACCATGTTGTGATATAAACCTATCGACATGTCTTACATAAAATAATTCGTGGTCGTTGAACCCGCGCGCATTCGCATCTTCCCTAAATCCTGCCGTTACCACGTAAAGCTTGTCCGAAAGGTTCACCCGATTAGAAATAATGACTAAACAAACAGTTACTTCTTGAAATGGCTGTCTGGGCAAATTCCTGATCTTAAACTGATCACTGGCCAGTTCATTTTTTCTGCATGATTTCTTAGTTTCTCGTCAGGGTCGACTGCTACAGGATGAGTGACCTTTGTTAACAAAGGCAAGTCGTTGTGCGAGTCACTGTAAAACCAACTCTCTGAAAGAGTTTTACCGGATTGTTGCAGCCACTCTTCAAGTTGTTTAACTTTCCCTTCCTGGAAGCACGGTGTTCCGATAAATCTGCCAGTATATTTGCCATCCTTGAGTTCCGGGGTAGTTGCCAAAAGGATATTGATGCCGTATAGGTTAACGATAGGCTCCGTAACAAAGCGATTGGTGGCGGTTATCACCATTAAGGTGTCGCCACGGTTTATATGTTTTTGAATGATTTCCTGGGACGGTTTTAATAGCAGAGGCTTAATAATGGTTTCGATAAATTCATCGCGTAACCGGTGCAATTTCTCCGGCGGATTATCTGCCAGCGGTTTTAAGGAGAAATCTAAAAATTCTACAATGTCCAGGGTTCCCTGCTTATAGTCGTCATAGAACTTGGCGTTGGCGCGTTCATAATAGTTTTTATCGACTATACCCTGATCTACCAGAAATTGTCCCCATAGATAATCGCTGTCATCGGCAATCAACGTGTTGTCTAAATCAAAAATGGCTAAGCTCATGATGTATGTTCTGTTAAATCGGAATTATGCCCTCTGGCATCACGGCAAATTTTATGGAACAATGAAGGTTATTTATATTTACTCCCAGCATCTAGTAAATTTTAGCATAACCAGATGGTCGAAAATGCTGAGGATGATAAGACAGGTTTTTTATTATGATCGATTCGAAAGGATACCGACCTAATGTCGGCATTATCCTCTGCAATGATGACGGTCGTGTGTTCTGGGCAAAACGAATGGGAGTGGATTTGTGGCAATTTCCACAAGGTGGTATCCAACAAAATGAAGATCCAGAAGCTGCGATGTACCGCGAGTTGTGGGAGGAAACCGGCTTGCAACAGCAACATGTCCAGATTCTTGGTCGCACACGTTACTGGTTAAGATATCAGTTGCCCGATAGGTATATTCGGAAAAACTCTGCCCCCTTATGCATCGGTCAAAAGCAGATCTGGTATATGTTACGTTTAATATCCCATGAATCCAATGTCAGGTTTGACCATTGCGCAAAGCCGGAATTTGACGGCTGGCGCTGGGTTGACTATTGGGAACCGCTCAATGATGTTGTCTATTTCAAACGTAAAGTCTATCAACGGGCAATGACCGAGTTAGGAGTGCTATTGACGATAGATTCAGTGCCGGTAGATGCATCTGGTTTTTTGGCGAGAACAATCGGCAATAATTAACCTTAATAGCCTTTAGTCGAGGTTGTTAACCCCGATAGAAGTTCAGTTAGCCGGAAAACCTCTGAATTAAAGCTGCCATCAGTATAAAGATTAATCGTCCGATATCCGGGCGAACTTTCATCAAGTTCGAATTCTTCGCTGTAGGGTTTGAACTGGAAACAAGTTGAGGGTGTGCTAAATAAAGTCAGGTTACCAATTTTTTCAGTTACTTCCTGGTGAATGTGCCCATAAACCAGTAATTTTACGTTTTGATAGTTACTGGCGATTTTAAGTAATTCAGATCCGTTTTTGATTATCATCGTATCCATCCAATGACTTTCAGTCGGCACGCAATGGTGGTGGAATGCAATTAATGAAAATAATTTATTATTTTCTCTTAGGCACTTTTCAAGAAAAATTAATTCATCAGCTGAAAGATAACCGCCGGGGTCGTCTGTTAATGAGCTATTTAGGCATATCAATTGCCAATTTCCAAACACAATTTGTTTTGAACAATTTATTTTTGCTGTCGTAAGGATGCTATTCATTAATTCCAGGTCATCGTGATTGCCTGGTAAGCAATTAAATTTAAGGTTGCTTGGACTAGAGTTTTCTAATATGGAAAGAAGACGATGATAACTGTCATTATGTGCCGTTTGAACCAAATCACCAGTCACCAAACACAAATCGTAGTGCTGTTTTGCGTTTGTTGCTTGTTTTAACACTGCATCCAAATAATAAGCGGTGTCAACGCCTAATAAACGGTCATCCGGAGAAGGCAAAATATGCGGATCGGTGATATGTAAAATCGAAATTTTATTTAATTGATCCGACATGAAAGTACCTAATTATCCTTGTATAGGATCTTGGATTTTCGTTCCGGATTATAAAGTTTTTTTAATGTCTCCGGCAGGTCGGAAATCGATCCCGATAGAAATCCGCGTTCGATAAACCAATGCGCTGTTTGCGTCGATAAAACGAATAATTTTTTTAAGTTAAGTTGTCTTGCTTTATGACAAACGTGTTCAAACAGGCGCTGCCCGCGCGCACCTCCTTGGTAATCTGTATGAACCGCCAAGCAGGCAAGTACACCACAACTATCTTGGATGTCTGGATGTAAAGCAATACAGCCAATAATCAGGCCGTCACGTTCAAGGATGGTGTAATTTGAAACTTCCATCTCAATTTTTTCCCGGGAGCGCTTCGCTAACTTTCCCTCCTGCTCTAGAGGCTTGATTAACTCTAAAATGCCGCCTATATCGTTTAAAGTGGCTTGGCGCAAAGTCTCAAATGGATTTGAGCTAACTAAGGTGCCGACACCGTCGCGGCTGAATAGTTCTTGCAGTAATACCCCATCAATATGCCGGTCAATCAAATGCACGCGCTTAACTTCGGATTGGCAACTTTGGATAGCGGCTTTAAGCGGTAAAGCAATTAAATTGGGTAAGTCGGCGTGTTCTTGTAAAAAAATCCCGGTTTCCTCCGCAGTCATCTGGCGGATCTGAGATTTTGCATGGGGGGCTTTAACTTCTTGTTCGGTTAACAAAATGAGCTTGTCGGCTTTGAGTGAGATAGCCACAGCGGTTGCTACTTGTTCAGACGAAAGATTAAATATCTCCCCGCTGGGAGAATAGCCAATGGGTGAAACCAAAACAATATTTTTAGCTTCCAGTTGTTGCTGAAGCGCCGTGTTATCGATGCGGCGCACTTCGCCCGTGTGGATATAATCAATGCCATCAATTACCCCTAACGGTTTGGCAATCACAAAATTGCCTGACACAACACTTAATCGGCTGCTTGCCATCGGTGTGTTTGTCAATCCCATGGACAATAATGCCTCTATTTCTACACGTACTGTACCAGCAGCTTCTTTTACACATTGCATAGCAATGTCATCGGTGATGCGCAGGTTGTTATAAAAACGGGCTTGAACCTGAAGTTCATTGAGCCTTTGGTCTATTTGCGGGCGTATGCCGTGTACCAAAACCAGACGTATGCCAAGGCTATTCAAGAGAGCAATATCATGGACATGATGAGCAAAATCGTCAGCTTGTACAGCCTCCCCGCCGAAAAAAATAACAAAAGTCTTGCTTCGATGCGCATGTATATACGGTGACGAATTGCGAAACCAGCTTACAAAAGAGTCGGTGCGATCCATGAAATTATTGAAAGTGGTTGTGGGGTGGATATCGCTTGAGGCGTAAATCAACCATAGTTTTTATAGCCGATTTTTCAGGGATTTAATAGGTAATTTTTCACAAATCCGTTTTTAAACAAAGCGATTAATGAGATTAGATTGAAAAAATTTCAGAAATCGACTTTTTAGTTGAGAAGCTATTCTCAAAACGTTGGAACTCTAATCGTAAACTTTGGGTTAACTTTATAACTGAAGTCAATATCAAAAGTTATCCGTTACGGCACCCAGCGAAGCTGAACTCACTAGCTGGGCATATTTTGCCAAAACACCTCGGGTATAGCGCGGTGCGGGTTGTTGCCATTTTTGTAAGCGCTCGTTAATTTCAGAATCACTTAAATGTAAGGTTAACTTTTTGCTGTCGGCATCGATCGTGATTTTATCTCCGTTTTGGACAATCGCCAATGGTCCGCCAACATAAGCTTCTGGCGTGATATGACCAACGACAAAACCATGTGTTCCACCGGAAAAACGACCATCAGTTATGAGGGCGACTTCCTTGCCTAAACCTTTACCCATGATGGCTGCCGTTGGCGAGAGCATTTCGCGCATTCCCGGACCGCCTTTCGGGCCTTCATATCGCACGACGATCACATCGCCCTTGACGATTTCGCCGTTCAGTATGGCTTGCAGCGCCTGTTCCTCTGCATCGAAAACTTTTGCGCTGCCCGTGAAAACCAAACCTTCCTTGCCTGTTATTTTCGCTACCGCTCCTTCCGCCGCCATATTGCCGTACAGCACCACCAAATGACTGTCTTTTTTAATTGGATTTGTCAACGGATGAATCATGTCCTGGCCTTCAGGATATGGCTTTACGTTAGCCAGATTTTCAGCGAGGGTTTTACCGGTAACGGTTAGGCAGTCGCCATGCAGCAAGCCGCGATCCAGTAATTCTTTCATTAATGGTTGAATGCCGCCGATCTCGACCAGTTCCGCCATTTGGTAACGACCACTGGGCTTTAAATCTGCCAGCATGGGAACATTTGCGCCAATACGGTTGAAATCCTCCAAGGTTAAGTCTACCGCGCAGGCATTTGCCATAGCTAACAAGTGCAAGACTGCATTGGTTGAACCGCCAAGTGCAATCACGACCGTAATCGCATTTTCAAATGCGGCTTTGGTCATAATATCTTTGGGCTTGATATTTTTTTTAACTAATTTCATGACGGCGGCGCCAGCGTGTTCGCAATCCAAGCGTTTATCTTCGGAAACTGCGGCTTGCGCTGAACTGTTGGGCAAGCTCATGCCCATGGCTTCAATGGCGGAAGCCATCGTGTTTGCGGTGTACATACCGCCGCAGGAGCCGGCGCCAGGAATTGCTTTGGCTTCGATTTCAGCCAGTTCGGCATCATCAATTTTGTTGTTCGCCCTCGCTCCTACCGCTTCGAAAACCGAAACAACATCCAATTTTTTATCTTTATGGCAACCTGGCAAAATGGTTCCACCGTAAACAAAAATTGCAGGGCGATTAAGTCGAGCTAATGCAATCATGCAGCCGGGCATGTTTTTGTCGCAGCCCCCGATAGCAACAACGCCGTCGAAACCTTGGCAGCCCACAACCGTTTCAATAGAGTCGGCGATGACTTCCCTGGAGACTAGTGAGTATTTCATACCTTCGGTTCCCATGGAGATGCCATCAGATATCGTGATGGTGTTGAAAATGACTGCCTTGCCGTTAGCTTGGTTAACCCCATTAGCCGCATCGTCGGCCAATTTATTGATGTGCATGTTGCAAGGCGTGACCATGCTCCATGTTGATGCGATTCCGACTTGGGGCTTATTAAAATCTTCGTTCGTAAAACCCACCGCATGTAGCATGGCGCGGCTGGGAGCCCGCTCCATCCCGTCTACGACTTGAGAAGAAAAAGGGCGGTTTTTAGTATTAGTCTCAGACATTGCAGCCAGTTCCAGATTGTTAGACGTGATTATGTGAAAATAGTATAAATTAGGTATTTAACGGGTGATTATAAACTGTCCCAACTGTTTTTACGTCGCCAACCGATTTTAGGAAGAATAAAACCCAATAAAACACCAGCAAGCGAAAGAATCCCACCATAAAGAAACCAATCCTGGTTGGCGCCGTCTTTTAGGGCGTGATTTTCCAGCTTCAGTTGTTCAAGTTCGCGTTTGGTATTAACGACTTGTTCTTGTAAATTGTCGTGCTCGGTTTTTAACTGGATCTGGGTCGCCGCGGTCTTTCTGATTTCATTGAGTTCTCTTTCCAGACGGTCACGCTCGGCGGTTAGTGATTGTTCCAGCGTTGTTCCGGGGGCGAGTGCGGTTCTTGCTTTGGCTAACTCGGCTTTCAGGTTGCTGTTTTCAGCTTGCAAGGATTGAATGATCTTAGAATTTGTGCCGGTTAGCATGCGGTTAGGTAATTCCGGCATGGTGTTTCTGGTGGAAATAAAACCTTCCATGCCGTTTTGTAATTTTACTTTAGAAAATCCGCTTCTGGTATTTTCTTCAAGAACTGTGAGAGGCGTACCTGTCGGTAATAAACTGATTATTTTGCCTTTGGTGCTTTCTGAGCTTCTTAGCGGCAATTCCAGATTATCAGTCACATAAACCGTTTTGGGATTAACGCTGAAAGCGATTGAAGGTGTCAAACACATCAAAATCAATAGCGTACTATATTTTTTCACAATAACCTCTAAAATTGTCTGCTTTATTACTGATAAATATAGCTATTTATTGAATAAAAGAAATTCAAGTAAAGCTTTTTGTGAATGCAGGCGATTTTCCGCTTCTGAAAATACCACGCTCTGCGGCCCATCAAAAACTTCCGCGCTGACTTCTTCCCCTCGGTGCGCCGGTAAGCAATGCATAAATAAAGCGTCTTTATGGGCGACACCCATCACCTCGGCATTGACTTGATAGTTTTTAAAAACTAACTCCCTTTGTTTTTGTTCCTCTTCCTGTCCCATGCTGGCCCAAACGTCGGTGACGATCAAATCGGCATTTTTTGCTGCAGTCACCGCATTGTCAACTAAATGAACCCGATCGCCAACAGTATCGACGATATTTTTATTTGGAAGGTAGCCTGCCGGCGCGGCAACGTTTAACCTAAAATCCAGAATGGCCGCTGCGTGCATGTATGAATGGCACATATTATTGCCATCCCCGATCCAAGCAATGGTTTTACCTTGGATATCACCGCGCACTTCAAAATACGTTTGCATGTCCGCCAGCAATTGGCAGGGATGCTGCTCATCCGTTAAGCCATTGATGACCGGCACGGACGAATATTTGGCAAACGTGGTGACAGTTTCGTGCTTAAAAGTACGTAGCATGATGCAATCTACCATGCTGGAGATTACTTTCGCGCTGTCTTCAATGGGTTCGCCACGACCTAGCTGGGTGTCGCGTGGTGATAAGAAAATCGCATTGCCACCGAAATGCGCCATCCCTGCCTCAAAAGAGATTCTGGTCCGCGTCGATGATTTTTCGAAAATCATCCCTAAAACCTGGCCTTTCAATGGTTGGTAGTCAGGGTTGCGATGTTGTTTTAACTGAATCGCGCGGTTAATCAGACTGCGAAATTCGTCGCCATTGATGTCAAGCAAGCTGGTAAAATGTCTAGGTTGCATGGCTTTGGCTCAATTCAAGTTTTTCAGTAAATTCAGCGATTAGCTTGGTAAGTATGTTGACAAGCTGGTTAATCTGCACATCGTTTATTATCAGTGGCGGCAATAAGCGGATAACTTTTTCTTGGGTGACGTTGATTAGCAAACCTTCAGCCAGCGCCATTTTGACTAAATCAGTGCAGGGCGCGTCAAGTTCTATGCCGATCATCAAACCTTTGTTCCGTATTTCGACAATATGCTCATTATTAACTAATAAGGCGGTTAACCCCTTGGCGATTGCCCGACCTTTTTCTTCAGCTGATGAAATTAAGTTTTCTCTGTCCAAGACATCCAGCACGGCAAGAGCCACATTGCAAACAAATGGATTGCCTCCGAACGTAGAGCCGTGATTTCCGTGAGTAAAGATAGAAGCAGCTTTACCAGAGGCGAGGCAAGCGCCAATGGGGATGCCATTCCCTAGCGCTTTGGCTAAAGTACAGATATCAGGAAGAATGTCGTTATGCTGATAAGCCAAGAATTTTCCAGTTCGTCCCATGCCCGACTGGATTTCATCCAACATCATTAATAAGTTGTGGTCGTCGCATAACGTACGGATTTGGTTAAGATAATCATCCGCAGGAATATTGATTCCACCTTCGCCTTGAATTGGCTCCACCAAGATAGCAACGACATTTGGATTAGCTGTAATGGCGGTTTTGATGGCATTGACATCGTTAAATGGCACTCGCACAAACCCTTCAACCAAAGGTTCGAAACCTTTCTGGATTTTTGCATTGCCGGTAGCGCTTAATGTGGCTAATGTGCGACCATGAAAACTGCCTTCGGTAACGATAATTGCTGGGTTATCAATACCCCGTTCGTGACCGAATTTACGGGCGATTTTAATTGCGCATTCGTTAGCTTCAGCGCCAGAGTTGCTGAAAAAAACATTGGTCATGCCGCTTTTTTCGCAGAGTTTATCGGCTAACTTTTCTTGTGCAGGGATACGGTAAATGTTTGAAGTGTGCAGCAATCTGGCGCTTTGTTCGCAAATGGCTTGGTGAACGGCAGGATGAGAGTGCCCTAAACCGCACACGGCGATTCCTGATAACGCATCCAGATAACGTTTGTTATTGTCGTCCCATAGCCAAACGCCATCGCCGTGGGTAAAACTTACGTCCAGTCGGCCATAGGTAGGCATTACATGATTGCTCATAAACTCCACCTGCAAACAAAAATGGGGGGTGTTAACCGCCCAAGGAAAAACCTTTAATTATAGTTTTCAAATAATTATCTAGCAAGTTGGTATTGTTAAGAATTATTATTGTTTAAGTCTTAAAATTGCTAGAATTGCTTTATTTAAAGCAATGCATATAGGTAAGCGACATGAATGTAAATGAAAAAATCAAAGAGCAAATTGAAAATAATCCGGTCATGCTTTATATGAAAGGCACGCCAGATTTTCCTCAGTGCGGCTTTTCCGCACAAACAGTGCAAGTGCTGGATGCCGTGGGCGCTAAATACACCGCTTTCAATATTTTTGACGACCAGGAGTTACGTGAAGCGCTAAAAGCATATTCCAATTGGCCGACTTATCCACAACTTTACATTGGTGGCGAGCTGGTTGGTGGCTGCGATATCGTCACTGACTTATATCAGAAGGGCGAGTTAAAGACTATGCTAACGGCAGTTGGCGGTTTGGCAGAATAGTCAGGTCATTTCGGCCTCTTCTGCATGGAAATTGGCAAGCGATTGCAAGTGCTTCCATTGGTTAACAATTTTGCAAAAAACTTCTGCCGTTTTTTCTGCGTCGTATAAGGCGGAGTGGGCTTTGCTGTCGTCCCATTCCAGGCCTGCGGCTTGGATGACTTTGGCCAACACAGTTTGCTGATAAACCAAGCCGCCCAAGGTCGCTGTGTCAAAAGTGCTGAACGGATGAAACGGGCTTCGCTTAAATTTGGTGCGATTGATTGCTGCATTCAGGAATGCAATGTCGAATGCCGGATTATGGCCGACTAAAATAGCTCGTTTGCATTGGTTACGCTTCATGGCTTTGTGTATCGGCATAAATATCAGTTTTAAGGCATCGTCTTCTTCGACCGCCATACGAAAAGGGTGGTGAGGGTCGATGCCATTGAATTTTAAGGCAGCTTCATCCAGTTCCGCATTCTTGAAAGGAACCACGTGGGTTGAGTAACGTTCAGTTAAGATTAAATCGCGGTTAGCATCAAATTCCACAATTACTGCCGCGATTTCCAGTAACGCGTTTTTTTTGGCGTTGAATCCCGAGGTTTCAATATCAACAACAACAGGGAGATAACCGCGAAAACGCTTATCTAATGGGATCATGGGGGTAGTCATTAATTTTAGGCGGGGTCGGGAGTTAAGTAAGTGACTTTACTAATCGCTGAATAATGCAAGTTATGGTATGTTAATCGCAATCTTAGTTAAAACAAAAATAAAAGCGACAAAGGTACGATAATGCAAGCGAAACAACGGTTAAAATCAATAACTGCCTTGATGTTAACTTTATCATTAGGAGGCTGTGCGACAACAACATCTAAAGATCACAGGGATCCTTTAGAGGGTTGGAATAGGAACGTGCAATCGTTCAATGATAAATTTGACCAATACGCCATGAAGCCGGTTGCACAGGGTTATAACTGGATTATGCCTGAGTTTGCCGATCAAGGGGTGTCAAATTTTTTCAGCAATCTTAATGACATTTCAGTCACAATTAATGACTTATTGCAATTTAAACTGAGTCAATCAGGTCTAGATGCATCGCGTTTTCTGGTTAACACTGTCGCCGGTGTTGGCGGGTTGGTTGATGTTGCCTCGATGGTCGATCTGTCCAAGCATTATGAGGATTTCGACCAAACCATGGGTGTTTGGGGTGTGCCTGCCGGCCCTTACTTGGTGCTGCCTTTGCTCGGCCCTAGCTCGCCAAGAGGTGTCGGTGGGTTAGTTGGCGATGCCGCGATGAACCCGGCGACATATGTCGGTTTTGGGGCTTTCCCTGGCATGAGCAATGGTGTGGAAGCCGCGATTAGTAGCGGTATGTATGTACTGAATGCGATCGACAAACGCTCGGATAACCTGGCAACTGAAAAAGTAATTTCCGAAGCGGCCACCGAAGATCGTTACGAATTTATAAAAAATGCATATTTCCAAAGAAGGGACTATCTGGTTAACGATGGCAATGTACCGGATACAGATACCGACATTGATTCCGGAAAACCAGAGGGCGGAAGTCTGGCTCCTCTTGATCCTCACCCTAAATATTGATTTTTTAAGATGGGATATTAATTTACTGGCCTTTAAGATAAACATAAAAGGGGATTAAATCCCCTTTTTTTACGCCCTAACTTGTCTTTTTCTAATCCTTTTCTGAAACATCATCGGTAATTGCAAACTATGTCGATCAACCCGGAAATGCTTTACCGAAAACTGGCGTGGCGATTAATGCCGCCTTTATATCTGCTTTACACCCTGGCTTATCTGGACCGCATGAATGTCGGTTTCGCGCAACTACAAATGCGGGAAACATTAAATTTTAGCGATACGGTGTATGGTTTTGGGGCGGGCATATTTTTTCTTGGCTATACCCTGTTCGAAATCCCCAGTAACGTATTGCTTGAAAAAGTAGGCGCAAAGCTTTGGTTAACCCGGATTATGATTACTTGGGGCATCATCTCCAGTTGCATGGTTTTTATCGAGACGCCTTTGCAATTCTACTGCATGCGCTTTTTATTGGGCGTCGCCGAAGCCGGTTCATTCCCGGGATTAATCCTGTATTTCAGCTACTGGTTTCCCGCACAGGTAAGGGCAAAATACGGCGCGATATTGATCACCGCAACCGCAGCTTCCGGATTAATTGGGGCGCCATTAGCTGGATTTTTGCTGAACCTGGATGGTTATCTAGGCTGGCAAGGTTGGCAATGGTTGTTTTTGGCAGAAGGCGTGCCTTCCATTGTGTTCGGATTCGGCTTGTATTTTTGGTTAACCGACAGGCCAGCCAATTCAAATTGGTTAACTGAACAAGAAAAAGACTGGTTAAGGTTAACCTTGGTCGCGGAGCAAGTTGCGTCAAGTCAATCGGGTGCAAATACGGTTAAAGGGGCATTACTGAATCCCGGTATCTGGTTATTGGGACTGTTGTATTTCGCGGTGGTGTTAAGTTACTACAGCATTAGTTTGTGGCTACCGCTAATCATAAAAAGCGTTTCCGGATTCGACAATGTGCGTACTGCTTGGATAACTTCTTTACCCTATTTGTTAATCGTTATCGTAATGGTTGTTGTTGGCGCGCATTCAGACCGTACCCAAGAGCGTCGCTGGCATATTGCCATCTGTGGCTGGCTTGCTGCTGTCAGTTTTGCCGTAAGCCCACATTTAACCTTCAATCCGGCACTGGCGTTATTGGTGTTGAGCATTGCAGCTGCTTGCATTTGGAGTATTCTCGCACCATTTTGGACTTTGCCCCATGCTTTACTCAAGGATGGTCCAGCAAAAGCATCCGGGCTGGCATTGATCAACTCTATCGGCAATCTGGGCGGTTTTGCTGGGCCTTATGCTGTTGGCTGGTTAAAAACTGCCAGCGGCGGCTTTAAAGCACCGGTGGTGGTGTTGTCGGTGATTCTGGCGACAGGCGTAATTTTAGTTTTCTTTATTCCCCAACAAAAACAGGAATAATCATTTCTTCCACTGAATTGTTTGGACTTGTTGATCAGTCAGAATGATCTTCATCTTTTTCATCAGGGATAATTCTTTCTCCCTGATTCTCTTGCCCGCTAATTTTCATCATAAAGAACAGCCCTAATACAATGGCGAGGATCATTACCCCTTCGAATACTAACCTCAACATAAGTTCTCCAGGTCAGATGGCTTGGGAAAAATTTCCTAGTCAACTTTGTTGTTATATAAGAATTCCGGGGCTTGTCAATTTTATATGAATCTTGACAGATCTTGATTTCTGACTATTTCCCAACCGATCGTTTCATTGGCTTTTAGTGGAACAATGTCAGACTTGGCTTCACCGCACGATGCTGGAATTTGCCATTGCTTCTTTTCCAAAGTAATTGCACCTTTATTTCGGGGCAGCCCGTAGAAATCCGCGCCATAAAAAGAAGCAAATCCTTCCAGTTTGGCCAGCGCATTGGCCGATTCAAACGCTTCGGCATACAGTTCCAGTGCAATCGGGGCACTAAAACAACCCGCGCAGCCGCAAGCGTTTTCTTTGGTTTCAGTAATATGCGGGGCGCTGTCGGTGCCGAGAAAAAATTTCGGGTTGCCGCTGGTTGCTGCTTTTAGCAAAGCCAAACGATGTTGTTCCCGTTTTAACACCGGCAAACAGTAATAATGTGGTCGAATGCCGCCAGCAAGCAGGGCATTACGGTTATACAGCAAATGCTGCGGGGTGATCGTTGCCGCAATTTTCTTGCTTGCCGACTCAACAAACTCCACCGCTTCTTGGGTTGTGGTATGTTCGAAAACAATCCGCAAATCGGGGAAATTATTTACAATATCGATCAGATATTGTTCGATAAATGCCTGTTCACGGTCGAAAATATCGCAGTCTGGATCGGTAACTTCCCCGTGCAGACACAAAGGAATGTCACATTTTTCCATAGCTGCAAATAATGGGTATACGGCTTTAATGTCGGCGACGCCGGCATCCGAATGGGTAGTCGCCCCCGCCGGATATAGCTTGAAAGCGTGGATATATCCCGATTCCCCCGCTTTTTTGATTTCATCAATCGTTGTTGACGCGGTCAGGTACAATGTCATTAAGGGACTAAACGAAATGCCGTCGGGAACCGCTGCAAGAATTTCCTCCCGATAAGCTAATGCGTGTTTAACTGTGGTCACCGGCGGCTTCAGGTTTGGCATGATGATGGCGCGGGCGAATTGCCTTGCAGTGTAGGGTAAAACCGTTTTCAACAAGTCCCCATTACGGACATGCAGATGCATGTCATCAGGTCGGGTGATGGTTAAAGTTTTCATTATTTAATGGCTATCGGTAAAATAGTGCTATTTTATCTTTAAGCTGCTTGAAAAGATCAAATTAATCCCCATAAGACGCTTAAAGTTAACCAGATTTACGGAGTTTTGTATGCCAATTTACGAATATCAATGCCAATCTTGCGGACATGAGTACGAAGCATTGCAAAAATTAAGCGATGCGCCACTGAAAGATTGTCCGGCCTGTAATAAACCCGATTTATCCAAAAAAATTTCGGCCGCTGGATTCAGGTTAAAAGGTGGCGGTTGGTATGAAACCGATTTTAAAAGCGGCGGCAAAAAGAATGTTGCCGGAGAAACTGCCTCATGTGGCGCATCCAGTTCTAGCGGCGGCTGTGGATCGGGCGCGTGCGAAAAAACGGCGTAAATATTATGAACTTGTGAAGGTATTTAATAAACTCGTGGTTTACCGTTTCCATCTACCCAAATGAAGCACAAAAAATCGTTCGCCCTGAGCCTGTCGAAGGGCGGATATCGATTGGTTCATGGTTCGACTAGCTCACCATGAACGGCTTAATGATCTTCTAAATTTATATCAGGACAATAATACGATGCGTACCCACAAGTGCGGAGAACTTAACAAAAAACAACTAGGCACAACCGTTACCATTAACGGATGGGTACACCGGCGGCGTGACCACGGCGGCGTAATTTTCATCGATTTGCGCGATCGCGCGGGCTTGGTACAGGTCGTGGTCGATCCAGATGTTGCCGATGCGTTCAGCAAAGCCGAACATGTCCGCAGCGAATATGTGCTGGAAATCGAAGGGCTTGTCCGCGATCGTCCGGAAGGTACGGTTAACCCGAATATGGTGTCTGGTGAAATTGAGATTCTGGCGAAACGCATTGAAGTGCTGAACGAATCCGAAACGCCGCCGTTTCCGGTTGAAAGCGAGATCGAAGTTAATGAAGAGTTGCGCTTGAAGTACCGGTACATCGACCTGCGCCGTGTGGCCATGCAGGAAAAAATGCGGGTGCGTCGCGATGTGGCGCGGGTGTTGCGTAATTTTCTCGACGAACACGAATTTTTCGAAATTGAAACGCCTTACTTAACCAAAGCCACGCCGGAAGGCGCGCGCGATTACATCGTACCCAGCCGTACCCACGAAAATTCGTTTTTCGCCCTGCCACAGTCGCCGCAGTTGTATAAGCAAATCCTGATGATTTCGGGTTTTGACCGCTACTACCAGATCGTGCGTTGCTTCCGCGACGAAGATTTACGCGCCGACCGTCAGCCCGAATTTACCCAGCTGGATATTGAAACCTCGTTCATGAACGAGGATGAAATCATGACGGTGATGGAGGAGATGATCCGTCAACTGTTTGCCAAAATCATCAATGTTAACCTTGGCAATAAATTTCCGCGCATGAGTTATGCCGAAGCCATGCGCCGCTTCGGTATTGATCGTCCAGATTTGCGTATTCCGCTGGAACTGGTCGATATTGCCGATGACATGAAAGCGGTGGATTTCAAAGTGTTCTCTGCGCCCGCCAACGATCCGAAAGGCAGGGTGGTCGCCATGCGCGTCCCTAACGGTGGAGAAAAACTCAGCCGTAAAGATATCGATGACTTGACCAAATTCGTCGGTATTTACGGCGCAAAAGGTTTGGCGTATATCAAGGTTAACGATTTAAGCGCAGGTCTTGACGGCTTGCAATCGCCGATTGTCAAGTTTGCCCCGGCGGAAGTGTGGGCGAGTGTCATGCAAAAAACCGGCGCACAAAATGGCGACTTGGTTTTCTTTGGCGCTGATAAAGCCAGCATTGTTAACGAAGCGATGGGTGCGCTAAGAGTTAAGATCGGGCATGACCTTAATCTGCTCGAAGGAGAATGGAAGCCGGTGTGGATTGTCGACTTCCCGATGTTCGACTGGGACGAGAAAGCAGGGCGCTTCAACGCCATCCATCATCCTTTTACCGCGCCAAGCTGCTCGGTCGAAGAACTCGTCGCCAATCCTGGCACGGCGTTATCTCGCGCTTACGACCTGGTGTTGAACGGCACCGAAGTTGGCGGCGGCTCCATTCGTATCAACCGCCCGGCCATGCAATCAACCGTGTTCGAAATCCTCGGCATCGGTGAGGAAGAAGCGCGGGAAAAGTTCGGCTTCCTGCTCGACGCGCTCAAATACGGTGCCCCCCCGCACGGCGGCCTGGCCTTTGGCATGGATCGTCTGGTCATGCTGATGACCGGCTCCTCCTCCATCCGCGACGTCATCGCCTTCCCGAAAACCCAGTCGGCGGCCTGCCCACTGGTCAGCGCACCAGCCGTCGTGCCGGAAGCGCAGTTGAAGGAGTTGGGGATTAAGTTGATTAAGGCGGCGGGAAGTAAAATTGCCTAGGTTTGAGTTAAGTCTTTAAGTCAATTCTACAAAAATGGCACGCAAAAAACTTCCTTACACAGATGATGAACTTCGTCAACGTCAGACTAAGTTCTTTGCGAATTTTGATAGCGAATCCGATCGTGGTTGTGTCCTAGTCGCAGTTGCGATAATTGACGAATGTCTTGAGATACTTCTTCGATCCCAATTGCTTGACAACGAACCTAAAATTGTTAGTTTGCTTTTTACGGGACAAGGTCCATTAAATAGCTTTTGGTCAAAAATTCAGCTTGCTCGAGCCATGAATATTATACCATCCTGGATTTATGAAGATCTTGAGCGCATTAGAGCCCTTAGAAATACCTTCGCACATAGATATGATTCTGCAGACTTTAGTGATCCAGAAGTTATTTCGATAACTGAAAAACTTCAGGGTGCAAATCATGCGGTTGTAGCGATTGAAGAGAGTAAGCAAAATAAAAAAGTGAAAAATGTTTCTCCCAATATAAATTCTGATTTAAAACGCAAAATGACTAATCGAGACACAAAACTGATAAATAAGGAGAGAATTAGATTTGCTATGACTGCTTCATATATTGGAGGCTGGCTTGAGTCAGAGCTAAAAGTACTTCAGCTTAATAAACAAATTTCTGATATTGGAAGTCAAATTGTTAAAACGCTGAATGATAAGAAACCAATAAAACAATAGCTTAACTTTTGTCTATCGATCAGCCAAACCCGTAAGGTGCGTTAATGTAGGATGTGGTGAGGTACGAACCGCATCGTTCGTGTTTCGCGATCGATACCCTTTTGGGCACAAGTGCGGTTCACTTCGTTCACCACATCCTTCGGGCTAAATCGATGATCAGATCGAACGAATCCCAATCGAGTTCAGTCGCCAAGCGGAATCGATAGAGATGTCGATCGAGACATCGTTCAAGAACGCGTAGATTCGATCGGATAAGCCAACATAAACCCACAGGTCTTGGCCGGCCGGGAAAGCCATGTCAGTAAACAAGTTTACGATACGCCGCTCGCCCGGTGTCACCTGCACGATTGTTCCAGGGAAGCTTTCTCCGTCGCCGCTGCAATTGATTCCACCGACAAACCAATCGTTGCTGACCTCATTGGCTGGGTCAATATCCTCCCAGTTCCAGAAAACGGCGAGGATCAAACGACCGCGGGTATTTGCGTTGAATTCAGACCAGCCCCATTCGTCGTCGGTGGACACGTGGTGCTTGCAGATCAAAGCCGTGAGGTCCGCCTTCACCTGCAGGATACCGGTTTTCAACGTCGTGAACGGGACTAGGTATCCTCCTTCGCGGTATGAACAGATTAAGTCGACGTCTCCAGCATCATGGTTGTGCGCCCGCAAACGGGAGCCGAGCCGAGCCATATTGCCGTCGAGGTAGGAGAAGTTCTCGTCAATCCTGCCGTCGCCGCTCGCTTGGTTTTGTTGAATACGATCCCATGACCCATGGTACGGTGGGAAGAATACCTGTTCCTTGTCAGGATCGGGGAAGAAAAACACGAACGGCGGCTGGTCGAGCAAGTCGGCTACGCTTCCGAGTACACTTTCGTGAATGCTGAACACGGTATCGTTCTTAATGATGTCTGCGAACTCGCCCGTGGCGCGGTTGTAAAGACTTCGAAGTCGAACGAGATCCACGCCGCTTGCGCGCGCCTTGGCAAGCGATTGATAACGAAGGCCGGGACCTCGCGGATCACCGCAGATCGCTACCTCGCTCTGGATTGAACGGCGTAGGTCGGGCGGCAAAACATCGAGTTTCTCCACGATCAACTCCTGGCGCAATGTCTCAAGTTTCTCGAACGTTTCGAGCAGTGATTTCTCGCAATTGCGGCGATAAATGGTTTCAAGCTTGGCGAGCAGCTTACCATCTCGCCCGGCGGTTGCTGGCCCAGATGTCGGGCAATTTAATATGTCCTGTTTCATAAATTTCTCCTGTGTTTAAATCCGTGAGATGTGTTAAAAGCAGGACGTGCCGAGGAACGAGGCGCATCAGTCGAGAAATTGATGCCCGCGTAAATAATACGCTTTCCTATGTTCAGAACATCCTACAGCCTAAGTTCGTTACTTAAAATAAAACTCACATTTAGTTTGCCCATTAATATTTTCAAAGTCTGTGAAATATTCAATTGTAAATAGAATTTCTATTTATTATTTTTGGGACAACTCGAAACATGCGCTAACACGTAAGTCGGAACCGAATGTGGGTTCCGACGAACGAGGGATGAGGATTGGTTTTTTTATGATTTACACCAATGGCGAACAAGTAGCGGAACGCCTTCGGCTTCCGACCTACAAAAAGTGAACTGGAAAATGCTTAAAAATAAGATAGTTACGTTAAAAAAGACTTGACAAAAAACCAAAAAAATTTTGCTTTGTTGGTTAACAAGGTTAATAAAAGTTGGGCTGACTGTATGAAGCCTGATTTCCAATTCTTCTCATTCAAACACTGGGCTTGGCAGCCTCTCAGCCCAACCGGCAAGCTAGAACTTAATGCCGATCGTTCTTAGCTTCTTTCCGTATGAGTAAGCCAAATTGTCCCCTATAGAACCCCAAAAGACCGGATAAAAAATAAACCGCAAAATCAATTGGCTTCAAGTGTGCAATTCAGTTTGTGTTCAGGTGTTTTTATTATGCTGCAAGATAATGCAAGAGAATGTCTGGGTTCAACTGAATGAACCGAATAAGTTTTTTGCAGGTTTTTTTGCATTAAGAAGTAAAGCTAATAGTTTGGGTAGCGCCAAACCATCACGGATTTTTGAAGGTGCGTATCATAAATTAATTTTGTATCAGTAGGCATCAATTTTAATCCTAGGGATTATCAAGAAAACACAAAGAAGCAGTAGGGTATACATTCCGAATTCGTTTTTTATGAAGCACAAAAGTTTATAAATAAGATTCTTAAGCCAAGGAGAGGTTGTGGAACCGTCAATAAAGTACAAAGGATTGTTGCTATCAGCAGCATTTATCATGTGTGGTTGCGTGGTCAAAGGCTACCAGGGTAAAGAACTGCCAGAAGATCAATTAGCTATGGTGCAATTAAAAACCCCTTCAATTGCGGTTATTCCGATTCTGGATTTATTGGCATTAGGGATGGACAGTGACTGGCACGATACATTTTTTATGGATGAAATAAAAGTCAATAATGCCGAACTTACTCGATATAACAAGGTATTGCTTAAACCCGGTAACATAAATTTTTATGGAAAAAGCCAGCGTATTTTAGAGGTCGAAGAAGTTGCAGGCACGAGAAATACTTCTTATGGAACTTGCTCCTGTACCGTGACAGAAGACAAAGATAAGAAAAAACAAGAACCTGTGAAAGAACAGTAACCACGTCATGGGATACCATTGTAACTGCCAGAGATGAACAGTGCCGGTTGGATTATCAGGTTCAAGCGAATAAGTTCTACGAAGTGTTTATTAGGAAAGGAGAGCTAATGTTGCAGGATGATAAATTAAACATTTTGATAAAAAGCCGGTGTGAAATGGGTTCTATGTATTCATATGATTCTACGGGATCTGACTCCTCTACAGAATCTTGTTCGTGTTAAGCATTAGTTATTTCAAGGGGCATAGCCCGTAGGTTGGGGTCAGCAGCAAACTCCAACGTAAACGGTTAACCCCCATGTTGGGTGCGAGAGTTCCCTTGCTTAATTTATCCCAAAGTATTTCATACGTTAACAAAAGAGCAGGCCTGTCTGCCGTTTTAACCCAGGAGTAACCGCTTTTTTTATTAAAAATATCAAGTTTTGAAAAGCCTTGCCGATAACGATACTGTAGTAATTCTTTTATTAACGCGAGGAGCAAAAACATGGTTGATTCAATTTCAGGCGTTGCCAATATGGCAGTCGCATTGCAACAGCAAAAACTATCACAGCAAATTGATGTGGCGGTAATGAAAAAAACTAAGGATATTCAGGAAATGCAAGGCCAGTCGGCACTGCAATTGTTGGAATCCGCCAAAATAACTAATGGTATTGACGTTCACGCTTAAGAATCAGGCTCTTGGCTGGAAGATTGGGGCTCGTTACAGCTGCCCCAATCTACCAGCACGATTTTTCTATCGACCCTAGTAAACTATTAGACGTGCTGCGTATGAAATTTTGCTTGCGGTAATTTCACGCCACATTACACTTTTCTTTAATTGCCAAGCTAAGCAATTCAACTAAGGGCAGTTTAAGGTTGGGTGAATTTGTGAACCCCAACAAATCCAGCTTTTGGTTGTGTTGTGATTCATTTTAATCAATCCAACTTTCAGGCTTTTACATCTGTTTATCTTTTATCCAAAAAGACCTATCCAACTATCCATTTGCATAGAATTTTTCTGTATGATAAAAATCGTTTGTGGATGAGTAAATTTGTCTACAAATGTTGTTTTTTATTGTTTAAAACACATCAAAAAAATACGGTTAAAGTTTATGGTTAACTTTAATCGTTACAATAAAACTGAGGAGAGGTCATATGAAAAAAATACTTTTAGCAATGCCTGCATTAGCTTTGGTTGTCTTGATGCCTGCCCTGGCACCCGCCGGCGAGGCAGATACTTGTAAGAGTTGTCATAACGGTTCGGTGGCGCCCGGCGTAGACGCTTTAAAGAGCAAATATCCTACGGCTGATGAGTTGGTGGCAGCGGCAAAAAAAGTAACCAACCCCATGATGAAAGCCGCTCAAGCCGATGAGGCTAAATTAAAAGCGGCCGCAGGAGAAATCGTTAAATAAATATTAGAGTTTGCTGTAAGTATTTAATTATAAAGAGTATTCGTGTGGCATAAACGGGGTTGTCCATTTCCCGCCTTGTTTATGCCTTTTCCATGAAATGACAACCGTTGCCATTGCGCCAAGAGTTTTCACCTGCCAGCTGAAGTCGTTCTAGGGCAGTTAACGACTAGATTCCATCATGCTTCAACGCCACATCACATCGCACTTTCCCTTAACGGCGGCGTTAAGCAATTCAATTAATGGCAGGGCACGCGTGGCTAATTGCACGGGCATTTCTTTTTGCTCATCCTGATCTTTGTTTTCAGCAACCGGTTGTGCACCAGCTTGTTTTGCCAAGGCTTCTTGCAGGCGAGCCAATTTAACCGGCACATCGTCCGCCAAGATGGCGCCGGGGATGCTGCCGCTATGCCCCATCATGTGCAGTAACTGCTTGGCGATATCGCCAAAATAGGTGATGTTTGAATAGGCTTTACATTCGAAGGTGACTAACATAAATTTCCTTAAAGCTTTATTTTCTTAAGTTAACCGGCTTTATCCATTGTCTTGATAAAGGCGTTGGCCTCGTTGATCGATTTCTCCATCGCATTAACCAAATTGTTAACATCTGATTTTATAGAGCCCAACTCGTTTTTTAATGACGCGATGGCGTTCGCATTTTGGTTGTGTTTTAAAAATAAGACGTGATCCTTGAATACGGACAAAATAGGCGGCAATTTGGCTTCGGTGCTCTTCATGGTGGTGATCAACAGCCGGTATTGCGCTTTGGTGGCGTTCAATTTTTGCTGGCTGCTGATTTTGAACGATGCATTGTTATATTGGGTAATCTCGGTTTCCCATTCGCGGAATAAAGCATCGGACACGTCTTCAATGTCGCTAATCCGTTTTTTGACGAGATCGGCTTGCTTTACGCTGTCTTCATATTCGTTGTTCAGACGTTTGTAGATAGTTTCCAGGTCGCCGCCCTGGTAGCGGGTCAAGGCGGTAAATTGTTCTAACGCGGATTTGAATTGTTCTTTGGTTTCTTGCTGCGTATCCCGTGCTTTCGCCACGCGGTAAACCATCACATCACGTTTGGGAATGCCGATTTTTTCAAGGCCGCCGTAATACGCGCTGGAGCAGGCCGTTAATAGAAAAACGATAAGGGTGATGGGAACGTATTTCATATCTTTTGACTTTTCGCAGTTGATCTTTTGGTTAACATGGTTAGTAAACTCTGTTACTTGATTTTAACCGAGTCCATTAACCACGTTAAGAAATAACAGCTCGCTACTTAAGACACTGGTCAGTTAAGAATGAATTTTAAATCGATAAAGTCGTAAAAATGCGTCATATCAAGTGCAGGCTTGCCCTGTTTTGCGCGGATCAAGATTAATTCAACACATTTTGCTAGCTAAGGTCGCTCGTTTTAATCAGAACTGAGCCGTCTTCTTCGAAAAAATCCTGCTCTATCAGGTTTTTCGCGGCATTTTGTATTTCCAAACGGTGTTGGGTTACCGACTGCATGGGTTTATCATCCGTAGCGCCAAATTTCGTCTTGAGACTTTCATAGGAAATTCGGCAGAGCACCCTTTTTTTGTCGACATCCGCGATAACCGTCGCCATTTTAGTCATATTGTTCCAGCATTCGAGCCTTGGGAAAGAAATCATACTGTCTCCTGAATCAGATGTTTGCTGACCGCTTAATCATATTAAATGGCTAGCTTTTATGATGCGTTACCAATTCACTCGGTCAAATTGGCGTGAAAAAATTTGGGCAAAAGTTAAGAATGGATGGTGTAGAGCCTGATAACCAGAAATAAAGTCAAACATAGTACTCTTAACAAATTAAGCCTGTTTAATCAAATATAGAGTTTGCAGGAAGAAATTTTTATCATCCATAAGTAGGCACAAGCCCAATATACGCTAAGATGGGAATAGGCGTAGATTTATATGTAACAATTCTTAGCGCTATTTGTAATACCTTAGGATATGTTGAGTTAAGTGACGCGTATCTTTCGCAATAAGTGTTTCTAGCGCCGTAACTGATATAATGTGCGCTTTTAGATTCATTTCAGCCCGTTGACTTAACCGCATGTACACCCTGATCTCCAATCACGATAACCGAGAACTCGTCGCCAAACCATCCGGCGAATCCTTACGCAAAGACACTGCCCATTACTACGATGAATGTTATTGGGATTACCTGCTTACCTGGTGTAACCGGGAAAATTTGGCGTTTCATTATGGTTATTGGGATCAGCCAACGCCGTATCAACATCATGAAGCGTTACTCAATAAAAACCAGATTCTCTATGATGCGGCAAACATCAAGGCAACTGACCGCGTACTGGATGCGGGTTGTGGCGTTGGCGGCAGCAGTATCTGGATGGGGAAAAACTATGGTAATAGGGCAACGGGCTTGACCGTCAGCAAACAACAGGCGAAATACGGTGCAAAACACGCCAAGCGGCAGGGTGTTGGCGAGTTGGTGGAGTTTGAAGTTGCGGATTTTTGTCAAATGCCGTTCGAGGATGAATCATTCGATGTGGTTTGGGCTTTGGAAAGTTCGTGTTACGCCCTCAATAAAGGCGACTTTTTGAATGAAGCTTGGCGGGTGTTACGTCCAGGTGGACGGGTCGTAGTCTGTGACGGCTTTTTTACCCGGCGCGAGTTTAATAAAGAAGAATGGAATGAAATAATCACCTGCCTGAATGGTTGGGCTGTCCCCAATTTATGCATTAAGGGCGAATTCAGCGGAACGCTGGAGCAGCATGGCTTTCATGATATTACAATGCGCGATCTTATGCCGGAAACGATGGATTCCATCAATTACATGCTGGGAGTGGCAAAACGGTTGCGCCCGATTCAAAAAGCCAGCGAGTGGCTAGGTCTGCGGACTGAAGGGCAAACGGCGAATTATCTTGTCGGTATTTCCCAGCATTATTTATTCACTAACAATATTACAGCGTACGTTATTTTTACAGGGACAAAATAAAAAACTCTTTGACTGTGAACACCTCGCCTGTGAGATTGTATGCCGTCGATTGAATTTATTGATGGTTTCTAGATGGCTTCCTGTCAGCTTTGATAAGGACGGTTGACGGTAAATTGGACAAAACTTGATTTAGCGTTCCCCAACTTATCGGCAACCGTTAAGTCGTGCAATCAAATCGTAGTTTATAGTTTTGGTTAATTGAAGGTTGGTGCCTGGAAAATGTGACCGGGTTCACAATTTTTTAGGTCTGGTGAAAATAATGTTCCATTTCGCCGCGCAGCATAGATTTTCAGTGAAAATGAGAATCAGAAATCACGGAACTGTTAAAATTAATTTTAAATCAATAATATAAAATCATAATTTATTTTTACATGAAAAGATTAAACACGATTACAGCGCGTTCCGCTATAAACTTTGAATGAATTGATACCGTCCATGGTCCTTGGAAAATTGCTTAACATCAACAGCCGTAAAATCGGGAGAACTTAATGTCATTGGAAATCATACTGATTGTTGTTGTTACCGCCGCGATTCAGTCTTTGTTCGGCGCGGCGTATTGCTCATGGGCACACCCATCATGTTGCTGCTGGGTTATGAATTCGTTGACATATTAATCGTACTTTTGCCCATTTCTTTAGCGCTCAATGTGATGAAGATCACGAAATATCATGCGCATATCGATTTGTTGTTGTTGAGACGGGTGATGTTGTTGGCGCTTCCGCTCATCGCGGTATTTTTATTTATCGTTACTCATGTACGTATCAATATCGGTTTGATTATTGGGCCTTTTCTTTTGTTTATCGCGTTTAAGTCGATTTCAACCACCGTTGAGCATATCCTTGACCGCTTAATGCGCTATGAAAAATTGTATTTGTTAACCGTGGGCATGGTGCATGGCACCAGTAATTTGGGCGGCTCATTGTTAACCGCGTTGATTCATCATAAACATTACCCCAAAGATGTCGCCAGGGTAACGATTGCGGCTTGTTACTGCTCATTTGCCGTGGTGCAATTGCTGACATTATTTGTCTTTAGTAGCAACCAAATCGATATGCCGATCATCGGAAACTTGATTTATGTGCTGTTTGCCACGGTTATTTTTGAATTAATTGATGCGACCTTTTTTAGCCGGATTCAGCAGGACAGATATCGTCATATATTCGCTGGTTTTCTTGCATTTTCTGGTTTGGTGTTGATAGGAAAGTCGTTTATGCATTAACTTCAAAGTATTTTGTGATAGTTACAATTGGAGCTTGTTTCTACTTCAAGTTGGCAATTTTAAAATTGCCAGATAAATTAAAGAAATATCGCAAAAATTGCGGTTAACTTTCCCCTAATTTAACAATCTTAACCAGAAAGGCGGTAATTATTATGGCAACAAGACCTGATTTAGCCACAAATGAAGTTGATGATAACGAAACTCAACCCGCAATTACCCCGTCAAAACTAATCCAGCCGGATATCTATCCTGAAGTGGGCAACAGGCTTAAAACATTAGCAATGGTGTTGGGTATTGCCTTCATAGTTGTAGCCATTTTTATACAAAAATATTCAGGCTTTTCTTAAAGATTGCAGTGACTCCGGGCAATTAAATTGCAAGACGAAATAAGGTTGGTTTATTCCGTATAAAATATTGATCCACTAATCTTTAGAGATTAGTGGATCAATTGCAATAGACGGTCGCTTTTACAGCGGTTGAATAATAAAGGGGGGTACCAGCCTGTTGTCCGTGCATGTTACCGTCATTGAAGCGTCAATTACCGTCATATTAGGTGCTGCACCGATTTTTCTTGCCAAACAATAGAGTGTACGTCCAGTAAATGGCCCTATTGTTGGTGGAGCTGAAAAATAACCGGGTGTATTAGCGTTAGCAGGCCAGCCGCCAGTGGTGGTTATTTCTTTTATGTTATTGTCACGTACTCCCAATTGATTCCAGAACTCTAAAGTTCGTTCTTGTCCTTGATCGAGTCCTACTGTAGAGCTGTCGCTAACAGTAAAACGATATTGGTTTGCAGGTCCATTGAATGTTGTGGGATTTAGCGCATCGGCACTACAGGTGGCAATACAATAACGTTGAGTGGGGTTTTGGAATCGGACAGATACCAATGTCGTCCAAGCAACGTTGGAATTTACGACAACATTAGAGTTTCTAGCGCTGCCGCCAATTGCATCAATGGCTTGCGCCGTATTTACAATTAAACAATTATTGGCGAAGAGTCCAATAGCTATATACGCACAGTATTTGGGTAGCAGGATTTTCATAGTTATACCTCATTGAAAGTATTATTTCGGGGATTACCGAAAGATTGGATGGTCGAAAGAAAATCGACCGACTATCTTCATTTCTTGTTTTAAACCACAAACAAGTGCTGAAGATGATTCAATCGTATTGAATATACTGAGTAATTTCTATGAAAAGTTAACATTATTGGAATGGAAATATAACTTTCAATTTGTTATGAATTGCGTAGAGGACCTTAAATTTATTTTGATTGCAGAATCTCACTTTGATTGATTAAAAGATAGTTAGTGGTTCAGTTATTTTCGGGGGTATTATTAAGCATTACATATGTTCGTAGCTGTTTCTCTGGTTTTAATTCTTAACAAAACAATTGGTTGATCTATGGAAAATTTCACCCCGATTTCCGCCTTTTCCGGCGGACTCTTGATTGGCATCTCAGCCACATTATTATTGCTATTTAATGGTCGCATTGCCGGCATCAGCGGCATACTAGGCGGCTTGATTACCACAAGCGGTTCAGAACGTTTTTGGCGTTTGGCGTTTGTGCTGGGAATTGTTATAGGCGCATTTGCCTTTCATCTCATCTGGCCGAGTTTTTACCAACCGAGGGCAAATTTTCCGATTTGGCTGCTCGCGTTAGGCGGATTTCTGGTGGGATTCGGCACCCGCATGGGCAATGGTTGCACCAGCGGACATGCAATATGCGGGATAGCACGATTCTCGGTCAGGTCGGTTGTGGCGACGTTAACTTTTATGTTAACCGGATTTGTCACGGTTTATCTTATTCGACATGTGATAGGTTAACCTTATGAAATTAATCTTGATTACATTCATTAGCGGGATTTTATTTGGTGTCGGGTTAACATTATCGCAAATGGTTAACCCGGATAAAGTCCTTAATTTTCTGGATGTTGCGGGAAACTGGGATCCAAGTTTGATTTTCGTCATGCTCGGCGCGCTGCTGGTTACTATCATTAGTTTTCGTTTTATTCTTAAACGTCCCGCGCCACTGTTCGATAGCAAATTCTATTTGGCGGTGAAAAAAGAAATCGATCAGCCGCTAATTATCGGCGCCGCTTTATTCGGAATCGGCTGGGGGATTGGCGGTTATTGCCCAGGTCCCGCAGTGGCAGGTTTGGGCTTGGGAAATCCGGAAGCGGTGAGCATTATTGGTTCGATTTTCTTAGGGTTCCTTGCTCACCGATATTTTTTTGATCGATGACAAACTTTTTTCTCGTTTAAACTCATTCCAAATAGCGGTTAACCTTTCCACGGAGTATAAAAATGGAAAAACAATCCACCTTAGCCATGACCGTTCTCGGCATATTGCTGGCGATCGGCATGTCCAGCGCGGCGTTTATACTGGGCGTACAAGCCAAAAAAGCGGCGTCCGGTCAGAAATCGATCACCGTTAAAGGCTTGGCGGTTAAAGATGTGCAAGCCGATAATGCCGAATGGACCGTGACAGTTTCGGTATTAAAGCCCACGTTTGCCGAGGCTTTAGCCGCGCTTAGATCCGAGCGCCCTGCATTGGATGAATTCTTAACCAAACAGGGGTTGGACAAGTCCGGTTGGACAGAAAGCGCGGAATCAGTCACGGCGCATATGGAAACCATCTATTTGCCGCAAGGCGGCACGAAAACAGAACAGCAAGGTTACGATGCCTCGCAAAGTATTGTGGTTAAGACCAAGGATTTAGCCAAGATCGCCGCCGCCAGCAAAAATTTCCTGGCATTACAAGCGGAAGGCCGTCCGTTTACCTCTTCTTCGCCTTTATATCTCGTAAGCAATCTGGAAGACATCAAAATGTCGTTGATTGCATCTGCCACGCAGAATGCGCACAAACGCGCTGAAGAGTTTGTTAAGCAGGACAATGTTAAGGTTGGCGTGATGCGCTCGGCATCACAAGGCGCGTTTTACATCCTTGCGCCGGGTGGGGATACCGACAACGATGATTACGGCGGAACTTACGATAAGACCACCGTCGATAAGCTGGCGAAAGTCGTGGTAACTATTGTTTATAACATTGACCAATAAGGATTAACTACCTGCGGTTTTAACCGAACAAATAGTTAATCTTCTTGGCCTTTCGCTTTAGTAACATCCATAAAGCCATGAATTCCACGTTTTGATTTAACCGCCAACCAGGCTTTTAAGTAACGGAGTTCATCGGTTTCCGGCAGGTTGTCCAGAGATTCCTTGTTTTTTAACAAGCGGAAGGCGGATGCCAAAACCTGGTAGCGTTCCCCTGTGATGCCCGCTCGGCGTAATCCCACCGTATTCAACTTATAATGTTTGGCGTAATGACCGCCAATCAATGAAAACGGCAGTACATCCATGCTCAAGCCTGTGGTTCCTTGGACGATGGCATAAGAACCGATCCGGCAAAATTGATGCGCGACGACATTGCCGCCCATGAAGACCTTATCGCCCACTTCGACATGACCGCCAATAGCGACGTTGTTCGCGAAAATTGTGCCATTCCCGATGATGCAATCGTGCGCCACATGGCTGTTGTTCATGAAATAACAATTCGAGCCGATAAGAGTTTCGGCATTTTCAACGCTTGCGCGATGGGCGGTAAAGCCTTCGCGAAACACATTGCTGTCGCCGCAAGTTAACCAAGTGACGGTCTCGACTTTAAAACTGGTATCTTGCGGTAAATCGCCGAGCACCACATGTGGATGGAGAATGTTCCCGCCGCCCAACTTAACATACGGCTGGATGACGGCGTGCGAACCGATCTGGCAGTTGTCGCCAATCTCGACATGGTCTTCAATCACGGCAAACGCACCGATCATAACATTCGCGCCAAGCTTTGCCCCGGGCGCAATATAAGCCATAGGATGGATTTTTTGTGGCATTCTTCTGGTTAACCTCGTGGGTGGTACAGTGTATGTAATTCTTTTAGTCGTTCGTGGGCGATATGCGTGTAAATTTGCGTAGTCGATAAATCCGAATGACCCAATAGCAACTGCACAACCCGCAAGTCCGCGCCATGATTCAGCAAGTGCGTGGCGAAGGCATGGCGCAAGGTGTGCGGGGAGAGCGACTTAGTAATTCCCGCCACTTTCGCATGCCGCTTTATGATATGCCAAAATGCCTGACGCGTCATGTTTTCACCTCTGGACGTGATGAAGATATAAGAACATTGCCGCGCACCAAGCACGGTGATGCGTGTGTCGTTAAGATATTTTTCCAGCCAGCTCATGGCTTCTTCGCCGACCGGCACCAGCCGTTCTTTATTGCCTTTGCCGACAATCCTGACCACGCCTTGCCGCAAGCTGACCTGATCCAGCGTAAGGTTAACTAATTCCGAAACCCGAAGTCCGGTCGCATAAAGCATTTCGATCATGGTTTTATCGCGAAAGCCCAAGGGCAGGCTGGTATCCGGCGCATTCAACAGTAATTCCACATCGTTTTCCGTCAATGAGCTAGGTAACGGTCTGCCGATATGCGGCGATTCGATGAGCGCCGTCGGGTCAATGGTGATGTTATTTTCCCGGATATGGTAGCCGTAAAAACGCCGTAAGCTCGATAAAATCCGTGCAGATGAACGGTTGCCAATGCCTTCTTTAAATCGGCTCGCCAAAAACCGGGAAAGATCAGCGGTATCAACCGATAGCATCGGCTTGGTTTTTAACCATTGTGCAAAAATTCGGAGGTCGCTGCCATAAGCAGACAAGGTATTTTCGCTCAGTCCTTGTTCGACCCAAACGGCATCCAGAAATTGTTCGATTAATGCGTCGTTTTGCACGTTATTGCAGTGTTCATCTTTAATTTGATTAAGCGATGCAATTTTGTCCCTTCTTCCTTGCGTGCCCGCATAAAGGAGAATGCTAGGATGAAGGGGATTTTAAAAGCATTTTTCTTTATTTGATTCTCCTCTCCCTCGGTCTCACCAGTAGGAGAGAGGGAACTGAGTTTCCTAGGTAAAAGTGCTGATTAAATGGTCATTTCGAGTGCAACGAGAAATCTTGGTTGCCAAAATAAAGATTATTTCCATAACTAATTAAGATTCCTCCCTTTGGTCGGAATGACTATTTGCATTTATTCAACGTTCCCCTAGCTTAACGGCATCAGCTTCGTAGGTCAGCAATTTTTCCTTAATCTTCATATACTCCCCATGCCGATGGCCGCTATAGCCGCCCATGCCGTTAACAGAAACCACGCGATGACAGGGAATAAGCAAGGTATAAGGATTAGTGCGGCAAGCGTTGCCGACAGCACGGGCGGCAGAGCCGATTTTTTTAGCCAGTGCGGAATAGGTTAACGTTTCACCTTGTGGAATTTTTAACAGTTCAGCCCACACTTTGTTTTGATGAACCGTGCCTTGTTTCAGGAGCTTCAGGTTAACGTTTTTATCGGATTCGGGCCAGAAATCGAAAGTTTGGGTGGTATTACTCCCTGTATCGTCAGCATCTTGTGAAAAATCCCAATCGATGTGGGTGATTACATCCTGTCTGCGATGGATTTTAAGCGTGCAGACGGGCGTATGCAGCCTTTCGACTTCTTCAACGCCTTCGCAATTATCGACCCAAGTGATGTTAATTGGCATACTTGTTTTCCAGAAGGTTATAAGTGTCTACGCTTATTTTCAGAATCTTTATCCGTCAATTGGCAAAAAAGGTTTTTTATCGAATGTTGTCAATACTTGTAATTCACGGCGCAATTTAACCAACTTCAAGCCGTTTTACTTCCAACTGCATAATTAGAATGTTCATTTTCGCGCATTTTCTTTCTTCAATTGCTGAAAAATAGTTGCATAGATAAACAGTTGGTGCAGCTTGTTAACAAAAAAAACGGGTTAAAGAAATCAAGTGCACCAAATTGAAACTCACATAAGCTGTTGCGGCTTATCATAGACTTTAATTTTGTGCATTATGTGCAGCTTCATTTTGTATAGCTATGTTATAAAACTATGTCGCCAGACAAATGACAAATATATTTGCAACCTGAAACTTATCTTGAGCAAACGGTGATATACGCCGTTTAGACAACTAATTTTGTGATGCATGCATTGCCAGCAAATCCAAACTAATTAGCAGTCTTTACCGTATCATGGTGGATTAAGTCATTTATGGGCGCTGATACCTAACTTGATCGTTAAAATATTATGTAATTTCAATAGAAGGTGCACTGTGCACCTAATCTGTTACAGTCGAAATTACCAAACAGTGCAGCAGTTGTTGGCATACCAGTTGGCTTCCGCCACAATCATATTAGTTCATGACTTATTCAGGCCTTACATTGCCGCTAATTGATCTCGCTGTGCACTTTGAAAATTGTCAACGTGCGCACTGCCTCACATTATGCCAATCAATATGCACGGAAGTTCGTGAATTGATTTCGTGATTCCTTAATGTCTAGTTGACAATCGCTTAGCATGATTCATTTGGCTTGATAATGGCAGTCAGACCGCTTCCGTCCAGCCTAAATAGTGCAAGCATCATTTCGCTGAAGTAATATTAATGAGATGGGCTAAAGCTAGGGTTCTATTTATGTTGGCTTGGTTAATTCATCATACGAATACCACTTGATTTCGCGGATTTCGTCATGATTTGAAATAATTTCATCCATTGCTTTTTGAAGCGCCTCAATTTGGTCTTTTGTTGAGATTTTTTTGAAAAATTTACGGATAAATGGCTTATGGGGTTCAATAAAACACAAAAAACCGTCATCCGGATATTCTTCATAATTGCTGCAACCGATCCATAACGGAAAAGCATCGTTTTTGACGGCGATAAACCAGCCCCAATCTTCCGCAATAGGCTCGCCAGGTTCAAAACCACGGGATTGCAAGCTGGAAAATAAAAAATCAGCTAGACGTTTCCCATATTGACCAGGGTTGATTTTTTCATCTTCCCATTCATAAGCGGGGAAGGCATTGGAACGGAATTCAACATGTGTTTTCACGGTTAACCTCCAAGTCTACATGTTTTTGATCATCGCATCCGCAAATTCGCTGCATTTAACTTCTGTCGCGCCTTCCATCAAACGGGCGAAGTCGTAGGTGACATGCTTGCTGGCAATGGTCGCATCCATCGCATTGATGATGGCGTCGGCGGCTTCTGTCCAGCCGAGATAACGCAGCATCATTTCGCCGGATAAGATCAATGAGCCAGGGTTAACCTTATCCAGATTGGCGTATTTTGGTGCGGTGCCATGCGTGGCTTCAAACACGGCGGTGCCGGTTTGGTAGTTGATGTTGCCGCCGGGGGCAATGCCGATACCGCCGACTTGTGCCGCCAGCGCATCGGACAGGTAGTCGCCGTTTAAATTCAAGGTGGCGATCACGTCGAAATCCGTCGGGCGAGTTAACACTTGTTGCAAGGTTATGTCGGCGATGGCATCCTTAATCAAGATTTTTCCTGCATCTAACGCCGCTTTTTGCTCGGCATTGGCGATGTCTTCGCCTTGCGCGGCCTTGGTGCGTTCCCATTGTTCCCAAGTGTAAGTTTGTTCGGGGTATTCCCGCTCCGCCAAGGCATACGCCCAGTTGCGGAATGCACCTTCGGTAAATTTCATGATGTTGCCCTTGTGGACGATCGTTACGCTCTTGCGTTTGTTAACAATGGCGTAATCGATGGCGGCTTTCACCAAGCGCTCCGTGCCTTCCTGCGACACCGGCTTAACGCCAATGCCGGACGTTTCAGGAAAACGGATTTTTTCGTAAGCTTTGGGGAAATTTTCTTGCAATAGCTTAAGGAATAGCTTGGCTTCGTCGCTGCCTTGGGCGAATTCAATCCCCGCGTAAATGTCTTCGGTATTCTCCCGAAAAATCACCATATCGACTTGGTCCGGACGTTTAACCGGCGAAGGCACGCCTTTAAACCAGCGCACCGGCCGCAAACAGACATATAAATCCAGCAACTGCCGTAACGCGACATTCAACGAACGGATGCCGCCGCCGATGGGTGTCGTCAATGGCCCTTTAATGGATACCAGAAATTCCCGGCACAGGTCGATGGTTTCATCCGGTAGCCAAGTGTTGAACAGTTCGAAAGATTTCCCGCCGGCATATACTTCCAGCCAGTGGATTTTACGTTGACCGTTATAGGCTTTGGCGACGGCGGCATCCAACACCCTGACTGTGGCGCGCCAGATGTCGGGGCCAGTGCCATCGCCTTCAATATAAGGGATAATCGGGTTATCGGGCACGACCAGCCGACCTTGTGTAGATGTGATTCTAGAGCCGTTGGCGGGGATAATGGGACGGTTCATTGATTCTCCTTCAGTCGCGGGACAACAGATATGTTAACCAGATTGAATCATAGCAAAGACCATCTGTTTTGTCTTAAGATACATAGCATTCCTCATTTATAGCTAAATCGCCCTCAATTATTGAATTCAACGCCCATAGCATTCGGCTATAATCGGTTAAGAATATATTATTCCTCATGACTTTACGGACGCTCTGCCGTCAAGGTTGTGCAGGTTAACCCGTTAATTTGTTTGGAGTCATCAATGCATAAAGTCACGCTGATAAAAGGCGATGGGATAGGCCCGTCCATTATGGATGAAGCGGTTAAGGTGATCGAAGCGTCCGGCGCGAAGATCGAATGGGAAGAAGCCTATGCAGGGATGTCTGCATTCGAAAAATTCCAAACTCCGCTGCCTGACGCCACGATGGCTTCATTTGATAAAACCCGTGTGGCGTTTAAAGGTCCGTTAACCACCGTGGTCGGTACCGGTTTCCGCAGCATCAACGTGGCGCTCAGGCAACAATACGAGTTGTATGCCAATGTCCGCCCTGCCAAAAATTGGGACGGCATAAAAACGCGTTTTGATAACGTTGACATCGTCATCGTGCGGGAAAACACTGAAGGGCTGTATTCCGGCTTGGAGCATTACTTAACCCCGAAAAAAGATATTGCCGAAAGTTTGGCGGTCGTTACCCGTGCCGGTTCCAAGCGTGTGATCGAATATGCCTTTAAATATGCCCGCGACAATAATCGCAAAAAGGTCACCGTTTGCCATAAAGCCAACATCCTGAAGTTCACCCAGGGCTTGTTCCTTGATGTCGCCCGCGAAACCGCGGCAAAGTATCCCGATATCCAATTTGATGAAAAAATCGTCGATGCCGCCTGCATGCACATGGTGATGAACCCGCAGCAGTTCGATGTTGTCGTGACCACCAATATGTTCGGCGATATTTTGTCTGATTTAACCGCAGGTTTGGTTGGCGGTTTGGGACTTATTCCCGGCGCGAATATCGGCGACGATGCCGCCTTGTTTGAAGCAGTCCACGGCAGCGCGCCGGACATTGCCGGTAAAAACCTTGCGAATCCCACGGCGGTGATCATGGGTGGGGTGATGATGTTGAACCACTTGGGTGAATTCGAGGCGGCAAACCGGGTCAAAACGGCTATCGAAAAAGTCATTACGGAAGGCAAGTACGTTACCCCTGATTTGAACCCCCAATCCAAAGTAGGAACTAAAGAAATGGGTGACGCGATTGTTGGGGCGATGTCGTAAATTCATAAATAAAACCGTTCGTGCTGAGCCTGTCGAAGTGTGAACAATCAATTTGAAAGTAGGAGCAGAGCCGATGAACAAGTTAAACCTTTCTTCATTATTCTTAACAATAGCCTTATTGTTGTTCAATTCAAGCCTTCATGCCGAAATCAAATCCGAAACGATTAAATACGAAGTCGGCGGCTTGCCGTTTGAAGGTACATTAAGCTACGACGACAGCATTAAAGGTAAACGACCCGGAGTGTTGGTCGTGCACGAATGGTGGGGGCATAACGCTTACGCAAAAAAGCGCGCCGAGATGCTGGCCAAGCTGGGATATACCGCATTCGCGCTGGATATGTATGGTGCGGGCAAAGTGGCCGACCATCCGAAAGACGCCAAAAAATTTATGGAAGCCGCTTTGGCGGATATGAAAGTGGCGGAAGCTCGTTTCAATGCCGCATTGAAGCTGCTTCAACTACAGCCAACTGTCTATGCCAGTAAAATCGCTGCCATCGGCTATTGCTTCGGCGGAGGCATAGTGTTGCACATGGCGAAAGTCAATCCCGAACTGGCGGGCGTGGTCAGTTACCACGGCGCGTTGGGTATTTCAGCCAATACCAATGCGGTCGCCAATCCGGTTAAGACTAAAATCATGGTGTTTAACGGCGCTGACGATCCTTTTATCACCAAAGAACAAATCGACGACTTCAAGCAGGATATGAAGTCCATCAGTGCGGATTATGAATTCATCGATTACCCCGGTGTTAAACACGGCTTTACCAATCCTGAAGCAGATACATTCGGTAAAAAATTCAATATGCCGTTAGTTTATGATGAAAAAGCCGATAAAGATTCTTGGGATAAGACTCAGGCGTTTTTTAAGAAGATTTTTAAATAAAGCTAAAATTATTTTTTCTTTTTAAAACTTAGACATCAAAATGGCGCGAAGAAAAACAAGTACGTTAGACGATTTGCTTGATATTGCATCAATGCTTCCTTGGTGGGTAAATCTATTAATTGCAATACTGTCTTTTTTCGGGTTACACAGTTTTGCATTAATTGAAATTCCAGCAATTACACAGCCAGGTAAAATTGGCGACCTATTAACTGCTCAATTTATTAAAACGTTTGCTTCAATAGGGCAATATTTATTGCCTTTCATATTTACATTAGGTGCGTTCATATCATTTTTTAGAAGAAAAAAACGAGAAACTTTACTTAACGATACAAAACAACGGGGTAAACAGAGTGCGCTACTGGAAATGAGTTGGCGCGAATTTGAAATGTTAATAGGCGAAGTTTTTAGGAAACGTGGGTTTGTAGTTACCGAATTGGGTGGGGTTGGTGCAGATGGTGGAGTGGATTTAATCTTAAAAAAGAATAATGAAACTTATTTTGTGCAATGTAAACAATGGAAGGCTTATAAAGTTGGAGTTCAAATTGTACGTGAACTTTATGGCGTAATGGCTGCAAAAGGCGCTGTTGGTGGTTATGTTGTTAGTTCAGGTGTATTTACCGATGATGCAAAATCATTTGCAGAAGGTCGCAATATTGAACTAATAGATGGAAATACTCTTTCTCAATGGATTAGCGGAGTAAAATCTTCTATCAAAACAGAGCCGTTACTCTCAAAAGAATCATCAAGTACAAGTAATAGCTGCCCAACTTGTGGCAGTGCTATGGTGCGGCGGGTTGCACGTCAAGGCCCTAATAAAGGACAAGCATTTTTGGGTTGTTCACAATATCCTACTTGTCGAGGAACTAAGCCTATTTGAATCATTTTTATTGTCTTAAGTCCAAGTTATCTAATAGAAATAATTTCTGTCATCTACTTTTTTAGAGCTTATCTATGCTAGAACAATACCGTAAACACGTCGCCGAACGCGCTGCCGAAGGCGTTCCCCCGAAACCGCTGGATGCCGCTCAAACCGCTGCTGCTGGTGGAACTCATCAAACAACCGCCAGCCGGAGAACAGGATTTCCTGCTGGATTTGCTCGCCAATCGCATTCCGGCCGGCGTCGATGAAGCCGCTTATGTGAAGGCAGGATTCCTGGCGGCGGTAGCGAAGGGTGAAGTGAGTTCGCCCATTTTATCGCCCGCAAAAGCAACTGAATTATTGGGTACGATGCTGGGTGGCTACAATGTCGCGCCGTTGATTGAGTTGCTCGATAACAAAGATATGGCGCCGATTGCGGCGAAAGCTTTGTCCCATACCTTGTTGATCTTCGATGCCTTTCATGATGTGCAGGAAAAAGCGGAGGCGGGTAATGCCTATGCGAAACAGGTCATCCAGTCCTGGGCGGATGCGGACTGGTTTACCGCTAAGCCGGATGTGCCGCTTAAGTTAACCGTGACGGTGTTTAAAGTGACCGGCGAAACCAATACCGATGACTTGTCGCCCGCGCCGGATGCGTGGTCGCGCCCCGACATTCCGCTCCATGCCAAAGCCATGTTGAAAATGCCGCGCGAAGGCATTACCAATGCCGAGCAGCAAATTACCGAACTGAAACAGAAAGGTTTTCCGGTAGCTTATGTCGGCGATGTGGTCGGTACCGGTTCGTCGCGCAAATCGGCGACCAACTCGGTGCTGTGGTACATGGGTAACGACATCCCGCATATTCCCAACAAACGCGAAGGCGGCGTGTGTATCGGCGGCAAGATTGCGCCGATCTTTTTCAACACGATGGAAGATTCCGGCGCATTGCCGTTCGAGTGCGATGTCACGCAAATGAACATGGGCGATGTGATCGACATTTATCCTTACGAAGGCGTGGTCAAACGTCATGATAGCGAAGAAGTCATCTGTCGGTTTGAGTTAAAAACCGATGTATTACTGGACGAAGTGCGCGCTGGTGGTCGTATTCCGTTGATTATCGGTCGCGGCTTAACCGAACGCGCCCGTAAATCCTTAGGCTTGGCGTGCATCAACCGTATTTAAACGTGCGGGTGAAGTTGCCGCCAGCAGCAAAGGCTTTACGCTGGCGCAAAAAATGGTCGGCAAGGCCTGTGGTGTGGCGGGTGTGCGTCCGAATACCTACTGCGAACCGTACATGACCACCGTGGGTTCGCAAGATACCACCGGGCCCATGACCCGTGACGAACTCAAAGATTTGGCCTGTTTGGGTTTTTCCGCCGATTTGGTGTTGCAATCGTTCTGCCATACCGCCGCTTATCCCAAGCCAGTGGATGTGACCATGCACCACAGCTTGCCGGATTTCATTATGAACCGGGGCGGGGTGTCGCTGCGTCCCGGCGATGGCATCATCCATTCCTGGCTTGAACCGCATGTTGTTGCCGGATACTGTCGGCACAGGCGGGGATTCGCATACCCGTTTCCCGCTGGGCATCAGTTTTCCAGCCGGTTCCGGTCTGGTGGCATTTGCTGCAGCAACCGGCGTGATGCCGTTGGATATGCCGGAATCCGTGTTAGTCCGCTTTAAGGGCAAAATGCAACCCGGCATTACCTTGCGCGATATGGTTAATGCCATTCCTTATGCCGCTTTAAAACGCGGCTTGTTGACCTTGGATAAAAAAGGCAAGAAAAACGTCTATTCCGGCCGTATTCTGGAAATCGAAGGCTTGCCGGATTTAAAAGTGGAACAGGCGTTTGAATTGTCCGATGCTTCTGCGGAACGCTCGGCGGGAGGTTGTACCATCCGGCTGAATAAAGAGCCGATCATCGAATACATCACCTCCAACGTCACCTTGCTAAAATGGATGATCGCCCAAGGTTACGGCGATGTGCGCACCATTGAACGCCGTATCAAGAACATGGAAGCGTGGCTGGCGAATCCGGTATTAATGGAACCGGATGCCGATGCCGAATATTATGAAGTTATCGAAATCGATATGGACGAAATCAAGGAGCCGCTTCTGGCTTGCCCGAACGACCCGGACGACATCAAACCGTTATCAGAAGTTGCCGGAACAAAAATCGACGAAGTGTTTTTAGGTTCGTGCATGACCAACATCGGTCATTTCCGCGCCGCTGGTAAGTTGCTGGATAAGCACAAAGGCGATCTGCCTACGCGGCTATGGGTGGCGCCGCCGACCAAGATGGATCAAAACCAGTTGGTGGAAGAAGGCTATTACGGTAGTTTCGGCAGAGCGGGCGCGCGCATGGAAATGCCGGGTTGCTCGCTGTGCATGGGTAATCAGGCACGGGTGAAAGAAGGGGCGACGGTGGTTTCCACTTCAACCCGCAATTTCCCGAATCGCTTGGGGAATGGCGCAAATGTCTTTTTGTCTTCAGCGGAACTGGCTGCAGTGTGTTCATTGCTGGGTAAAATTCCAACGGTTGAAGAATACATGCAGTATGCCAATTTAATCAGCGAATCTGCCGACGATACTTATCGTTATTTGAATTTTAATAAAATGGAAAGTTACCAAAAGCCGGTAGCCAAGGCTTGATCATAAAATGCTATATTAGCCCCAAGTCAAACGATTTGGGGCGATTCAGCGTTTAAATACAACTTTTTTACTGAAATCAAATCCTTACGTTTTAAGGGTTAAGTTATTCTGTCACTTTTACTAGCCAACCACCGCTTCCTTTGCAATTGCTCTGCGCATCGGCATTAATAGCGATCCTGGCATAGCTGCCTTTAACCGATGGCGGTAACTTTCCAGAAACTTCAAAAGTCCCGTTGGATTCTTTAGTTGTGTTAACCGTGACACTGCGATCTTTAACGGTGACTTTGATTGTATTCGGATAGGTATTTTTTGAAGCAGTAAATGAGAAATCAGCGCCGGGAGGAACTTCCGCATTTGCCGCTGGTTTGAAATCAGTAAACTTGGGCTTTTCGCAAGATTTTGAGCTACTGCTGCTGCCCCCGCCGTAAGCCCAGGCTGAACTGCTTATCAAAGCGCATAAAATAAGCCCTATAGTAATATGGTGTTTCATGTTAACTCCTCTTGTTTTCTGATTATTTTGCTAACTAAAAATAACGGACTTTCAGTTTTGGGAAAATCTTAACCGTGCAGGTTAAGGTGGGTTAAGTTTTCTTGCCTCTAGGAATGATCTGAAGCAACTTCCGGATATTCCGTTCGGTAATGAACGCCAGGAAGAAAAGCTGCAAAAAATTCTCCGCCACGATAATATCCAGGCCGATTTTTTCCGGCACCAAATCTTTGCGCGTTCCAAACATTTGATCCCAAAAAGCCAGGACAATCCCATAATTGCTGTCATGCTCGCTACGCAAGGTGGAGTGGTGAGTCCGATGCAGGTAGGGAGTGATGATGTATTTTGAGAATTTATCCTCGTTTGCGAAACTGATATTGGAATGATGAAAAAAGATAAAGAACAATTGGATGGTTTCAATTGCCAGTACCAAATACGCATCGACGCCAATAGTAATGACGAAAAGGCATTTATATGGTATTTCCAGGAACAGGTCGAACACGTGAAAGCGGAATCCAGTCGAAACATTAAAGCTTTTGTCGCTATGGTGGACTTTATGAAAACGCCATAAAAATTCAAAGTGATGGCTGGCGACATGCCATAAATAAATCGCAAAATCGTAAAGCAGGAAAGTTAACAACCACTTTAGCGGGTGATTGCCCATATCACTGAGCAAACCATGCGAAGAGAATTTTTGGGCGACAAAAAATAGCGAAGTAGCACGAAGAGCGGTGAGAATTACATTATTAAATAAAAATGTCGTGGTATTGGTGACGTAAGAGGCCTTATCGATAGTTTCCGTGAAGCGACGGTAAGGCTTAAGCTTTTCGGCAACCAACAAGGCAATGAACGCTAAAATTGCTAATCCAAAAAGAATTTGGCTGGGGAGCATATTTGCGGTTTCGTCGGTCATTGATTTCTAATATTTCAAAGTAAGTATCTCGTTAACAGGTTATACATCTAATAGCTATTTAAACCTAAATAAAGTCTGCGCCTGGGGCGAGCGTCTCATTCAAAACCCGGGTGAGTTCGTTAATTTCGTTTTTTGCATTGACTTGAAATGTGACATCATATTGCAGGCCCATGTAGTAAATAATGTCTCCTTTTCGGTTGTACAGAGGGCTTATTTTTAAGCGGTTATAAAATAATTCGCCATCTTTTCGATAATTTCGGAGAGTAACTTCACAAGATTGGTGGTTTTTTATTGCTTCCGCCAATTGGTAGCGCCCTTCCTGCTCCCGGTCAGGCCCCTGTAAAAACCTACAATTATGGCCAATGATGTCGTCCTGTGTATACCCAGTTAACCTCTCGAACGCCTTGTTGGCATAGATAATCGGCATGCCTTCCAAATCAGGATCAGCTAAAGTTACGCCATTCACGCATTCGTCGAGTATCGCCGAGAGAATTTGCGGTATCAATCCATTATCTTTTTCAACAACAAAGCTCATATTTAAAACTCCAGTACAAGGTTAACAACAGTTTGTAGACATCAAATTTTTAATGTTGGTAACGGTGTTTTCCGCACCTTCTTCAATTGCCATGCGGATGAGCTTTTCGAATGGCCTCATAAAAAATTCTAATTCCAATAACTCAAATGAATATTCAAGTTTGGTTATCGTCTCGTCGTCTTTACAGATGAATTCGTACGTATTGCGGTATGGTGGCTCCATACCTGTCAACGTGACTTTATTGGGAGGCTCAAATTCAGATATTTCAAATATCGATTCGACTATCTGACCTTGCTCAACCCGTATTTGTTGGGCCTTGGCTCCGACATGCACCGAGTTACCGTTCAAAGTCGTTAACTCGGTCACCTCAGGCGCCCATTTGGCATAGTTATCGAAAAAATGCTGCCCGACAAAATCAAATACATCTGTTACAGGTTTGGGGATTTCGACATTGGCTTTGCCGATAACCGGTCGGGTAAAATCGAAAGGATACATTTGCATTCTCCTGAATGAAAAGCCGCTTTAAATTGCTTCGCTTTTTTGAATATCTAAATTTCAATTTATCCAGTTTATTGAAAATGGCAAATAACAAAATTTTTGATGGTGGGTCATTGATCCGGAGAAATTTGAGGAAAATCGAACAACGGCTAAGTAAAGTTACCGATATTTGATGAAAAACTGAGTTTTAAAGTGATCGTAAAGGTCTTTATGTCGCTAAACACCTCTTTTTAGCGCATTCTGGATAGGTACTCGAACGGATTTATTCATCCGATTTGATTATATAAACTTTAGCCATCAATAATTTTATTGGACCGAAATATTTCAGGCGTCGAAATTTCAAAGGATGAAGTGTCGAAAGCCGGATTATCTGAAAATTATCGATTAGGTAGCCACACTTGTTGCGAAACAAGGTCGGAAAATCACAGGTCTTTTGGTTTGAAAAAAGATAGCTGGATTGCAATTTTGTCCCCCTAAAATTGCACGGAGAAAAAAATGAAAATTAAATCGTTCTTAAATACTTTTATTTTAGGATTTTGCTTAACTACCGCCTTGTCTTCCTGGGCAGCGACAACGCCCAATGGGTTTACCTTAAATGCAAATGCTGGATCTACCGGTGCAGTTTCTGTCCACTCTTGGGGATTGGGAAATGTCAAATTGAGCGGTAGCGATGTAGAAGAGGTTGGTAATTCAACTCCATTATTTTCTGGTGTCACTGATTTAAGCAGTTATGTCTCAGGCTTGGTAAACGGTGGCAACAACACTTTTCAAGTAGCCAACTCTGTTTGGAATAACTGGGATTCAATATTTATTGCCTTAAAACAAGCTGATGGCAAAAAAACCGGAATCGGTGGCTATGCAATTTTTGAATTGACCAGTGAAGTTTTAGCTGGCACCTGGGGTACGCCTTCTGGCCAGTCTGGAAATTTTGGCACCGGCCTTTCACATTATATTGCTTTTGGTGGTGAACTTAAGCCACCTAGCGAAGTGCCTGTTCCTGCCGCACTGTGGTTGTTCGGCTCCGCATTTGCCGGAGTGTTAGGTCTGACCCGAAAAAAAGTTAAATAGACAAAAAACTTTAATTAAGAAAAAAGGGGCATTAGCCCCTTTTTTTATTTACTTATTTTCGGTCAAATCAATTTAATCAATTTTCAAGAAATATAGGAACATACCTACCCCAATTAACATGATAAAAGAAACAATGAAATAACCATGTTGCGGCTCTTCAGGTGGTGCACTTTTATGCATGGCTGGATCGTTTGCTTCGTTGTAAGGTTCTCCAGGCTTTTTTACAGAGAATTTATCAATGTTGGTAAATTCATTGATAAAATCAGAACCTGCATCCAGAATTGCTGTGTTGTATCCGGCACCAATAAAGTTGTTTGCAGAAGCAGGAAAGTTGAACAGACTAGTTAAGGTTAAAGATAAAACCAGTATTCTTATTGTTTTTATTAGCATTTTTCCCCCGATAGTTTGATTGGTTTATTTTCCTTTATCAGTTTTCTATTTTCAAATCCCACAAATAGCGTAACAGCCAATTTTAAAAAAGCGATTTTTTTTGATTTTTTCTGTTTCAAATTGGACTTATAAAAACTTTTGCCAAAAAAGGTTAACTTTTCATCTACATTTAAAACGATAAGTTAGCTGGCTTGGTTGATTACAATTAACGATGATTTTTCAACATATGATAAAAATCCAATAATGATCGAATTAGTCGCGATTTTTGCCAGTTGCCTGTTAATCCTCGTTTACTACTTATTTTTAAGTATCAAAACGCGTATTAAACCGGATTCCAGTATTCATGCGTTTAACGCCAATATCAGAAAGCAATGGGTTAACATGGTGATGGAAAGCGGCAAGATGGATATCCTGGCGATACAAACCCTGCGCAATTCGGTCATGGCGGCCAATTTTATGGCTTCTACGTCCGTGCTGCTGATTATTGGCGCGCTGAATTTAAGCGAAAAAATCGGGAACTGGACGTTAACCAGCCATTTTTTCGCGCCAGTGGTTGAGCAAAACGTGAGCAACCAATTCTGGCAAATCAAGATTGGCTTGTTATTGCTGGATTTTTTTATTGCTTTTTTTTGTTTCTCAATGGCGATCCGGTTTTTTAATCATGTCGGCTACATGGTTAATTTGCCCCACGATGCGAATACGCGCGAGAGCTTGTTCAAGCGAACATACACGTATTTGAATAAGGCAGGTAGGTACTACACTTACGGCAACCGAACGTTTTATTTCAGCTTGCCTATTATCATGTGGTTTTTCGGGCCGTATTTTTTGCTGCTAGGAACGATACTATTGGTGATTGGCTTGGTTATTCTCGATAAAGCGCCACGTTAACCAAAAAAATAGCAGTAAAAAATGTACTGGAAGCTAACAACCAGAAAAGTGACCGGATAGGCGGCAGTCAAAATTAACTCTAGCGTAAGAGCTGATTATTTGCTCTATAGATTCGGACTTGTGAAGTATTAAGTTTCCGTTCGTCTTGAGCCTGTCGAAAGGCGGTGTGTGCTTCGACAAGCTCAGCATTTATGCTCCATGGGTACGAACGGTTCAGACATTAAAAGGCCGAATCAATAATAATTCATCTATTTACCAATCCGGGCAACTAATGCGCGCTGGGGTTTTAACTCGATATTACGCTGTTATTCCGAGCGAAGCGAGGAATCCTAGGCTTATTGGTGCGTTGCGGGTTAAGATTTCTCGCTGCGCTCGAAATGACTAAATGCGCTCGGAGTGGCAAAGTGGGGAGCGTTCGAAATTACAGAATGGATCTCGAATGACAAATTTCGCTGTGCTTGGAATGACAAAACTTGCTGAATAACTAAGGTTATTTCGTCGCATCTTCGGCGGCTTTCATTTTTTCAGCAGCAATGGCGTTAGCTTGATTAAGGTCGTCCGTGGCTTTGTTGATAATTTGTTTAGGAACGACCCCTATTCCAGGAGTGGTTTGTTTGTGTTTTTGAAAAGCGGCAAACGCGATCGAACCGACGACAATAAGCAGTATTATTTTATACAAGTGGGTCTCCTTTGCTATAGGTTAACTTTAGCACTAATCTATCATTTTTAAATAGCTTGTCGCAGGGATCAAAACTGCATGAATGAGGATTGGGACGATGAAGACGTGTTGGATATTAATGATCCGGGTTTGCCCGATGAACTAAGGGAACATGGCGCACGATTTCGCAAACCTGCCTGCTATGTGGTTGACCTTGGCGGCTTTGAATGCCCGAGGATGGCGAACTGTTGGATGCGGTAATCATTACACGACAGCGCAGCGTCAGTTGGGTTAACTTAACGTATATCCCAATGATGACTGGCGCTTGATACAATCTAATTCGCAGTTAATCGTTTTTATTGCGGGTAAAAAAAATCAGCAAGCCGATAATTCCGATGATTACGGCGGGGATGACGAAAAAACTGCTTTGTTCCTCTTCCCAATTTTCCGTTCCTCTGCGTAAAGCCGGGTCTTTGGTTTCATCGTAGGGTTGGTCGCGTTTAACCTGAAAACTGATGTTATCTGCTGTGTTTACTAATTCTGAAAGGATCGAGTTACTAATCTGAATGTCTGCGGTTAACCCTGCTTTGCTTGACAGCAATAAGATCAAAGTTAAAATTGCAAAATATTTATTCATCTTCTCCTCCAGGTTTTTTTGTTATTTGGTAGCTGTTACTGAGGGTTAACCAATATGTTAAGGTTAACCTAACTCCTTCGTCGCATCTTCAGTACGGAAGTATACCTTGCCGGGAAAAAGCTGCTTTAAGAAGTCGGTTTTGCTTAATTTATCTAAAACAGGCCCTTTGGCTTCCGATATATTTAAGGTTTTTCCCGAAATTTTCAGGGAATAATTGATATTCTCCAAGGCTTCCAGCGCAGTTGAGTCGATATCATTTACCGAAGTAAAAATCAGGACGACATGCTTTATATTCGGCTGACGGGCTAATTCGTCCGTTAAATAATCTTCAACATAACTGACGTTGGCGAAAGTGAGGCTTTCATCGATGCGCACCAGCAGAAGATGATGCCAGGTTTCCACGCTATGGCGCTTGATATTTCGGTAGTGTTCGGTTTGGGGAATGCGACCGACCACGGCGATATGCGGATGGCTGGTTTTACGTAGTTGGCTGGCGATGGTTAACATAATGCCCAGCGTGATGCCTTGTTCAATGCCAAGGATGAGTACGCCCAGCAATGTCACCATTTCGGCTATGCCGTCGCCGCTATCATAATTATAGGTATGGAAGATATGCCTGATACGCACCAGACGGAAGACTGCCACGATAATGATCGCTGCCAGCGCAGCTTTGGGGATATGGGCAAACCAGTCGCTAAAAAATGTCACCGCCAGCCCCAGAATGAATGCAGCAATCAGCATCGCCATTTGCGTCCGCGCGCCAGCGGAAAAGTTAACCATAGTCCGGCTGAATCCGCCAGCAACCGGCATTCCGCCGCTGATAGCGGAAGCAAAATTAGCGCCGCCCAAGGCAAGCAATTCCTGATTCGGCAGGATTTTCTCGCCTCTCAGGTTAGCGGTCACTTTAGCGATGGCGACGCTTTCGACATAGGCAATTAGCGCAATAAAGGTTGCGCTGGGCAATAATAAATGCCATTTTTCCAGATTGAAAAAATTAAGGCCAAAGGATGGAAATCCTGATGGAATTTCGCCCACTACGGCAACACCCAGCCGGTTATGCAAGCCATAATGCGCGGTGGCGGTTGTGGCTAAAAAAACGATCAGCAACGGTCCGCACTTGCTGATGGCAGTCACTAATATCAACGGGCATTTCAGTTTTTTTAGGATTTTGCTTAAAGGCTTGCCGAAAAATATCAACAGGCTCAGGGAAATTATGCCGAGCATTAATGTGGTGTGATTGTAGCCCTGTAAATAGTGGGTGTAGCAGGCTGTATCAATGCCACATGAGGGCGGTTTTAAATCGGCTAGTTGCGGTATTTGACTGGCGATGATGAGCAAAGCCGCGCCGCTGGTAAATCCTGCCAGCACAGGATGGCTGATAAAATGAACCAATCCGCCCATTCTGAACAAAGCCATCACCAGCATGATCAAGCTACTTTCCGCGGATAATATCAACGCGCTTTCCGTCGGATTGCCCAGTGCGTTAACCAAGGGGTTGGACAAGGCGCTCGCTACCATAATCGCGGCGATGGAGACCGGCCCGACCGACAAGGCCCGGCTGGTGCCAAGCAAAGCGTAAACTGCTGGCGGCAAAATACTGGCATATAGCCCCATTTGCGGCGGCAATCCGGCCAAAATAGCGTAAGCAATGCCTTGCGGCACTAAAAGGATGGCGGTAATTATCCCGGCAAAAATATCGCCGTCAAAGTCCTCACGGGAATAATTCTTTAGCCATGAAAAAATGGGTACGGATGTTAACGACTTGTTATTGGATGGATTAATGGCAACCATGTCGGCTAAGTTCTTGTTGTTAACGCCATTGTTTTCATGGATGGAAACGGGCTGTGTTCAGTAAGTTAAAAAAACGCGGGGGTAAGTACAATCAATGCGCTACACCCCGCAACCAGAGGAGTCTTTAAAAATCCTATTCTTCTTTTGTAAATTTAGCGGCGTACGATTCCAAATGAGGAATATCGATGCGATAACCTTTCAGCATGAGGTGCCAGTACAACCAGGGAAAACCGGTGGTTTTGCCCCACCACCACAGCCAGCGATTTTTTCTGGGATCAAGCAGCGGGAACGAAGGCGTAACCTTGCCGTCATAGGAGAATTCCGCCAGCATAACTGTATTCAACGAGGTGGTTAACGGGCATGAACCGTAACCGTCATAGCCTTCAATCAGTTGCTTGCTTTTCATCAGGGCAAGAATGTTGTCAACCACTACCGGGACCTGTTTACGTACTGCCGCGGCGGTTTTGGCATTCGGTGTTGAAGTGGCGTCCCCCAGACCGAAAATATTGCTGTATTTTGTGTGTTGCAGTGTTTTTGGATGGACATCCACCCAGCCTGCCGCGTTCGCCAACGGGCTTTGTTTGATGAAATTCGGTGCGCTTTGCGGCGGGGTGACATGGATCATGTCAAATGCCTTGGTTATTTTTGATTTATTGCCGTCGGCATCGGTCACTTCAAACATTGCTTGTTTTCCAGGGCCGTCGATGGCAACTAAGTTGGTGTTGAAGCTGGTTTTAATGCCGTAGTCAGCGACGACTTTCATGAGCGCTTTAGCAAAGAAAGGAATGCCAAACATAGCAGGTCCCGCATTGCAAAATTCAATGCTGAATTTATCCAGGATGCCTTTTTTTCTGAAGCGGTCGGCCGCCAAGTACATGATTTTTTGCGGTGCGCCAGCGCATTTGATCGGCATCGGCGGCTGGGTAAACAGCGCGGTACCTGACTGTAGCGATTGAATGGTTGTGAGGGTGTACTCGACATAGTCAGCCGAGTAATTGCTGCAAACATTGTTTTTGCCCAGCGTTTCTTTCAGTCCTTCAATTTTGCCCCAGTCCAGTTGCAAGCCAGGACAGACGACCAAATAATCATAAGTCACCTTCTCGCCGGAACGAAGGGTGACAGCGTTTTCATCTGGCTGAAAGGTTTCGCCGAAGTTTTTAATCCAGTTAACACTAGGGTGGATTAAATTTTTTTCATCCCTGGTTGTTTCTTTTAAAGTATAAGCACCGCCGCCGATAATGGTAAAACCCGGTTGGTAATAATGCTTTTCGGACGGCTCGATTAACCCGATGTCGATGCTTGAGTTTTGCCGTCGCATGTTGTTGGCGATGGAAACGCCAGCCGCGCCTCCGCCGACAATCAGTAAAGTATGATGTTGTGACATGAAATCCTCCGAATTTTATATTTTAATTATTGTTCCCGGGTTAACCCGAGTTATGTAGAATTTCCGCAGGATGTTTCAATAAAGTTCAGCTGAAACATCCAAACGGTATTTCTATCTTTGTTTTGACTCAATTTAAATGGTTAGTCAACTGTTAATTAGAGTGACTCAGCTTTTTGCCAGGCTTCGTATCCGCCCGCAATTGAAAGCACATTTTTATAACCCAAAGTTTTTAAACTTAAGGCGGCTAACGATGCGCGACCGCCAGTGCGACAATACAGTAAAATCGGTTTGTTTTTGTCGGTTAAATCCGGATTGCTGCCGATTTTAAACTCCAACACACCACGTGGTAGTGAAAGGGCTTGGTCAACATGTCCGGCGGCGTATTCGCTTTCTTCGCGGACATCAATAACTATAATACCTCCTTCAGAGATTAATTTTTTCGCTTTGTTAACATCCACTTCAGTAATTTTCTGTTTGGCAGATGCCACCATATCCTGGACTGAAACCCCATTATTGGAAATTACCCCGCCGCAGTTAACTGTTGGCGCATCGCCGGTTTTTGCGCTTTCTCTTATGGTTTCTCTGTGCGCGATTGCATCCTGCCGCTCATTTTCCTCCAGACCGCAATAACGGTTGGCGGGTACGGCTTCATCGATATATTTAGGTTTGGGCAGGTTAAGATTTTTCATGATTTCGATAAATTCTTCCCTGGTTTTGCCCGCGAGCCTAGGATTCGTGGTTTTTTCTTGTTTTATGTTGCTAACCCAACGTTGTTGATAGTCGTGGCCAGGGTAAACCAGAGTATCATCAGGCAAGGTAAAAAGACGCTGGGTGATGCTGTCGTATTGCGCGCCTGCATCTCCGCCCTGAAAATCGGTGCGACCGCATCCTCCAATAAACAGGGAATCACCGGTGAACACTCGGTCTCGCCACAAGAAGGCAATGCTGCCTTTGGTGTGGCCTGGCGTAGCGATCACCTTGATTTGTTCGCCATTGGTGAAACTGAAAATATCGCCGTCCTTGATTTGGATGTCTGCGGTTTCCGCGCCCATCTTTTGACGCAACAATCCGCTGGCAGTGATATGGTCGGCATGGACATGAGTTTCCAGCGAATATTTCAATTGCAAGCGCATTCCTTTGAGCATGCTTACATATTCGTCAATGTGGATGTTGACTGGATCGATCAACATGGCTTCTTTGTGAATCGGATCGGCGATCAAATATGTGTAAGTCCAGGTGTCGTCGTCAAATAATTGTTTGAAAATCATGGGGTGTTCCATTAATAGTTTTTTCTTTGATGGTTGCTTGGGGGTGAAATATTTATATAACAAAGCAATACACATGCCAAATGGTGCTGCTTTTATAGTTTATTGAAATGTATACGTTTTGTGTGAAACTAGTAAGGAGATTTGTTTCAATTTAATGCAAATATTGTTTCAATGAAACAGGCCTTGGTTTTATGAGACATTATTTGAAGTGATTTTTAATAAATCCAATAATTCTTGCAGTAAATTGGATTTTCAAAAGGTTAACAGGTTAACGTATCGGTTCTTTGATCCAGGAGTATTTCTCCCTTAAATAGCAATCCAGTTGGTCGACAAGCGAACACCAATCAGAATCTTCCGCTAGTGCCTCAGTAAGAAAAGCAGCCTGTGTTTCAGTCCAGAAATCCGCTTCCGTTAACGCCATATTTGGAGGTAAAGGTCTATGTCTATCGATAAATGCGCGAATATCTTTTTCGTCACTTGCCAATCCTAATTGGAAGAATAAATCTTCCATCCTGTGCTGTGAAGTATCCACTAATGAATCCTCCATTCATGATTTTTACGAAAACTGTTTACGTAATCTAACAAACTAAAGAAATCACTTGTTAAGCGCGCAGCACTTAAAAATCGTCTATTTTTTGTGATTTAAACTGTTCGAATCAATAGACTCAAATTTATAGGAATTAATTCAAGTCTTAACGGATATTTCATTTATAAATGGAAGGATATCTATTTATTATCTTGGTTCGGCGATTAAGAAAAATACCCCCTTTTTTATGAATGAGGCATTTATTAGTTAATGACATTTTTCGGCTTTGTGCAAATTAGAATGTAAAAATATGGATTGTTCGTCGGGGCCGATGATTCCTGCTTTAGTTAATACAACGTATTGAATTGTCTGAAAATCAAAACCTGAGTTTGTTCGCAAAAAACCTTTGTTCAGCATCATTAAGCCCATTACAATTAAAATGACGCCCGAAGCCTGAATAAATCGTTGCGTCATTTTATTCGACAACAGCCGGGCCATAATGCCGAAACCTATCAATGCAGGTAGCGTACCTAATCCGAATAAGGTTAAGAATTTAGCCCCTTCAAGGGCGTCGCCGTTTCCAGCCGCAAATACATACATCGCTTGCAGCGGACCGCAGCCAAGTAAAAAACCGGAAAAAAAACCGATAAAAAACGGGTTCTTCGATTGTTTGTGTTGTTTGAAGGCGAATTTTGCCATAGCTTCCGGCTGTTTAATGCGAATCCTTTTTAAGATCGAAAAAACGTTAAGCACGTTAAGTCCAAAGATGACTAGAAACAAACCTGCAATGATTGCTGTGACACCGCTAATAAATGGCGTAATTTTGAATAAGGAACCCAAGAATCCGAACAAAGCGCCGAATAAAGCATAAGACAGGCTTTTGCCCAAGCTATAAAGTATATGGGATAAATACGGAGAGCGGTTTTGTTCTGCATCTTTTGTGGTGTACCCCAAAACGAAGTTGCCGCACATGCCGACGCAATGCAATCCGGAAATTAGCCCAACGAGAAAAATCATGCTGTTGCCGGTTTGGGAGTTGATCTGTGGCAGGCTGGATTGTTCCCAAAGTCGCCTCGACCATATCATTACGGCGATGATCATTGCTAATGAGAAAACGGAAGCGCTGAACTTAAAAAAGCGTCTTGGTCTGTTTGTCGATATGGCGGATTGTATCGTATAGCCTGTATCGGAAATACAGTTCAAAATCTGCTTTGGGGAGGTTTTTGATGTGTCAAATTGGACGGAGACTTTGCCACTGGGATAATCAGCCGTCACATCAAAAATTCCAGGCAAGATTCCAACAGCACTTTCAATATTCTCTTCACAGCCGCTGCACTGCATGCCGGATACTGAAATGGTACGAGAAGTCTTCATTAATCCCCCTTTGCATAGTATGTTTAAGTTTTTTCAATCATTGATTTTCCTCTCTAATAAAAACAATTAACTCTAGCTCAGGCTTTTTTTAAGTTCTTTCTGTAATTTATCTGAGCAAATCTTTGGAAAGAATTTTTTAAAATTCTTAAATTAGCCCTTTTAATTAAAGTAATAGCAAAGGGCGCGCTGTGTCAAGAAAATCTAGCTTCATTGTTATGTTGCCGAGCACTTGAAAATATTTTGGTACTTGCCATTGTTGCTATGAAAATTGCCTAAATATTGAGGCAAGCGTGCGATTAATCTTGGTACTTTACTTAATTCGCAGTTTTCACTTAGGCTAGTTTTGACGAGTTGGATTTTCTGTGGAATATCAAGACACACCACAAACATGCGCAGTTTTACAACAAAAATAGAGGGTGAGCATAAACCCGATGGAGCAATCTCTAGACAGGATGTTTCTCGCGGAGGTGACGCCCAAATTTAGTGAATAATTTGAGCGTCATAAAATATTTTTTCAGGCTGTATTAGGTTAACTGAATTGTTAACCTTTTAATGTAGAAAGTGCGACCGTTATTGTCTGATGCGTATTAGCTTTTGTTTTTAACTGATAGCTTACTGTTATGCATGGAATACGTGAAATAAACAATCAAGCCAATCACCAGCCATACGACAAACCGTAACCAAGTTAATGCTGGAAGGAAAAGCATTAAACCGCCGCAAGACAGCATGCCTAAGATGGGGAACAAGGGGCTGAACGGCGACCGGAACGGCCGGTGCATATCCGGTTCGGTAACTCGCAAAATGATAACGCCCAAACAAACCAAAGCAAAAGCGGCAAGCGTGCCGATGTTAACCAATTCCGCCAATGTCTTTAAGCTCATGAAACCGGAAATTAGCGAGATTAATATTCCGCACAGGATAATGACGCGGATTGGTGTTTGTGTATGAGGGTTAACCTTACTGAAAAAACTAGACAGTAAGCCATCGCGCGACATAGCAAAAATGATGCGGGTTAAGCCGTAGTAAAGTACCAGCATGACCGTGGTTAACCCGGCGATAACTCCGGTGGAGATTAGGGCGGACGCCCAATTAAAACCAAGTAAGCTGAGTGCGTGCGCGACGGGCGAGGAAACATTTAGGTCGGAATAATGCACTACGCCGGTTAACAAGCCGGCCACCAGAATGTAAATAATGGTGCAGAATGACAGGGAAGTGACGATACCGAAGGGCAAGTCTTTTTGCGGATCTTTTGCTTCTTCCGCCGCTGTCGATACTGCGTCGAAACCCACATAGGCAAAAAATACCAGTGATGAGCCAGCTAATACGCCCGTCGTTTTGCCATCAGGCAAGGTTTGAAACCAACCGAACGGCATGAAGGGATGCCAATTGTCAGGGTTAACATTGAATACGGCAATACTGATAAAAATCAAGATAGTCACTAACTTGACCATCACCATCGCATTATTGGCTTTGGCGCTTTGTCTGACACCGATAATCAACAAGGCCATTAATATTAAAATGATCAAACTGGCGGGCAGGTTAACAACTCCGCCTAGTTCCGGAGCCTTTGTGAGAGACTCCGGTAAAGGCAAGCCGATGGCAGACAAGGCATTGCAAAAATAACCCGACCAGCCGTTGGCGACGGCCGCAACGGAAATACCGTATTCCAACAGTAATGTCCAGCCAATGACGAACGCAAAAACCTCGCCAAAAGCAGCATAACTATAGCCGTAAGCGCTACCGCAACCGCCGATAGCGGCGGAAAGTTCGGCATAAGCCAAGGCGGCGAAAGCGCAGGCAAAACCGGCAATTACAAAAGATAAAATCACAGCAGGACCGGCTTGGGTGGCGGCGGCGATGCCGGTTAACACAAATATGCCGGTACCGATAATCGCGCCGATACCCAGAAAAGTTAAATCCCAAGCGGACAAACAGCGGTGGAGGTGATGCCCGTCCTCTTCATGAGGGCGAATAGGTTTTTTCCGAAAAATAGGTAATGTCATTGGCTTTAGAATGGTGGCTAATTTTTAATCTTCGAAATCAATCCGCTAAGTTTCAATGATACGGGATTTTGATTTTAAAACCAAAGCATTCAGAATTTCCATTAAAGATTTTGCAAAAGACAAAATGGACTTGGCAGGATGCTGGCTTTAGAATGGTTTGAGCGGCTCTTGAATCTGCCGTTAATAAAAATCATCCACGAGGGAAATTAACAATGAATATTGCAAAAACTTTAATTTATTTGGCGATGGTAGGTTTTACTACATTAAGTTTTAACGCCCAGGCAGAAAATAATGCCCAGGTTAAAGAGGCTATCGAACAAACAGTGACAAAGTTGGAACAAACAGTGGCTGCCATTGAAAAAGGGGAGGATACCAAGGTTATTGTTGAGATGGTCTTGGAAGCCAAACAATTACAAAAATCAATTTCTACCTCTGACCCCAAGGTTGCCATTAAAAAATCCCAGGGCAGTAATAAATTAGGCCAGGCTCGAACTGCTTTTAACGATGGCGATGATAAAAAAGGCATCGAATTGGTAAAAGAGGCTTTGGCTGGCTATAAAGAAGTGAAAGAAACTTATAATGCTACGCACTAATTCTGCGTCTATGTTTTTGAAACTAATGCTTTTGGGCTAATTGAAGCTAGCGTTAACTTCGATATTCTCAAGGTTAACCAAATATAAAATCTTTTGAAAAGCCGAATTGATAACCCGACATCATATCGTTGGGAGGGGCGCTTTGGATTTTATGGTGGAAAAAAGAATCTCCGGTTTACCGGAGATTCTTTCATTTACGACATTCCCGAATTACGAATAGCTTAAGAGCCAATTCCCGCTTAACAAGGTTAGGTAGCACGATCATTGCTATCTACAACAATCTTCAAACTTTGTCCTGGTCTCAAGCCTTTTTTGCCGCTGGCTTCTGGGTTGGCTTTGCGTAAATCACCGACAGAAACCCCGAATTTTCTGCTTAATTGCATTAACGAATCGCCATTTTTAACTTTATAGCGAACCAGGCGAGTCGATGCTGCCGAAGCCACTTGTTGTGGAGCTCCACCTTTGATTACCAGTTTCTGGCCTAGTTTAACGTTGCCGTTTGGCGAGATTTTGTTCCAATTGGCGATATCGTTGCGGCTAACCGCAAAGCGTTTGGATATGTTAAAAAAAGTATCGCCTTTCTTTACCACATAAACATGTCCGCCCGTTGTTGATTTTGCAGTTGATGCCTTTGCGCTGGTAATTGGTAGATTGGCTTTAACATAATGGGCTTTGGTTAAATGATTATCTTGGCGTGAGCTTGAATCTTTTTGTCTTGCGCTCGCAAGGCGGATCTCGTCACGTTGCTTTTGTCGCTCAAGGGCTTCGGCGCGCTTACTGGCAGCAAGTATGACCTCATGCTGGCGCTGAGCTTCCAGACGTTCTTCCTCTTCACGCATTTTTTTTGCCATCAGCTCGTTTTGCCTGATTTTTTCAGCCAAAAGCTGTTCGTCACGCCTTCTTTGATCTACGCGTTCTTCATAAGGCAAGCGCGCTAAAGCCTGCTTAAAGTTGTTAACATGTGCTGTCGGCACAAGCAAATGATGCGGACCATCTGGAGAAGTACTTTCTTTTTTGAAACCGGGATTTAATTTCAAAAAGTGACTAAGCGGCGTATTGGCGAGTTGGGCTGCTTTGTCTAAATCGATTTGCGAACCGACATTGACTACTTCGCAATACCGTTTGTTAGGAATGTTTTGCAATCTAACTCCATAGCGGTCGGCATTTGCAAATAATTTGGCAACTGCCAGTAACCGTGGTACATAGTCGGTAGTCTCTTTGGGTAAACCCAGGGACCAGTAATCGGTGGGAAGATTGTCATATTCGTTACGGACAATGGCTTTGCGGATGTTACCTTTGCCGAAGTTATATGAGGCTAGGGCAAGGCACCAGTCTCCGTCGAAGGTTTCACCCAAATCCTTAAGGAAGTTAGTTGCGGCTTTGGTTGATGCATAAACATCACGGCGACCATCATACCAGGAATTTTGTTGCAGCCCGAAGAAACGGCCGGTTGAGGGGATGAATTGCCAGAGACCGGACGCATCGCTTTTGGAATAAGCTTCCGGGATAAAAGCGCTTTCAACCACAGGTAATAATGCGAGTTCGCCGGGAAGGTTTTTTGCTTCGATTTCATCAAGAATCAGGTGCATGTAGGGCGCCGCTCGTTCTTGAATCCTGGCAATATAATCAGGATGGCGAAGATACCAGTTTAATTCACGGTCAACGCGCTCATTGTTGTATTCCGGCAAAGCGTAAAGAGATAGCATTCTCTCCCACACCGTATTTTGATGGGAAAACATGTTTTTAAATTTTCTTTTCAGAAAAGAAGGTTGGGATTTATTCGCAGAATTTGAGTAAGTCTTTGAAATATCTTGGTTATTATTGATAACCAGCGGTTCGTTTGGCGTCTCGGAACAACCCGTAACAATCATGACAACGATTAATAGGGAAAAGAACTTAACCAAACTGGTAAAATTGTTACGCATTATCTAACCCTCAAGTTCTGAGCCAAAATTTAGAATACATTGATTGTAGCTTGTTTTTATTGAAAAATCTAAGATAAGGTGAAATTAATTAAGCTATGAAACGTGAATTTTTGTTTGCCTACTACGAAACACCCAGAGGAAAACTTTTAAAAGATCTTGAGATCGATTTTTTGCGCCATGGAATTACCGTAAGTTGCAAGCAAACTGTCCTTCAAATCGGCGGCTTAGGATGGGAGGACGAATTCGTGGACTGCAGCCTGTATACCAATTTTACTATCCTGGATGCACGTAGTCTGGGCTGTTCAGGCGCGAGAAAGATTCAATCCAAAGCTTATCATTTGCCTTTGCAATGTGATTGCGTAGATATGATCATACTGCCGCATTTGCTGGAATTTGATGAGAACCGGTTTCAAACCATGCGCGAGATTGAGCGGGTGCTAAAACCCGAGGGGACGGTAATCATTATCAATTTTAATCCCTGGAGTATGTCGGTCAGATATCAATATCTTTGGGATAAGCGGCGTTTAGCCAATACCTGGCGCGGACATTTTATAGGCCAATCAAGGGTGATTGATTGGTTAAAGTTGTTGAATTTTGAGGTGACTTTGATATCGCAATTTAACTTGGACTCTATCGATACCACCTATGCCAAATTTGCCGGCAACGCTTTTTCTTTATCGTCCTCAGCCTATGCGGTCAAAGCGATAAAGCGGCGGTATAACCTGATCCCGTTAACCCCGGTTAAAAATTTAAAACCGCAAATTGCGATGGCAAGATCAGCGATTTCCGAACTAAAAGTTAAGCATAATGAGTGAATCCAAAGACCAAGTTATTATCTACACCGACGGTGCTTGCCGTGGCAATCCCGGTCCGGGGGCTGGGGCGTGGTACTCAGCTATAAAGATAAAACCAGGGAGCTCTTTGGAGGCGAACGCGAAACCACGAATAACCGCATGGAGCTGACCGCAGTGATCAACGCTCTGGAAACCTTGACCAAACCTTGTGCCGTGCAATTGCACTCCGATTCAAAATATGTGTTGCAAGGTATCACCGAATGGCTGGTAAACTGGAAAAAACGAGGCTGGAAAACCGCTAACAAAGGCGCGGTCAAAAATGAAGATTTGTGGCGCAGACTGGATGCTGCGAGGGAAAGGCATCAGATCGAATGGCTATGGGTGAAAGGGCATTCCGGTAATAACGGGAATGACCGGGCGGATCAATTGGCGAATCTTGGCATAGATGAGCTTGACTAGGTTAACAACGATTTAAGCTTAAAAAACTTATTTCTTGGTCATCAAATCCTTCAAATTAGCAAACGGATTATGGCTTCCAGCATTTCCGCCATTTGATGATGTGGCTTTTGAACTGGCAAACCGAGTTTCTTCGTATCGTTGATGCTCGTTATCATGGCAATAAAGGCACAATAATTCCCAATTGCTGCCATCAGCAGGATTGTCATCGTGATTATGATTTCTATGATGTACTGTCAGTTCGCTCAGATTGGCATGAGTAAATTCCCGTGTGCAACGCCCACAAATCCAGGGATACAGTTTCAAAGCTTGTCCGCGGTAGGACTGCTCACGTAATTCTTGCTGTTTTCTGGCTTCAGCCACTAACTGCTTGGATTTATTGGCATCGAATTGCGTTTTCTTGATTGTCATGATGTCACCTGTGAAAATGGTAGTGGTTAATACAAAGTGAATTTTGCCAGTCGTCCATTTAGCAAATCAAGCATAGATTATTAATGTTTTTAATCCTATCACTTTACTCTGTTTTTAAATAGGACTAAAATAGTCCTCAATTAAACGAGACAGCCGATGTTACGCCTTAGCAAACTCACAGACTACGCCACTGTCATTTTAAGTCACATGGCAAAAGACAGCGGGCAATTGTACGCCGCCATTGAAGTCGCGGAAGCGACCGGTATCGGATTGCCAACGGTGAGTAAGATATTGAAAACTTTGGTTAACGCCAAAGTGGTCGTGTCGTCCCGCGGGGTAAATGGCGGTTATGCCTTGGCAAGGTCGCCGGAGCAGATCTCGGTGGCTGAAGTCATCAGCGCCTTGGAAGGCCCGATTGCCGTGACCGAATGCAGCATTAGCCATGAAGGCTGCGAACAGGCGTCCGGTTGCGGCATCAGCGGTAATTGGGGTTTAATCAACAAAGCCATCAGCAATACCTTGGAATCGATCTCATTGGCCGACATGATCAAGCCGACACATCGGCCACAAGAAATTTTGATCCCGGTTTCCAGCATCAACCGTTTTTAACGAGAATTTTGTCATGTCTGCAAGTGCGCAAGAAATTAATAATCTGATTAACCAAAGCTACAAGCAAGGCTTTGTTACCGAGCTGGAAACCAATACTTTTCCGCCGGGACTGGATGAATCGGTGATCGTCAAGTTGTCCAAAGTCAAAAACGAACCGGAATTCATGCTGGAATACCGCTTGAAAGCATTCCGGCATTGGCAAACCATGAAATCGCCGGATTGGGCGCAATTGAATATTGAGCCGATTGATTATCAAGCCATTAGTTATTATTCCGCACCGAAACGCAAGGAAGACGGCCCGAAAAGCCTGGATGAAATTGATCCACAAGTGTTGGAAGCTTATAAAAAACTGGGTATTCCGCTTGGATGAGCAAGAACGTTGGCGGGTATTGCTGTGGATGCGGTGTTTGATAGCGTGTCTGTTGCGACGACTTTTAAAGGCAAACTGAAAGAAGCCGGTGTTATTTTTTGCCCGATTTCCGAAGCCTTGCGCGATCATCCCGATTTAATCAAACAATATCTAGGTTCGGTCGTGCCGACGGGCGACAATTTTTTTGCCGCGCTGAATGCCGCCGTGTTTACCGATGGCTCGTTTGTGTACATTCCCAAAGGCGTGCGCTGCCCGATGGAATTGTCCACTTATTTCCGCATTAACGCCGCCAACACCGGCCAGTTTGAGCGTACCTTGATTATTGCCGACGAAGGCAGTCATGTGTCTTATCTGGAAGGCTGCACCGCACCGATGCGCGATGAAAACCAATTGCATGCTGCCGTGGTGGAATTGATTGCCTTAAAAGACGCGACGATCAAATATTCCACCGTGCAAAACTGGTATCCGGGCGATAAAGAAGGCAAAGGCGGTATTTATAACTTTGTCACCAAACGCGCCGATTGCCGTGGTGATAATTCCAAAGTGTCCTGGACGCAGGTGGAAACCGGCTCGGCGATCACCTGGAAATACCCCAGCTGTATGTTGACCGGCGACAATTCGATCGGCGAATTTTATTCCGTGGCGGTGACCAACAACTAGCAACAGGCCGATACCGGCACCAAGATGATCCACATCGGCAAAAATACCCGCAGCACGATTGTGTCGAAAGGTATCAGCGCAGGCAAAGCGCAAAATACCTATCGCGGCTTGGTCAAGGTGTTGAAAAGCGCCGAAAATGCCCGTAACTATACCCAGTGCGATTCCTTGTTGGTTGGCGACAAATGCGGCGCACATACCTTCCCGTATGTCGAAGTCAAACAACCGTCCGCGCAAGTCGAACATGAAGCGACCACCTCCAAAATCAGCGAAGACCAGTTGTTTTTCTGCCAACAACGCGGCTTATCAGCGGAAGATGCGGTGTCGATGATTGTGAATGGTTTTTGTAAGGAGGTGTTTAAGGAATTGCCGATGGAGTTTGCAGTTGAAGCGCAGGCGTTGTTGGGGTTGAGTTTGGAAGGGTCGGTGGGCTAAATTTTAAAAGCAGTCTGCTTATACTGGGACTGAAAACGATATTTTGAAATTAATTGGTGTAAAAGAGATATTAATGTGATTGATGACAAAGTTTCTTCTCTAATTACTCAAGCTAATCCCGATGAACTGAAAAAAATAAAAATGTTTAAATGTCGAGCAGAGAAATTGTTAAGCAATAGTCTTGTTCAGAATAAATTTAATCCGAGTGCTGATTTAACAATAAACTACAAAGGGTCTTCATCTTCTTATCAACTGCCTTCTGATGAAGCCTTTGAATCAACTTTTAATGAGGTTTAGGCATTTTTGGCTTCAAAAAGAGCCGTGCAATTTTTTTAATATACTAGGAATTGTTAATCGATACGTTACTGATGCTCATAGTCATACTCAATTTCTCAAAGAATCTTGGACAAATGGAGTCTTCCATTCTACCAATGTCATAATTTTTGGCTCTCCTTTGAAGGCTGAAAAATTGATTGATGTTTGGTTCAATGCTGAATTTTTTCATAATGACGATAATAAAAAAATTGAGTTGGATAACTTAACCAATGAAATTGATTTAATTTCGCCTGGCTTAGCTAAGTATTTATTAATTGGTTCAATTTGTGAACGTTGTAAAGTGATTTCTGAATTAAATAAATTACTAGAAAAAATAGAATGATTCTAAATTTTTTACACTGTCTTCATTTATTTAATAGCACAATAAATTAATAGCCTTTCTGTTGGGGACTTCGATTTTATTGGAGTTTGCCAAGCTCAACTACGAGCTATGCCGGAAGTCACATTATTTGAAATAGATCAAACAGGCAGATTAATTAGAGGGAGGGTTAAGTGCGAAATGTAATAGCTAGTATTTTGTTTGTAGCTTATATACTTTCAAATTGTAGTCAAGGTGAAGAAGTGGATTCTTCGAATGAAAAACAAGCACAAGAATTAAAGGAACTTTCGTCCAAAATAGATAGGGATTTAAAAGAAGCAGGAATTAAAGAAGCTAAAAAAGACCAAGAGTTATTCAATTTGGTTTATTACCCATATTTAGAGATTATCTCTGCAAGGGAAAGCCAAGATTTCGATAAATTGGATAAAGCGCAAGTTAAGTTTGACAAAGCGGTTGAAGCGCACAATAAAGCGAATACTCAATTCTTCGGTAATGTTACACCTGCTAGAATGGAGCAGGTACTGGAATGTGGCGCTCTCGCTCGTGGAGATTATAAAAGGTTAAACTTTAATTGTGTATACCCAAAAAGTTATCAACGAAATTAATATGAAGCCCGTAGAACCGTAGGGCGTAATAGCACGGTAGGTTGGGGTGAATGAAATGAACCCCAACGAATAGTCATCCGACATTTAGTTGGGGTTTGTACCTTACCCCAACCTACGATTTTTAGTTTTAATGAAATAAGTGAGTAAAAATTTATCATGCTCAAAATAGAAAATCTCCACGTCAGCGTTGTTGACAAACCCATCCTTAAAGGCATCAACCTGCAAGTGAAAGCTGGTGAAATCCATGCGATTATGGGCCCAAACGGTTCCGGTAAAAGCACCTTATCGCATGTGCTGTCGGGCAAAAGCGGCTATGAAATCACGCAAGGTTCCATTATCTATCAAGGTAAGGATTTAACGGAATTGCCACCGGAAATTCGGGCACGGGAAGGCATTTTCCTGGCGTTTCAATATCCGGTCGAAATTCCCGGTGTCAGCAATATTTATTTGTTGAAAGCGGCGTTGAATGCCATCCGTAAACATCACGGCCAGCCGGAAGTCGATGCGATGGATTTTTTAACCTTGGTTAAGCATAAGGTTAAGATGTTGGAAATGGATGAAAAGTTTTTGTATCGCGCCGTCAACGAAGGTTTTTCCGGCGGCGAGAAAAAACGTAATGAAATTCTGCAAATGGCAATTCTGGAACCTAAACTGTGTATCCTCGACGAAACCGATTCGGGCCTGGATATTGATGCCTTAAAAGTGGTAGCGGATGGGGTTAATTCCTTGCGTTCCCCAGACCGCAGCTTTGTGATGATCACCCATTACCAGCGCCTCCTAGATTACATCAAGCCTGACTTCGTGCATGTGCTGGCACATGGTCAGATCGTTAAATCCGGCGGGCCGGAACTGGCTTTGGAGCTGGAAGAAAAAGGTTACAGTTGGGTTGAAGGCAATCAGTCGGGGGTGGCTGCGTAAATGGCGACAGAATCTACCAGCCGCTATGTGGCTGAATATCCAACTTTGGCGCCTGAATTGCCGGGGCAAAACTTGCCGTGGTTGCAACAATTACGCAAAGTGGGTTTGAGCAAATTTTCGGCAACCGGTTTTCCTTCTCCGCGTGAAGAAGAATGGCGTTACACGAATGTGTCCGCTATTGAAAAGAAGCTGTTTGCACCTGTGTTGGATTTCGTAAGCACTCAGCCTAACCTGCAAGCCATTGATCCGTCTTGGCTGAAAGCGCAGCAGTTGGAAGATGTCTGGAGCGTTGCTTTGGTCAATGGCCATTTTTCCGCTGAACTGTCGGTCTTGGACGGTTTGCCTGATGGCGTAAAGGTCATGAGTATGGCTGCGGCGTTAAAGGCGTTGCCTGATTGGTTGCAGCCTTATTTAGGCCAAGCTGTGCAGCCGGGTGAACATGGTTTTGTGGCCTTCAACAGCGCATGGTTTACTGATGGCGTGTTTATTCATGTGCCGACTAATCAAGTTCTGTCTAAACCGATCCAAATTTTAAATATCGCGACACAAGCCGATGCGTTGGCGACGACGCGTAATGTAGTAGTGCTGGATTGTTCTACAGAAGCAACGTTGATTGAAGCCTTTGTGGCTGCGACCGATGATGCTTATTTATCAGCATCCGTCACTGAAGTCTTTGCCGGAGAAAATACGACATTAACGCATTACAAACTACAGACAGAATCAGACAAGGCTTATCATTTTGGTGGCACTTATGTGAAACAGGCGCAACATGCCCGTTTTACCCATCACAATTTCGCTTTTGGCGGCTTGTTGGCGCGTTGCGATATTCACACCGATCTGGGTCAGGCTTCTGAGTGTGAATTGAATGGCTTATATCTTGGTGTAAAACGCCAACATCTTGATAATCATACCCGCATTAATCATCTTAAACCGCATGGCATCAGTAGAGAAATGTATAAAGGCGTTCTGGATGATCGCGCCAGAGGTGTTTTCCAAGGTCGTGTGATTGTGGCAGAAGACGCGCAAAAGACCGACTCGCAAATGAATAACCGCAACTTGTTGTTGTCAAATGATGCTGAAGCCGACACCAAGCCGCAATTGGAAATTTATGCCGATGACGTAAAGTGTGGGCATGGCGTAACCGTTGGGCAATTGGATGAAAAATCGGTGTTTTATCTGCAATCACGCTGCGTGGATGAAGAAACCGCGCGTAACATGCTGACTTTTGCCTTTGCTAACGAGATGGTTGATAAAATAAAGATTAAAAGTCTGCATGACAAGGTACTGGAGCAGGTGTTAATCCGTTTCCCGCAGCAAGGCGTTCAGAAGGATTGGCTCTAAGCGAGTTTGGTTAAGTTTGCTTATCAAACGAATATTTCGGGCTTTTTCCGCCGAAACAGAGTCAAGGAAAAACTCAATTTGTTAACAATGAATCAACAAGCAGGTCAATGATCAACTTCCCCATCGAAAAAATTCGCGCCGACTTTCCTATCCTTTCGGAAAAAATTCGCGGGAAAAATCTTGTCTATCTGGATAACGCGGCCAGCAGCCAAAAACCCAATGCGGTGATTGACGCCATCAGCCATTGCTATCTGCATGATTATGCCAACATCCATCGTGGCGTACATACCTTGAGCGTGCGCTCGACCGAACAATTTGAGGCTGCGCGGGAAAAGATTAGGGCTTTTATCAACGCAGCTGAAAGCAAGGAAATTATCTTTGTTCGAGGCACGACTGAAGCCATCAATCTGATTGCCCAAACCTTCGGCAAAGCCAATATCAAAGCCGGGGACGAAATTTTAATTTCGGCCATGGAACATCATTCCAATATCGTGCCTTGGCAAATGCTGTGTGAGCAAACCGGGGCGGTATTAAAAGTTGCGCCGATCAATCAGCGCGGCGAACTCATTGTCAATAATTTCGAAGACATGCTTAACGCCAATACCCGCCTAGTTTCTGTGACCCACATGGCGAACGCTTTAGGCACGATCAACCCGGTTAAGCATCTCATCAAGATGGCGCATGAACAAAATATTCCTGTGTTGCTGGATGGTGCGCAGGCGATTCCGCACATGCCAGTGGATGTGCAGGATTTGGATTGCGATTTCTATGTGTTTTCCGGCCATAAACTTTATGGTCCGACCGGCGTGGGTGTGTTGTACGGCAAACAAGCCCTGCTTGAGGCCATGCCGCCGTATCATGGCGGCGGGGACATGATACGCACTGTTAGTTTTGAAAAATCCACGTATGCCGGGCTGCCGCACAAGTTTGAAGCCGGAACCCCAGCCATTGCTGAAGTCATCGCATTGGACGCGGTGATCGATTACCTTAACGAAATCGGCATGGCCAACATTGCCGCCTATGAAAATGAATTATTGGTTTATGCGACAGACCTGGCCCGAGAGATTGAGGGGTTAACCATTATCGGCGACGCCCAGGAGAAAGGGGCGATTTTATCTTTTGTACTGGATAAGATTCATCCCCACGACATCGGCACCATGCTTGACAGCTTGGGGATTGCGATACGAGCAGGGCACCATTGCGCCATGCCGGTGATGGAGTTTTACGGCGTTCCGGCGACAGCGAGGGCATCCTTTGCCATGTATAATACCCGCGAAGAAATTGATGTACTTATGCAGGGTATTAAAGAACTGATTAAGGTGTTCGGCTGATGTTTGAAGAATTACGCGAGCTCTACCAGGAAGTTATTTTCGACCACAACCGCAATCCGCGCAATTTTCGGATAATTGAAAATGCCGACCGGAAAGTGGAAGGGTTTAACCCCTTATGCGGAGACAGGTTAACCTTATATTTGAAAATGGATGGCGACAAGATTATTGATGCCAGTTTTCAGGGGTCAGGTTGCGCTATTTCTACGGCATCAGTTTCTCTGATGACCGAAATCATAAAAGATAAAACCGAAGCGGAAGCCGAAGCCTTATTCAAGACCTTCCATGAAATGACCACAGGCAAGGATGAACAAATCCAACTGGAAGCGGTCGGCAAGCTGGCGGTGCTGGCGGGCGTGCGCGACTATCCGGCGCGAGTTAAATGTGCAACCCTGGCGTGGCATACATTGGATGCCGCTTTGAAGAACCAACAGCAATCGGTCTCCACTGAGTAAATAAAATGCATATCTAGTTATTTAGAGAAGCAATTTAGTGGTGATTTAATGAGTAGTAAATTCGAGAAATTTGTTTCTGAATCTGTAGGATTACATAAAGAAGCATTGGCAGAACAAATTCGAATGAGCGAAGATATAGATAAATATTCTATGTGGTGGATTGGTTTATCAACTGCAGGTATTGCAGTACTAATAGCTCAATTTGAAACTATTGCCAAAGAATCATGGTTAAACCAAAGTTTCATAGGATTTTTGCTCGTAATCAATGGTTTACTGTTCGTATTTTCTGTATTTTTGGGTGCATGGCATCAGCGTGACTCGATAATCGAACGAAACTGCTATCGAATACTTATTTCACATTTTAATGCTCAAAAGCTTATACCGTACTTTAATATTGAAGGTTTTCCAACGGAAGATATTCCTAAAGATATGCATAATAGGATTTCAGATGGACAATTATTGAACTTTGAGAAAATATCTGATTTTGAAGGTACAAAAAAACAAGCCAAGAAACTTAGGGATAAATTGACCTTGATGTTAAACACACACCAGCTTTTAGCAGGGTTAGGTTATTTACTTCTTTTTATTTTTTCCATTCCAGCTTGATTTCAATTTATTATTCTAGCTTGGGAGCTTTTGAGGAATCATAATTGTGATTATTTAAAGTATCGTTCACCGCTGATACTTTCTTTTTGCATAAGCAAGTTTCATATTTAGGTATGTCTAACGAATTTTAGATAACGGAGCAATAAGCACATGTTTTACCAAAAATTTACTGCTAGTTTTTTTTTGCTATTAACTATTACCGCCTGCGCTAATACGCCAACCGATAGTAATAACTACGTTTCGCAAACGCGCCCTTATCTCCCAATAGAAATTAACGTACTCAGCGACACAAAAGGCGCATTGCCTGAATACCCGGTTAACAGCGATGCCGGCCATTACCGGGCGTATCTGCAAGCAAGTAATAACGACCGCTACCGGATTCGCGTAAGCAACAATACCGGGCAGCGTGTGGGTGTGGTGGTTGCAGTAGATGGTCGCAACATCATCAGCGGGCAAAAATCTTTTTTGCAAAATAATGAACGCATGTATATCCTGAATCCACACAGTTCGGACGAATACGAAGGCTGGCGCACGGGGAGTAATAAAGTTAACCGCTTTTATTTTACTGAAGCTGAAAATTCGTACGCAGCGGCCTGGGGCGATAATTCTGCTATGGGTGTGATTGCGGTAGCCGCTTATGCGGAAATCCCGCAACCTGTTACTGTTACGCCGATGACGGAAAGTATGCGTGACCGGGCTTCGGCGGCGGAAGCAAAAAGTGCGGCAAAATCGGCGGCGCCGGGAACAGGCTATGGTGAATCCCGATATTCCCCGAGTGTTATGGTAAATTTTCAGCCTCAGCCGGATGCGTTGGAGAAAGTATTTTTGAAATATGAATGGCGCGAAGATTTGTGCCGCAGGAAGATACAATCCGCCTGCCAGAATCCGACTCAACCTGAGCAAAACCGCTTTTGGCCGGATGACAACAAAGGCTTCGCGCCGCCGCCACGCCGCCGTTACTGATCAAGTTCGTTAAGATCAGGAATGCTGGTTAACTGGCAAGATAAGCTTGCGGTGTGGTATGAGGGACTTGGTGATATTGAACGTCATCAACGGTTGGCAGACAGGTTAACCCTTACTCTTCTAGAAAAAACTGAAAATCCACAAAAAAACTCCAGCTCCTATTTGTTAACCTGGCGCGATGACCGACTCATGCTGCTGGATGCGAACGCGCCAAAACAAACCGGTCAATTTGTCGATATTGAACACCGCCCCGGCGAGCAGCTTTCCTGGCCTACCGCAAAAAAAGGGGCGTTTGCCCAGGCATTAGGCAAAAAAACCAAAATGGTAGTGGATGCCACCGCAGGCTGGGGACAAGATAGTCTGGCTATGTTCCGCATGGGTTATGACGTAATGTGCATCGAGCGTTCACCGGTTATGGCGTCATTGTTGCAGGATGGTTTTGACAGGTTATCCAAACAGGATTGGGTACAACGGTTAGGCTTATCCGTTCCGTCGATAAAAATCGGATGTGCCATCGAACTTTTAGATGGGTTAACTTTTATACCGGATTGCGTTTTTTTGGATCCCATGTTTCCGCCCAAACGAAAAAAATCGGCCTTGGCTAAAAAGGGAATGACGGTGTTGCGCAACTTGGTGGGGGATGATGAAGATAAAGAGAAATTGTTAAAGGCGGCACTTAAAATAACCGGTAAACGGGTGGTCGTAAAAAGCCCAGATCATGCCGAACCTTTGGGCGGTAAGCCGGACGAAAGTTTCCAGGGCAAATTATTACGCTATGATGTATATTTTAAAACAGTAAGTGAGGATCAGTAACACATGTCCGAATGGGTTAAGGTTGTTCAGCAAAACGCTTTGGCGGATGGCGAGCATATCGTCGTCGATGTCGACGGGACGGATGTAGCGGTGTTTAAAATCGATGGCGCATACTATGCGATTGAGGATGTTTGTAGCCATGACGGAGCACCGATTGCCGATGGGGCGCTTGATGGCGATGAAATCATTTGCCCGCGACATGGTGCAAGATTTTGTGTAAAAACCGGCGCAGTTAAATCACCACCAGCCTATGAGGATATTGCTTGCTTTAAAGTTAAAATCGAAGACGACATTGTGCAGGTGAAAGATGACCGCTGGGACTAACGGTTAACCTTTCTTTTGTTTATTAACAACGTTAAAAATTATTTCATGTCACAATCAAATTCTTCCAAAGCGGTACTTTACGCTTTTTCAGCTAACTTAGGCATCGCGCTTGCTAAAACCGGCGCGGCCATGTGGACCGGTTCCGGTTCGTTATTGGCGGAGGCCATCCATTCATACGCCGATTGCGGGAATCAAATCCTGTTGTTGGTCGGGATGAAACGTTCCGGCAAAGAAGCCACCCAAAAACATCCGATGGGTTACGAACGGGAATCATACATCTGGTCGATGATGGTCGCCATTATCTTATTTTCTGTGGGTGGGTTATTTGCGGTGTATGAAGGCATCGAACGCTATCTTGAACCGCATGCCGTTGAGAATGCCAACGTCGCCTTGTTGGTATTATTGATTGCGGTGGGCTTAGAGGCTTTTTCCTTGAAAGGCGCATTGGACGCCATGAAGGAAGAGAAAGGTTCCCGGTCGCTGTGGCAATGGTTTAAACAAACCCATTCCAGCGAATTGATGGTCGTCACCGGCGAGGACATCGCGGCATTGTTAGGCTTGGTCATTGCTTTGGTATCCCTTGGGTTAACCGTAATCACAGGAAATACGGCTTTCGATGCCATTGGTTCTATTCTGATTGGCGCCTTGTTGATTGTGGTTGCTGTTGTGGTGGGTGCGGAGGTGCACTCGCTTTTAATCGGCGAATCCGCAGAAGATATTCGCACCCAAGTAACTGATTATCTGGATGCGCAGCCCAATGTGGTTAGGGTGTTTAACGTATGGGCAATTAACCACGGGAATTCCGTCATGGTTTCCATCAAAGCCGAATTAACTCCGGAGTTAACCGTTACCCATGCGGTACAAGAAATTAATGCCATGGAGAGAAAGATCAAACAAGACCATGCGCGTGTGAGATGGATATTTTTTGAAATCGATAATGAGGATTAACCGGAGTTGGTTCAACAAAAGCAATAGTTTTTGGTTAAGTTTTGATGGTTTTCATAAATTTGAGAACGGTAATTTGTTCAAAATTCTATTGATTATTTATCGATGCAATTTTACGCAGGATTTCCTGAAACTCCCTGATGTAAAACAGTATACAGAGGTTGGCGAAAAGGTATAATCCTAAAACGAGCGAAATAACGAAATTAAAAAATAAATCGCGCGTGATGAAAACAACCAATTTATAACAATAATAATTATTATAGGAGTTGCCAATGCTGCCCACCTCAGCATCAATTATCATCGCTTTACTTATGGGGGTCGCCGGAGTCGGATTTGTGCTTTGGCAATTTAAACAAGTACTTGCTTACGACCCGGGTAACGAAGTCATGCGAGAAATCGCAGCCGCTATACAGGAGGGCGCTTCAGCATTTTTAGCCCGTGAATACCGGATTATTGCCATATTTGTTGGTATCGTTTCAATCATTATCTCAATCTTTTTACAGTGGCAAACGGCGTTTTGTTTTATTGTCGGCGCCATTGCTTCAGCGGGAGCCGGTTATCTGGGGATGTATGTTGCCGTGCGGGCAAATACGCGCACAGCGGCGGCGGCTGAAAGAGGGTTGCATGAAGGGCTAAGGGTTGCCTTTGGTAGCGGGTCGATCATGGGCATGTCGGTCGTCAGCTTCAGTTTAATTGGAATGACCTTGCTTTATCTGATATTCAGCGGCAATCCTAATCAATTGATTTATTTGACCGGCTTCGGTTTTGGTGCCAGCAGCATTGCCTTATTTGCCAGGGTTGGTGGTGGGATTTACACCAAAGCTGCGGATGTAGGCGCCGACTTGGTCGGTAAAGTCGAAAAAAGTATCCCGGAGGATGATCCACGCAATCCAGCCGTAATCGCTGATAATGTCGGAGATAACGTCGGCGATGTGGCAGGCATGGGTGCGGACTTGTTCGAAAGCTACAGCGGGTCAATTATCGCGGCAGCTACATTAGGTGCTGTATTAGGTAAGGATTCAGCCGCATTTATCGGATTGCCTTTTTTAGTGGGTGCGGTCGGGGTTATATCCAGTTTGTTCGGAATTTACATGGTGATTGGGAAAGAGAAGGTGGACACCGGCTTACCCGATATGACTTTAATGGCAAAACTAAATACGTTTTTTAGCAGATATGTTGCCAAAATTGATGAAAATGCCACGCTGGAAGATTTGTTAACTGCGTTGCGCAGATCGGTATGGGGCGCATCGGTAGTCATTTTGGGGCTTTCCTTTTTAATGGTATTGCTGTCAGGCGTCCATATTAATTACTGGCTGGTAATCTTGGTCGGTTTGGTAGCTGGAAATGCTATCGCTTACGTGACTGAACATTTCACTTCATATACAGAGAAACCCACTTTAGCGATAGCTAAGGCGACGCAAACTGGCGCGGCAACTACGATAATCCAGGGTTTTGCAGTGGGTATGATGAGTACAGCCTTACCGGTATTGATTACAGCTTTTGCCATATTAATTAGCATATGGTTAGGGTGTAAAGCGGATGGTTCTGTTACTGCCGGGCTGTATGCTGTCGCTTTAGCGGGTGTGGGCATGTTAAGTACGCTAGGGGTTACGTTGGCGACTGATGCATATGGCCCGGTGGCGGATAATGCCGGTGGAATCGCCGAGATGAGCCGTCTGCCCAAGGAAGTCCGCCATCGTACCGACGCACTGGATAGTTTAGGCAATACCACGGCAGCAACCGGAAAAGGTTTCGCTATCGGCTCTGCCGCATTAACCGCGTTGGCATTGGTTGGTGCTTATGTAACGGCAGCTGGTATCAAAGACCTCGATATATTAGGGCCGACGATGTTGCCGGGATTGCTGATCGGCGCCATGCTACCCTATTTGTTTTCGGCGCTTACCATGATGGCGGTCGGTAAAGCGGCGCATGAGATCGTGTTGGAAGTGCGGAGACAATTTCATGAGATTCCAGGCTTGATGGAAGGCACAGGCAAACCTGATTACAAAGCCTGTGTTGGCATTAGCACAGAAAGCGCCTTGCGTGAAATGATTGTACCCGGCACCTTAGCGGTTGTGGTTCCCATTTTAGTCGGTCATATTTTAGGTAAGGAAGCACTGGCGGGTTTGTTGGTTGGTACCTTGTTGTCAGGTTTCTTGTTAGCGGTAATGATGGCTAATGCAGGCGGTGCCTGGGATAACGCCAAAAAATACATAGAAACAGGGGAGTATGGCGGTAAAGGTTCAGATGCTCACAAAGCGGCGGTTGTCGGCGATACGGTTGGCGACCCATTCAAAGATACGAGTGGTCCATCGTTGAATATTTTGATTAAACTCATGACCATTGTCAGCTTGGTTTTTGCGACTTCATTCGGTTCGGGTTGGTTAAGTTTTTAAACTATGAGTTTATCCACGGCCTACCTTTGCGATATCTATTCAGGAAAAGAAAACCTACAAGTCGCTGAACCGGTATTTCGTAGGTTTGGGAAAATCCAATGTTTTTCTGGTGTTATTTCTACGATTAAATGTTTTGAGGATAACAGCAAAATCAAAGCCGTTTTGTCCGAGCCCGTAACGGATCGGGTACTGGTGGTTGATGGCGGCGGTTCGCACCGGTGTGCATTGGTGGACAGCCAGCTTGCTCAAATAGCGCAACAGAATGGCTGGCAAGGTCTGATAGTCTATGGCTGTGTGCGTGACGTCGATTTGTTGAGCCAGATGCCTATAGGTATCCTGGCATTGCATGCGCATCCTTTGCTCTGTCACCATAAAGATTCCGGTGATCGTGATTTATTAGTGACGTTTGCCGGGGTAAACTTCAGAAAAGATCATTTTTTATATTCAGATAATGATGGAATTATCGTATCTGAAACCATGTTAAGTTAAAATAATAACCTACTAACCAACTAAAGATTTACTGCTATGGAAATTGTACTTGCTAATCCCCGTGGATTTTGTGCCGGTGTCGACCGTGCGATTGATATTGTCGATCAGGCGCTGGAAACTTTTGGTGCGCCGATTTACGTGCGTCACGAAGTGGTGCATAACCGGACGGTGGTTGACGGCCTTAAGGCAAAAGGCGCGGTTTTTATTGAAGATCTTTCCGATGTACCGGTGGGTTCGTATTTGATTTTCAGTGCCCACGGCGTTTCAAAGCAAGTTCAAAAGGAAGCAGTTGAACGTAAGCTGACGGTGTTTGATGCGACCTGTCCTTTGGTGACAAAAGTGCATATCCAGGTCGCCAAACATGCTAAGTCAGACCGTGAAGTGATACTGATCGGCCATGCCGGTCACCCTGAAGTTGAGGGTACAATGGGGCAATACGACAAGTGCACGGATAACGGTGGCATTTATTTGGTAGAGACGCCGGAAGATGTGGCGAACCTTAAGGTCAATAACCCTGACAATCTGGCGTACGTCACTCAAACGACACTGTCTATGACCGATACTAAAGTGATGGTTGATGCCTTAAAATCACGTTTTTCTTCAATTAAAGAGCAGAAAAAAGATGATATTTGCTATGCCACGCAAAATCGCCAGGATGCCGTCTACGATTTAGCAAAAACCGCAGATACCATTCTGGTTGTAGGATCCCCCAATAGTTCTAACTCCAACCGTTTGCGTGAAATTGCCGAACAACTGGGTAAATCGGCCTATTTAATCGATACTGCGAAAGATATGCAGAAAGATTGGTTTGTCGGTAGTAAAGTCGTAGGAGTGACGGCAGGGGCTTCTGCACCCGAAGTGCTGGTTCAGGAAGTCATCGACCAGCTAACAGCATGGGGCGGCACTTCTGCCAAGGAATTAAAAGGGATCGAAGAAAAAGTCGTATTTTCTTTACCTAAAGGATTGAAAAAGACCGCTTAAACCGTGCGAGAAGAGCTTGAATCGATTCGTCTGGATAAATGGTTGTGGGTTGCTAGATTCTTTAAAACCAGAGCCCTGGCAACCGAAGCCATTAACGGTGGTAAAGTTCATGTCAATGGCCAGCGCGCCAAGCCGAGTAAAGACATAAAAATCGGTTCCGAATTAAGCATCACTAAAAATGGTTATGAATGGGAAATAACCGTTACTTCATTAAAAATGCAGCGGCGTTCAGCGAAAGAAGCAGTTTTGCTTTATGAAGAAGCGCCAGAAAGCCACGCAAAAAGGCAGAGGCAAATTCAGGATCAGCGGGAGCAAAAAGCGTTGTTTGGCGGATCGCTAAGCAGCCATAAACCTAACAAAAAGGAACGGCGCTTGATTCATCGTTTTAAGCAAAATTAACCCGTTTGATTACAAGCAGTTGGGTGGCTTAGGTAAGCCCGCAAGTTTACAGGCATATTTGAGCGGACCTTGCGGGAATAATTGGTGCAGGTAACGGCTGTTCCCTTTCTCTTGGCCTAAAGATTTTTCCACCGCTTTTATAAACATGCGGGTATTCGGCAAGTGTTGAAATTGTTGGTAATACGAGCGGATAAAAAAAAGGATTTCCCAGTGTGCCTGAGTGAGTTCGATCTGGTTAAGTTTGGCAAGCTGCCGGGCAGTTTCTTTGTCCCATTCCTTTGAGTTAACCAGAAAGCCTTCATCCGTGGTCATTATTTTTTGGTTGTTAACAATCAAGTCCATGATTGGATTAAGGCGTTGTCGACAGTAAGTTGCACAAACTTATGATAATTGATGGCTTCCACACTGCCTACCAATTCATCATTTGAAATGCCGCGAATATCCAGATCTTCCTGCAGTGCATAGAAGCATATTTCACCTGATTTCTGGGTTAAGAAATCTGCCAGTTTGCCGTTTTTTAATAGGCTGATTACAGCATTATCCAAAAACAAGCCGACATCCCCAGTCGCCATCCTTTCCAGAATGGCGGTATCAACAGGTGAGCTAAAAATCAGGTGCAGCATTTTATTCAGTGGCTATCGGTTAACTTTAGCCCGATAATGCCGATTACGACCAGGCAGATAGACGCTATCCGGTAAAGTTCGACGGATTCTTTAAAAAGAAAAATACCCAGGATGGCCACGCCAACAGCTCCCATTCCAGTCCAAACGGCATACGCAGTCCCGACAGGCAAAACCTTAATTGCGGTCATCAACAGAAATAAACTCAATCCTCCAGAAGCAAGGGTGATCACGCTCGGAATTAGCTTGGTAAACCCTTGATTGTATTTAAGGCTTATTGCAAACGCGATTTCCGCAATTCCCGCTAGTGATAAGAATAACCAAGCCAACTTTAACCTCTGCATTTATCGTAATAACCGACCATTTTACTATGCTTAACCAAGCTTAAGTAGAGGAATTATTTTAGTTTTTCCTCAGCAGCTTTGGCAGTGCGAGAAGTAAATGGCATGCCGATATGGTTTTCACGTAACATCCTGTCGATGTTAAGGTTAAGATTGTGGGTAACCGGCAATCGGTTTGCCAGTTCGCTAACGAAAACCCTGATAGAAAACTCTAGCCCTCGTTCGGTGAAGCCTGTGAAAGCAACGCTGGGAGCGGGCTCATCCAAAACTAGATGGGTGGCTTTAATTGCATCAGTAATGGCTTTATGGGCCAGTTCGATATCCGAACCTTCATCGATGATAATCGGAATGACAATCCGGGTTGTGGAATTACTCAATGTCCAATTTACAAATTGGGTGGTAATAAAAGTTTTGTTGGGAACGATCAATTCTTTTTGATCAGGGTCAAGCAGCGTTGTTGCCCGCATCTGAATGCGGCTGACTTTACCGGTGACATTGCCAATCGTGACGGTGTCGCCGACGCGAATTGGCCGTTCGAACAACAGGATAATGCCCGAAACCAGATTCGCGAAGATCTCCTGTAAGCCGAAACCCAATCCAACGCCCAAGGCGGCGACTAACCATTGCACTTGCGACCAGCTCCCACCCAGCTCGTTCGCGATACAAATAAAACCAATACCGATGATTAAATATTTGGCGAGTTGGTTAACCGCATAACGCCCTCCCGCTGCAATCGAAAGTCGGCTGAATAACAAAAGTTCCATTAATCCTGGAAAATTTCGAACCGAAATCACCATGATGAACACATAAAGCCCGGCCATGATTAAGTTGGTCAAAGTGATCGGTTGATCAACCTGTTGGTTATCTTGAGTAATGACATGTTCCCAAAGCACGACCCGGTCTAAAAATGAAAAAGCCGGCAGGATATTGCTCCAGATCATCCAAACGCCAACAATCAGGCAAAAACCGATCATGCCGATTAACAGTTTTATCGTTTGCGCATTAGTTGTGGGAATATCAATCAACTGTTCATCAATCGGTAGAGTCGGGTCGTCACCAGTAAAGCTCTCCGTGGGGACTTGCCGTTCAGCCAAGGCGGCTTTTCGTTTTTGTCTGGCATTTTGGAGTGCTAATTTCCGGTTAACCATGGTCAACCAGCGCATCACCAGTTCATGTGCGAGAACTAGGAGAAAAATCAGGCGGATAGTTGTGACCAGCTTTTGTTCTAGCTCTAAAGCGCTCAAGTAATAGCCAGCAACTGCAAAACCAATAATAATTAATGGGCTGGAGACTATCAGGGTAAACCAAAGATAACGCGTTTTGGTAAGCCAACTTTCGGGGTTAGAACTAAGGTAATCGCTTAATAAGCCGGTGTTGGGGTTCAATAACCGGCTTAAAAAGAAAGCCATCGCGCAAAGCAGGATGATGAGCGCCAATCGCCCTAACGTATCGCTGTAATTTCCGGTATTTACTGCACCGGTACAGGCGATGACAAACATGCCTGGCACAATTATAAGACGAAGCCAGGCAGCCTGTTTGTGCAACAAAGCAGCTGAGCGTTGTTGCCATTGGAAATGTCGAACCGCAATGCCGTTAACCGCGAACAGGCGATACAAAAATTGCAGGACAAACAAAGGCACTGCTGTGGTTTGTAAGCCAAGTCCCACTGCCTTGCTAAAGTCGGCGGCATGGGGGTTGACATTCAAAAACCACCCAAGATAGTAAAAGAAAAAGGGCAGCGGGAGCGCCATTATCAGGGTGTAGCCCAAGGCTTTTAACGTGAAATTAAAATCATCCGTATAAATTTTACCCACTTTCTCTGCAATAAAGCTGAGTTGTCGTTTTGCCCAGTTTTTACTGATTGGAAGAAATAAAGAGCCGACCAAAGTTAGCAGAGTAAGAAGAAGATTTTGGCTGACAATGGTGGCTATGTCCTTAAGGACGGCAAGCCAGTTTTTGGGCGAGCAAAACCATCTTAAAGATTTATATAAATTAATGAAATAAGAGGAGTTAACCGGTTCTGAACTGGGTACCCACAACAACCGTTCATCCAAATAATTAGCGAATTTATTCGCCTGCACCAGCATCTGTTGCTTGGCAAAATCGAAATCGCCCAAGGCACGAATATAGGCGCTATACGAAGCAGAAAGTTTGTTAAGAAGTTCGGTTTGATTATTCAACAATACGCGTAATTCTGCTTGGATCATCATCTTATCGTCGTCAGTTAATTTTGCATCGATTTGATGATTGATGATTTCTTTCAAGTAGTCGTCTAGATTAGCTAGCTGCTTGAGTCTATCTTCAACTTGAAATAGTTCGAGCGTAGCTTGCGCGATTTCATTTTGAACAGTTTCAGATTGTGCGGCGAAATCATTAAGTGTCGGCAAATTTCGGCGTTGCTTGCGTAATATCTTGCCAAGGACAGGGCTTAAGCCAGCCAGATCGATCTTTTTTTGAGCGCTTTTAAAATCTGAATCAATTTGGGTTGCCGTTAACTCAACATCATTTTTTTGATCGCCATAGTTCTTTAATTTGGCGTTGACCAATTGCAGGTCGCGACTAAGTGATATGTTTTCGCGGGTAATTTGCTGGATAACAGAAGGTTTATTGACTAAAGTTTTTTCTGCTTGCGTCAATTCCCGCTGCATATGGATGGCTTCTTGTTGCCTTCTCAAATTAACAAGATTTTCAATGGTATCAACAATAGCGTCTTGTTGGCTTTTTTGAATGACTAATAGTTGCAATTCAGCTTTTAAAGCATCGACCCGGATTTGATTGCTGTTTGCCTCAATGGAAAGCATTTTTAATTTTGAGGTGTACAAGACAATCTGAGTTTCCAGATAAGTTTGATTCGCCTCGATTTCCAGTTTTGATGAGCTGGTATTGATTGGTTTTTCCAGTTTTTTTTGAGTGGCTTCCAGATTTTGTTTGGCGTCAGCTAATTCTTTGCGAATATTTTCCGGGCGGTTGTTTTGAATGATTAGCTCTTGCTCAAGTTGATTGGCTTTTTCGTTTATAGCGTTCGCTTTGTCTTTTTCAATATTTAATCGCTGTTCCAGTTCCAAGTCAGAGATCTTGGTTAAGTCTTCGAGTTTTTGTTTAGTTGGTTTTTGTTGGGCTTGTTCTAATTCTCGATGAAATTGTTTGGTTTTCAAGGGCGCTTTATTAATGGCGACTTCAAAATCCAAAGCTTTTTTGTTATAAGAATCGATAGCTACCAGGTTTTCTTGAGTCGCTTGATATAGGTTTAAAATTAAAGCTTTGGTGGCTTCATCAACTCCTGACTTGGTTTTAAGTTCTTCTATCTTTATTTTGATCTGTTCTTTGCCAATGGCAGCATTAACTTGGTTGTTTGCAACATACGCTGCGGCTACAGCGGTTTGAGTCGCTAATTGCAAGGTGATTAGAACGCACAAGCCTAACAGAGGCATCAAAAAGCCTCTCTTGGTTAACTTGAAATTTGGGTAATACGAACACATAAAAAACTTTACTTGGTAAATAAAATAAAAATTTGTTTCGCACTAGGCAATCTAAGTAAACGATTGCCTAAATAACAAAAAATGATACTACTATCGTGGTTAAAGTTTTTAATTTCCTTAAGTCTATTAATGTTGAGGTATTCATTGGTAAATGTTGGATCGCTTATTAGGTGGCTTTACCTATTGGTAAATCCATTTTCTTGACTACAATTTAGCTGATTGGTATCAAGCTTTAACGGCGTTTAGCCTGACATTAAAAACTTATTAAATTTATGTTTAAATGTAAGGAGTTAAGTATAATACGTCGAATAAGGCTGAGCTGTTGATTGATGTTAAATTTAACCATAAAAGATTTTTCAGGAAGTATTTTTTGATTCAACAACCCAAATTATTTAGCAGTAAGTGGCTGATCTTCTGGTTAGCTATCGCCTTATCTCAATGGGTTTATGCAGAGGGTGAACACATTGAATCCGAAGTCGGTAAAGAAATCAACGCTTTAATTGCCACGAAGCAACATCCTTTCTTGCGTCAAGCCAACTTTTCTAATCGAGCCGAAGACTTGCTGTCCCTCTACAAATCGGTTAACTACGAACTGCTTTGGTTAGGCAAGGATACGTCAGCTAAAACAATTGCCGATGCGCTCGACTTATTGGCGAAAGCTTCCACGCATGGCTTGAATCCGGATAGTTATGATTTGAGCACTTTGCGGGAGAAATACAACTTTTCGTTAAGTCTGAGTGCTGAATCCCATCGTGAGCTTGCACTCTACGATACCGCCTTAAGCATTGCCATGCTGCGATTTTTGCATGATTTACATTACGGTCGAGTTAACCCGCAAGGGATTAATTTTAAACTTCAGTTGCGTGATAAAAAAGTTACCGATCTGCCCGCTCTGATCAAAGACAGTATTACCTTAAATACGATCACTGAATTGCCTTTGTTGGCAGAACCCAAACTGCAACAATATCAAAAACTCAAGGTGGCGCTTGCTGGCTACAAAGCAATGTCGGAAAAGGTGGGGCTGTTTAAATTTATCAATAAAAATAAGCTTCGTCCTGGTCAGCAACATCCGCAGTTAGCAGAGCTTAGTCAATATTTGGTTAATGTTGGCGATTTGCCTGAAGACAAGGCTTTAGTTGCTTCTTCGACTAAACTCTTCTATAACCCTGACTTGGTTGATGCTATTAAAAAATTTCAGCTTAGACATGGCATCCCGGCGAATGGGGTCATTGGGTTAGAAACCTTAACAGCACTTAACGAACCTCTACAGGAACGGATTACCCAGATAGAATTGGCAATGGAACGGTTGCGTTGGTTGCCTGAGTTTAACAATGTTGGCAGATCCATTATTGTTAATATTCCTGCCTATCAGCTGTGGGCAATAGATGATCTCGATAAGGATATACCTAGCATTATCAATATGCGTGTAGTGGTAGGAAAAGCGTTAAAAAACCAAACGCCTGTGTTGATGGCTAATATGAGTTTTATCGAGTTTATGCCATATTGGAATGTTCCGGCCAATATATTGAAAGATGAAATTTTGCCTAAACTTATAAAAAAATCCGGGTTCCTGGCTTCCCAAAATATGGAAATTGTTGCTGGCTATAGCCCTTCGGCTAAGCCGATTCCTGTGAGCGCAGAATCCATAGAAAAACTAAAAAAAGGCATTTATCGAGTCAGGCAACTGCCTGGAAAACGAAACAGTTTGGGCAAAGTAAAATTTATTTTTCCCAATAAAGATGACGTTTATTTGCATGATACGCCTGCAAACTCATTGTTTAGCCGAAGTCGAAGGGATTTTAGCCATGGTTGCGTGCGTGTTGAGAATCCAAAATTACTTGCTGATTTTGCTTTGAGAAATCAGGGCAGGTGGAATTCGGAGAGTATTAAAAAAGCGATGCAATCGCCAAATAATCAGCGCGTTAATTTAAAAAATCCAATTCCCGTGTTATTTTTTTACACTACCGCATATGTTGACGAAAAAAATACGCTGGCTTTTTATCCCGATATTTATGGCCATGACAAGGTTTTGCTCGAGGCTTTAAAGAAAAATGACGATTTATCGGATCAATCTATTTTTGTTACGACTACTGCAGCGACAACTCCTCCTTCAGTTTTGAATGTGACACCTTAGTATTTTTATCTAAAGATAATCGGTAATGGAATAAGCACTAATCCTGCTGCTTACTAGCGGTCTGATATGCTAATTTTTCGCGTGGAATACTTTTCTTAGCAAGTTTTAAGTGTGAATTTAATATCCTATTTAAGTTGGTTTTGCTCAACTTACTAAATAAATTGACGACATGCTTGTTTTCGGTGACGTCGATATAACAAAAAGAGATTATGGTAAGCACACAAAATAGTTTTCTGGCAATTCGCCCACACAGCAACAAATTCATTGCATTAGTAAGATTGTTGGATGTGTTTGTTATTGGTATAACCCTTTGGGCTATTCTGAGTCTGGATGATTGGGCCTTTTTGGGTTTGGAGGAAGAAGTAGAATGGGATAATAAGCATACTTGGTGGTTGTTGATCTCCATTGTCGGTTTCGGTGTTTTTAGTTCTTTCAATGAGCTATATCGGGGAACTCGCGCCATGTCGACCTTAACCGAGGTTCGGTTGATCGCTGTCTCATGGTTTTGGGTGTTGTTAGTCATGGTTTTTGCCGATGAAATCTTTACTTTAATCGATCCCATTTACAAACGATATTTTTGGTATTGGAACTTGGCGGTTCCAGTGGAAATAATATCGTGGCACGTGATTTTACGGAATGTCGCCAATTTGGTTAGGGAAATGGGTAAAGACAGGCATCGGGTAGCTATTGCCGGTTCGACCATGTTGGGCATTGAGCTCGAAAAAATTATCCGTGACGATATGCTTGGTATTGAATTTATTGGTTTCTTTGATGATAGGCATCGTTTAAGTGAAGACAACCAATTCGGCTTAACCAAATTAGAAGGGGAGTTCGATCAGCTTATCAAGCTCGCCAAAGATGGATTGGTTGATATCATCTATATTACTTTGCCTTTACGCGCCGAATTAAGAATTAAAAATATTATAGAGCAGTTGTCGGATTCAACGGTTTCTGTTCATTTTGTGCCGGATTTGTTCATTTTCGACATGCTTGGCTCCACTGTCAGCTATGTTAAAGGCTTACCCATTTTTAGCATTCATGACACGCCATTTTATGGGGTAGATGGTGCAATGAAACGGATTTTCGATATTGTGTTTAGCGTTATCGCATTGATTATTATAGCAATTCCATTGCTTATTATTGCTTTCGCCATTAAGCTCACTTCACCTGGGCCGGTAATTTTTAAACAACGCCGCTACGGATTCCGGGGGGAAGAAATCATCGTTTGGAAGTTTAGGTCGATGACGGTTTGCGAAGATTCGGACAATGTTGTTCAGGCGAGAAGAAACGACCCCAGAGTCACGAAACTGGGTGGATTTTTAAGGCGCCATTCGCTCGATGAATTACCGCAATTTTTTAATGTATTGCAAGGCAGGATGTCTGTTGTCGGACCCAGGCCGCATGCTATCGCCCACAACGAATTTTATCGGGGACAAGTCAGGGGCTATATGCTTAGGCATAAGGTTAAGCCGGGCATTACCGGGTTAGCTCAGGTGAACGGCTTTCGTGGCGAAACAGATACACTAGAAAAAATGGAAGGACGTATACAGCAGGATCTTAACTATATACGGAATTGGTCCTTATGGTTAGATATAAAAATTATCATACTCACTGTATTTCGTGGCTTTGCCGGCAGTAAAGCGTATTAAAAGAAAAAATTTATAATAAGTCTAACTATCTACTGGATATAAATTTTATTTAATTGGTTAAGTTTGCCGTTCAGTTTTCGTTAAATTCCCACTTTAATGTTTGAAAAAAACATATATTTACAATATCAATGCAAGGTCTTAAGATGAATAATAATCCAAAGTCAATCAAAGGAGCCCTGTAATGCACTTGACTGAAAACGAGTTGGAATCGGCTTGCAGCTACATAGAACGACAAATGGATACACATTCCTGGTGGCCAAAGGAGCAACCCGGTGAGGCGGAACGTGAGTTCAATTTAATGAAAGGAAGTGCTGTTTCCTTAAATGTTTGGTGTGATCGATGGCTGGATGAACGCCAATGTAAAAAGCTGGAGAAGTCGGTAAGGGGTTAATGGATCGTAGTTCTTCAGCGTGGTAAAAATGTAGAAAGATTGTTTTGTCCGATCTAAATGCTCAAGCGCTAGTATCCACAGTCGAGTTCAATGCCTTGGAGTTTTTGCTGTTTCGAAAGATTAATGGCTTTTCATCGCTCACCAATCTGGCGTTAGTCTTTGCGGAATCAATCGCTATTTGAATAGCATCATGATCTGGCGATTTACTACATACCGGGTCTGTCTTGTACATATCTCCGGTTAACAAATATGCCTGGCAGCGGCAACCACCAAAATCTTTTTCTTTTTCGTCGCAACTACGGCAAGGTTCTTTCATCCACTCATCCCCTCGGAAAAAGTTGAAGGCTTTGGAGTCATGCCATATTTCCTGGATACTGTAATGGTTAACATTTGGGCAATCCAGCTCAGGCAACTCACGTGCAGAATGGCAGGGTAGGGCGACACCATCCGGAGCAATGGTTAAAAACGTTGTTCCCCAGCCGTTCATGCACTTTTTAGGACGGTCTTCGTAATAATCCGGTACCACGTAATAGATTTTCATTTTGCCCGCGACTTTTTCCTTAAACGCTTGGGCGACTTGCTCGGCTTGCTCAAATTGTTCTTTGGTTGGCAGCAATAGATCCCGGTTAATCCGTGCCCAACCGTAATATTGGGTATTGGCGAGTTCCAGATAATCCGCGCCCAGTTCTTCCGCCATCTCAAGGATTTGCGGCATTTGGTGGATATTTTCGCGGTGGATGACCACGCACAATACCATCGGATAACCGTGCTTTTTGACCAGATGGGCGACTTCTTTTTTATGGTAAAAAGAAGATGTGCCGGCAATATGGTCGTTGAGCTCCTGCGTGCTGGCCTGGATGCTGACTTGGATATGGTCAAGTCCCGCTTCTTTAAGCTGGATGATTTTTTCTTCGGTCAAGTCCGTAACCGGACGTGATCAGGTTAGAGTAATAACCCAGTTCCCGCGCATGTTTAACCAGTTCCGGCAAATCCTGGCGGGTTAATGGTTCTCCGCCGGAAAAACCTAATTGCACCGCTCCCATCTTGCGGGCTTCGGTTAAGACACGCTTCCAGTCGTCTGTGCTTAATTCAGTAGGATATTTGGCGTAATCCACCGGATTAGAGCAATACGGGCATTGTAACGGGCAGGCATAAGTCAGTTCCGCCAGCAGCCAGCGCGGTGGCGTGACCTTAACTGTCGTGGTGTTCGTATTATTGTTGGATCCAGCCATTCTGTAACGCTACTCCAAGAAATGCAGTGATGTCGTTGGTAAGACCTGCGGTGGCGAATTTTTGTTCAAGTTCGTTGACGATTTGGGTAAGGTTACGGATGCCGTCACAGCATTTGAGGATTTCCGCCGAGCTTTGGTTAAGTTCCACCATGCCTTCAGGATAAAGGATGACATATTTCTGTTGCGCATCTTCCCATTGCAGGCGGTGCAATGGAGAGAATTTTATCGGTAACTCTGGGTTAATACTCATCTGGTTTTTATTTGTCAGGCCATGAGAAAAGTGTAGTGCTACCCTGCGGTCAAGTTCGCTGTTTAACTCAGGTTGAATCAATGTCCGCCGTGTTGGTCTACTGGTGTCTTCATTATGTCCTTTCTCCGCAATATATACCGGTCAGCACCATCTTTTGTAATCCGGTTGCCATCTTCATCAAGCTTAATCAGCATGTTGTCATCGACCAAATATTGCTGCGTTGTCGTTGAGCCCTTGCGTGGCGTTAACACAAGCGTGTCGCCATTTTCGCCAAGACTGAATTTCCCTTTTTCGGTAAATTCCCGATCAGACTTGCCGACATATTGCGTTATAAAGACGTAAGTGTTGTTGGCATTTAAGGCCAGAGTGGTTTTAATGCCTTGGCAATCGTCGCAGGGGATAAAACCAAAATACAAACCCGATAAATTCAGGTTTTTGGGCGTGAGCTGCGTGTTGCTAGTGCTTGCAGATTCGGCAAAAACAGAGCTGCATCCGAAGTTAAAGGCGAAAATCAGTAAAAAAGCTGAAAAAGATTTAATTTTTTGCATATTTTTTGCTCATATTAAAAATAACATCAGGTAATAAGTTGCTATGAACTTAACTCGTTTATCTCACCATACGATTGTAGCATTGTTATTGGAGTTATTTATCTCCCTAACTGAGCGGGCTAAAAACTCCTAACATGCGTATTGGTTAATGCATAATTCCTAGTACTTGATAAGTACCATTAGTGCTCAAAACAATGGTGATCGGTTGCTCGGTGTGGTTTTCCCAATACCAGCCATGAATGCCTTCGAAGGGGGTAGTTAATATGCCGCTCGAATTGCTGTCTGTTTTTTCCAGATAACTTTTAAAATAACCGTTGGTAGCCCCTTTGGGTTCGCCATGAAAATCGAAGTAAATTAATCCGCCGTCCGTTTGCCAAGAAAATTCTAGGACAGTGCCTTTATTCATGGCGAATTTGTATTCCAAGCCTTTTTTAGGGGGAATAACGATTTTGGCGCTATCTTTCCATTGGATTTGTTTAGCGGCATCCAGCGGTTGAAGCTCGTTTACGGGGATAATACTTTTTTTTTCAGCCGAAGATTGCGCTTGGCTTTGCTGGGGTTTTGCACAGTTTTCAGCGCTTGTCGGCGTCGTATTCCGGCCTGTTTGAGAAAGCGCTGTCAGACCCATTTTAGCGCCGAGGCCGGTCGGGTCGATGCCGTATTCGGAAGGCAGAACGACCACAAATAAGACGGCCACAGCCAACAAAAAAGCTGTTAAACTTGCATTGATTAAGGATTTAATCGATTGAACCGGTAAATTTTCCTGAGTCATCTTTTATCCATTAACGTAAAAGCCGGTTAATTGATACCCTGTAAGTGCCCATCCGCCCGTCATCAGCAAAGTATTAGTTATTGTTGAAAAAGCCAAAAAGCTGGGTGATCTTCGCCAAAAGCCTAACGCAATAAGTATAATAAAAAGAGCGAAGAATTGACCGATTTCCACGCCGACATTAAACGCCAGCAGATTTTTCCATAAGCCTTCTTGTGGGATGGAAAATTCTTGCAGTTTTGTCGCCAAGCCGAAACCGTGGAATAGCCCGAACACTGCCACAGCGATTTTAGTATTCGGTTGAAAACCCAGAAGTTGCTTGAAACCGCCTAAATTATCGAATGCTTTATAGACGATCGACAACCCGATAACCGCGTCGATTAAAAAGGAATTGACATGAAAGCCGAGCAGGACGCCCAGCAACAAGGTCAAACTGTGCCCAAGGGTAAACAAGCTGACATAAATTAGAATGTCGCGGAGTCGAAACAGAAAGAAAATAACGCCGACCAGAAAGAGTAAATGATCGTAGCCGGTGACCATGTGTTTGGCGCCGATATACAGAAACGGGCCGATGGCGACACCATGGTTAATGCTTAAAAAGCTTTTCGTAGTGGTATCAACACCGTGGGCATACAGGTTTGCCGGTAACAGGGCTAACAATACCGGAAAAAGAAAGCCGCAGAGTATTCGTTTGTTGGTGGTCATGTGTAAGGTTATTAAACGGCTACAGTGCTCAACCCAGCCTGCTGTGCTGCTTCAAGCTGCCGTTGGTTGGCCGAGATAAATGTATCGCACTCCAGGGCAATAGCGCTACCGATATGTATTGCATCCATTACCCTCAATGTACTATTTTCCAGGCTATTGACTGAATAAGAAAGCACAATTGGCGTTAAGTCGCCAATGGCAATGTCTTCTATGTCAGAAAATAAGTGGTTTTTGAGTTGTTGATACTGCTCACGGGTTATTTTATTTTCCCGCTTTAATCGGCAAAAAGCCGAGATCAATTCGGGAACGGCAATCGCCGACAAACCGATTTTAGTGGCGCGTTGGCACCATTCCAGTTCGGCATCAGTGCCGCTTTCGGCAATATACCGTTTGACGAAAGCCGAGGTGTCGAAAAAGACCCGCATATGTTAGGTTACTAGCTTGGTTCGCGTTCGTCGAGAATCATCCGGCTAACCGATTCGCTATTAATAACCAACGGTTGCGCGGCGCGGCGTTTCCACGTCGGCAGGTCGGCGGTGATGGGCTTGCCGTTCCGCAATACGCGTACCGCTTCGCCGGATTCAACGAGATCGAAGAATTGCTTGGCGTTATTACGGACTCCGGTAAAGGTGCTTGTTTCATTGTTGGCTTAAATGTACAAAATAATGTGCATTGTAAGTGATAAATAGAGTGTGGAATATTTTTTGTAGCAAAAAGTCAGGCAAACAGAATCATACCTAAGCAACTCCGAATTGTTGGGGTTCGTACCTCACCCGCAACCTACAAAATGCCCAACATATGGGATATGTGATTATCTGTATGGGACATTTGACCGCTTAGTCCCGACTTTTGAATAACCCAACCCGCCCAGGTAAAGCAATATATTGGAAGATGCACTATGGTTCTTTGGGCCTAAAATAATTTCAACTATAGGATGCTTTTTATCGCTAATCCAAAAAGGGAGGTCAATGAAAGCGCAAAGGTGGTTATCTTTCACTTGGAATTTTACCGGCTGGTTTTTCCATTCCTCACAAGCATTAGGAGCATCTACAAATTGCATTATTTCTTCTTCAAATTTTACGTTAACAGCATGTACACAACGAATTTCTTTTTCTTCCTGGAAAGCACAATGTTTCAGTCCTGCAAAATAGGTGGCGGTAAGAATGCAATCTTCAAAAAAGCCTTCTTGAACGGATTTTCTACCTGAATTTTTACGCTCATGTATCGCTAATAATGCTGCCATCATTTCTTTCACCTGTCTTTCTCTATCGTATTCTACTGAAAGCATGGTTATGGGTAATTTTTTCAACATTGATGCACGAAACCCAATAGCGAATCCTCGCCCATCATCCGCGTATGCACGCCATTGCCCTAGATTGTCGCCATCCAGCGAGAAACAAGATACAAAAGGATGTACAGCAAGTTGTGCTCTCGATAGAATTTCATCTACCGAATCACAAAAATCAATGGTTATTTCTGGAATTGAATCTGGGGTGTCGTTTCGCTTTATAAGGCGTGTTGCTGCTTCTTCGAATGCGGAATAGCCCCATCTGGTCTCAGTTTCGTCATTTAGCATATTGATGTCGGTGAACCTAATATTTTTCGACTCTAAGATCGAGCAAAGGGTTTCCGCTGAACAATAATGATAAATAAGTTGATCGTCAGGTGGCTCAAACAAGCGATTCATTAGCATGATTTGCCCTTGTATTACATTTTACTTAGCTTCAATTCGATGTAAGTTACAATTTGACAAATTTCTAATTTTTCCCAACATTAAAATACGGCGGCATGTTATTGATATAAGCCATATACATCGCATCCGCCATCGACCACAACACATCCAGTTTAAACTGCAATATCTTGACCATCCGGTCTTGTTGTTCGCGGGTCTTGTACCAGTCCAGGGTTATCTGTAGGCCGTGTTCGACATCGCGGCGGGCTTCGGTCAGGCGTTTGCGGAAGTAGGCGTAGCCATCCTTGTCGATCCAGGGGTAATGTTCTGGCCAGTTGTCCAGGCGCTGCTGGTGGATTTTCGGGGCGAACAGTTCGGTTAACGAGGAGCTGGCGGCTTCATGCCATTCGGCTTGGCGGGCGAAGTTGACATAAGCATCAACGGCAAAACGCACACCGGGCAACACATGCTGCTCGGAGGTGATTTCTTCGCGAGTTAAACCCACCGCCATCCCCAGTTGTATCCATGCCTCGATACCGCCGGGGTCGCTGGGATGGCCGTCGTGATCCATAATGCGCTGAATCCATTTGGCGCGGGTTTCGCGGTCAGGACAATTGGCCAGTATGTTAGCATCCTTACGGGGAATACTGACCTGATAATAGTAACGGTTTGCCACCCAACCCTGGATTTGCTCTTTGGTTAACTTTCCTTCATTCATCAGCGTATGGTAAGGATGATGGATGTGGTAATACTTTTCCATGCCGCGCAATTGCGCTTCAAATTCTTCTCGGGTCCAGGGTGTGTTGTTGGAATTGTTCATCTGCCTGCCTTTATAAATCTATTTCCATGCCGTCAAAAGCCACTTCGATACTCTCCGCATCCAGTATTTTCCGCGGCTCTGAATCTTCATCCAAAATCGGGTTGGTGTTATTGATGTGGATCAAAATTTTGCGCGTATTTTTTACGCCATTTAAGACTTCGATCATGCCGCCTTCACCCGATTGCGGTAAATGGCCGATTTCCCGCGCCCGTTTCTGGCTGATGCCCATCGTGACCATTTCATCGTTTGTCCAAAACGTGCCATCCACCAACAAACAGTCTGAGGTTTGCATGGCTGTCATGACATGCGGTTCTATTTCGCCTAGACCCGGCGAGTAGAAAACTTTTTTGCCGGTTGAGATTTGCTCGATGATTAAGCCGATGTTATCGCCGTCATGCGGATCGTAACGGTGTGGTGAATAAGGCGGTGCTTTGCTTTTTAAAGCCTGAGTATAAAACCGCAGGTCAGCGATGGCGGGAATGGTAAAGCTGCCGCCGTCAATCGGCACCGGATGATGGTTGACTGTGCAGTAATGCGATCAGCATTTTGAAAATGGGGAATCCGCTGGTTAAGTCCTGCTTGACCATTTCCGTGCAATAAATATCCAGCGGTTTGCCTTCGCGCAGCATCAACAAACCGGTGGTGTGGTCGATCTGGCTGTCGATCAATAGTATGGCCTTAATGCCGGTATCACGAAGGCCGTGCTTGGGCTGAATGGCGGGAAAAGCTTCCAGTTGAGCGCGGATGTCGGGTGAGGCGTTGATTAATAACCAGTTTTGATTATCGCTGCTGACGGCGATGGAGGATTGGGTTCGGGCTTTGCCGTTCATTTCACCGGTGCGAATCCGGTGGCAATTATTGCAATTGCAGTTCCATTGCGGAAAGCCGCCACCTGCGCCGGAGCCGAGGACTCTTATTTTCATGGTTAACTCTTAATTTTTTTTAAATTCCGATTATAACTGTTTACAGGCAAAAAAAAGGGGCTAAATGATAGCCCCTTTTTGTTTTACAAATCCGTTAAAGGCTTAACGGTTGTAGATATACATGGTTACTTCAAAACCGAAACGCAGGTCTGTGTAACTTGGTGTTTCCCATTTCATTGTTAACCTCCAGAAGTTTTAAATATTTTTCACTAGCTCTTGATCAAGAAAGCTTCTTGAAGTATACGACGAAGATTCGATTTTCGCAAGGGTACATCATATCGAAAATATTGTACGAAAATTGAGGTAAAAAGCGTACTTTATTTTTCGTTAGAAAAGAGTATCATCACCGTTAGCCTGGTAGACATAAATTCATATAAATAAGGCATATAGAGGAGCGATCATGGGTGACGTAACAATTTTATTCATTGCGATGATTTTTATAGGCACGGTGGCGTTTGCGCCGCTAGCGTACTTTATTTATAAATTCGGCAAATCTGAAGGAAAGCCTTTCGGTGAAACCGAACCTCATGGCGACAGCCCGTCTCTGGTTAACGATTTTGCTGAAAAAGTGATTAGCCTGATAAAGGGCAAAATTAACAAATAGTTATTAAAATTATGATTAGTTAACCTGTTCCGCAAGTAGGGCAATGTGGGTTTTTTTTGAAACGCATTGTCCTGATATTCATGGTTAAACCGTCGATAAGCAATAATCTCCCCGTTAAGGTTTCTCCCACGCCGATAATCAACTTAATTGCTTCTAAGGCCTGAATACTGCCAATGATTCCGGTGATCGGCGCGATTACGCCATTATTGGTGCAATTCAACGGCTCTTCACCTTCATTTTTATACAAACAGTTGTAACAAGGATTTTCGTTTATCCCTGGAATAAAAACCGAGATCTGGCCTTCAAATCTTATCGCTGCGCCCGAAACTAAAGGCTTTTTATGTTGAACGCAAGCTTTATTTATCGCAAAACGGGTAGTGAAATTATCCGTACAATCCAATACGATATCGTTTTTTGCCAACGCTTCATCAAGATTTACGCTGGTTAACTTTTGTTTCTTCGCCGTCACATTCACATCAGGATTTAAACCTTTAATTTTATTAAGGGTTGAAATCACTTTATCCGTCCCTATATCTGCAGTCAGGTGAGCTATCTGTCTTTGCAAATTGGATAAATCCACCGCGTCATCGTCATAAATAGTCAGATGACCGACTCCGGCAGCGGCTAGATACATCGCGGCAGGCGAGCCCAATCCGCCCGCGCCAACGATCAACACGTTAGCATCCAATAGTTTTTGTTGTCCGGCAATATCACATTGCGGCAACATAATTTGGCGGCTGTAGCGTAAAAGCTGATCGTCATTCATGGTTTTGATGTAGGTGTGATTAAGGCGGAAGATGATGCCAAAGAACTTGACAGACTGCAAAAGCTGTTTATTATTAGCACTCATTACTAGCGAGTGCTAATAGCAACTTTTATTTTTGTTTTAACCTCTAGGAGACATGAATGAACATACGTCCGATACACGACAGAGTGATCGTAAAACGCGTTGAAGAAGAAACCACCACGGCCGGCGGTATTGTGTTACCGGGTTCGGCAGCCGAAAAACCCAGCCAAGGCAAAATTGTAGCGGTTGGCAATGGCAAGCCTTTAGATAACGGTCAAGTACGGCCAATGGATGTGAAGGTCGGCGATAAAATCCTGTTTGGTAAGTATGCCGGTAACGAAGTTAAGGTTGACGGTGAAGATCTCATCGTGATGCGCGAAGAAGACATCATGGCTGTTCTTGGTTAAGACTAGGTTTAAACAGTTTTCACTCTTTTATTTCGTATAAACTTAAATATTTAGGAATTAAACATGGCAGCAAAAGACGTATTATTTGGTGATGACGCTCGCACCCGCATGGCGCGCGGCGTTAACATTTTGGCAAATGCAGTAAAAGTAACTTTGGGCCCCAAAGGCCGTAACGCAATTCTGGACAAAAGCTTCGGCGCACCTACCATCACCAAAGACGGTGTGTCAGTGGCGAAAGAAATCGAATTGAAAGACAAATTCGAAAACATGGGCGCGCAAATGGTAAAAGAAGTCGCTTCCAAAACTTCTGATGTTGCTGGTGATGGTACTACCACTGCAACCGTATTGGCGCAATCAGTCGTTAACGAAGGTTTGAAAGCCGTTGCTGCGGGCATGAATCCAATGGACTTGAAACGCGGTATTGATTTGGCGGTGACCAAAGCCGTTGATGCGATTGTTAAATCAGCCGCACCATGTGCAGACAACAAAGCGATTGCCCAAGTGGGTACAATTTCTGCCAACTCTGATGAATCAGTCGGCAAAATCATTGCCGAAGCGATGGAAAAAGTCGGTAAAGAAGGCGTTATCACTGTTGAAGAAGGTTCCGGTCTGGACAATTCATTGGACGTGGTTGAAGGTATGCAATTTGACCGTGGCTATTTGTCACCGTACTTCATCAACAAACAAGACAACATGAGCGTCGAACTCGACGATCCTTTGATCTTGATCTACGAAAAGAAAATTTCCAACATCCGTGAAATGTTGCCGATTTTGGAAGCCGTTGCAAAATCCGGTCGTCCATTATTGATCGTTGCTGAAGATGTTGAAGGCGAAGCCTTGGCAACTTTGGTGGTTAACACCATCCGCGGTATTGTTAAAGTCGCAGCGGTTAAAGCCCCTGGTTTCGGCGACCGCCGTAAAGCCATGCTGGAAGATATCGCTGTCTTAACCGGCGGTACGGTGATCGCAGAAGAAGTTGGTTTGAGCTTGGAAAAAGCTGAGTTGAGCCAATTAGGTACTGCGAAGACAAATCCAGATCACCAAAGAAAATACTACGATTATCGATGGTGCAGGTAAAGACGAGCAAATCAAAGGCCGTGTGACTCAAATCCGTGCGCAAATTGAAGAAGCCACTTCTGACTACGACAAAGAAAAACTGCAAGAACGTTTGGCTAAATTAGCTGGCGGTGTCGCGGTTATCAAAGTCGGTGCGGCAACTGAAATCGAAATGAAAGAAAAGAAAGCCCGTGTTGAAGATGCATTGCATGCAACTCGTGCTGCGGTTGAAGAAGGTGTTGTTGCCGGTGGTGGTACTGCGCTGGTTCGTGCCTTGGCTTCAATTAAAGATTTGCAAGGTGCTAACCATGACCAAACCGTTGGCGTAAACATACTGCGTCGTGCGATGGAAGAACCATTACGTCAAATCGTAGCCAACGCCGGTGATGAGCCTTCTGTGGTGTTTAACGAAGTGCAAAAGGGCAGCGGTAACTTCGGTTACAACGCGCAAACCGGCGAATATGGCGACATGATCCAAATGGGTATCCTGGATCCAGCAAAAGTGACGCGCACCGCGTTGCAAAACGCCGCTTCAGTCGCCGGCTTGATGTTAACCACTGAAGTAATGATTGCTGAAGCGCCAAGCGATGATAAACACAGCCACGGCATGCCAGATATGGGCGGCATGGGTGGAATGGGCGGTATGGGCGGGATGATGTAAGCGCCCAGCCTGTTAGCAACCCTATTGTGTTGTAGCAAAAAAACCCGGTTGTTGTTAAACAGCCGGGTTTTTTTAGTTTCAAAGCTTAATTTATATTGATTCACTATCATTGCAAATGGATATAATAGTCATCCGACGTATTAATCCGCTTTAAGCAGTTCTCCAAATTATGTTGGAGTTCCGCACAAAAAATTGAGGGTCAGTGTTGAATTATTTTTTAATTTCAACAAAATCATTTAACAAGATAGCCTTTCGTTAAGTATATTAGTGCGAATAAAAGCACACCTAACGTTCGTTTTCGGAAAACAAAATAATAAAGCTTAATGAAATCAAGCAAACTCTTCGGGCTTCATGCCGCGCAAGCCGCGTTGGCATATTCTCCGGACAAAATCACCAAAGTCTGGATCGATGAGCAACGCACTGACCAGCGCTTGAATAAGCTTGTCGAGGAACTGGCGAAGCTCAACATCATTCCGGAAAAAACTGATCGGAAAAAACTTGATCGCCTCGCGGAAGGTAATAATCATCAAGGCATTGCGATGGAAGTCGGCTTGCCGGCTGAACTGCCTGAAAGTGAATTGAAAGATGCGGTTTTAGCTCTGGAAAAACCGGCTTTATTCCTGGTGCTGGACAACGTCCAAGACCCGCATAATCTGGGAGCATGCCTTCGTAGCGCCGATGCGACAGGCGTACAGGGAGTCATTATCACCAAGGATAATGCTGCGGGTATTACTCCGACAGTTTGCAAGGTGGCGAGCGGGGCGGCAGAAACGGTACCTGTATATCAGGTTACCAATCTAGCCAGAACGTTGCGTTGGCTGAAGGAACAAGGTATTTGGATCATGGGCGCTGCGGGTGATGCCAATCAAAGTGTTTTTTCCGCCGATCTGACATTGCCTTTAGCCATTGTTATCGGTGCGGAAGGCTCTGGACTTCGACGCTTAACTAAGGAACAATGCGACTTTTTGGTTAACTTGCCCATGCAGGGTAAAGTTGAAAGCTTGAATTTATCGGTTGCCACCGGAGTTTTGCTTTACGAAGCGGTGCGGCAGCGCTTAAAAACAGGTTAGATGTTGACAAATACTCCTCCCAGTCTTCGCACTGAAAATTTAAGTTGTATCCGTGACGACAGCATCTTGTTTGCGGATCTCGGTTTTGCGGTAACGAGCCTGGCCAAGTCTTGCTGCTTGAAGGTCAAAATGGCAGTGGTAAAACGTCATTATTGCGGATTTTGTGCGGATTCAGGGAGCCAGATTCAGGAGCAGTATTTTGGTGCGGCGAGGCGATACAAAACGGGCAGTATTACGCCGATATGGCTTACGTCGGCCATATGGACGGCATCAAGAAAGAGTTAACCGTGCTGGAAAATCTGAAATTGCACCTTGCTTTAGGTCAAGCCGGAAAGTTGAATATTTCAGAAGCATTGGAGAAAGTTCAGTTGTCAGGCTACGACGATACTTTAATCCAGGCTTTGTCGGCGGGGCAAAAACGGCGCTTGTCATTGGCGCGTTTGTTGATTAGCCGTAATATACTGTGGATTTTGGATGAGCCATTTACTTCATTGGATAAACAGGGCATTACACTGGTTGAATCGTTAATGGCTGAACATTGCGCAAGTGGCGGGATGATTGTCATGACGTCCCATCACGATGTTAACCTGCATGAGGTTGATGTGGTAAGGATAAGGCTTTCCTGATGAATCTGTTTGATGCGTTTTTAGCCATTGTCAGGCGCGATTTGTTGTTGGCGATGCGAAGGCGATCCGAGGTCGCCAACCCGGTGTTGTTTTTTATTCTGGTGATTACCTTGTTCCCTTTAGGCATTGGGGCACAGCCAAAATTGTTGCAAGCCATTGCGCCTGGGGTAATTTGGGTTTCGGCGTTACTCGCAACGATGTTGTCTTTGGACAGTTTGTTCCGTTCCGACTTTGATGATGGCTCGCTGGAACAAATCCTGTTAAGCCCATATCCAACGTCCATTCTGGTATTAGGCAAAATAACCGCGCATTGGGTAACCACAGGTTTGCCTTTGTTAATCATTTCGCCGCTCCTGGCGGTCTTTTTGGGCATGCCTAATGAGTCCTTAAGTATCTTGTTGTTAACATTAGCATTAGGATCGCCAATTTTGAGTTTGATTGGCGCTGTTGGCGTTGCCTTAACCGTAGGCTTAAGGCGGGGCGGCATGATTTTGTCGTTGCTGGTATTGCCTTTGTATGTTCCCGTTTTAATTTTTGCCAGTAATGCGGTTGATATGGCAAGTAGCGGATTACCTGTCGATGCGCAGATTAATATCCTGATCTCCATGTTGGTGGCGGCACTTGTTTTAACGCCTTGGCCGACCGCAGCTGCATTAAAAATGAGTATGAGTTGATAATTTCCCGTAAAATACCTATTCAATTTCAATCGAATGGAGTAAAGGATTATGGTGGCAAGTAAATATCTTTCGGTTTTTACGCAAGCGACTGATCAGGAAAGAAAGAAAAACTTCGAGGATTATTGGCTATTTACGCAGCAGCACGGCGGCGATCTACTGGAGGCTGAAAAAGATTTAGCCAAAAAAAGAGCGCGTCTCAAGTACTTTGAAGATAACCCGGTTCGATTGAAAAAACCCTTGGCCGATCCCGAGGCTTTTTATCGTAACTATATTGACATGAAAGATGATCCAAAGAGCCTGGATCGCATGACGTTGATGTTAACCGGCATTTATAAGTTTGCCAGACATGAGTGGGTAGGTATCAGCGGGGCTTGGAATGTTGTCCCTGATATGGCGAATTCGCATACGGTGGAAGATAAAATCAGCCGCGTGCATTTGGCTGAGGAATTTTGTCACGCCCGTTTGTTCAATGAAATGCTGCGGACATGCGGGTTGGATAAAGTGGAATGGGTGCCGTTAACACCGGTTAAAGAATGGGTTTATGAACAGTTTCCCAAATTACCTGGATTCTTGATGGACGGGCCGGCATTTGTGACTGAGTTGATGGGTGTAAGCTTTTATTTGCATCTTGATCGTTTGTTTGATGATATTTTCGCAGACGAACCGGAAGTAAAACAGCGCATGCGTGATTTGTTGAACGAGATTACTATCGATGAAGTGGCTCATGTGGGCCAGCGTCGAAACTTTCTTGGCCCAATCGCGACTAAGATATCTAAAATGATGGTAGTGCCTTTGTTCACGATGTTTTATAAGGATATTCCCGAAGTCGGGCAATTATTCGATGTCGACCAAATGATCAAGGATGGTTTGGTCTTTGATTTTAGCGCCGTCCCGGAAGAATTAATCGATAAAAGTTGGATTCCGTCTTACTGTAAAGTTTAGTAAACCTTGTCACAAAAATAATTAATAGTATTTGAGTTAACCAAGATGTTTTTAGTCCCTGATGCTGTCGTGCGTTTTTTTCATCGAATGGCATCCCCTCCGCATTTTTATGCCTTTAGCGAAAAACTGATGCCTTGGCTGATAGTGATTTTTCTTTTGCTGACCGGATACGGATTATATGGGGGGTTATATTTGGCTCCGCCCGATTATCAGCAGGGCGATAGCTATCGCATTATCTATATTCATGTACCTGCAGCCTGGATGTCGCTATTTATTTATGTAGTGATGGCGGCGGCAGGCGCAATCGGCCTGATCTGGCGAATCAAGCTGGCTGAGATTGTCATGGTATGCAGTGCTTCGGTGGGTGCCAGTTTTACCTTTATTGCCCTGTTAACTGGTTCGTTATGGGGTAAACCCATGTGGGGTACCTGGTGGGTGTGGGATGCGCGCTTAACCTCGGAATTGATCCTCCTGTTTTTATATTTAGGCGTGATCGGTTTGTATGGCGCCATCGATGACAAACGAACCGCTTCCCGTGCGGTTGCCATCCTTGCGCTGGTTGGCGTGGTTAACATTCCGATCATTCATTATTCGGTAGAATGGTGGAACACCTTGCATCAGGGACCCACCGTTACCAAAATAGACAAGCCGTCCATTCATGTAAGCATGTTGATACCTTTGTTGGTCATGGCGTTGTCGTTCAAGGTTTTTTACCTGATAAGCCTTTTGTTAAAAGTTCGGGTTGAGTTGCTTCAACGAGAACGTAATGCGCAATGGGTTAAGAATTTAGCGATGGGGGATAGCAATCCATGAATTTGCAGGAATTTTTGCATATGGGCGGTTATGCCTTATATGTGTGGACTTCTTATGGAATTGCGATGTTGGTCTTAATCCTTAATGTCGTCATACCTGTGTGGCAAAGAAAACAATTTTTGCGTCAGCAAGCGCTTAAACAGAAAAGAAAATGATGAAACCTGCCCGTAAACAACGTTTAATCCTGATCGCGCTGATGGTAATAGGCGCGGGTATTGCGACCGCTTTTGCTTTGAAATCCTTCAACGAAAACCTGATGTATTTTTTTTCGACCACCGATGTGGTTGACGGCAAAGCGCCGAAAGACGCACGGTTTCGTCTTGGTGGTATGGTTGTCAAAGGTTCGGTACAAAGACCGAGCAAAGATTTGTTGGTTCGTTTTACCTTAACCGATTTCAGTAAAGAAGTAACGGTTGAATATACCGGGATTTTGCCCGATTTATTCAGGGAGGGGCAGGGCATTGTCGCCCATGGCAAATTAAATGAACAGGGTGTTTTTGTTGCCGATGAAGTGTTGGCAAAACATGACGAAAACTACATGCCACCGGAAGTGAAAGGTAGCCTGAAAAAGCCTGTGCCATCTGCAACTGAGCAAAAACCATGATTCCTGAAATCGGGCATTTTTCGCTCATACTCGCGTTATGCATGGCGATTACGTTGGCCGTCGTGCCTATCGTCGGTGCTGTTAAGCATATTAGTGGCTGGGTTAACCTCGCCAGACCGTTAGCTTACGCACAATTATTGTTCATGGTGATTGCTTACGGGTGTTTGACCTATAGTTTTCTAGTCCATGATTTCTCGGTTAAGTATGTTGCAATGAATTCAAACACGGCTTTGCCGACCTTGTACTTATTCTCCGGGGTTTGGGGTGCGCATGAAGGCTCGTTACTGCTCTGGGCGTTGGTGCTTTGCTGCTGGACGGCATTGGTGGCAAAGTTTAGCCGCACCATTCCTGATGAAACCATCGCGCGTGTGATGGGCGTGATGGGCATGGTGTCCATTGGTTTTATCTCTTTTTTGTTGTTAACCTCAAATCCGTTTGAGCGCTTGTTTCCCGTGCCCGAAGAAGGCAATGACCTTAACCCCTTGCTGCAAGATCCGGGTTTGGCTATCCATCCTCCCATGCTGTACATGGGTTATGTCGGTTTTTCCGTGGCATTCGCTTTTGCTATCGCTGCGCTAATGCAAGGCCGGCTGGATGCCGCTTGGGCGCGGTGGTCCCGGCCGTGGACGAGTGTCGCCTGGATGTTTTTGACGATGGGCATTACGTTGGGAAGCTGGTGGGCATACTACGAACTTGGCTGGGGCGGCTGGTGGTTTTGGGATCCGGTGGAGAATGCCTCTTTCATGCCTTGGTTGGTTGGCACGGCACTAATCCATTCCTTGGCTGCCACCGAAAAGCGCGGCGTATTTAAGACGTGGACGGTGTTATTGGCTATTTTTGCCTTTTCTTTGAGCCTGTTAGGTACGTTTTTGGTGCGCTCCGGCGTATTAACCTCGGTTCATGCTTTCGCGAGCGACCCCGCTAGAGGTTTGTTTATCCTGATATTTTTAGCAATTGTGGTTGGCGGTTCGCTGTTGCTTTATGCTATACGAGCCCCTGCAGTTAAATCCAGCGCAACCTTTGAAATGGTGTCTAGGGAATCGCTTGTACTGATCAATAACGTATTGTTAGTCGTCACTGCCGCCAGTATCCTGCTGGGAACGATATATCCGCTGGTTATCGATGCCTTGGGTTTGGGTAAGATCTCCGTGGGCCCGCCGTATTTTAATGCAGTTTTTATTCCGCTTACCGCACCGTTGGCGATTGCAGTCGGCGTAGGTATGTTATTGCGCTGGAAACGCGACAGCTTTAGCGAGTTTTCGCGTCGCGTCGGTTGGTTGTTTTTGGGCTGTGTTGTAATCGGGTTAGCATTGCCTTGGTTAATGCCGCATTATTCTTGGGGTGCGGCATTAGGGTTAACGCTGGCGTTGTGGACGACGTTAACGTCTGTACTATCGTTTAAAGACCGGCTTGGCATTCAAGGATTATCCTGGGAACGATTAAGCAAAATTCCTGCTGGATTTTACGGAATGACGTTGGCGCACCTAGGTATAGCTGTGTTTGTCGTCGGAATTACTTTGACATCAGTTTATAGCGTGGAAAAAGACATCCGCATGGCACCTGGTGATACTGTTGACATGTCTGGTTATATCTTTAAATTTCATGGCGTGAATGAAACTGCAGGTCCAAACTACATGGCTGAACAGGGCTTGGTGACGGTCAGTTACAAAGACCAGGAAATCGCTACGTTACATCCGCAAAAAAGAGTATACCGCGTACAAAAAATGCCGATGACCGAAGCCGCTATCGATGCCGGGTTAACCAAGGATTTATTCGTTGCCATCGGCGAACCCTTGGATGGCGATGCCTGGAGTTTAAGGATTTACTATAAAGCCTTCATCCGCTGGATTTGGATGGGCGGTGTTTTCATGGCTTTGGGTGGCTTATTGGCGACATGCGATAAGCGATATAAGATAGCTAAAAAAAATGTCATTGAAACTCAATGAAATCTCCAAAATACATATTGACAAGAGAAGAGCTTATTCAAAAACTTCAGGAAATAAAATTTTGGGATGATGTACTGCCAGATTTGGATTTTTACCTTAATAATTTCATAAATTCAAAAGATTTAGAGGTAATTAAATTGCTACTTGATAATGGAGCTAATCCGAATCCAATTGATGACGAAGAGTGTTATTTTATGAAGTTGTTGTACGAATATCGAGACAATAAAACCTTAAAAGGGGATTTAATTTTAAGAATTATGGAAGCTTTGCTTAAAGCAGGAGCTAACCCAAATAAGATTTGGTATAACAATTATAGAGCTTACGATTATGCGGTTATGTGGAATCTCGAACCGATTGCCAATCTTTTTGAGAAACACGGCATTGATAAAAAACTACGTGAGTATATTTAACCATTAATCAATAATATCCCATCAATTCAAAGAATGTTGAAATATATCATTCCCTTAGTTCTTTTTATTATATTGTCAGTTTTTTTAGCGGTCGGCTTAAAACTTAACCCAAAAGATATTCCGTCACCACTGGTTGATAAAGCCGCGCCTGCTTTTTCTGCGGCAAAACTTAATGCGCCAGAACAAAAGCTTTCATCAAGTGACTTAAAAGGCAAAGTCTGGTTGTTCAATGTTTGGGCATCCTGGTGTGTGTCTTGTCGCGAAGAGCATCCTGTTTTGAACGAATTTGCTAAGCAGCACGTGGTGACGATTATCGGGCTGAATTATAAAGACGAACCCGATGACGCAAAACAATGGTTAAGTACATTGGGTAATCCCTACAGCGACAGCATCATGGACAAAGACGGCAGGATAGGTTTGGACTGGGGTGTTTACGGCGTGCCGGAAACTTTCATGATCGACAAAAAAGGCTTCGTCCGTTACAAACATACTGGGCCTGTTAAGGCTGACGATATAGAACAGATTTTTTTGCCTTTGATAACCAAGCTGGAGGCAGAGGCATGAATAAAATTTATTTGATGCTTTTATGCTTAACCTCAACGCTTAGCTTTGCCGGTGATGTTTATCAACTGCCTGACCCTAGGCAGCAAAAAATTTACGAGGACTTAACCTCGCAATTACGTTGCTTGGTTTGTCAGAACCAAACTATCGCGGATTCACATGCTGAACTGGCGGGCGATTTGCGTCGGCAGGTCTATGAAATGTTGCAGCAAGGCAAATCCAGGGATGAAATCGTTACTTTTATGACCGACCGTTACGGCGATTTTGTGCTGTACAATCCGCCGTTCAAAGCGAAAACCGGTTTACTTTGGCTTGGGCCATCAGCCTTTTTGTTAACCGGATTACTCACAGTTTTCTGGTATGTTCGTCGTCGCAAGGCAAAATCCGGCGAGCCAAAAATGGATGCGGTTACGCAAAAAAAAATCAAGCAATTGCTTGAGGACGAGGACTAAGGTTGAATATTGTGTTTTGGTTAATTGTCGCTACGTTGATTTTAATCGCGTTAGTAATTCTCGTATTGCCGTTATGGCGGAAGACTGAGCTTGCTAAGGTAGAAAACCAAAATCAACGCAATATTAATATTGCCAGAGATCGATTGGCTGAGTTAAAGGCTAATCGCTCGGCGGGCGGCATAAGCGAGGAGCAATATGATGAGCAAAAGACTGAGCTCGAACTGCAATTAAATGATGATCTGGATGTGGCTGAAAACAGCCCAACACCTTCGAGCCAAGGCCGTTGGTTAACTTATGTATTGATGATCGTTATTCCATGTTTGTCTTTAGGTCTTTATTGGGCGTTAGGAGATTACGGCGCAATTAATCGCGCAAACGAGCCATCGCAATCCAGCCAGGAAATGCCAAGCGCTGAGCAGATCAATGGCATGGTCGCCAAGTTATCAGAAAAAATGAAGTCCGAACCCAAAAACCTCCAAGGTTGGCTCATGTTGGGGCGGTCTTATAAGGTTTTGCAAAAATATCCAGAAGCGGTGGATGCGCTTAACCACGCTTACCAACTTGCCGGGGATAATGCCGATGTGCTGCTGCAATATGCTGAGGCATTAATGCTTGCCAATAACAATAGCTGGGCGGGCAAGCCGGAAGAACTGATTAACAAGGTGGTTAGCAAGGAGCCGAATAACTTATCCGGCTTATGGTTTGCCGCCATGATGAATGCGCAACGCAATGACAAGAAGATCGCAGTCGACTATTTGCGGCGTTTAGAAACCTTGCTGCCTGCTGATTCGCCGGACAAGCAGCAGATTCACGATTTAATTGCCAATGCTGGGGCAGAACAAGGAGGCGCAGCCAGCAAGCCTTCGGCGCCTGTGACAGCGTCATCTGGGGAAGTTAAAGTTAACATCGATGTCAGCTTGACGGAAGAATTACAAAAACAATCCGCACCTGGGGACACTGTATTCATTTATGCCCAAGCGTTATCCGGCCCAAAAATGCCGTTGGCTATCAGCCGTAAGCATGTGAGCGACCTGCCTATTAAGGTCACGTTAAGCGACGCGGATTCAATGCTGCCTAACATGAAATTATCCAGTTTCAACGAAGTCAGGTTACTGGCTCGGGTGTCCAAGTCAGCCAGTGCCATGCCTCAGGTTGGAGATTTAATTGGCACCGTTGAGCTTGCTGATCTCGATAAGCAGCATGACTATAAAATAGTCATTAACGATCAAGTCAAATAGTACGCTTTGTAAAAAAATAAAATTATGATTTTATGATCGAGCAGCGCGTTATTGAATTGGAAATTAAACTGGCTTTTCAGGAAGATTTGGTTTCTGAGTTGAACCAAGTCGTTGCCCGGCAACAGCAGAAAATAAGCGATTTAGAAAAAATTTGCGGTGTGCTCTATGAGCGTATCAGTCATCTAGCAGCCCAACAGGGTGATGATATTGTTGATGAGCCACCCCCGCATTATTGACGTGTAAGATAATTTGGTCAAAATGAGCAAAAACCGTTAAGGAAAACCAAAGATTGGTGTTATATAACTCATTAGAGAAACTAGTGTTTTGTTAACATTTATCTAAATGTTAACAATGGTCAGGTATTAACGCTTTGATAAAAATAATAAAAGCCTGCTTTTTCTTGTTGTTGACTGGCATTTTAGGCGCGCTATTTTGTCAAACGCCAGCTGGTTTTAACCTGGAAGAAGATGTTGGTTTGACCTGGCTTTTTCAACTGCGCGGTGAATTGCCGCCTCCCGCAGATGTAATAATTATTTCTTTAGACCAAGCTTCAGTAGAGATATTGCATCTTCCTGATGATCCCGCCAATTGGTCCCGCTCGTTCTACGCATCGCTTTTAGAAAAACTTAATGAACAAAATCCAGCACTAGTCGCCTTTAACATCCATTTTGGCAATAGCCGCGATTCGGAAAAAGACGCTTTATTAGCTAACGCCATTGCTAAAAATAAAAATGTTGTTCTGAGTAGTTATTTAAAACAGTATTCAATATCCAATCAAGAAGACACCGAATCAATCTACTCTGAACGCATCATAGAGCCCATACCGGTGCTTAGCCAGGCGGCGTTGTGTACCTCACCCTTCCCTATACCCAAGACTTCATCGACAGTTAAAGAATTCTGGACATTCAAGCATAGCGCGGGGGGCATACCCACTTTCCCCGTCAGTATTTTCCAGTTTTTTGCCATGAGGCAAGCCTATCCTGAAATGATTGAAACGCTCAATCAAATCAACCCGAAACTTTTTTCTAATTTCCCATCAACGTTTAATGACTTAGTTAACAAATCGAAAACAGCCTCTTTTTTTTATCAGGTTCAATCTGCTTTAACCAAGGATAAAGCAGCGCTGGCCAAATTTGAACGACTATTGGCTGCATCGCATTACTCTTCGCAGGTGAATCGTTTGTTGGATTCATGGTTAAAATTAATTAAAGAGCGGGAGCGGCTTTACTTAAATTATTACGGCGATGTTGGGGCTATAACTACTATTCCGTTTTATCAAGTGATTGCCCCTGAAGGCGTGGATCCAAACGTATTCAGAAATAAGATCGTACTGGTTGGCTATGCGGACAATTTAGAGCCGGAAAAGCAGCAAGGGTTTTACAGCGCCTTTTCGAAAGCCAGTGGACAAGTGATCAGTCCGATAGAAATAGCGGCTACCGCAGTTGCTAACATCGTTGATCAATCCTGGCTTAAACCCATGCCTAGACTGCAACAGAGCTTATTAGTGTTAGTCTGGGGTGTTTTTTTAAGCGCATTATTTCGCTGGTTTTCCTATCGAGCCGCTTTAATTTCTTCCCTGCTATCAATTTCCGTTTACATGGTGTTAAGTTGGTATGCTTTTTCTTTCTATAAACTATGGCCGCCATTAATTATTCCATTGCTGCAAGCCTCTGCGTTACTGCTATTTGAGTCAACCCAGAATTATCGGAAGATCAGAAAACTGTCCGGTTATTATCTTCCAAAAGAAGTATTTGCAATAAATACTTCCTATCCTGAAGATATTGGGGGCTATGGCATCTTGAAGGAGGGGGTTTGTCTTGCAACCGATGCGGGTCAATATACCTCGCTCTCGGAATATGTAAGTCCTCTACAATTGCATAAAGTAATGAATGATTACTACGCAGCAATTTTCCCTATCGTGAAAAAAAGCGGAGGAATTATTTCTGATGTAATCGGCGATGCTATGTTGGCTGTTTGGGCCAGGGAAAAAATAGACGAAAAGCTGCGAATAAGCGCATGCCATGCCGCACTGGAAATTAAAGCTTCAATCGATGATTTCAATCAGAATGGCGAATACCTGCTTCCCACTCGAATAGGCTTGCATTATGGCGAAATGAGATTGGGTAATGTCGGTTCAATGGAACACTACGAATTTCGGGCGGTAGGCGATACGGTAAATACCGCAAGCCGAATTGAAGGCCTGAATAAACTGCTGGAAACCCGGATTCTTGCGTCAGCGCCCGTCCTGGATAAGTTAACCGGAATTTGTCATCGGGAATTAGGCACATTCCTGTTAAAAGGAAAAAATAACCCGGTTAAGATACATGAATTGATTGCTACTTCCTCTATTCTTCAAGAACAACCTCAGTTAGAAGAATTGTTAACCTTGTATTCGCAGGCGCTCCATCTATTTTATGATGGTAATTGGAAAGCCGCTTTAGGGGGATTTAACAAAATCGTTAAAAAACATCCTTATGACGGCCCTTCATTGTTTTATATTAATTACTTACGGCACGAATTGTCTTTGCCTGCAAAAACAAAAAATGAGCAGGCAATCATCATAAACGTCGGCAATCATATCGAATTCTTGCCTTAAGCCACGTGGTCAAATCTCCGGCATAAGCTATACTTGGTTGAATGATATGCCGGTTTAAAAGCAGATATCGATAGGTGGATTTTTGATGATCATTCTGTTTGATTAGCTTTAATGCCTAAAAACCATTTGCCTTCATAAAATAATAATTACAGGACGAAGTCGTATTATGTCTAGAAAACATTTGATCCGAATTTTATTGTCCACCGTCATAATTAGCCCAACTTATGTTTGGGGGGCGCCGTCATGCAAATCAGCGGTAGCGGAGATTATTTCGGCTCAGGGAGGCGTAGACGTTCAATCCTATCGTGCTGATTCTTGGCGAACGTTACATGACAATGATCAGATTTGCCCTGGGGATACGCTCCGCACAGACCGGAGAAGCCGGGCAACGATTAGGCTGCGAAGCCAATCTGTCATTACCCTCGATCAAAACACCACCATGTCGTTTTCTGCCCCAAATGAGGACGCATCGTCCTGGTTTTTACGTATTATTGATGGGGTTTCCTTTTTCAGAAGCCGAAAGACGCAAAGGCTGAATGTCCATACGCCGTTTATCAATGCTATTCATGAAGGTACGGAATTTATGGTGGCGGTATCCGGTGAAAAGACCGAAATTTCTGTTTTTGACGGGCAGGTGTCCGGGGTCAACAAATCTGGAAAAGTCTCTATCGGTACAGGTTTTAAAGGGATTGCCAGCGCGAATCAGACGCCGCATGTCGAGGCGTTAAAGGTTAACCCTGAAGATGCCGTTCAATGGATGTTGTATTATCCGCCTATCGTTGATCAAGTGGCAGGTGGCGCTTCGACTGATAGTCCTCTAAATCCGGCATTGGCTGATTATCGCCAAGGCAGTGTTAACAAAGCGTTAGATCGACTTGAGCAAATTCCTGCCGCTCAGCAAAACGTACATTATTTAAATTTAAAAGCCGCTCTCCTGCTGACGGTTGGCAGATTAGACGAAGCAGAGCCTCTCATCCATCAATCCGAACAATTACAGCCAGAAAACAGTGATGCGTTAGCGCTGAGCAGTATTGTTGCGGTTGCCAAAAACCGGCAACAAATGGGCATGGAATTAGCCAATAAAGCGGCAAGCAAAAATCCGCAATCCGCAACCGCCAAAATCGCGCAATCCTATGCTTACCAATCTTTATTTGATATCGATAATGCGTTAAAAAGCACGGAAGAAGCCACCAAACTAACTCCTGAGAACGCTTTGGCGTGGGCAAGATTGGCTGAACTGCAGTTATCGCGGGGTGACCATGATGCGGCGCTGAAATCTGCCCAGAAAGCGCAAGCGTTGAATCCAAAATTATCAAGAACGCATACGGTTCTGGGTTTTTCCATCTTGGCAGAAACTGAAATTAATCAAGCGAAACAAGCTTTTCAAGAAGCCTTAACCCTGGATTCTTCCGATCCGCTGGCGCGTTTGGGTTTGGGTTTGGCAAAAATACGTCAGGGCGATGTTGAGGAAGGTAAAACTGAGTTGGAAACAGCGGTTAACCTTGATCCTAACAATGCGGTGATACGTAGTTACTTGGGCAAAGCTTACTATGAGTTAAGGAATAAAGATTACGCCGGTAAGGAATATGAAATCGCCAAGCAAATGGATCCCAAAGATCCTACGCCTTATTTTTACGATGCCATCCTTAAGCAAACGATCAATCGCCCGATTGGCGCTTTGCATGATATGCAGAAGGCAATTGAGTTAAATGATAACCGGGGCGTGTACCGTTCCAAATTGTTGTTGGATAGTGACAATGCGGCAAGAAGCGCGAGTTTAGGGCGGATTTATAATGATTTAGGCTTTCAGCAGCGCGGTTTACTGGAAGGGTGGAATTCTATCAACCAGGATCCAAGCAATTACTCCGCACATAGATTGTTATCGGATAACTATGTCGCATTGCCCAGACATGAGGTGGCACGGGTCAGCGAATTATTGAAAGCCCAGTTATTACAGCCCGTAAATATTACACCTGTGCAGCCTCAAGCGGCGGAATCGAATATATTGATTCTGGATACTTTAGGTTCGTCCATTACTTCTTTCAATGAATATAACCCCTTGTTTACCCGCGACCGGTTTGCCTTGCAAGCGACCGGTTTTTACGGCAGCCGGAATACAATGAGTGACGAGGTGGTGCATTCCGGTGTTTGGGATAAATTCTCTTACAGTTTGGGGCAGTTTCATTATCAAACCGACGGTTTTCGCCCCTTTAACAGGCAAGATAAAAATAGTTACAACTTTTTTGCACAGGCTGAAATAACCCGGATACCAATGTTCAGGTTGAATTACGCCGGTCGGAAGATAAATACCAGGATGTTGGGCAAGGTTTCAATGTCGATAAGTTTTCTGCCAAAAAGCATGGCGATAAGGATACCGATGTCATCCGTGGAGGTTTGCACCACAAATTCAATGCCAATAATGATTTGTTGATATCGATTTTACATAAGGAGGAAAAAGCGAATGCGCTGGACGATAGCCAAGGCGTACTGAAATAGGAATCACACGAAAAAACGAAGGTACACAATATGAGTTACAGCATATCTACCAGCATAATTTCTTTGATATAACGGCGGGATTCAATCACCTGATAAATCAGACCAATGCCGAAGAGGCTATTATTCCGGTTGATGGGTTAAAGTTCAATGTAGGCAGCGAATTAGAACATAGCGCTTATTATCTTTATTCCAATATTAAATATATGCCGAAATTGTTAATTACTGTCGGCTTTTCTCATGATTTCTATCAGGAAATCCCTGTCGAAGACCCTAAAATAGAACGAAATCCATTAAGCCCTAAATTCGGTTTAACCTGGACACCGACGAAAGATACGGTTTTCAGGTTTGCCGCATTTCAGTCCTTAAAACGCGGGATTATTCAAAAACAAACACTTGAACCTACGCAAATAGCCGGATTTAATCAGTTTTTTGATGATATGGATGCCTCTATTTCGAGACGGATCGGTTTCGGAATTGACCAAAAAATTAGTAAAGATGTTTTTGCAGGTGCTGAAATTTCTAAGAGGTATATCAATTTACAGGATACCGATGTTGTCGCTGATGTAATTGGTGGAACAAAATGGAATGAAAAAAATGCTCGGGCTTATGTTAACTGGACGCCAAACACCGATTTATCGTTTGGGCTGGATTATAACTACGATCAATTTAATAGAAATTCATATACTTGGGATATGTCTGAAGATAATAAATCGCCCAGCTTCTTTACAGAATTGGAAACCCATAAAGGGCGGCTATTTGGCAGTTATTTTCATGCCTCGGGATTGATTTCGAAATTAAGTTTAACTTATCTGAATCAAACCGGAAATTTTTCAGATGGACAGGGCAATCCACCTGTGCCGGATAGCTCGCAAGCTTGGTTATTGGATGCAGAAATAGGCTATCGGCTGCCAAAACGGCATGGTTTGCTTACGTTGGGAATGCAAAATTTATTCGATGAAAAATACAATTACCAGGGTACAGATGTAAATTACCCCACCTTGCCACAAGGACGGTTTCTATATAGCCGGATAACGTTATCGTTTTAAAAATTCTACAGAGGAGAAAAAAGTGGATGTTTCTACTGAAAACGGGCTGAAAAGCTTCTTGGTTAAGAATAAAATTGTATTAGCCGTTTTATTGGCTTTGCTTATTGGGCTGGGACTATATTTTGGATTGTTCAATAAAGAGCCTGAACCTGAGAAGCTTATGTCTGCGGTTAGCTGTCCGAGTACTACTTGTACGAACCATTATAGAAAGATAATAATTTCACCGACCAAATATTATTGTCAGGCATGTTAAGCACCTTTTAAAAGTCAATTTGTCCATAGTTCGACAAGAATTAACCACGAACGAAATAATTAATCAAAATGCCGTTTGTCCTGAGCTTGTCAAGGGCTTAATCATAGGTTCCTTTTTTCTAAAAAAGGATTCGATCTGTAAATCGAGAATTCTATCCGTTCCCAAATAATATATTTGGGAACGGAGTTTTAAATCATCCAGCTAGGTAACTTTGCACTTTCGAGATTTATTTTAATAAATAACCTTTTTTTCTTTTAGAGCCGCATAAATCTCATCCATCGATTGCTTATTGGTATCGAAAGTGACATCGGCACAATTGTTATTTTCAACGCACAAACATAACAATCCCGCATTTTTGATAGCGGCAACCAATTCTGTATTGGATGTTTCCAGAATGGTGGCGGCATGGCCGTTATCAAACAATTTCCGTTCCAGTTGATAAGCAAAATCTTTCGCATTCGCGCCGGTTAGGCCAATGGCCGTAGCGCATTGGTTAAAACGGGCGGCTCGTTCGGCAACGCTGACCGGTTGTAAAGCTTCATCGCCGGTTGCGCCGGTAATCATGCCCGCGCCAACGGTGACATTGGTTAACCGGTCGATAATAATAAACGAACCCGTACCTTTGCTGGTTTTATAAGGGTCGTACACTACCGGTGCAGTCATGGAAACGGTGCAGGAGCCGATTTCGTTCAGGTTCAGTTCGTTAGCATCATGATGTTCCAGCGTATTCACATCAATGCGGTGATGGATCATGGCTATCGAACCGTACACACTGCGCGTCGCCAGTTTGAGCGTATATTGGCGACCCGGAGTCATCGGCTTTTCGGTCATCCAGACAATCGTCGCCTTGAATTTGTCAGCAACCATCGGTTCATGTTTTTGTTGGCCGATAATCAGGTCGCCGCGGCTGATGTCGATTTCATCTTCCAAAGTAAACGTAACCGCCATCGGTGGGAAGGCTTCGTCAAGATCGCCGTCATACGTGACGATGCTTTTGATTTGGCTGCTTTTACCGGAGGGTAGGGCGGTAATGCGGTCGCCCTTATGGAAAATGCCAGCCGCCACCGTGCCGCAAAAACCACGAAAGTCGAGGTTAGGGCGGTTAACATATTGCACTGGAAAACGCGCGTCTTCAAAGTTGCGGTCACTGGCGATAGTTACTGTATTTAGGGTTTCCATCAGCGGAAGTCCGGTAAACCAGGGCATGTTTTCGCTGCGGTTAACCACGTTATCGCCGTCGAGTGCGGACATCGGGATAAAGCAGATGTCGTGCAAATCCAGGGTACTGGTGAAGTCCAGATAATCCTGTTTGATTTTGTTGAATACCGATTCGCTGTAATCCACCAAATCCATTTTGTTGACGGCAACAATGATGTGCTGGATGCCTAGCAATGAAGCGATAAAGCTGTGGCGTTTGGTTTGGGTTTGCACACCGTAACGGGCATCTATCAGGATAATTGCGAGGTCGCAGGTGGATGCGCCGGTCGCCATGTTGCGGGTGTATTGCTCATGGCCTGGGGTGTCCGCGATGATGAATTTGCGGGTGGACGTGGAAAAATAACGGTAGGCGACATCAATGGTAATGCCTTGCTCCCGTTCCGCCTGCAAGCCGTCAACCAGCAAGGCCAAATCGATCTTGCCCGCGCCGGTCGTGCCGGACTTGACGCTATCGGCTTGCACCGCCGCCAACTGGTCTTCATAAATCATTTTGGAATCGTGCAGCAAACGCCCGATCAAGGTGCTTTTGCCGTCGTCGACATTGCCGCAGGTTAAGAATCTTAACAATTCTTTGCGTTCGTGTTGCGCCAGATAGGCGTTGATATCAGTGCTGATAAGTTCGGATTGGTGGGACATTGTTCTCTATTTTCCTGTATTCAATGCTGGCAACGGGTTAGAAATAACCTTCGCGTTTTTTCTGTTCCATTGAGCCGGCTTGATCGTGGTCAATCAACCGGCCTTGGCGTTCAGACGTGGTGGTTAACAGCATCTCTTGAATAATGTCGGGCAAGGTCGTGGCGGTGGATTCTACCGCGCCGGTTAACGGATAACAGCCTAAGGTCCTGAACCGCACCATCTTCATTTCGATCTTTATCGTCAGGACCGATGGGCATACGCTCGTCATCGACCATGATTAACATGCCGTCTTTGTTAACCACAGGACGTTCCTTGGCGAAATAGAGCGGGACAATCGGGATATTTTCTAGATGAATATATTGCCAGATGTCCAGTTCGGTCCAGTTTGATAGCGGAAAAACGCGAATGCTTTCGCCTTTGTCTACCGTGCCGTTGTAAATATTCCAGAGCTCGGGACGCTGGTTTTTCGGATCCCAACGATGGTTTTTGTCGCGGAAGGAATAAACCCGTTCTTTGGCTCGGGACTTTTCCTCATCGCGGCGCGCGCCGCCGAAAGCCGCATCAAATTTATACTTATTCAGCGCCTGTTTAAGCGCATCGGTTTTCATCACATCGGTATGTTTTTTACTACCGTGGGTAAATGGTCCGATTCCTTGATCAACGCCGTCCTGATTGATGTAAACTAGCAGTTCAAGACCGAGCTTTTTCACCATTTGATCGCGAAATTCAATCATTTCGTGGAATTTCCAGGTGGTATCGACATGCAGCAAAGGAAATGGAGGAACGCCTGGATAGAAGGCTTTCATGGTCAAATGCAGCATGACCGCTGAGTCTTTGCCGATGGAATACAGCATGACCGGTTTTTCGAATTCGGCGGCGACTTCGCGGATAATGTGGATGCTTTCGGCTTCCAGCTGTTTTAGGTGGGTAAGTTTGTAATCTGTCATTGATGGTGCGATTGCAAGCCGACGGGCGGCGTAGATAAAGTGCGATTTTAAATAAGCTATTTTAGATGCAATGGTCTATTTTTGCTAGAAATGCTTTGACATTAAAGAATTTACGCTTTTCAAAATGATATCAACAAATTTCATGCTTTTGTTTCACCCAACGGAAATCGGATTCAAAATCAAAAAATATACGATGAAACATTTTTACTAAAATCGGTGCGCGGCTAAAATAAGCCAATGCCATCTATCTAGAACAACGTTATGAAATATCTATTTTTTATCTTTTATTTATCCTGGTTAACCTTAAGTGTTCATGCCGCAGAACCAACTCAGATTAGAATCGGCGTGCAAGCGACCGGGACGTTGATGTGGGAGCTGGTGGTATTGCAGGGCGATGAGCAGTTTAAAAGTCCCGATTATCAAATTGAGACGCGGGAACTTGCCAACGCTGAGGCAGGTAAGATTGCTTTACAGTCCGGTTCAATCGACATGATTATATCGGACTGGATTTGGGTCTCCCGCTTGCGCGCGGATGGTTCTGATTTTACGTTCTACCCTTACTCAACCACATCAGGCGCCTTGATGGTACCTGACAAAAGTAATATTCAATCAATTAAAGACTTGAAAGGTAAACGCATTGGTATTGCCGGCGGTGAATTGGATAAAAACTGGTTGTTGCTGCAAGCCTTGGCAATGCAGGAAAAATTGGATTTGAATGTTACGGTGGAAAAGATATTTGCTGCGCCACCGTTAATCGATGAACAACTCAAACAAGGTCGTATCGACGCAGCGCTCAACTACTGGCATTTCTCTGCCAAGTTGGAAACGCAAGGTTATCGGCAAATAATAGACGGAAAGGGGATTTTAAATGCCTTGGGAATTCAAGAGCCTGTGCCTTCATTGGGTTATGTGTTCAAACAAAGCTGGGCCGATAAAAACAAAAAAGGTTTGAATTTATTTTTTAAAGCGAGTGCAAAGGCCAAAACCTTAATATGCACGACCGATGCTGGCTGGTCGAAAGTGTTGCCTTTATTGCAAATTGACGATGTTGAAGTTCAAAAAAAATTGCGGCAGCGTTATTGTGATGGCGAAGTTAAAAACTGGGGAAAAACCGAGCAACAGTCGGCAGAACGCATTTACACTTTGCTAAGGCAAGTCAGCGATAACCAGTTAACCGGTAAATCCGAGCATTTACAACCGGGGACATTCTGGACAGCGGAATAATTGAAACTTACTTTGTTCAATTTTACGAAAATTCTGCCGGTATTGTCCTTTTTAGGATTGATAGCGGCATGGCATCTACTGGCGGTTAACCTGGATAATCGCACTTTGCCAACCCCTCTTGCCGTGTTTAACGTCTTTTGGGAGCATTGCCAGAGCGGAAAACTGCCATTTCACCTGGCAGTAACCTTGTTAAGATTGACGGTCAGTTTTACGATCGCCATGTTGTTGGGTTGTACTATCGGGATTATTTTGGGCCGTAACCTTGCTCTCGATGCCTTCTTCGACAACTGGTTGATCGTATTCCTGAATATTCCTGCCTTGGTAACGATAATCCTGTGCTATGTCTGGTTAGGGTTAACCGAAGTGGCGGCGATACTTGCCGTCGTCATCAATAAAGTTCCGAATGTTGTTGTCACCATCAGAGAGGGCGCGCGGGCCTTAGACCAGGATTTGCTGGAGATGGCGACATCCTATCGCTTTGGTAAACGTAAAACGCTTTATCACGTTGTCTTGCCGCAAATGACTCCCTACCTGATGGGAGCGACGCGTTCAGGTCTGGCGTTAATCTGGAAAATCATACTGGTTGTGGAATTGTTAGGCCGCAGCAACGGCATGGGCTATCAATTACATTTGTTTTTTCAGCTGTCAGATGTGGCGGGCATTTTGGCTTATACCATTGCGTTTGTTGCCGTGATCCAGATTTTGGAAGTATTGGTTTTAAAGCCACTGGATAACAGAGCGCAACATTGGCGACGTTAACGGATGATTAAAATCAATATCGAACGTAAAACATATCCTGCTGAAGGGTTGGCCAACGAGCATCTTGCCATTGCCGATTTCAGTTTATCGTTGGATGCCAATGAATTTGTCTGTTTGGTCGGGCCGTCCGGTTGCGGCAAAACAACATTGTTGAACATTATCGCTGGGCTCGATCAGTCGTTTACGGGCGCAATTAATTTTGAGCTTAACCAATCCAGCCCGCATATTGGTTATGTGTTCCAGAATCCCCGGTTGTTACCTTGGCGGACAGTGCGGGAAAATATCGAATTAGCATTGGGTGATGGCATGCTGGCAGACAATATCGATGCGTTGCTGTCTGTCATGCAACTAACCGATTTTCAACATGTTTACCCAGAACGCTTGTCCTTGGGAATGAGCCGTCGCGTGGCGATTATCCGCGCTTTTGCCATTAACCCGGAGTTATTGCTGATGGACGAGCCTTTCGTTTCTCTGGATGCCGCGACAGGCAGACAAGTTCGGGACTGTTGGTTAATTTATGGCAACAACGCCCTCATACCGTTTTGTTTGTGACGCACGATCTTCGTGAAGCGATTGAACTGGCCGACAGGATTGTTTTTTTGACGGCTGCCCCGATGCGGATTATAAATGAGGTGAAGATACCGATTCCCAGATCGCAACGGCAAGATGAAACAAAAATCGACGAATTCAGGTTAACACTGATTAATGATTATCCTGAGCTTAAGTTAATGGGCTTAAACTATGATTCTTGAGCATGCAAGGTTAACCCCGATTAGATTTCAAATAATAAACTGATAAACTAATCTGCATATTAATAACAATAACAACAGTATAGAAACGCACGAATGACAAAAGCTATTGTTTTGACCGGCATTACCACGACCGGTACACCGCATTTAGGCAACTACGTCGGCGCTATCAGGCCAGCCATCGCCGCCAGCAAAGACCATAACGTCAAGCCGTTTTATTTTTTGGCGGATTATCACGCCTTGATCAAATGTCACGAGCCCGAGCGGGTTAAACGCTCCAGTCTCGAAGTTGCCGCAACCTGGTTGGCATTGGGGTTGGATACCGAAAATGCGGTGTTTTATCGGCAATCGGATATTCCTGAAATTATGGAGCTTACTTGGCTCTTAACCTGTGTAACCGCCAAAGGCTTGATGAATCGCGCCCATGCCTATAAAGCCGCAGTTGCCGAGAACGAACAAGGTGGAGAAAACGATCCGGATAAAGGCATCACCATGGGCCTGTTCAGCTATCCCATCTTGATGGCTGCCGACATTCTCATGTTTAACGCCAATAAAGTGCCGGTGGGCAGGGATCAGGTGCAACATATTGAAATGGCGCGTGACATTGCCGGCCGTTTTAACCATATCTTCGGTGATCATTTCACTTTGCCGGAAGCCGTGCTGGAAGAAAATGGAGCCATTTTATCCGGTCTGGATGGGCGTAAGATGAGTAAAAGTTATAACAACACCATCCCTTTGTTCGAGCCGGAAAACAAACTCAAAAAACTGATTAACAAGATCAAGACCAATTCACTGGAGCCCGGTGAACCCAAGGATACTGAAGGCTGTACGTTATTCAGCATTTATCAGGCATTTGCGGCCAAAGCGGAAGTGGAGGAAGTCCGGAAACTGTATGCCGAAGGCATTGGCTGGGGAGAGATGAAACGGAAGTTGTTCGAACAAATCAATGAACATATTGCTCCGGCAAGGGAGCGATATGAAGCTTTATTGGAAAAACCGGATCACATCGAGGAACAATTACAAGAAGGGGCTAAAAAAGCGCGCGCCATCAGCACGCCATTTATTAATGAATTACGGAAAGCGGTGGGTATCAGCAGGATTTCGCTGTGAACATTTTCCGTAAAGCAAAATTTAGCGATTGGCTGAGAAAATCCTTGCTTTTTTTTCGCCGCGGCATCTGGATTTGGCTTGCGTATGCCTTGGTTGTTGCAGCCTTATTGCCCTTAACCCGGATTTCTTATGCTTTGGGTATATTGGTCGCTGTCGCCTGTTTATTTGTGGGAGTTGGTATAGCGAAATACATTGATTTGAAAAATAATTCGCTTGAATCAACAATTACCTTGGGTTGGGCGGTTAAAAAAAGTATACCGCTTGCTGTTATTGCAGGTATTGCGGTAGTTTTGTGCTGGTTTATTTTCTCAGCGATCGCCAATATTGTTAACGGTGAATACGCCATGATTTGGCGGTTTTTCTTTGATTGGCAACTGACGCCGGAAAATTTGCGGCGCGATACAACCCGTGAATTAGCAATTTTTCTTTATGGCTATGCAAACTTAACATTAATTTTTGTATTGCTGATGACAATGGCGTTTGCCAGTTGGTTTAGTTATCCGTTGATGCTATTCAAGGATTTTTCCTGGAGTGGGGCTAAAGAAACGGGCAATCGAGAAGAAGCGAATTGTAAGGAAGCCATCTATAAAACACTGGGTTTTCTCATCATGGAAGCCATTCTTTGCACGGAAGTTACGCCTTTTTTAACCCCGGTGTTATACGTCCTGTCGTCTATCATGATATTTATTAGCTATAAGGAATATTTTGAAAAATAGTTTTATTTAACTGAGTTCCTGTGTTTTTTATAAAAAATATTCTGCTATTTGTTAAGAAATATCAAAACCTAAAATCTATGCCCACCCAAAACGCCCTGGGTGCGCCGGGACCGATAAACGTCCGGTTTTGCCAATCGTCGGAATTATAATTCCAGCCGCTCGGGCCGATAGCACCCTTTTGTGAAGGTGAAAATGGGTTGATCCCCAAACGGCCGGCAGTCGCATATTGGCGGTCAAACAAATTGTTAACCATGCCGAACACGCTCAATCCTTTGACAATTTCATACCGGGTTTTCAGGTTGAAGATGGCATATCCGGGGATGCTGCCAGAATCCTTGAATTGGCGGTTGGTGGGCACTAATTTATAAACAGGCTCAAACGTGACCAGGTCGAAACCTGTACTTTCTTCCACCATGTCCAACTGGCCTTGGACATGGTCGTTATTTTCGTTGCCACGCACGAACGCATCGGAGTGGGCAATCATGGTGACCCCAAACTCCCATTGGGGCGTAATGTGGAAATTTAGCGATGCATTAATGTTGTGTAAAGGCACGCCGGGCAACCTGTCGCCCGGTTTAATTTGGGTCATATCATAAGACGGGGTTAATGGCCTGCCGGATGCATCATATTTCGATATTACAGTATTAATGTGGTTTTCGGCGCTACTGTTATGCGGGCTCAGCATGATGAGATCCGATTGGAAAGTGGCATCGGTATAACCGTAGTTTAGGTTAAAGTCCACAATACTCACCTTGCCAGAAAAACCGAATTCGATACCCTGCCGCCTCGTTTCGCCAATGGTGTCAAAAAAGCTTCGGTCAGCGGTAATGCCGACCAGATAAATATCATCTTTTAAATCAGTGCGGTAGATGCTGGCATTCCAATTGATATCCTCAAACAGTTTACCGCGTAAACCAAACTCGTAAGAGTTCGCGGATATTTGCGGTAGAAACGGGTCACCTGATAAGGTGGTCGGCAAGGTACAGGCGCCGCCAATATTGGCGAAACTTTTAGGTGTCAACGGGGAGTTCGGGTCACTGGGGTCTTGCGGCACCATGGTGCCATCATAAGCGCAGCCTAATTCTACACTGGACGGTACACGTGTGCCCTGGCTCCAGTTGAAGTACATATTCAAATCCTTATAGGGTACTTCTTTATCTTTAAAAGGCAGGTAACTTATGCCTAGGAACGGATTAAATGATGAATAATCAAACGTTTCTGCGGTGGGGGTGTCTCTATATTTACCTAACCCTAAGCGCGGATCATTGGGTTGGCGAATATCGCGGTCAAATTCGTTAATGTTGTAATTGGCTTTTGTGCCACAAGATGAAGGGTCTGAACCAGGGCACAAAACTACATTCGGCTGAATGTTATGGATATCGACAATACTATGCAGATTTTCCGCACCAGCGCGAGTCCGCGCCCGCATGTTGTTTTTTACCCGGGTTTGGTTAAAACGACCGGAAAAATTAAGATGCAGGTTATCCCAGGGCGAATAGGTTTCGCTAATATAACCGCTGAACGTTGTAGATTTGCCGGTAAACGAATTATTACGGATATCCTCCCGCGCTGCCAGAAAGATCGGGTCAATGTTAACTGGATCAAGATAAACCCGTCGATTCACATCGATCATACCCAACCGTTGCCTGGTATCAAAATCAGTATTGGCGGCATCTATTGAACCGCCCACCATCAACTTGTGTTCATCGCTGTTCCAGTTAAGTTGCAGGGACGCGCCATCGGTTTGCTGGTCGATGTTAGTGGTGCTCATTATGCCTATTGGCGTGCCTTCAACCCAGCCTTTAGCTTCCTCAAATCCTTCCGGCCATCGTTTACCATTGCGTGGCCTGAAAGGTTTGCTGAAGATCTCCGGGTTTGGCGCCAGGATTTGGGTAATGTAAACGACCACAAGTCCCATATTCATCCGCATTTAACGCAGGGAGCAGTTCTGCATTCTCTGCCAACTGCTTGGTTAAGGACATGTTGATGGTTTTTGGGTCAACAATAAATTCCTCGTCATCAATAAACCCATCGCCATTGCGATCCGTTGGCACAAAATAATCGGGGAGGTTATCGTGGTTAACATCTCGGTATTGGCAAACCGGTTGGCCGGTATCGGTGGTTTTGCCGTCGGAAGCTTCTACCTTGTTCGCGCCTCTGCCGCCACTGGTCATTTCATCGAAGTCTTCATAGATGTCGCCGGCAATAGCGGAACGGCTGCTGTCGCGCCGGTAAATTTGCCCGGTCAGGCTCAGGTTATCGTTAAAGAAAAATTCACCGCCTAAGGTGTATTGCTGTAATTCATTCTCGGTTTGGTCTGGCGAAGTAAATACCGATTCCGGATTTTCGTTATACAAATCCATGGGGATCAAACCATTACCGATGAGGTTGTTGCCAACGGCCAGCGTACTAAACCGCAGGGAAAAATCATCGCCGCGCCAATCGAAGCGGGCAAAGCCCTGGTTAACCTGGGAGGGGGAATTCGTCCGCCAGCCTTCCTCATTAAAACCGGTGAAAGCGGCAAATGCACCGAAAGTGCCGTTGTTCCAGCCCGCTGAAATTTCACCTTTTTTCCGATCCCATGAACCCCCTTGAAATGTCACATTAACGCCGGTGTCGTCAAAGCCGTTTTTGGTGCGCAACGCCAGCGCACCGCCCAAAGTATTAAGGCCGAATAAAGGATTAGAGCCGGGAAACACATCCATGCCGGACAAGGCATTCATCGGGATTAAGTCCCAGTTGACAATATCACCGAACGGCTCGTTAACCCGGATACCATCCAAAAATACCGACAAGCCCTGCGGTGTGCCGATTTGCGGCGAGGCCGAAAAACCACGGAAGGTAATGTCCATCTGGAAGGGGTTGCCCGCGTAATCGTTCACATTAACGGATTGTAATTTGCTGTTCATCAGGTCACCCAGGCTGGTGGACAGCGATTCCTTGATCTCCTTGCTGCTTAGCGATTGCACGTTGGCGGGAATTTGCTCCCTATCCAATTGCAAGCCTTCCCAAGGACCAACATTAGTGAAGGCTTTGCCTTCAACCGTAATGGTATCGAGCTGGGTGGCATCAGTATCCGGCTCACCAGCGTTAACATAACAACAGTGGGTTAATACAAATGCGGCGGTCAAAAATTGGATGGGACGCAAATCAACGGAAAAAATGGAAGGCGTTGGTGAGGCTAACATACCGTGTCTAATAATTATGTGTAAGCGGCTAAGTCGAAAAATAACCGGCACATGGTAAAAGACAGGGGGTAAATACAACGCGGGAATATTTCCTGTTTATTTCAGGAATTATTCTCTTATTCAAAAAGACGCGCAGCGACTAGTATTTGTAACCGGATTTCATCCGTATTGATTGATGAGTTAAGGCATTGCATAAAAGAATTTTCTATACGGCGCGAAGATAAATTATGAAAGATATAAAAATTTTATGCGCATCTCTTGCGTTGAGTGGTCTTTTTGTTGGCGGAGTAATTTATTTTTCTTCAAAAAACAATTTTTTCCAGCTTGAGAATTTAAAACAGTCTACTGAAGCCGAAAATATAATCGATTCTACTGAACAAATTAAGTCTGATCAGAATAGCTCGTTTTCAGAGGCGGGAAGCTCATCGTCGATTCAAATAAAAAACTTAACCATTGAACCAACTGCGGTTAAAAAAAATAGCAAATCAGCCAAAAATGTGAGTTTAGCCGGCTTTTTTCGCGGCGACTGGGGCGAGCAGCTCATTTACGCAAAAAATGATCGTGTTAATTACCAGCGCGGGGCTTATTTGAGTCTGGTTGACGATAATCAGAATCAATCGCCTGCGACCAGTCCGGGATATTGGCGTTTGGTAAAAAAATTCAAAGCCTTGCATGAAGAAAATTGCTTTGCGCCATCGCCAGGCATGGACATGGGCGAATGCGACTTTACCGAGGCCGGAAGCTTGAAAGGTTTGGACTTACATGGAGCCAAGCTGATTAAGGCTCGATTGAACGGTGAATTGGGCGCTGCTGACTTAACCGGTGCCGATTTGAGCGGAGCCGCTGTGCTTGGAGCATTGGTCATCAGCCCTGAGACGCGCCTTGAAAAAGCCAACCTATCTTATTTGCAGTCAGATGGTAACAATCCGGTGGTTGCCGAAAACGCTAATTTAACTGGTGTGAATTTTAGCAAAGCGAATCTGTACGGTGCAAAGATGTCGAATGCCGATCTGAGTGGGTCAACAATGCCAGAGGTTGTACTTACAGGATCGCAGTTAACCTCTGCCAAGTTTGATCAAGCGGATTTAACCAAGGCCGATATGACGTATGCGAATCTTGCAGAAAGTTCTTTAAAAAATACCAGAATGGCAGAGGCAAATTTTGAGCAAGCCGATTTGAGCCGAGCTGATTTTACTCAAGCAAATCTGCAAAAGGCCAATCTTGCAGCTACCCAGATTGCCAAGGTTAATTTTTCCGGTGCTGATTTTCGTGGCGCGAATTTATCGGGAGCTCAAGGAGCGGAATCAGCCATGATCGATAACCAAACCGATTTCACCTCTGCCATCTGTCCAGATGGCGTCACCGTGGATGGGACACAGGTAACCACCTGCATTGGGCATGGTTTTTAATACCATTTAGCCATTGCCCGAATTTTCAAGGATGAGCCTTCATCCTGCATAGAGCGTTTTAATATCTCGAATGCAGAGAACTACTAATATTCATTGAGATCAATATATGAAAAAAAATATACTTTATAGTTCTATCGCTAGTGCATTGTTAATCGGTTCCACTACTGCCATGGCGACTGGTTTTGTCACGTTAAGCCCGACTGGTTATGCTGTTCCTGGCGGCACTTCGGCTTACACGCTATGTAACGTCACTGGCAATTTTGGTTCAGGTGTTTCTACACCGCCGACTTCTGCTGCGAATAATACTTGCGCCATCTTCCAAAATAACCCGCCCCTTGCCGGATATACTCAAGTTGCCAATGCTAACCGGACAGTAACCCATAACAGCGTTAACATTGCAACGGTTAACGACAGGGTATGGCGTAGCGGAACTAATTGTATTTATGGGGCTAGAGTTAATCTGAGGGCAGTTGAATACAGCCCTGGTCAAACATTTGAGGTGAATGATGTGATGAGGGCTGGATTCAGGAATCGCGGGCCGGTTTCCATTGCATATTTTTACAATGCCGCAGCAGACGAGGTATTGTTCAGCGCGGGTTTGACTTTTACATCGAAAGTAACTCCGCCAAATCCTGCTCGTCCTCTAACCACTTCAGCGCCAATAAGCACTAATTGGGTGGATTTTACCACCGACTTGAATTCTGAAGATGACGATGGTTCTACTAAACCGAATTCGCCTTGGCTGTATGTAAAAAGTACTTGCACCACAGCGACTCCTGCAGTGTTAAACGGTGCAATCCAGATACGCCAAATGGGACAGGAAGGCCAGCCTGTCATCTTTAAAAGCATTCCCGGCTATGCGCCTGCTGGAGCTAATACCACGCCGTAAGTATCTCTTTAAATTAAACAGAATGCCTGATATCGCACTCGGCCGGATTTATCCGGCCTTTTTTATTCTATCTTGGACGATAGTGACTATTCTTGCAGAGGTGTTTTAATGATGCCTTCTTGAGTAGCTAGCAAAGCAAATTCAGCCAAAGTGTTTATGTTTAACTTTTCCTTTATGGATGTCGTGTGGTTGCAGACGGTTTTATAACTTAAGTATAGTTTCTTCGCTGTTTCTCGGGTTGTTAACCCGTTAGCCAACAGGCAGAAAACATCAAATTCGCGGGGCGTGAGTCTGTGACTAGGTTAATTTTATCTTCGTTTAAAGAAATATTAATTGCAAGCTCTTGTGCTAATGTAGGCTCGATGTAAGAATTTCCTTTCGCCACTTGGCAAACGGCGAAAATCAACATCTCTGGATTGCTATTTTTACTAATATATCCTTTGGCGCCCGCTTTTAACGCCCTTGAGACATAAACCAGTTCTCGGTAAATGCTAAAAACCAAGATGTTGCAGTTTGGATCCCGGTTAACCAATCTCCTGATGCATTCAAAGCCACTAATTCCTGGCATTGATAAATCTAAAATGACAATATCAGGTTTATAGCTTTGATATAATTGGCAAGCAATTTCCCCGCGATCGGCTTCAGATATCGTGCGAATATTATCGGATAAAGAGAGGTAGGTTTTATAACCGGTTCTTACCACAGCATGGTCGTCAACCAATAGAACATCAATTTTTGAAGTCATTCAGGAATAATCCTTGATTCATTATTTTATAATGATGCCTGTATCTAAAGGATTATGGCATAGGACTTTTTCCTTTTTTAATCTGGTTTTGCCCAAGCAATATTTTGGTTTTGTCTATTTTTTTGTAACTTTAGGGTGGAATTGTTTTTTAAAACATAAATAATTATATTCATTTACGGTTAACCCTTAAAAGTCTCAATGAATGAAGCTAAATTTTCTTTGGGGAGTTTGATGGTTAAACAGACGTTTTCAGCAAAATTTTGGTCAATAATTTCGCCGTCCAATTTTTTCAGTACATGCGCTAACCACTGCATTTGTTTGTAATCTATTTGCAAATGCTGATGTACGTATTCGATATAGGGGTAAAGTTCAGCGTTTTCGATAACATGTTTGGCCGCATTACCATAGGCTCGGGTAAGTCCGCCCGTCCCAAGTTTAACCCCGCCAAAATATCGGATGACCGCCAGCAACACATTCATCAGATTTTTGCCCTCCAAATGCTGGAAAATAGGTTTTCCTGCTGTTCCACTTGGTTCTCCCGCGTCATGAAAGCGGCTAATGAAACCATTGTTAGTTTTAATCCGGTAAGCAAAAGCGATATGGCTGGCAGCGGAGTGCTCACCATGCAAACGTTGCAGGCATGCAATGACTTCGTTTTCGCTATTGCAAGGTGTTAAAACCCCAATAAACCGGGATTTTTTTATGATTTCTTCGCTTGAATGCGCTGATTTGAGGCAAAACACCAATAATTGCCTGTTTTTTACGGGCTTAACAAATTCAGATCATCTGTCCTAAAGCAAATGCGCCCAAGTAAGTCGCAATGAAATAAAGGAAAGCAAGGACTAAGCTGGCAGCTACGTTTATGACCAAGCAATATTTAAAGATATAGGTAACTACTGCGTAATACCAAAGCACTAAAAGAGAGAAAAAATAATAACTTAATGGTTCTTCGCTGACGGTTAACCAGACCATCACTGGAACCAGGAAAATGGATATAAAATTTGCAGAGAACAACAAGGCTGTTAGCACTTGAATATAAACATACAAGGTTTTATTCAGAGCTAAGATAACGGCGACAAACAAGAAGGTGAGTATAATCTGAAAGGCAACTTCATAAATTGACTCGAATGGGTCGTCTGTCATGTTGGCTTGCAGTAAGTAATAAACCAAGAAGTAAATAAACAGTGTTTTTTTCAATAAGCTGCTTGATCTGGGGAGCTCCATAGGGTCGCCGCTTAACCAACATACCGCTAAATACTCGCTGATAAGATCCATTGTTTAATGCTACTTATCTAACAGGCATGTCATTGTTGAATTTAAGTTAACGAGTACCTTTATCATGATACGTGCTAAAGCTGTCGTTTAAATCTTGCACTAAATCTTTGGTTTTATCGACTAACTGAGCCAATTTTGCTTTGGTTTTTTTGTTCCAGCCGGCAGGTTCCGAAATCGGAAATAACATTCTGGCGAACGTCAGGTTTTTTTCGAAAAACTCTCCTAAATTTTCCATAAAATTGAGTTCTTTTTGACGTTCGTTGAGTTTGTTAACTATAAATTTAGCCTGCACTTTGCTCAAGATCAGGTGCGAAGGCAGCATAATAGCTATGATAGTCAGTAAAATAATTGATCCGGTAACAGGATCCAAAAGTAAGTCGAAAATCCCTATTTGCAACTCGGCGAATACCAAAAGTGCGGCTATTGACCCCAGGATTAACATGCTTGACAGATTTACCCGCTCTTTCCATGTTTCGATGCCTTGTTTTACTTCAGGTACAAAAATATTCTCAATATCGTGAATATTTCTGTCCAGTGCATGCAGGATTCGATAACAACGATCATGCTGGACATTGGTTAAACGCTGATCAATCTCCGCAAATTGTGCTTCGTTTTGGATGTTTAAGCTATGCTCTTGATTAGGCAACAAAATAAACTGTCCCGTGTTTATGCCGAGATCAGCAAGCCGCCGCCGCCAGGATGAGATAATTTCGCTGCCATTGGTTGGGTAGAATGAGTTAGCCGCAGGTGCGTCAATCAAGAAAATAAATTTGTTAGTGTCCTGGTACATGTTTATCTGCTCAACCAGTTCATCAACCAGTGGTGCGGGCGTTTCGAATACATCGCAAAAAACTAGGATGAGGTCAGAATTTTCAATCACATGCTTGGTTAACATGGAGAGTACTGGAAGGCCGGAAGTGACATTCAAGTTGGGCACATTAAGAAATAGCTTGCCTTTCAGTCGTTCGCTGAAAACAGTTTTAAGTTCTAAATAGGTGTTGATGCGCAGACCTTCGCCCGGTAACAATTGTTCGATGCGTTGGCTGATTTTATAAAATGGGAAGCGGTTATCGACATCCAGGGCTGTGCCCGGTAGGGTAACGGAATTCGCCTGGTTATTGTTAACTAATATCGTGAATTTGTGGTTTGCCGCTTGAATGCCGGCCTGTGCGGAATCGCCGGTTAAGTAATTATTGATGAAGCGGGATTTTGCAGTGGAATTGCCTCCGATCAAACTGATGATGGGCCACCATGAATGTTTGCTCGCGGTGGTTTCGTCATTCTCGATAAGGCCTAAGTCGTACTCCACTTGATCCAGTCCGTGGAATATTCTAGCTGCGTTCAATAAAATCGGATTGTCGTTGGCGAATTGTTTTTCCAAGTTAAGCAGATATTTGCTTACCGTTTTTTCAGCCATCAGGAAGACCTCATTTTGTTCAGATTTATAGGTATGAAGCAGACGGAAAGTATACACCGATAACTAATAATTTTTAAAAATCGGTTTAGATTTGCTGTCTGTCGGAAGATTATGACTGCGCTGAAAGACGTTAACCTCTATACTATAGAAAAGCCGATTTATACGGCGGAAACTATAATTGAAAAATATCAGGGCTTTTTCTTGGCTGGGCATTCTAATTTTGTACGTCTTTTTTTATTGATTAACTTGCTGTTATCGGTGGGCTGTGCGTCTCTTCCATTTAGCGGTTACGGACCTGATAGGCAATCGCTGGAAGACTTTGAAAAACGGGTTGAAGCGGCGTTTCGGTTACAGAACAAGATGACCAGTGAAATGATGTTGTTACAGGATGCCGATATCCCTAAAGAGAATCAAGAAGTAATCCTGGCGGCGGAAGAGGAGATGAGAAGTAAATGCGGCGATCTTAACGAATATGCATCCCGTGATATTGACGGTTTAAGTAAAAGTTTCCTTTTACAACGCCGGGTCGAAAATTCAGTTGCCGCTTGTGAAAGTGCAGCGCGTTTGCTAGATACCTTAATTAACACGTCTCAACGTTGAAAAGAACTGGGAATTAACACCGAATTTTGCGGCGGTTTGCTGTTATCGGTGTTGGGGTAATCCAAGGTGTAATGTAAGCCCCGACTTTCCTTGCGCATCATGGCGCAGCGGATGATTAATTCCGCTACAATCACCAAGTTTCTGAGTTCCAGCAAGTCGCTGGTGACCCTGAAATTACCATAATATTCCGCAATTTCGCGAGTTAACAATTCGACGCGACTCATCGCCCGATGCAAGCGCTTATCCGTTCGCACAATACCGACATAATCCCACATAAAATGGCGCAATTCACTCCAGTTATGTGAAACTACAACTTCTTCGTCCGAATCACTCACTTGCGATTCGTCCCAGTCGGGAACTGGGGGCGGCAAGGCGATGTTGGCGTGTTTTTTTAGAATATCTTCATGGGCTCGATCCGCAAATACAAGGCATTCCAGCAGTGAATTGCTTGCCATACGATTGGCGCCGTGCAAGCCAGTCGAGGCAACTTCGCCAATCGCATACAAATTTTCAATATCGGTGCGGGCATAGCTGTCAGTCATGACCCCGCCGCAGGTGTAATGAGCGGCTGGAACCACGGGTATCGGCTGTTTAGTGATGTCAATATCGAACTTTAGGCACTGTTCATATATGTTGGGAAAGTGTTCGATAATGAATGGAGAGGGTTTATGGCTAATATCCAAATAAACGCAGTCTATCCCGCGTTTTTTGATTTCATGGTCAATAGCGCGGGCGACAATGTCGCGGGGAGCGAGTTCGCCGCGCGGATCGAATTTTTGCATGAAGGATGAGCCGTCGGGTAATATTAATCGCCCGCCTTCGCCGCGAACCGCCTCCGAAATTAAAAATGAACCCGCATGCGGATGATATAAACACGTGGGATGGAATTGCATGAATTCCATGTTGCTGACTCTGCATCCAGCTCGCCAAGCTAAGGCGATACCATCGCCGGTAGAACTTTGTGGATTGGTGCTATATAAATAGACTTTGTTAGCACCACCCGTCGCTAGAACGACGGTTTTGGCTAAAAATGTTGTGACTTTGTGCTTTTTTGAGTCGAGAATATAGGCTCCAACCGCTTTTTTGCCGGGTCTGTCGGCTAATTTCCTGGTGATTAATTCGACAACGTTATGATGTTCGAATAAATCGATGTTAGGGTTTTCTTGTGCTCGATCGATAAGGGATAACGATACCGCTTTGCCCGTAGCGTCAGCGGCATGTACGACACGGCGATGGGAGTGTCCGCCTTCACGGGTCAAATGTAATTTTGTTTCACCGGATAAGGCGGTTTCTTCAGTAAAAATGACGCCTTGCTCACGCAACCAATTTATCGAGTCTTTTCCGTGGCTAACAGTAAGCCTGACAATTTCAGGGTCACATAAACCGGCGCCAGCATTCAAGGTGTCGTCAATATGGGATTGTATGGAATCGTCCGCATCAAAAACAGCGGAAATTCCACCTTGGGCATAGAAAGTACTGCCGGTGGTCAAGGCAAATTTCGATAATACGGCTATTTTCAGTCGTTGATCAGCTAACTTTAAAGCTAAAGTAAGTCCAGCACCGCCGCTACCAATGATTAAAACGTCATAATAATTGCTGGTCATATTTGCGCTTTATTTAAATTTGAGTCTGTTGATGTTGAATTATTAGGCGATGAGACTTTAAAAGTCAAAGAAACTCGCTTAACTGGCTGACTTTGTGGATAATAGCGTTTTTTTGTGATGTTGATATCTTTCTCGTAGAGAACTTTTGCAATTTTTTTTTGTCATATAAGTCATATCGAAAACCCGAGTGAATAATCGTACCAGAAATAAGGAATTACTTGATGAAGAACTGGTGGCAAGCGTTCAGCGGGGGGATAAATCAGCTTATGATATTTTAGTGCTGCGTTACCAGCACAAAATCGTACAGTTGGTTAACCGTTATGTTAAGGATCACGGTGAAGCTCAGGATGTAGCGCAAGAAGCTTTTATTAAAGCGTATCGAGCGTTGGGTAGCTTTCGCGGAGAATCGGCTTTCTATACTTGGTTGTATCGGATTGCAATCAATACCGCAAAAAATCACTTGGTTTCCAGATCCCGGCGCAGTTCAGATTACGAAGTCGACGTACAGGATGCAGAAGCAATAGAAAACGCGCCACAACTGCAAGGATTAGATACTCCTGAACGGCATTTGTTAGGAGAAGAAATCGTCAACACCATTCAATCAGCGATTGAAAATTTACCTGAAGAGATGCGTGTGGCGATTACACTCCGGGAATTTGAAGGAATGAGTTATGAGGAAATAGCTGAAGCAATGGATTGTCCTGTTGGTACGGTTCGCTCCCGAATTTTTAGGGCCAGGGAAGCAATCGATAATAAATTAAACCCTTTGCTCGATTAAGGTGATGTTCGATGCATAATGAAGTTAACCAAAAAATGTCCATGTTTATTGACGATGAATTAAGCTATGAGGAAGCTCAAGCTTTTCTAAAACGAATAAAAACGGACACCTCCCTCAAAGCTAAAATGGCTAGGTATCAAACCGTAAGCCATGCTTTGAAAGCTGAAGAATATCAACAGTTAAGACCAGATTTTCTGGATAAAATATCACAGCAAATTCAGCAAGAACCGACCTATTTGTTACCCAAGCAATCAATCCATCAACCAAGAAAAAAATTATTTGCTTTGGCCGCATCAACGATTGCAGCCGCGGTGTTGGTAGGGGAAGCGGTTAAGAATTATCAAGGTTCTACGCTAGATTCGAATGCGCTATCAACGTCTTCCTCAAGCGAATTATCCACCCCAAAATCGCCCATCATGCTGGCGCAAAATCCTAAACAAAAGGTAACAGATCGCCAGCCTATGACCGAAGAGTTTAACGACTATTTACAAGCCCATAATGGGAGTGTATATATGAATGGCGGTGTGGGTCTCCAACCTTATGCCAAAGTGGCGGCTTACGGTCAGAAATAACCGTGGTGCAGTTTTTGGTTCTCTTTGTCATGCTGGTGGTCAATACCGCGAAGGCAGAGGATGTTCGGCTGTCAGGTAAAGAAATACTTCAACGCATGGTCAAGGCGATGGAGACTTCGGATTATCAAGGTACAATAGTCTTTCATAAAAATGACAATCTTGAAGCGATGAAATATTTTCATTCGCTGGAAGATGGTAAGCGAAGTCACGAACGTTTGGTGTCGTTAAATTCACCGCAGCGAGAAATTGTTAGAAAGGATAGCGAAGTGACCTGCCTGTTTAAAGCAACCAAACAATTGATAGTCGATCATAGGCCTTATCAGCATTCATTTATCGTTGATATGCCTAATAATATCGATGAATTACAGAAAAGCTATGATTTTGAAGTCGTTGGCGAAGAGGACGTTGCGATGATGCCAGCTTATATTGTCAAGATTCAACCTAAGGATAAGTTACGCTTTTTAAGGAAAGTATGGGTAACGAAAGCGCATTTTTTGCCAATAAAAGCGGTGATATACGATTTATCCAGTAACATACTTGAGCAGATTGTTTTTACCGAATTGCAAGTTAACAAGACAGATGCAAAGAGCCTGAATTTGCAAGATGCTATCAAACCTGATGTCGAGGCTGCTCAAGAAGTTATTAACACTGATTTCTCGGCGCGTGTACTACCACCTGGATTTAAACAAATTTTCTTTACCCGCAATCCTATTCATCAATCAGGGCAACCTGTTGATCACCTCGTACTGAGTGATGGACTTGCTTCTGTATCAATCTATGCCGAAAGTAAAAAACCTGACATTTCGCCTGATCTTCACGCTCTAGAAGGTACGCATTCGGTGGGGGCTATTAATTCAATTAGCCGAAACATATCTTCCTCTCAGATTACTGTTTTAGGGGAAGTTCCGGCAGATACTGTTAAAATGATAGCAGAAGGGATAGAACTTAACCCTTAACCCTATTAAGGCTGTATTACGCGTAAAGTTTAAATCGTCAGTTAAACTCAATTCCATATGCTTTTAAAAATCGTGAAAGCCGTTAGGGTTGTCCATAAGATTGTGTGTTAATTTGTTATTCCTACTTTAGAATGGTGTGGAGGATTTATGATTAAAAAGGTAATTTACTGTATTTTTGCGCTGATGTTAGTGAATGAATCAGCAGCAATGGCGCAGTTACCTGATTTTACTCAGATGGTGAAAGCGAATGGAGTCGCTGTGGTTAACATTAGCACTACGCAAAAGGCTCGGCCCGCGCCAAAAGGTCTACCTAAAAACCAGCAGTTACCTGATGGGATACCCCCAGAAATGGAGGAATTATTCAAGCATTTTTTTAACGATCCCGAAGGTGGTGGTGATTTTGGGTTCGGCGGCGATACTCAATCGTTGGGTTCAGGCTTTATAATTTCTAGTGATGGTTATGTGTTGACCAATCACCACGTGGTTAAAGATGCCGATGAAATTGTGGTTAAGCTAACTGATCGTCGAGAATTAGTCGCCAAACTCATTGGTTCCGATGCGCGTACGGATGTGGCAGTATTAAAAGTACAAGCCAATGGTTTGCCAGTAGTATCCACCGGTTCACCCAACGATCTGAAAGTTGGAGAATGGGTGTTAGCCATCGGTTCCCCATTTGGGTTTCGAACAGTCAGTGACCGCCGGTATTGTCAGTGCCAAAGGCCGGAGTTTGCCGGGTGGAAATTATGTGCCGTTTATTCAAACCGATGTGGCGATAAACCCGGGTAATTCCGGTGGACCATTGTTTAATATGGATGGCAAAGTTGTGGGGATCAACTCGCAAATTTATAGCCGCACCGGCGGGTTTATGGGATTATCCTTTGCCATTCCTATTGATGTGGTGATGAATGTTGTTCAACAAATTAAAACCAGTGGTAAAGCGGCTCATGGCTGGTTGGGTGTGCAAATTCAAGATGTTACCAGACAATTGGCCGAATCATTCGGCATGACGACACCGCATGGTGCCTTGGTATCTAAGGTAATGCCGAATAGTCCGGCAGAAAAAGCCGGTTTACAAGTCGGTGATGTTATTACTGAATTTAATGGCCGGCCAATCCAAACTTCTTCAGATTTACCGCCAATGGTAGGGATGACGCCGATCAATGAAGCGGCAAAATTAACGTCATCAGGGATGGTAATACTGATACGGTGAGCTTTAAAATTGGATTGTTGCCGGATCAGGATAGATAAACCGCCATTACAAAAGACAGAAGCCAAGCCTAGTAACCGGTTAGGTATTACCGTGACTAATTTAACCAGTGAACAAAAGGAAGCTCTGGAAAATGGTAAATCCGGCGTTTTAGTTCAAGACGTAGATAAGGGTACCGCGGCCGATGCGGGCATTCAGCCGGGCGATGTCATACTGCGTATTCAAAATAATACCGTTCGTAATACTGCTGATTTTGATAAAATTATCAAAAACTTGCCGGCAGGAAAGTCGGTAGCGGTATTGATTCAGCGGCGTGGCAACCCTGTGTATTTGGCTTTGAAAATAGATAAATAATTCGTGGATTTACAACAAATAAGAAATTTTTCCATCATTGCACATATTGATCATGGCAAATCAACACTGGCAGACCGTTTTATTCAACTATGCGGAGGTTTAACCGATAGGGAAATGTCCGCACAAGTTCTCGATTCGATGGATATAGAGAGAGAGCGGGGTATCACGATCAAGGCACAAAGTGTGACGCTGGATTTTAAGGCCAAGGATGGCAAGACTTACCAGCTTGAATTTCATTGATACGCCTGGACATGTCGACTTTTCATATGAAGTTTCCCGTTCTTTGGCGGCGTGCGAAGGTGCTTTGTTGGTAGTCGATGCTGCCCAGGGCGTTGAAGCGCAAAGCGTAGCGAATTGTTATACAGCCATAGAACAAGGCTTGGAAGTAGTACCTGTACTTAATAAGATTGACTTGCCCTCAGCCGAACCTGAGCGTGTACAAGAGGAAATTGAAGAAGTTATAGGCATCCCCGCCGACGAAGCTTTGCTCATCAGCGCCAAAACTGGCTTGGGCGTGAAAGATGTGCTTGAGCAACTCGTGCTTAAGGTGCCGCCGCCCAAAGGTAATATTGCCGGGCCATTGCAAGCATTAATTATCGACTCCTGGTTCGACAGTTACTTGGGTGTTGTGTCACTGGTGAGGATTGTTAACGGCAGTATTCGTAAAAAACAAAAAATTACTATCATGTCGACCGGTAAATCCTTTCAGGTCGATGGAGTAGGCGTTTTTACCCCAAAAAGATTAGAAAAAGACATTCTTAATACAGGCGAAGTAGGTTATGTTGTTGCTGGTATTAAAGATATTTTCGGGGCACCAGTGGGTGACACGATTACCTGGACGGATAATCCCTCACCGGAACAATTAACCGGTTTCCAAAAAGTGCAACCACGGGTATTTGCCGGCTTGTACCCAGTCAATTCCGATAATTATGAAGATCTTCGCCAAGCGTTAAACAAACTTAACCTGAATGATGCGGCCTTAGTTTTCGAACCGGAAACGTCGCAAGCATTGGGTTTTGGTTTCCGTTGCGGTTTCCTAGGGATGTTACACATGGAAATCGTGCAGGAACGATTGGAACGGGAATACGATGTCGATCTAATCACTACCGCACCAACGGTAGTTTATGAAGTTGTCATGCACAATGATAGTGTGTTGATGATCGATAATCCTGCCAAATTACCCGATATCGGGACAGTTAAATGTATTCGGGAACCCATCATCCGCGCCAATATACTGGTGCCGACTGAATATTTAGGAAATGTGATTACACTTTGTATTGAAAAACGCGGCATCCAAAAAGATATGCAATACGCGGGCAGGCAAGTTTCATTGCATTTTGAACTACCGATGAGTGAGGTAGTGTTAGATTTTTTTGATCGTTTAAAATCGGTTAGCCGCGGTTTTGCGTCGTTTGAGTACGAGTTTCTGCGTTTTCAGGAAGCACCGCTGGTTAAACTGGATGTGTTGATCAATGCCGATAAAGTTGATGCATTATCTATCATTGTTCACCGTGATCTCAGCCAAACGCGTGGCCGTGATCTGGTTGAGAAAATGAAAGATTTGATTCCGAAACAGATGTACGAAGTAGCGATACAAGCGGCTATAGGTTCCAAGGTTATTGCCCGTTCGACCGTCAAGGCTATGCGTAAAAATGTCATCGCTAAATGTTATGGCGGAGACATAACTCGAAAGAAAAAATTATTGGAAAAACAGAAGGCTGGGAAGAAACGCATGAAGCAAGTCGGTAACATTGAGATACCTCAGGAAGCGTTTTTAGCTGTTTTGCAACTTAACAAAGAATAACAACCCTAAAATTACCAATAATAACGTCAGGTTTGCCCATGGATTATGATTTTTCCTTTTTTCTGTTTGTTGCTACTGTTATTACCGGCCTGATTTGGGGTGGGTATTTAATGTATTTAAAATCAAAAGGGCAAAAGTTTGATGAAGAAAATGAGCCGGTTGCTGTCGAATACGCCCGTTCTTTCTTCCCAATTGTGTTGATTGTCTTTTTGTTGCGATCATTTTTAGCAGAGCCGTTCCGAATTCCTTCCGAATCCATGATGCCAACGTTGTTGATTGGGGATTTTTTGCTGGTAAACAAATTTACTTATGGTATTCGGATTCCTATCGTCAATAAAAAGATTATCGAGATAAACAAGCCTCAGCGAGGTGATATAGTTGTATTTCGCTATCCCAAAGATCCTACCGTTGATTACATTAAACGATTGATTGGCTTGCCGGGAGATAAAGTTTCGTATTATAACAAAAAATTGTTTATTAATGATAAACCCATAGAACAGATGCCTTCGGGCGTATATCAAGGTATCGGTCAAGGCCAGAATATGACTGGAAGTTTACTGCAAGATGAAGACTTAACCGGAGTCAAGCATCAGATTCTTGTCAGCAACGAAGTGCCCTCTGCAGAAGGTACTTACGTAATTCCTGAAGGCAATTATTTTATGATGGGCGATAATAGGGATAATAGTAACGATAGTCGTTATTGGGGCACGGTTCCTGAGGAAAATTTAGTCGGAAAAGCGTTTTTTATCTGGATGAGTTGGGATTGGGATCATCATGGTATAGGCTTTGATCGTATTGGCACTGTGCTAAAATAAACTAAACTTAGATACATTGTTAACGGCGATTTCGTTATTGTGAATAAGAAGACCGGGGATGCAATGAGTAAAGCTATAAAAGAACAACAGGGGTTAACTTTAATTTCCTTGATTTTTTTGCTGGGGATGGTTGCCATAGTTGTTACTTTAATCCTCAAGATTGGACCTATATATCTGGAACACTCTAAAGTTAAAACAGTTTTAACTGAGATTGAAGACTTAAGAAATCTTGAAGCTCTGAGTGAATACGATATCAGGAGCACATTGGATAAGCGCTTGGGCATGAACTATATTACTCGGGTTACAGCACGCGATTTCAAGATTGCAAAACGGGGGGGGTATATGAAAATTGAAGCCAACTATGAGGTGGTCGAGAAGATTGTCGGTAACCTTAGCGCGTTAGTTCAATTTAACGATGTTGTAGAGGTTGGTCACGAGTGATCAAATCGCCCGATGTGTTAGCCAGAAAGCTGAATTTGGCTTTCCGGCATCCGCAGTTTTTTACTGTAGCGTTAACCCACAGAAGTGCTGGCGCTAAAAATAATGAGCGGTTGGAATTTCTTGGCGACGCAATCCTGGGATTTGTCATTGCAGAGAAATTATATGAAGCGTTCCCCGATGCTGATGAAGGCACATTAAGCAGGTTACGCGCCAGCTTGGTTAACGAAACTTCTTTGGCGGAACTCGCACGAAACCATCAGGTGGGTGATTATTTGAATTTAGGTTCGGGAGAGCTAAAAAGCGGCGGTTTTAGACGGGATTCAATTCTGTCGGATGCCTTGGAAGCGATAATCGGCGCGTTATTTATGGATCAGGGGATTCATGCTTGCCAAAAATTTATCAGTCAATTATTCGCAGAGAAACTGCAAAACTTGTCATTAAATAACTGGCAAAAGGATCCCAAAACACAGTTACAGGAATTAATGCAGGCAAAGCGAATGGAACTCCCCGAATATACTTTAATAGATACCACGGGTTTGGCACATGAGCAGACCTTTACCGTTAGATGCAGTGTGCGCCTTATCCCGGAGACTTGCATTGGGATGGGAGTGTCCAGAAAAAAAGCCGAACAGGCGGCGGCGGAACAAATGCTCGGAATACTTAATAAAGCAACTTCATGAAATGCGGTTATGTAGCCTTGGTGGGAAGGCCAAATGTAGGCAAATCAACATTGCTTAATCACCTGCTAAAGCAAAAAATCAGTATTACCTCTCGAAAACCCCAAACGACCCGCCATCAAATTCTTGGTGTTAATACCTCAGAACGCGCGCAAATCATATACCTGGATACGCCCGGTATGCATCGTAATGATAAAAAAGCATTAAACCGGTATCTAAATCGCACGGCTGACAGCACCTTAACCGGCGCTGATGTCGTCATTTGGTTAGTAGATGGGGTAACTTGGCACGAACACGATGAAATAATCCTCAAGAAACTGGAGCACTTACAATTACCCGTAATTCTAGCCGTTAACAAAATCGACAGGATAAATGATAAAAAAGCGATGATGGATTATCTGTCGCAAATGCAACAGCGTTATCCGTTCAAAGCAATATTGCCAGTTTCAGCTTTAAAGGGAGTTAACCTGGAGCAATTGGAAGATGCCGTCATTGAACTGTTGTCTGAAGGTGATTTTATCTATCCTGAAGATCAAGTGACCGACAGGTCGGAGCGGTTTTTATGCGCAGAAATCGTACGTGAAAAACTGACCCGGCGTTTAGGAGCAGAACTGCCTTATCAGTTAACCGTTGAGGTCGAACGTTACGAAGAATTGCCGAATGTCACTAAAATTTATTTGATTATCTGGCTGGAAAAAGACTCGCAAAAAAACATTGTTATCGGCAGTGATGGTGAGATGCTGAAAAAAATTGGTACTGACGCAAGATTGGATATCGAAAAGCTGATCGATAAAAAATGCTTTCTTAAACTTTGGGTTAAGGTAAAAAAAGGTTGGTCGGATAATGAACGCGCTTTGTTAAGTTTAGGTTTTAATGAGCGATAACAGTTTTCAATGCCAACCTGCCTACTTGTTACATCATCAGTATTATCGCGAATCCAGCCTGCTTGTTGATGTATTGACGCGAGATTTTGGTAAGGTTTCTATTTTAGCTAAAGGGGTTAGGAAGCCGAAATCGAAAAATGCAGCGGTTTTAAGGCCCTTTCAGTTATTAAATTTAACTGTCGTTGGGCGAAGCGATCTCAAAACGCTGGCTGGTGCGGAAATATTGGGGAAGATGTCGGATTTAAAAGGGTTAGCCTTATATTGTGGCTATTATGTCAATGAATTAATCCATCATTTTTTACATAAATATGATCCTCATCCTGAAATTTTTCAAGAATACCACGATTGTTTGGTTAAATTGGAAGAAGACAACGATGCGGAGACTGCACTTCGATGCTTTGAGTTAAATCTGATCGAAAAAATTGGCTATGGCATACATCTTAGCTACGATGTTAAGAACGGAAAAGATATTTATACGGAGAAAAAATATCGATTCAATGCTGAGTTCGGATTGACTGAGGATGTGAATGGACTGTTTTCTGGAGCGTCTTTGTTGGCTATGCAAAAAAGAGAGTTTATTGATCCAAAAGTGCGCAGTGAAGCTAAAATATTAATGCGTCTGGTAATAGACAGTCACTTACAAGGAAAACAATTAAAAAGTCGTGCAGTTATCAGCAATATTTTGAAACGATTAAACCATGAATAAAACTCCGATTTTATTAGGTGTCAATATCGACCATGTGGCGACTATCCGGCAAGCCAGGGGGGCTCGATATCCAGACTTGATTCAAGCCGCATTGGTCGCGGAGCAAAATGGCGCAGATAGCATTACCGCTCATCTCAGGGAAGATAGGCGGCATATTCAGGACAGGGATATCTTTCTGTTAAAAGAGATGATTCATACCCGCTTAAACATGGAGATGGCGGCAACTGTCCGGGCTGCGTGCCCGGCTTGAGCTGCACCTCGATGTCGCCGTCGAGCGCGGGCACGTAGGCGGTGATGCCGAACACGTCGCCTCGACCATGGTCACGTCGAGGCGGTAGATGATGTCGTCGCCGTCGCGCACGAAGTCCTCGTTCGCTTGACGGCGACGGCGACGTACAGGTCTCCGGGCCTGCCCCCGTGAGCGCCGGCGCCGCCCTCGCCCGCCAGGCGCAGTCGCTGTCCCGGGGCGATGCCGGCCGGCACGTCCACGGGCACTGTGTGCGTCTTGCGCACGCGGCCCGAGCCGAGGCAGGTCGCGCACGGCTCCTTGACGATGGTGCCCTGCCCGCGGCAGATAGTGCAGGTGCTGGTGCGGATGAACTGGCCGAACCCGCCGAGGCTGGAGACCTCGCGCATGCGGCCGCTCCCGTGGCACTGCGGACCGCTCCCGACCGGTGCCGGCCTTGGCGCCGCTGCCCGAGCAGGTCTCGCACGCGGCGTCGGCGGTGACCTCGACGTCCTTGGTCACGCCGAAGACGGCCTCGGAGAAGGAGAGCGAGACGCCGGCCTCGACGTCGTCGCCGCGCGGCGCGGGCGAGCTGCCGCCCGCCGCGCCCCACATGCCGCCGGCGTCGCGCAGCACCGAGTCGAACATGCCGCCGCCGAAGAAGATGTTGAAGAGGTCGCCGAAGCCGACGTGCTCGAAGTCGGTCATCGGGCGCCCGCGCAGACCGTCGAAGCCGTAGTGGTCGTAGGCGGCGCGCGAATCGGCGTCGGAGAGCACTCGCAGGCCTCCGCCGCCTCTTTGAACTGCGCCTCGGCCTCGGGGTTCTCCTGGTTCACGTCCGGGTGGACCTCGCGCGCCAGCTTGCGGAAGGCCTTCTTGATGTCGCCGGCGTCGGCGTCGCGGCGCACGCCGCAGCACGTCGTAGTAGTCACGCTTCATGGTCGCCCCAGTCGGAGGTGGTCACCAGATGTCTTCGAGATACGAGCTCAAGCCGTCGGCCGTGGCGCGCACGGTCGCGATCACGCGCTGGTAGTCCATGCGCGTCGGGCCGATGACGCTCACCGTGCCGAGGCTGCGGTTGGCGACGCCGTAGGTGGTCGCGACCAGCGAGCACTCTTGCAGCGACGGCGACGCGTCTCGTGGCCGATGCGCAGGTACATGCCTTCTTCGCGCAGGGCCCCGGCTAGCAGTTCGAGCAGGTTGTACCGCGACTCGAGCATCTGCAGCACCTCGTTGAGGTGGCCGGCGCCGGCGCGGGTGAGGTTGTCGAGGAGGCGCGACGTGCCGCCCAGGTGCAGGCCCTCGACGTCGCCCGCGCCGGGCGCCTCGAACGCCGGGGCGCAGCACCTCGAGGAACGCCAGCTCCTTGGGCCGCAGGTCGGGGCTCTCGAACACGGCCGCGACGCGCCGCGTGCCGAGTGCGCCCCGACCAGCCGCTCGTTGAGGTACACGCGCGCGAACTCGGCGAGGCCTTCGTCGACCGGGTCGGCGAACGGGAACACCCGCTTCGTGACCTGCCCCGAGGTGGTGATGAGCACCACCATCACGAGGCGCGGCTGCAGGGCGAGCGTACTCGATGTGGCGCAGGCTCGAGGTGCTGACGGCCGGCGCCGAGACGACGGCGAGCAGCTCGGTGACGCGCGACAGGGCCTCGGCGGTCTCGCGCAGCGCGTCGTCGATCTCGCTGGCGGCGCGGGCGCGCTCGAGCGGAGGCGCCGGCGTGCCCTCTCGCCGCTCCCCCGCGACGGCGTCGGCGTAGTGCCGGTAGCCGGCGTCGGCGGGCACCCTTCCGGCGGATGTGTGCGGGTGCGCCAGCATGCCCATGTCCTCGAGGTCGGCGAGGTCGTTGCGGATGGTGGAGGCGGCCACGCCGAAGTGGAATCGCTCGCTGAGGTGCCTCGACCCGACCGGAGCGCCGAGCGCGATGTACTCCTCGATGACGGTCCTCAGGACCTGCTCTTGCCTCGCCGTGAGCGGCAACCTGCCACCTTAAACGCGGAGAGCGAAACAGGCGCACGCACAGTCCGTCTGCGACGTGCCTCCCCTTTCGCGTCACGCGGATTGTACCACTGTGCAGGGAAACCAATCCAGCGGCGGCGAGGCTCGCGGCGACGTCGCGGTCGAGGACGGCGGCCACCTCGGCGAGCGGGACGCGCTCGCCGCAGCGGGCCGCCAGCAGGAGGCGTTCGCGGGCGGCGTGCTGGGCGGCGTCCAGCGCCTCGGGCGCGCGTGGCGGCGGCGCGCCGGCTCGAGCGCCGCCGCCCACGCGGACGGGTCGGCCGCGTTGGTCCAGCGCCGGGCGCCGGCGGTGCTCACGGCGCCGGGGCCGAGGCCGAGGTACGGGCGGGCGCGCCAGTACGCCACGTTGTGGCGCGCCCGGCGCCCCGGCAGGGCGAAGTTGCTGACCTCGTACCAGTCGTAGCCGGCGCGCGAGCGCTCCCGGACGACGCGCCGGTAGCCGGTCGCGCGGACGTCGTCCATGGGGTCGCAGGGCATGGTCGCCGGGTCGACGGCTCCAGCGCCGGAACCTGCGCGCCGTACCCGACGCCGCGCCGGCCGCGCCGCCAGCGCCGTTCCCTCGATCACGTCGAGCTCGTACCAGGAGACGTGGTCCGGGCGCAGTCGAAGGACTGCGGCGATGTCGGCGGCAGAGGAGCTGCGCGTCTGCCCGGGGATGCCGTGGATGAGGTCCAGTCCGGCGTTCGCGACGCCGGCGGAGCGCAGGTGCAGGGGCGGAAGGCGGCGGCCGAATCGGCTCGGGTCGTCCGGCCGAGCGCGGGCGCGAGCTCCGCCGAGAAGCTCTGCGCGCCGAGGGAGATACGCACGCCCGCTCCGGCCGCCCA
>CAWBFT010000026.1:0-27885 GCA_963788135.1 uncultured Gammaproteobacteria bacterium
CGATAAGGATATTTCTTTTCGGCATTAATTCTTATACTCCGTGCGTCTTTTTAGGTGTGATTTGTTAAAAAATATACTGGAATAGCAACAATACTAGTCTAATTCTGTGTTAAAAAAGTGCTGTTTCCAGGTTCAAAACGCAGACAAACCGAAAATCATGTATTAAAAATCCAAAATTGAAAAAGCTGGTCTTATCAATCTTGCATTGATTGGCCAGGGCTTCGTGCCAGGATGAGCAATTTGCCAAATAAATCAGTTGAAAAGCCAATCTAGACTTATGCTCTTGACTGATATACCCAAAGCAATCAAGTAGTGGATGGCTTTTTATTTGTTGACTACTGTAACAGTGCTCAGATTAAGAGACTTTTTTATTTTGGCGGCGTATGCATCTGCGTCATCTTTAGTTTTAAAGCCGTCCACCTTGAGCCGATACCATGTTGAATTGTTCATGTCGACGTTGACCACTTTAACAGGAACTTTTTTTTGTAAATACTTAGCTGCTCTACTTTTTGCATAATCAAGATCTTCATATGCCGTGAGGTTGACGGACCAGCCTCCGGGGTTCGCTACCTTGGTCGCTTTATTTCTGGCTGGTTCAGTTTTATCTGACGCTGAAGCTGACGGTTCTTTCTTTCCTGGGACGGGAGACTTGGCAGCTGGATTTTCAACGGCTTTGGTATCTTTTGACGATCTGTGGTTGATTGCTGTTAGCTTGTGTTCGGGAAATGGCTGTTGTTGATGCTGATGTTCTTTCAGTCTTCTCTTCACTGCGATTGGTCTTCGTGGCTAATTTACCACTATCAGAATCATCGTTGTTCACTTCCAAATCTGAATCTTTTTCAGCCATACCACTCATGTCCTCCTCAAGAATCGAAACCAGATCATTTAATTTCGATACTTTGGTCTGGATTTTTGAAAGCAATACGCCCATGACTATTGAGGCTATGAAAGCGGCAACAGCAAAACCAAACGACAAATAAGTAATTGCCGGGACTTTTTTCGGATTGTTTCCAGTATCCTGAAGCGGGTTTTTGATTAAATCCTGTTCTGATTTAATAGACTTCTGCTTAATCATTGATGCTTTATTTATTTTTGGTTCTTGGTCCTCTTTCGGATAATTGACCTCGCTAAAAGACTGCTGCTGTCTTGCCGGTTTCGAAATGCCTTCTTTTACTAAAAATACGCCTGCAGCAGCATTGTCAACTGGTAACTTGCTTATCTCGGGACCGGAAATATCTTTATCAGAAGTTACAATGTTCTTCTCGTCAAGATTTGCATATGTTTGATTATCCGAAAATCTACCCTCTTTCTGCACTGCATCAACAGAATCAAAATTTTCATATGGTTCAATATTGACAGCAGGATCATTTTTATTACCCGATCCCGCAAGGGTTTCCTGCTCAGCTGTTTTGTTATCAGAACCAGTCCTTAGATGAGAGCCCTTAGTAGCGAACGCTTCAGAATCAGTCACATGATGTATATCCCTGTCTGAGATATCTTCAATCTCTACTTGTCGATCTGGCTGGGCAAGTTTCTCGGGATCAATGACATATTCATTTGCATCCTTATAGTCATTGGTCAGATTTATATCATCAACAAACAGAGTCTGCGAATCTTTTTCGTTATTAACCGGATTATCAAAGCCTGCATTAACAAGCAATCTATCAATAACATCTTCGTCATCAAGAAAGTGATTTAATGGAACCGGAGCTGGTTCCACTTCATGCAGCATTGAATCCAAATCAGCCAATATGAAATCATCTTCCCTTTCATCAAAATCAGCCGCGGACCGTTTCCGTCTGAATTTTTGTTCTTTCGTCATAATTAAAACAGTGGATAAGGAAAAAATAAGTGTATTACTAAATTCGATGTTTTATTATCAGCAATGAAAATATAACTTTATTTTAATACCAATAAAACTTAATGTTGGCATAGTTTTATCCATTTGATGCTCTCCACCCAAAAAATACGAATAAGACAATGCAACTAGCCATTACTGTTTTAGGTAACAATCAGATCAACTTTATAGGTGAAATATTGCCTGTTGTCCGAGATTGCAACTGTAATATTGTGGAAATACGATCATCTCACCTAGGGCAGTCCGCCGCCGCATATCTGCTCATTCAGGGCAACTGGAATCAAATTGCTAAATTTGAGAATTGCCTTGACAACATTCAGAAGCGTCTGGAAATAAAAATTCATACTTTAAGACCCGATCAAAAGGACAAAGATAAAGGTAAAGATTGTATGCCGTATTCACTGGAAACCATTTCAATTGATAAAGATAGCGTTGTAGAGTCAATTACCTCCTTTCTATTTGACCGTGACATAGGCATCGAAGAATTAAGCGGTAGTTCATATCAAGCCCCTTACATTCAATCGTCCGTGTTTTCAACCAAGTTTGTCATTCTTATCCCACCTCAACAACATCTTTTATCACTTCGAGAAGAATTGTTGGATTTTTGCGATCAGTTGAACATAGACGCAATTCTTGAACCAATAAAACGTTAGGATTTACCATGAACCAGACAAGCATCGGCGGAACTGTTCCTGATTTTGAAGTACTGTCCACTGGAAACAAGACCATAAAGTTGACCGATTATCAGGGTCGCTATGTCGTTCTTTATTTTTATCCAAAAGACAATACCCCGGGCTGTACCCAGGAGGGTCAGAGTTTTCGCGACAATTTTGAAAAATTTTCAGCCTTGAATGCCGTTATATTGGGCGTATCACGCGATACTGTTCGCGTCCATGAAGGTTTTAAATGCAAACAGGAATTTCCTTTTGACTTGCTTTCTGACGAAAATGAAAAACTTTGCCAGTTATTTGGTGTTATTAAAATGAAAAATATGTACGGCAAACAGGTACGTGGCATTGAGCGCAGCACTTTTTTGATTGACCCCAGTGGTATGTTGATCAATGAATGGCGTAAGGTAAAAGTCAGCAAGCACGTCGAGGAAGTCCTGGCTACTTTAACTGACACTGCTGCTCATCGTCAAATACTTACCTAACCACAGACCATTACTAAACCCGTAATATCCTTTTGTTCAATCCCTGATTGTTCTTAACATCATTGTCCTTGCCATCAATCCAACATGAATATTCAGACGCCGCCTGATAAGAAGCTGTTTGTTTTAGATACCAATGTCCTTATGCATGATCCCGCGGCCATCTTCCGCTTCCAGGAGCATGATATCTTTATCCCCATGATTGTCCTGGAAGAACTGGATCATGCAAAAAAAGGTTTAACGGAAGTTGCCCGCAATGTAAGACAAGTCAGTCGTTTTCTGGATGAATTGATCCTCGATGCCAATCAGCAAACGCTCAACGATGGGTTGCCTTTATCTCGAATTAAACACGGACCAAAGGTAGATGCAAGCAAGGGGGTGGGACGTTTATATTTCCAGACCAGTGACATGACCGCGCTTTTGCCCAAAAGCATGCCAGGCAATATTGTTGATAACTCCATACTCAGAATTGTTTTGGCACTCACCAAAGAGCTCCCGAACACCACGATTATTCTGGTATCCAAAGATATCAACATGCGCATCAAGGCAGCCACTTTAGAATTGACTGCTGAAGATTATCATAATGATCAGACGCTTGAAGATATCGATCTTCTCTACAGTGGTGCATCATTATTGGATAGTGAGTTCTGGAATGAACATGGCACCAAAATGGAGTCATGGCAGGAAAAAGGCAAAACATTTTACAGATTGGAAGATCCTCTGGTAAGTGAATGGTATCCCAATCAATATTTGTACATGGAAGATGGTTCAAATTTTGAAGCCATTGTCAAATCGTGTGAGGGACATGTTGCCGTTTTAGAACTTGCCAAAGATTATCGTTCTAAACACAATAACGTCTGGGGAATTACCGCAAGAAATCGGGAACAGAATTTCGCCCTAAACGTTTTATTGGATCCTGAGGTTGATTTTGTAACATTATTAGGTACGGCGGGGACCGGCAAGACTCTGCTGGCTTTGGCCGCAGGTCTGGTTATGACGATGGAGAAAAAAGCTTATCACGAAATCATCATGACCCGTGAAACCGTATCGATTGGGGAAGATATTGGCTTTCTTCCCGGCACTGAGGAAGAAAAAATGGCGCCATGGATGGGCGCATTGATGGATAATCTTGAATTGCTGGGCAGTCGCCTGGGCCAGACTGAGTGGGAACAAGGGGCAACCAAAAACATAATTATGAATCGGGTAAAAATTAGATCACTTAATTTTATGCGTGGGCGAACATTTCTTAACCGGTTTCTGATCATTGATGAAGCTCAAAATCTGACCTCTAAACAAATGAAAACGCTGATAACCCGTGCCGGCCCCGGGACAAAAATTATATGTATCGGGAACCTTTCACAAATTGATACTCCATATTTAACCGCCACAACATCCGGCCTGACTTATGTTGTCGATCGTTTCAAGACCTGGTCACATGGTGCACACATTACTTTATTGAGAGGAGAGCGTTCACGTTTGGCCGATTTCGCTTCGGATATTTTGTAGCTCTCCGGTTTATTAACAAAATAAAGTATGCCGTTTACCCACAGAATTTTTAGCTAAGGTTAATTAAGATTCGGCTGATCATTACCGGCAATCTTTTCATATTTGTCCGCGCTTCAATTCAAGATTTGGATTCACTCGCCTTATGTTAGAGCTTCGATGTCCCGTATTCACCATTGATGGATTCGAATCGGCGCTGCGCTGGACCAGTGTCGCATTTTGCATTTTATTCCTCGTTCGATATCTTAGAAAATAAGCTGCTGTGATCATTAATCTGCCGAATTACCTTCCAAATGATACCGGTGTTTTGATTCGCGTTTCGATGCACTTAAAATTCAGGTTCCGTAAATTAAATGAACCTGTTCGAATATCAGGTGATTACCTGACAACCTGCTCTGGAGCGCTTACTGGGTTGGGAATAAAAAAGTCATTCGGTGTTTTTGAAGGCCCATCCTAACATTTCATTGACTACCCATGAATTCAATGGAATCTGAATCCGCAGAACTTTCGGGAGCAGTTATAATATCAAGTTTATTTTTGACCCGGTTGTAACCCCCATTTTTTGTATATCTTAAAAACTCTTTACCATGAAATTATTAATCCAATACCTGGCGCTTTGCTGGTTTAGAAATAATCCGGCTGATTTACATCCTTCAAAATCGTTCATGTGGAAAACAGTCGCTTTTTATCTGATTTCCGGAATTATTGTTGAGGGGCTGATTTCTGATCCAGCCGATGGTACTCTGGAAGTATTGCTTAGAACAATCATGGCTTTTTCGTCTATTGCCACATACTTGTTTGTCTTTAACAAATGGCAGTACTTTAATCAACTGTACATTGCCATTTTTGTGTGCGAAAACTTCATTATGACTCTCGCCACTATTACCGAATTGTTGTATTTTTTAATGGTAATGAACCATTATGAAAATGCGGAAGAAATATCAATCGGCATCGGCGCTATGTTGGTAATCTGGTATATCTCGATTATAAGTTATATATTGCGGCAGACATTTGAGACAAAAATGAGTGTTAGTATTATTTTAGCAATTAGTTATTTTGTACTAACTTATGGGGTTCCGATGCTGTTTATGGATATATAAATTCAGTTGGCACAAAGGGGGACAAAAATCAGAGTGATTCATGAAGGTGAAGTCCCTGTATGAATTTCATCGATTGTTCCGTTCTAAATGATAAATCCGCTTGGAAATTCTTAACATAGCAAGCAGTATTCCAATAGACCAACTAAGCCTATGTTAATATATGTCTTACTATTAAATGTTTTACGTTAGCTCAAACGAAAAGATGGATAAAACTACAACATTACCTCAACGTAATTAACGATTTTATGGAAGAATTATTAATCGGTTGGCTAAAGGAATACGGATACATTATTTTGTACCTGTGGAGCATACTAGAGGGAGAAATGGGTCTGATCATGGGTGGAATCATGTCTCACACCGGCGACATGCAGTATTTCATGACTGTTTTTGTAGCTGGTCTGGGTGGTTTTACCGGTGATCAAATCTACTTTTACATTGGCCGCTTTAACAAAGGCTTCATACAACGCAAACTTCATAAACAAAGGCGTAAGTTTGCGATTGCGCATTTACTGTTAAAAAAGTACGGCTGGCCCATTATTTTTATGCAGCGCTACATTTATGGTCTGCGTACGATAATTCCGATGTCGATTGGCATTACCAAATATCCGGCAAATAAATTTGCCATTATTAACCTTTTGAGTGCGTGGGTTTGGGCTGCTATTACGGTAACCCCGGCATATTTTTATGGGGCGGAAATATTGGAGCTATTGGTCTATGCCAAAAAGAACTGGTATTTCGCTTTGCCAATTGCAGTGGGATTCATTTCTGGCGTTTATGTCTATTTTCATAGACTGGAGCGTCATTTTTTGCTTAAGCGCTTTGACCGTTATTCGAAATCAGATACGGACGAATAACAGGGGTAACATTAAGGAGAAATGGTATTCAACAAAAAAAGAGCATTTGGAGAAATCCTCGGGATGAATTTCCCCGTCAATCCACTCAAATTCATGGGATTCCTTGGTAGTGCATGCCAAGTCCGTGAATAAACGGCGAGCGTAAAAAAGGCCTTAGGTTTGCACCTAAGGCCTTGAATCATTTGGAGCTGGTGATGGGACTCGAACCCGCGACCGGCTGATTACAAATTAGCACGCCTGCACTTTTATCCACTCCTAACCACTTTTAATAAGCACTATCAGGCCTTGTTTTAATAGGTTTATTGCTATAATAAATCAGACGGTCTTTGAAAGACTTTTAAACAATCTGCTTATTATATGCTTATTAAATTTTACAGGGTGCCGCGATGAAGCTAATAAAATCTGTCGTTGAAAAATTTGATCTTGCGGAAAAGGGACAGGTGTTTTATTGGGACGATGAGCTTCCCGGTTTCGGTATGTACGTCGGCACAAAATCAAAAACATGGTGTGTTCAACAGCGCATCGGCAATAAGACGAAACGGGTCGTGTTAGGCAAATATCCCACAATGACCGCTGAACAGGCACGGAACGCAGCCAAAAAAGGGCATAGGCGAACTTGCAGCGGGTATTGATACGGTACAGGAAAAGCGCGAAAAGAATATTAAGGCAGTCACTTTAGGCGAGGTATTCACGGCGTTTCTTGATTCCCGGCAGCTCAAACCCAAGACGGTGAGGGATTATAACGGTGTGATGAATAACATTTATCCAGATTGGCAAAAACTGCCCATTACCGATATTACCCGCGATGCAGTAGAGCGCCGCCATAAAAAAATAGGCGAGGAACGCGGCGAAGCTTACGCTAATTTAGGTGCTCGTACCTTACGCAGCGTTTTGAACTATGCCAGTGCAAAATATGAAACTGGCAAGGGTTTGTCTATACTACCTGAAAATCCAGTTAAGCGAATCAGTCAGACACGCAGTTGGTATAAAGTAGAGCGGCGCACCGGTCACCTTAAACCGCATCAATTGCCAGCATGGTTCGATGCTGTGCTAAATATCGATAACGACACCATCAAGGATTATTTAATTTTCGTACTACTGACCGGAACCCGAAAGGATGAATCGGCAAAACTGCAATGGACTGATATTGACTTGACCGATAACAGCTACGTTTTGCGTGATCCCAAAAATAAAAGGCCAATACAGCTACCCCTATCCGATTATCTGGTGGAAATGCTGAGGAACCGTAAGGCAAACAGTGCCAGTGCATTTGTATTTCCTGGTGATGGTGCGCGTGGCTACTTGGTTGAACCCAAGAGACAGCTAGCCAAAATCATTGAAAAAACAGAGTATGCCTTTCGCTATGCACGACTTAAGACGAACCTTTGTCACCATAGCCGAATCGTTAGATATTTCATCATTCGCAGTTAAGGCTTTGGTGAATCATAAACAAGGCGATGACGTGACCAGCGGCTATATTCAAATGAATGTGGAGCGGTTGCGTAGGCCTATGCAAACGATAACTGATTTTATTCTGAAGTCGGCTAGGCTGAAGGATGCCACCGAAATCATTCCACTCAAGCAAGTAAGAGGTTAATGCAATGACCATCGATTATCACGAAATCATTACTATAGAGCCGGGCAAACGTAGCGGCAAGCCCTGTATTAGAGGGCTTAGGATAACTGTTGATGACATTCTCGACTGCTTTGCGGCGGGTATGACCGAACAAGAGGTATTGGACGATTATGATTACCTAACCCAAGACGACATCAGGGCTTGCTTTGCCTATGCCGCCGATAGGGAACGCCATAGCCGTGTTATTGCCGGATGAAGCTACTATTTGATGAAAACCTATCACCAAAAATGGTGGAAGCGCTCGCCGACGTTTTTCCCGATTCGGCACATGTTGACCGGATTGGTTTAGGCGGCGGATCGGATGATGACGTTTGGCGTTATGCCAAAGACAACGGCTTTATGCTGGTGAGCAAGGATTCCGATTTTTACGAAAAGAGCATCCTTTACGGACACCCGCCAAAGGTCATTTGGATTAGGCGCGGCAACTGCACCAACCGACAAATTCAATTGTTGTTGAGAAACAGGCTGGACGTTGTTACCGAGTTTTATCAAAATCATGAAGTTTCATTTGTCAGCATAACCTAACAAGAAAACAAGCAAGAGGTTAAACCCATGAGCATTATCGCTGAAAAAGTCTTTGAGGCTGTTAAAACCCTACCAGAACAGCAAGCGGCGGAAGTTTTGGATTTTGTTGAGTTCTTGAAGTCCAAGACCCAAAAAGAGCGGGGCGGGCGCAGGGAAATAGCGCTGGCAACCTTGGATAAGCACATAGGGCTTTATGATGGCTCACCGTTCAATAGGGAAGAACTGCATGAGCGTCCTTGAGTTTGCCGATACTAACATTGTTGTTTACGCAGTCGGGCAGGATTCCGATAAGCGTAATAAGGCACGACAGATACTCACACAAGGAGTGATTGTAAGCTCCCAAGTCATAAACGAGACCGTGAGCGTGTTGACGCGAAAACAGGGCGAAAACTTAGTCGCAGCTCATGAAGTCGCTGAAAGCCTACTTGGAACTTTGCGAAGTTGCCCCTGTGGATGAAAGCTACAATTCGGGAAGCTATCCGCCTAGCCCGCCGCTATAAACTTTCGCATTGGGATTCACTTATCGTGGCAGCCGCTTTGCTGGCAGGGTGCGAAAAGCTTTACTCCCAAGACATGCAGCATGGACAAGTCTTCGATGAGCAGCTTAAAGTTATTAATCCGTTTTTGTGAAGACAAACCGATGAAGATTATTCTAGATTTTATATTAAACCCTTCTGGAGCTAAACCCGATAATGTTGTTGTGTTTAAGGCTACAGCACAGGGAGGCGCATAATGGATGTGGTTGTTAAAATTCAAGGCCGCGATGCTTTGCCGGTATGGACTATACCGTATGTGACTGATTGGAATATTAGTCCGGATATGTTGCTGAAACGATTGGTGTACCCACATTACAATAACGAAAAGAACGAACCCATTTTCCCTGCTGCCTTTAACCTGGATTCAAGTGGCTGTCCCCACGTCATTCCCTCAGAACAATGGGCTGATGTAGAAAATCGGATTGCTATGCTAAAAGATGATCTGGATGCCAGGGAAGATATTGAAACACCACAATCGGAAGATTTATTCGATATATGGTGTATTCGTTCCATAGACAAAATCATAAAATGGACAGGTTGTCGTTACATCTGGCTAAGTGAATTTAGTGAATGGCTTAAACGTTACAACGACTTCGATCACATAATTTTCATGAAACAAGTTAAGGTCGCTGACGATAAAACAGAATTTACTGAACGCAATATTGATCTTAACCTTGACCCATACTTAATTTCTGAGCATGAGCTTCATTTTAAGAATACCGAATTAGATAAAATCAAGCCTATACGCAGCGAGGAGCAGTCGAATGTTAAAAAAAAGAGAAAAAACATATTTGATAGACGGCTGGATGCCCTAACAGCTTGGCTAATCAGCCTTGGCTATAACTTAGAAGATGAAATTATTATACTAGAAAAACATTACACGCTAGAAACTGTATATACCAAACTTGGCAAGTATTCCGAAAAGAGCAAGGAATATAAGGGCTTATTTGCAACTATCGATCTTTCTAGCTTTGATAGTCATTTTTGGGGCAAACAAAAGATTGTTGAATTAATGCGAGGGAATAAATCAGCAATCCTTTAAATGCTGTTTGTTTAATTCTAAAGGGGACACTTTATGTGTCCTTTTTTTTTGCCTGAAATTCTGCATCCCCTTACCTGCTTAATTTTAAATAGGGACAATTTATTTCCGTGCCTATTTTGTGCCTATTTGTACCTTTTTTTTATAAAAAACAACGGCGTATAATGAAAAAAAGTTAAGAAGAAACCTTCTTAGATATTCTGTTTTTCACAAATAATGGATAAATTTTATGTCAAAAGAAAAATCGCAAGATCGCACAAAAACCCTCGCTGAATTTTATGCGGCACCAGATGAGGCATTATTCAACCAACTCAAAATTGCCAATATTCGGGACTGCTCAACCGCAACAATGGAGCGTGATCGTTGGGCTGGTGGTGGAATTCCATTTATCAAGATTGGTCGAGCGGTTAAGTATCGCAAGGCTGATGTATTGGAATGGTTGGCACAGCATCAACCTCAAACCTCAACTTCTGAAAAAGTAGGGGCTTAATTATGGAAAAATTAGACACCGCCCAAAATACAATTTGCTATGCATCACAACAGCATAACATTTTATTATGGCTGATCCATTCGCCACTGCAAACAATAACCGCACGGCAAGAGATGGACATTCCGCACTCGGCAGAACATGTTCAAGAGCTTCAAAAGCAAGATCACAATATTGTCAATCATTGGACTCTAGATGACCCTAAGAAGGCTAAACGCCGCATTACCAGTTATCTTTATATTGGTGGAGACGTGTAATGCCGCATAAGTTTATAAAGGTCACTGTCTATGCGACTAGAGCAGCGACCCAATACAAAAAACTGCAAAACAATTTTATCTTAATAGCTATGCAAGTAAAAGCTGAATTTGTTCGGCTGGCGGCATGGTTATCAATTACCTGGGGTTCTATATGTTAGAACAGATTGAACAATTATGCAGTGCAGGTCTGTCATTGGTTGCCATTCCACCTCATAAGGGTAAGCCAGCAAAAGAACCTCGCTCCGTAGGATGGAATAAAAAAAGAAGCGCTACTAATCCCAAAGGATACAGCAATAACGCGGCCGATTTTGCCAACTGCAAAGGATTTAATTTTGGGTTATATCATGGCGCATCTAATACGATGGCTCTTGACCTCGATGATGTCAAACTGGCGCGTAAAGTGTTCGAGGACACGACCGATTTCGACCTTTTAGCTTCGTTAGAAAATGATCTGCGCTTAGAGATAAAAAGCCCAAAAGCGAATCATGGCAAACTGGTTTTTAAAGTGCCAGAAGGCTTCCCTAATGTAGGACATCACCAGCTTAAATATGAAGACAAAGTTATCTTTGAGTTACGTTCCGGCAATTGCCAGGATATTATTTATGGAAGGCATCCAGAAGGTGGCGAGTACCAATTGATCGGGAACCCCGCAGCTATTCCAGAAGCGCCTGCTGTTTTACTAGATATGTTGCTCAATTGGCATGCATGGAAAACCTGCTTTGAAAGTGCCTTGGGTATGGAGCCAGAAGCACCAAGAATCCCGCCACGCAATCCACAAAAAGGCGAAAATCTTCTAGGATGGCGCAATCCCATTACTGAATTTAACCAGTCTTATAGTGTGCGTGATGTGTTAGTTCGGAATGGTTACAAGCAATCTGGACTCGATAGATTCATTCGCCCCGGTAGTTCATCCAAAGCACCCGGTGCGGTAATTATGCGGAATTGTGCGGATGGTATAGAGCGCGTTTTTTCGCATGGTGGCGATGCTCTCAATGATGGTTTTGCCCATGATGCTTTTGATTGTTATCGATTACTTGAGTGTGGCGGAGAATGGTAATGGGCGCATTAAATTGGAATGCTGAAATTACCAAACACAATCAGTGGCTTCATAGGCAGGAACAGGCTAAAAACTGCTCAGAATCTTATTCACAGCACAAAACTGATGAAAGCGGCACAAATGGACCAGAGGTATTTAAACTTGTACCAATAAAGCATTTAATCGATAACCCAAAACCCATTAGGTGGACGATCAAAGGTATTTTGGAATTGGGTGGTATGAATTTAATATCAGGCGCATATGGCTCTGGAAAATCTTTTATTGCTTTTGATATGGGATTTTGTACCGCAGCCGGTATTGATTGGCACGGTCACAACACAATTCAATCGCCTGTTGTTATATTCTGTGGTGAAGGACATAGCGGTATTGCTGACAGGTTTGCTGCGTTAGTCATTGAGTATGGTATCGATTGTCCTGATTGTCTGTATGTATCCGAAATACCTGCGCAACTGACTAATGGTGATAATTGTGAGTGGGTAGCAAATGCAGTTAATCAGCTTTGCCCAGAAGCCGGCATGATAATCATTGACACGTTAAATAGAAACTTCGGCGGACTGGATGAGAACTCCACTAAAGATATGACGACTTTTGTCAATAATGTTGATGCTGTTTTCAGAACCACAGGCAAAACAGTCGTCGTTGTCCATCATGCTGGACACAATGGCGACAGGGGGCGCGGAAGCATTGTCTTGCCAAGCGCATGTGAGAGTGAATTTTTTATCAGAAAGCAGGATGAAGGATTAGTCTTAACTTGCGACAAGCAGAAAAACGCAGCGAAATCAGAACCGCTTTATTTCAAATTTAAACCCGTAGTAATACCCGGTCGAGTCGATGACGAAGGTGAGGCTGTGTGCAGTCTATGTCTTGAATTAACGAATGGAATAGGTAAAACCAAGCGACCCAAGTTAACGGCGCGTGATGATGCAATTTTAACCAGTCTAAGGGATGCAATCACAGCGCATGGCGTAGTGCCGACAGCGGACATAAAAGAAAAGTTTGACGGTTTTGATTCTTTAACCGGCAAGATGCAAAAGATTGTCCATATCGACCATTGGCGAGGTAAAGCCTATCAGACTATTACTGTTGATTCTGATAGTGAAGAGGCCAAAGCGGAAGCTATGAAAAAAGCATTTACACGAAGCCGAAACAAGCTATTTGATAGGAATCTAATTATTTTGCATGGTGATTATGCGTGGCCAGTTTTCGATTAAATGAATCATGGGACAGAAGGACAGAAAGGGACAAAACGGGACACTTGTCCCTCGACAAGAGATTGTTTAGGGGGACAGCCAGGGACACACTTCTATAAGAAGTGTCCCTTGTCCCTTAAAACTGTCCCAAGGAAAGAACACACACCAAGCCTAGTTAAAAATCAGAGTTTAAAGCCATTTTTCTGGCACATTTTATATTTACTAACGTCGTGATGACGAAGGACAAACCATTATGCAAGTTACAATTTCTGACAAGATTTATTTAACCGATTTAACCCGTGAACAGTCAGTAAGTATTAAGAAGTCACTGACCTTTCCTAATCCGAAATATGCTGAAGCATTACAGTTTGGACGAGCAGCATGGGCAATACCTAAAACTATTGAATTATTTGAGCAGACTGATCACAACCTGATTATCCCAAGAGGATGTCCACAAGACTGGTTAAAAGATGATGATGTTCATGATGAGCGCCACAGTCACCCGGTAGACTTTGCAACCACTATCGAACTTAGAGGCTATCAAGAACGGGCACTCAGACTGGCTATAACGAGCGGTGGCGGTGTAATCGTCGCTCCAACCGGTGCAGGCAAGACAACCATGGGTATTGAGCTAGCAGCGCGCTTAGGCGAACGTTGTTTGATTCTGGTGAAGTCGCTGGATTTAGCCAAGCAATGGCAAGGAGCCATAAACAAATTCACTGGTTTTGAATGTGGCATCATCGGCGACGGTCAATGGCAGGAAGGCGAACATTTTACCGTTGCCCTGGTGCAGTCGTTGGTCAAGAATAATGCGCTTTTAGATTATGGTCTGGTGATCGTGGACGAATGTCACAATGTGCCGGCACAACAAGCTTACACCGTCATTAATCGGCAGACGGCAAAATACCGATTCGGCTTATCAGCAACTCCCCAGCGGCGTGACAACCTGGAAATGATGATACACGCGGCATTAGGTGTGGTTGTGGCGGAAATCGAAGCCAAGGAAGTGGAAGGTGCCGTATTGCCGGTAATCGTGTCCACCATGCACTTTAACTGCCAAGGCAACCCGGAGAGCTGGGTAGAGTTTATCAAGCAACTGGCAGAGGATGACGAACGTAATGAAATAATAATTACCCGTGCTATCAAATCCAGTCGGGTTGTCGGAACAGCGGTATTGACAGGAACTGTCGCTCATGCTGAAACCCTTCATAGACTGGCTAAAGAGCATGGCATTAATGCCCTAATTTTACACGGAAAGCTATCGAAGAAAGAACGCGAGCAGGGAATGTTGGATGCACCCAATAGTCCATTGATTATTGGCACTTTATCGCTACTAAGTGAAGGGATTGATTGGCCGCATGTGGGCGCAATTATATTCGCTTCACCTGTTAGTGCTTCAGTTGATAGAGCCACTCCATCAGCTACCCGCCTGATTCAATCCATAGGGCGCGGCAGGAGGCCTTATCCCGGCAAAATAAAGACCTTTGTGTTGGATATTATTGATGACCACCCTTTTGGTCGTTCGGCGTACAGGAAACGTGCTGAGATATACCAGCAGCATGATTTTAAGGTTCAAACGATTCCCTCTGATAAAGCAGGAAGGTAACAGACATGGCAAAATTTGAAAAGGGTATAAGTGGGAATAAAGCAGGTAGACCATCGGGTAAAACACCGTCCTATATGCTTAGAAAATGCATTGCCGATGATATGCCTGCAATAATTAACACCCTGGTAGATTTGGCCAAGGACGGCGATGTCCAGGCGGCAAAGGTGCTTCTGGATCGTGTTTGTCCAACTTTGAAGCCGCAAGCTATGCCAATCTCCTTGCCTGTTAACGGAACACTGACTGAACAAGGTAACGAAATCATCAGGGCAACGATGTCAGGCCAAATTGCACCCGATATTGGCAACCAGCTAATTAGTGCTTGCCCGAAAATAAAATAGGCAATAAAAATCAATAGTCTGCGCCCGTTTTTCAAAACGAAGATGGTGGCGTAATGAGGGAAACAGCGCTGCAAAAGGCGGTTTTGCGCCCTTTTGCATCTCTCTGGGCAAAATCTTCGCGCGGCAGCACATCAAAAAGTTCCCAGTGGTAGAGCCGCTTGGTATCATTGCGCTATCATGTGAAAGCCAACCGGGAGAGCGACGATGCGCGTTGTGAAAGCGGAACAAATGACCCTGGGTGAAGTGAACATTGCCGACATTGTCTTCGATAAAAAATCACGGGACGACATTCCCAAGGTGTTATGCGGATTGCAGCACCTGTATCTAAACCAGCCACTGCGCGAAGCGCTGTTTGCGCTGCTGGAATCCGAACTGCTGCCGAAAATCGACAAGGCGTTGGGACGCCCCGGCATGCCGTTGTGGAATATTTTTGTCTGTGCGGTGCTGCGGCTGGATTTGAACGCGGATTACGATCGCCTGCACGAATTGGTCAACCAGCACGCGACGCTCAGGCAAATGCTCGGGCACGGGCCATTCAACGAGCATCAGTACAGTTATCAAAGCCTCGTGGACAACCTCAGTCTGTTCACGCCGGAATTGCTGGACAAAATCAACACGCTGGTGGTGCAGGAGGGCCACGTTCTGGTAAAAAAGGACGGCGCAGCCCTGCGTGGGCGGTGCGACTCCTTTGTCGTTGAGACGAACGTGCATTATCCCACCGATATTACCTTATTGCTGGACGCGCTGCGTAAGCTATTGACCTTAATCGGACGCTGGTGTGAGGAGGTGGGCTTGAGCGACTTTCGACAATACCGGCACAACATCAGGGCCTTCAAGCGCCTGGTGCGCGCTGCACAAATGAAAAAGCGCTGCAAAACGAAGAAAGCCGAAGGATCCACCCTTGATCCTGCGCAACAAGCCCATCAAACGTTACTGGAAAGCGCCCAAAAACAGCTAGACAAAGTCGGGCGTACCCTGATCCTCTTGCAGCAAGTTCAGCCTGATACGCAATACCGGAGGGAAATACAAGGCTTTGTCGCCCATGCCGAGCGCCAGATCGAGCAGATCGAACGGCGCGTGATTCATGGCGAAATCATCCCGCATGCCGAAAAAGTGTTCTCCCTATTCCAGACCGCATACCGAATGGATCAGTAAAGGGAAAGCCGGCGTGCCTGTCGAACTGGGCGTGCGCGTGGGCGTGGTGGAAGACCAGCACCGATTCATCCTGCACCACCGGGTGATGGCCGGTGAAACGGACGACAAAGCTGCGGTCGTCATCGTCCGGGATGCCCAGCATAAATTTCCGGACCTTCGGGCCTGCAGCTTTGACAAAGGCTTTCATTCGCCGGCCAACCAGCAGGACCTCGCTGAGCAGTTGGAGCAGGTGGTGCTGCCGCGCAAAGGCAAGCTTTCCCAAGAACGCCGCGCTATCGAACACAGTGCGGCGTTCAAACAAGCGCGCCGCAACCATGCTGCCGTCGAATCCGCCATCAATGCCTTAGAAGTACACGGACTGGACCAATGCCGCGACCACGGCATCGCCGGTTTTAAACGCTATGTTGCCTTAGCCGTTGTGGCACGCAACATCCACCGCATCGGCGACATTCTCTGGCAGCAAGAGCAAGCGCGCGAAAAACGGCGGCGAGCGGCGAAACAAGGTTGGCAGAATAAATCAGCTGCGTAACCGATTTGGTAACCGGAACAACCCTGGGCAGCCATGCTCAGGGGGAAGTATGCAAAAAATACAGGTAATTGCGCTGTTTTCACCTCAAACACCGGAAAACCGGCTCGTTTGGCAGGAGGACGATGTCGCACAGAGCCGGATTGCCCAAAATTATCCGGATGGCACAGCTGAAAATGTGACTTTTCGGGCTAGCACTAATTACCTCACTGGCTAATCAAGCCAAGATTGTTGAAATAGACGAACTAACCAGACGTATTGAAACATTGGAGAGAAACAAATGAATACCAAACAAAGAGTGGCAAAAACACAAACTCGTCCGGCTGTTTTAGATGACCAGCAATTCAGTCAATTTGACGAGCAAGACGAAGAAACAGTCATGCCGTTGAAAGAAATAAATCTTTAAGTACAGAACTAGCCTGGGACGCTTATCAGATAAGCCAAACGCTTCATGCCACTCGCGAATATGAGTCATGTCATTGCGGGGTTACACATTGAAGGCAGTTTATTTAAACTTTAACACATAACACAACATAGGCAATTCCAAAATGAACACGAATAATGAAATAAGTACCATGACAAAATCAAATGTAATTAAATTCCCGACAATGACAGCACCCTGTCTATCTATTAATGATGGAGTTGGCAAACTAGCTGTTTTGACGGCGTATCTCGGAGCCAAAGAGGGTTATACCCAGGACGATGTATTGGTTATGATGCTCGGCCAGATTGATCCAAAATTACTGGATGAGCTTGATGTAGCACCAACAGTTATGCATATTGGAATTGGATTCTATCTTTGGGAAAGCAATCCCGATTTTTCCAGCCAAGATATATACAATATCGTTGATTATTTAGCCTCGATAGGTCGTACCCAAGCACAATAATCGGCAATCAGGCAAAGATTATTGAGACAAGCGAATTAACCAAATGAATCTTGGAGTTAGAAAAAGGCATTACAAAATAGAATACGCAAACTTGAAGATATTCATGCCGCACAGGCTAAGCAGCAAGTGACGTACCAAAACAGCGATGACGCTCGGCAATGGCTGAATAATGCAATTCAAAGACATAACGAAAGAAGGCGATTGATTGATGAAGGCATTATCGAGGATACCTATAGGCACCAACTAAGAGCGCCACTACCGCCCGATGCTAATAGCAAAAAGATATGCTTGGAGGGATTTTGAATGAATTGGAGATGAGGCATGAGCATTAAAAATAGAGTGAGCAAATTGGAGTCATTGTTATGTCGTGATTCCACAGGGATCGGTGAATGGGCTGGGATAATTCCTATGGAGCCTGGTGAAACCCTGCTTGCGTATGAAAATCGCTGTAAAAAAGCCATGAGGGAAGCAATCAGTAATGCTCGAACCTTTTTCGATTTGGTGAAGGATGTAAAACTTCAGACTTGATCTGAGAGGTTTAGAAATTTGTCTCAATTCAATCTGACATTGACTGGCTGGACTCGACCCCTTGCTGCCATTCGCCTATGTCAGTCAACTATGTCTGCAGTAATTCAATTAGCAGCCACTCCACATTGTTATTTATTTATCTCCAATCAAATCATACGTCGCAGCGGTTGTAAAAAGGTCCTGTTGCCCAATAGTGAAACGGCAAAACCCAAAGCCTGGGATGACAAGGCAACCCCGCTGCAATTGCTGCCTCTGGCCATCAGTGGTTGGCCATGCTGGAGTCGGGCGAGGTCAAAACGTTCATGGAAATTGCTGATCGCGAGAAAATCGATAACATTTACGTGAGCCGGATGGTCGACCTGACCTGTCTGTCGCCAGCGTTGTGGCAGCCATTCCCCAAGACGGGTTGCCGAACCATATTACGGTGTTTGAGTCGGCGGTTGATCCGCCTATCCTTTGGATTGAACAGAGTGATAATTTGAAATCGAAAGGAAAAGACAGAAAGCAATATAACAAGTTTAGTAGTTAAATATAGCAAAGGTTATCCCCTTACACTATAGAAGGATGGATTGAATTTATTCCGGACTAGCTCTGCTCCCTCCGTACTCCGTCGATACACATTTCGAACGGATGAAATTACTGCCAATTTTATACGGCGTCGATCATCATCCGCTAATCGAAGAAGAATCTCAACCGCTTCAGAAGGATGCCGCCCACCCAATGCTTGACTGAAAGCTTTTGCAACATTAGCTCGAACATTCAAATCGGCAGAGTTAGCTTGCTCATGAAGCCATGGCAATGTCAGAGAAGGGTATGTGTAGCCCAAATAACCAACCACATATGGCCCACAACATCGTCTTACATATTCATCGTCGTCCATCATCAAGTGAGACAGTCTGCCAAGAACGAGCATGACTCTGGTGTTGTTTGTCAGTTTTTTTCGTTGCATACAGGCCAAGCACACTGCCCTGCGTACGCGAGGCGAAGTGTCAAAAACCCATGATTCAGTTAGCTCAAATCCTTTATCAAAATCATTTTCCAGGATATCACGCAATCTAAATCCTGCATCTTCCCGTTCTTCCCACGAATTTGAATCAGCCTGCGTTTTTAGGCATGAGATAACATAGGCTATATCTTCGCTTGTATTCAAAATTACACCTTTGTTGTTAAACCTCCGCATTTATAATGCAGCTTGTTTATGAATATACTTAATTAATAATTTAATATCTCGCGCGTACACTGAGCAATCTATAACACACTAATAAACCATTCAGCGGTATAGATAGATAAATTACAGAGTTTAATCGCGATAATAATCATTCACAGTTACTATTATTTTTTTCATAAAACTCAACTAACACATCAATGGCTTTTTTAACATCCGCCGATATATTTAAACTATCCTCATTCACATACATCCTTACAAACTCATCAGTTAATTTCTCATTAACTCCCCTTGAATATTGCATGCTATACCGAATTGCTTTTTTCGTTCAGACATCGCAAACTTAATAGAATCGCGATATGCGACAGTAATGGCTGATCTAAGTCCACTGTCAAGATCAAGACGAATAGCATTGACACCCAAAGGCAATGGAAGTCCACCATATCTATCAGAAAATAGCTTGCCAAGATCACAAACCAAATTCAAGCCTAAATTATGAAATGTTAACTGTGCTTCGTGTATTACAACCCCTGCATCAACTTGACCTGTTTTCACCAATTCAGGGATAAGATCGAATCTAGTATATATTGGTTGAAATGGTGGAAGTAGCATAGTCGCAACAAGACTTGCCGTTGTACTCCGACCAGGTAAGGCAATTTTTTTTTCGCGCAGTTCATTTATGGTTAGTGCATCAGTAGAAATTACTCTAGGTCCGTACTCCCGACCAACACTTGTCCCCACTGGCATCATTTCATATCTGTCTCTAACACCAAGATATGCATTCAGGGAAAGTGCTGTACACTCGAGAGGATCTTTGCCACAAGCTCGCAAATTGAGACTCTCAATATCTTCGATAATATGCTTGATTTCGAAACCATCTACCTGACTAGCGCCTGTTTGGAATCCGTAGAACATAAATGCATCATCAGCATCGGGAGTATGTCCAATTCGTACTTGGATTTTGTTCATTTTTCATTCCTAAATGTCAATTCAGTCCAATCTGTCTCTGCTTTAATTCAATAGACCTTTTAGTATCATTATTTCGCTCGAATACTTCTACGCGCTGATATAGGGTGCTGCGCTGTACAGCCGAGAATCCAGCGTTATGTATCATTGAAATGATATCTAGTTTTGAACTGGCTACCTTGTGTTCAGCGGAAAACAGCACATTTTCCTCTAGTAGTACGCCACCAAAGTCGTCGGCACCAGCATGAAGTGCCAACTGGCCTAATCGCACGCCTTCTCCAAACCAAGACGCCTGTATATGTTGCACGTCAGTCAATAATAGCCTAGCAACAGCAATCACACGTAAGTACTTGTCTGGTCCAGCATACTCTTTAACTATACGTGAAAGCGGTGATGAACCTGGCTTGAAGCTCCATGGTATAAATGCGTATAACCCACCAGTCTCCGATTGCAAATTCTGAATCAGCTGCATATGCTCAATGATGTCGCTTGGAGATTCCAGATGGCCAAACATCATAGTTGCAGTTGTCTTGAACCCAACAGAGTGTGCCAGACGCATAATTTCCATCCAAGATTTACTGTCAATTTTCTTTGGCGATATTCGCTTCCTAATTTTATCAACTAATATTTCAGCTCCTCCTCCGGGAATCGTTTGAAGCCCGGCTTCTCGAAGCCTAAGCAGAACATCTAGCCATGACATCTTGGATGCTCGTGAAATTTGATCTATCTCGGGTGGAGAGAAGAAATGCATGTGCATGTCTGGAACCGACACACTAATTGCTTTGATCAATGACAAGTAATACTCGAGTGGAATGTTCGGATTGTGTCCGCCCTGCAACAGCATTGTAGTTGTGCCAAGAGCTCTAGCTGCGATCGCCTTATCAGTGAGCTCTTGAATGGTAAGAACATACCCGTTTTGATCTCCGGGTTTCTTATAAAAACTACAAAATATACAGTCAGTCACACAGATATTCGTATAGTTTGGGTTAAAGTCACATACGAACGTAACATCCTTATCACCGTAGCGCCTTACTCGTTCTGCATGAGCCGGTGCTATAACCTCAATAAGTGGTGCTGTGGTCAAGAATTCAATAGCTTCATTCTTTGTTATTAATCCGATACTCATATATAAATCCACAATTCTTTCATCCACAATTCAAGGAGCTAAATTAAGCCATAAAATTTTGGGTGATGCGTTAAAGTTATTTCAGTCAATTGGTAGAATAACTATATGCAAATTACTCCTGCTAAAAATAGGTTGAAAGATAAGGTCTATTTATCCAGTGACCTGCGCAGCATCTAAATGATCCCAGAGGATGTTAATCGATTGCCTATCTTCTCGCGTTAATTTATAACGCAATCCGTATATAAATTCTTTGGCTATTTCAATATCGATTGAGCCGTGTGAAATCTCATTAGCCCATAGTTTAATTCCTATATTTGAATCACACAGCTCTACAATTTCGTTGAGCCATTCATTCACTTGAGAAAATAATTTAGGTTCCAAATTGGTATTAACTACCCATATAGCAAATACTGCAGGAAGTCCAAATTCAGAAAACCACCACTGTCCAATGTCTAATATCTGACTGCCAAAGTCATTTCGAGAACGTCGCAATCCAGCCCAAAATTCTAAGCCAGAATTACCAATTAGTAGTTCTGCGGTTGAATCGCGTCTGCAACCAACTTCCAGGCACTGTTTGCCAAAAGTACGTTGAAACAAAATTTTACACATCAGTGCAGAAGACACAGATTCATTGCCAAAATAGGTTAACAAATCTTGAGATCCAATTTCGTTAGTCGGAGTATGAATGTTTAGTATTACACTACGAACTAATCTATCTGATGCGATCCCGTAATCAAGCGAAATGTAGTTGCTAGGTAAGCAGTTAATTATCCCTACTGGAATTAAAGCAACATCCCAAGTATTACAATAAAGAAATTGTGCTAGGTAGGCTGGTGAGCCATACGTTAATTCGTGTGGCCATTTGGGAGCAACGAGTTGATATCCTTTAGTCGATACGTTATCAATCAATCCAATTTTAAGAGGTCGCTCCATAATTTAATGGTAGATGGAAATGGAAAAGTCGCCGAATCGTCGCCGGGGAGTTTGACCAGCGGATTTTATTAGGCTTTGGCAATCTTCTGGCCGAAGCTGAGTTGGCGTATCAGCTCCTGCGAAATGCATTATCCTTTCCGCCCCAATAGTTCCCTCTAGATCATCAGCGCCAGAGGACATACCTAGAACTGCAGTTTCAATTCCAATAGAAGGCCAGTACGCTTTAATGTGAGGAATGTTGTCCAATAGCAGTCTGCTAACAGCTATCACCCGTAAGCAAAATTGAGGGCTTGCCATAGTAGAGACTACAGAGCTACGACCCACTCGATAAGCGAGAGGAATAAAGCTTACGAATCCAGGAACTTCTTCTTGCGAATTCCGTAACAACAAGAGATGATCGACAATCTCATCGGGTGCTTCAATATGCCCAAAAAGAAGTGATGCATTAGTTGGAATCCCCATATCATGGGCCGTAGCATGAATTTCGAGCCAAGCCTTATGGCCAATTTTATCTGGAAAAAGCTCTTGATGAATTCTGGTGTTAAGAACTTCTGCCCCCCCACCTGGCATTGCATTTAAGCCAGCTGCCCTAAGCTGATCAATAACTTCTGATACAGGTTTGCGTTCTTGGTGAGCAAAATAAGCCATCTCTACGGCAGTAAACGCCTTGATCCATATTCTAGGATGACGCGATCTAATATTTGTTACAAGCTCTAAGGCCTGACTAAAACCCCATTTAGGCCATAATCCACCAACAATATGAACCTCATCCAAATCTGGTAACTTGCCTATAGAGTTTAATATTTCAGAGGTATCAAGCATATAAGCATGTTGACTATTTGGCTTTGCTGCGAAGTCACAAAATCTACATGAATATATGCACAGATTTGTTGGATTTATTTGAAGATTATTTGCATATGTAATAGAGCTTCCAAAACGAGAATTTTTTTCCTTAAATCCAGCGCTTAGTACGTCAATGAGCGGCGCATTCGTTAACATATCTATTGCTTCACTTCTAGTAATTTGCGTCATATTTTTATAAAAATCCAATAGAAACCAAATTATTGCAAGGCTTATAATTAATAAGATTGTACTCAATGCAACATTGACAGCGGAACGTTGTTTGACAAAACTTTTATACAAATAAATTATGTCGAAAACTGTGTCAATTACATTGAGCTATAAGATTGAAGATATTTTGTCCGCATGCCTGGATCTAGTTAGAATCCTTACACTATTAATCAGTTAATAATCAAAGCTTAAATGAGATATCCTACGAAACCGTATGACTACGATATATTATTTTTTCAGCCGCACGAATCTCTGCCTCTTCAGGGTGATTTACTCCCATTTCATTGCTAGAGAAGAACTGTGAGCTCACTGTATCTACAAATAAACGACCTAGCTCAGTAAGCTTCATCCTATCATAATATATCTCAACAAAATTCCATTTCTTGAGCTGTTCTAATTCATTGTAAAATAATTTGGTTGGATCAACACAAAACTGCCTTCTAAAACTTTCAAATTCTACTTCAAGTGTTTTCACTCCTAGCACGAAGTAACGCCTCATCAATTCTTCATGGCTTCCAGTTGTAATTGATACCAGCGGTAAAGAATTGCGTTCAAGCTCCGTATTGTATCTATGTATATTTAAGCAGTTTACAGTTACTGAATCGCCTAAGAAACCAAGCGCCCCGGGTCCAATACCAAGAAACTCAGCCTGAGGAGCCTGCCAATGACGAAGTTCATATTTGCATGGGTGGCTCCCCTCTCTTATCAAATCGAATCCACCCGTAGCGCATGAAGCATAGTGAATGAATCCAGCTATCTTAAGTTCATTCAAAGCTTCGATTGTCATCTCGGCTTCAACTAAACTCGAAGGTTGATCAGCTCCCATGGGAAGTACCAAACTGTAAAGGCTAATATGATTGATGTGATCTATTGCGATTGCTCGCCTTATATCACTTAGAAAATCTGAAACAGATTGTCCTTGGCAACGAAATAATAGATCTATTGCTACCTCTCCAAAATCACGCTTAGCGTTCTTGATAGCTTGCCATGCCTCTTCAGACGTATGAGTGGCTCCAACTGCCTTAAGGATTCGGTCATCAAAAGATTGGATCCCTGTGCTAATCCGATTTACTCCAATATTTCGCAAACTTGATGCGTAGTTTGAGGCAAGATGACGAGGATGCATTTCCATCGTCACTTCGCACAACGGATCAATATTGAAGGATCGATGCACACTATGTAGTATCGTATCAATTTGCTGATGGCTAAGAACCGATGGCGTTCCTCCTCCAAAATATATAAACCCTATATTGGATTTTTCTGTTCTATGCGAATATAAATTAATTTCTAGTAGTAACGATTGCAAAAAATTTGATATATCTTCCTTATTAGAGCTTCTCTTATTAAATGGGCAGAATGAACACAATTCATCACAGAAGGGAACATGAATATATATACCCGACAACATTCTTGCCTGGAGAGTTGACTTACGAATATATTGATCTTCGGTTATCGGAGTCAATGACTTTGGATACCACCTAACGTAGGAACTTTCTCGACATGGAAATTGTGGGTGATTTACAAGATTATTGAAAAGGCTCATATGATAGATTCCTAAATTTCCACGACTAATGGGAGCTTTCCTCGCGCGGTGACAATCCATGAATACTCCGCCGAGTCGAAGATTACGTCTTTCACCACCCCTTTTTCTAAACTGTCTGCTAAGTCAACATTTACTGCCTTAAGTGTATTGAGAATGTGTGCTTCAGAAACGGGATGAATTACATCAGAATTACGATAAACAATGCGTAATATTTCATTTGATTCTTCGCGAACAACTTGAACTTGTAGCTGTGATAACCCTGGAATTACATCAAGTAATTGCTCAATATGAATAGCCCCAAGAACTGACCCGTCGCTTAAAACAACACTCAGATCAGATCGCCCTTTTACTTTGATCGATTGAACTGGTGTCCAATCGTACAAATCAATTGCCAGGGAATCGATAACTTCAACGTAATCATTAGTTGCGTGCCAATCCATTGAGCAATTTTCGCGAACCAATAACTCTCCATTAACCCCAGGCGATAATTTCTGACTAAGTCCTGCTTCATCTTGCACCATATATTCAAATTCTGGCATCAGCACCAGCCCTTTAAGACCAGGAAATTCTGAGGCAATAGTGTCAAATTCTGCCATTCCATATACGTTTACCACTTCTCCTCCCCATTCTTGATGAAGTAGCAACCTAATAGATTCGGATAACCGTTCGCCTGCCACAAATAACTTTTGAATACCTAAACTACGAGGATCAAGGAAAAGTTTTTCTCGAATTTCTCGAGCCACTCGAAGTAGCGTTCTAGCGCTACCGCAAATATGTGTGGGGGACTCATTTACCAGAATAGCTTGAATGCCTTCTTGCAGGACACTGAGCCCTAACGGCAAGACCCTTGCTCCGCATGCTAAGCACCCTCGACATGTACTGGACCAATCGCCCATGGAGCCATTGGATGACAACAAACAAATGTTGCATGTTGATTGAGCCCATGAGCAACAAAAACACGCCGCATAATATAAACTGATCGAAACCAACGCTCCTGAGAATAACGAATCAGTCTGAAGGTTGTCTCGCTGTCCCGCCGGTTATATATTCAATACAACCAATTGAAAATTTATCAGCGAGTCCAGCGAACTGCATATGGAAAATCCCGCATCAGTTCGACTGTAAAAGTGCCATCAATACAAGCACCAATCTGCTTGTGATAATCTGGCATCCCTGGATTGTCTAGCAAAAGGTTTGTGGCCGTTTCGTAGTGAGAAAGGTCACGAAATTGATAGATATCAAGGAACCTTCCGTAGCGTCCAATATCAGTCAATAGGAGTAGCATTGGTTTAATTCCACATTCGGCCATCATTGGCAGTAAAACCTCATCGTGAAGTCGAAAAAATTCGGACCTTTTACTTAATAATATTTGACCCGTTACCACTTCATATATTGGTCCATTTTCCATCAATGCCTCCGCCTAAAAAATACTAAACTGTGATTATTTATAGATAAAAAAATAAGTAGCTTGAGTAGTCATAGCCACATACACTTTCACTTATATTATACCCTTTGTTCTGCAGACAGCTTCAATGTTATTGCCATCCAGATCAAATACATATGCGGCATAGTAATTTGGGCGATATTGTTTCCTATAGCCTGGTTCTCCATTTCCTTTTCCACCATGAGCCAAGCCCACTCGTAGAATCTGTTCACCTCCTCAATATCGGCAGCCGAAAACGCAATATGGATTGGAGAGTTGAATCCCACCCATTCAAAGAGCCATAGAAAAATCCTGTCATTTTTCCCAAATCCCACACAATCAGACTCATTATGCATCTCTATGTATCCTAGAGGTGCTAAGGAAGCACTGTAAAATGATCGGGCGATTAATAGGTCGTTAACTGGTATTGAAATATGATCAATCATAATTAAATAGGGGGTTATAGATAACCAGTATCCGATATTTATGAAACTTGTATTAAACTTTGCTCGTTATCTAATAATTTCTCGATTATAGATAAATTGAATCTAACACGGTCTTGAAGATTTTTAATATCAATATCCGCCCCGACTGTCGCCGAAAAATCAGTTGTTTGACAATGAATACACTCACCAGAGTCCGTTAATAGCTTAATCCTGATTTAAATTCCACGAATTAATTGCACGTTGAAGCCTTGATGAGCATACTGAGCATCCAGTACTGGCAACTAATGGTTGAGTCTCATCTTTATCTATTCCTTTAATTGAAACTTTTTCTCTAATCCCGCTAGGCAGACGTTTCAGTACCTCTATACCCCTCCAAATAGATGGAGGGCTATAAATATTATGTTTCCACAAAAAATGGGGGGAAGAGTGTTTGGCTGAATATTAATTAATCTGAGAACAACCATTTCTTGCGCGAATCTCAAACGATTTCCTAATTGAGATAACTGTGTCGTCAATATCCTCATCACTAGTAAGAAATGGCTTCCCTAGTAAATGGTAATGATAAAATTTTATTTGACAATCCTGTAAAACATTTACTGCGCGCAACATTACTTCGATTGGTAATTTTTTATTTAAACATATATTTCGGATATACTCATCAAATGACTCAACTCCTGTCCCTATAGAAATTGAACCCGTAAATGGTACAACATTTCGCGCAAGGAGGACGCATCTGAGCAATATTGCGCCTCACTTTCAATCGAAATGCATTTTAATCCTGCCAGCTCCAGCTGGGCGAAGAACGAGAGATCTCGTTTCTGGATCCAATTCAAAGTTGCTTAGAAACGATCCAGCTGTTGTAAATAAGATATACGGTAATTTAGAAATATCGCCAAGACTGGATAATGCGATGTTTACCTGCTCAAGCAGATTTGACCTTGTAACATCGGTTTTTACATGCGCAGCTTCCAGCATAAAAT
>CAWBFT010000027.1:0-6666 GCA_963788135.1 uncultured Gammaproteobacteria bacterium
CTGCTGTCGACCCTAAGCTGCCAAATTGAATTAATTTACAATGACAATAAAAGGTAAGTAAGCTGTCCTTCGGAGATGTGCGATTAGCTTGCGTAATCGCACATCTCGAAGTAAACATTCCTCCAATTGCGCTATCGCTACGCTCAATAAAATGCGGCTCCAACAGCTTGAACAACGGGTTATTCTGCATAAAGGTACGTAACGCACCATAGGATTTGCCGCAAACCCTTTCATAGCGATATTTGCCGATGATTTTACGGTCACCAAATTTTATCTTCAATTAATCGGTATTTTAGGGGCTATATGCCGATAGAAACCTGGAGCTTTTCGTCTGAAAAATCATATGCTCAATAAAATTAAAGTGTCTCCCAGGTGGCAATAAAATGGCTGGTATCCGATAAGCATAATAGTTGCACAAACCTATTGCGTTAATGTTTAATTATTCAATAGGTTTGTGCATCATGGGAAGCCACAAGCGACGTAAAGGCTCGCCGTATTGCGCAAATGAACGTTTGTGCAACGCTGGGCAGCGTAATTTAAAGACAGAGTCTTAGGTACATTTACCGCTCTCTGTTCCCAAGATTCCAAAAATAATTGAGGAAAAAATCCCTAATGGTGCTGGAAAATGTTTTTTGAATTCCTATGGTGCGTTACGTACCTTTATGCAGAATAACCCAACAACCTGCCGAACGAATAATAAACGCCTACTTCCTGCAAAAAGTCAAACACGGCATAGCGCAAGAAATCAGATTTGGGCAACATAAACTACTCAATCTTGCCTGTAGACGTTGCTTGTGGTACCGACCTGTTGCTACTGTATGAGCCGGTGGCTGATATTAGTCCACCGTACCGCTATAATTCGGATTCAGCATGATCAAAACTGGCTTACTTGCTTTTGGTTTTTGCTCCTTTGGATTGAAATAGGAAAGTTATATAAGTGAAAGAATTTTATTTACCTGCTAAACCTGATGCTGCGGGCCACTGCATATGGACTCTTTCAAAAGAATTTCAAGAAAATAAAGGTCTAGCAGCCCTAGGTTTGTTGCAATCTTACTTATCAAGTGGCAACGTAAAGATTTGTTTAATTGATTTAACAAATGTTGTTTGGGCCGACCCACAGCCGCTTTTGAGCCTTGGGCTAATTCTCGCTGAATCAGGTTTACAACGAGAGTGTATAAAAATAGAACTTGGCGCAGCAGAAGGAGACCCAGGACACGCAACTTTTCTAAAATTTTTTGCTGAACAGGGCTTTTTAAGTGCATTTAGTAACTATGCTATTTTTTTAATCCAAGGTAATCAGCAAAAAGACTCAGCTGAATTAACTAGGTTATTAGCCTCACAAAGTCAAAACACACATCTAAAAGATGCAAAGTGTATTTTTGCACGTATTGAACGGATAGATAATTTTCACAAAGAGCCAGATAAACTTCAAAAATTAGTTGAAAAGCTTATAAAAGAAGCTCAAGACCAAGTCATTGAAAGTGCTTTTGGAAAGCACCCATTGCGTCGCGACATGTTATTTCAAAAATTGCGTAAGCTGCTTTTTGAATTGTTACTCAATATATCTGAACACTCGCATGCAGAAAACACACCTGTATATGCTGGGATTTATGCCCGCGTCAGAGCTGCAAAGCCCTTAGATGAAGAAGCCGCTAAATCGTGGCTAGACACGTTTGATAAACATTTATCATATGGGCAATCTCAATTTATGCCTAACCACTATTCAGAATGGCTTGAACTGTTTATCTGTGATACTGGCAAGGGGCTGTTATCAGATATTCAACAATGGAAAGAGCCTAATGATAAAGAGGTAGCCAAGGCGCTAAAAAAAGCAAAACAAGCAAAAAATCCCCTGGAGTCTATTGCTGTCCATCTTTTTCGACATGCTTTATCTCGTCATGATAGAAATACGGAAGAACGAACTGCCGTAACAGGTCTTCAACACTTAGGGCATCTGCTTGCAATCGGTAACGATTATTGCAGTATTTATACACAAGAAGGTAGCTGGGTAGGTGGGCATTTTCCGTGGAATCTTGCAGCTTATAGCCGAAAAAATATTCAGGATGATAAAAATGCTTACACTGGATATAAACCAGTATCAGGTACGGCTTATAGCTTCAGCATTCAGCCTAATCACTATAATTTAGCGCCTTACATAAATCTTTGGGCAGAACCCAACGAAGAAGCCCGACAAGTTATCCGTAGCGCTTTAGAAAAACAAACAGCTTGTATTTTGAGCCATGTTGTTTTTTACGAAAGACGCTCAGAAAATCATTGCACACCGCCAACCTACCCTGAAATAGCCAAAAATGCTCCGATAGTTGTGGTCGTAAGACCTCCCCGCCTGATGAGTAAACAGGATTTTGATCGTTGGTTGACTTTGATAGCGGGTAATCCAAAAGATGCAAACGTTTGGCCTCTCAAAGCATTTATCTTGGCCGATTTAACGCCGTTCCAACTTTTAACTTTTCGCGAATTGTTGTTAGGGATAAAAAAAGTTTTTAAAGAGGCTGCGCTAATTGTTTATTTGGTATCAGAGCATTGGGCGGTATCGGCTTTTACAGTATCTGAGTATGGGCAATTTTTAGAGGCGAAAGACAAGGCACAAAGTTTTTTAAATTCCAACGATCCAGAGCTTCCTTTTTCAGCGGCTCAATTGGCGGTATTACTGCGTCAGAAGGATTCTGAACTATTTTGGCAAAATGATACGGATGATAAGCAGCACTTTTTATCTTTTTTTAATCAGCCTGTCATTTGGCACGATTCGCTAGAAAAAAACAATCGCATAAAACTAACACGTTATCTCGACTTTCCACATGCCTTAGCTGATCCAAGCCGCTACCGTGCTTGTCGACGTGCTTTACGTCGTTGTCTGGCATTATTTCCAAATCATCCCGTAATTGGTGCGGACAAACTAATTTCTGGATTAGTGAATGATGCTAAATCAGGAGCATATATCGAACGCGATGAGATTGCATGTAAAAGCAATCCCAAAGTCATTGTGGGGAGCGTTGCAGTTACCGCAAAAACAGTTATTCAACAAAAAAATAATGACAGCTTTTCGATACATATGATGGTACATAGCGATGCGCCTCTGAAACAAGATGATACGTCACTGATTGCTTTATTGTGGAAGACAGAGCTAGAGAATATGCAATTATCTTTGGCCTCGCCTGAGAGAAGGGACGCTATCAAACCGTGGCAGAGAATCCCGAATACGCCTTTTATTGCAGAGTACGGTGAGCGATCTATATCACTCCTACGTTATCAACGCGATGCGGATAATCGCTTAAAGTTTGATAATCCTTATTATCCAAGAACTCCAGAACAAACTTACCATGATTTTCAGCGGCTTAACATTCTTAAAACAGGACACTGGCGCTATGGCAGGCGCCATGACTTAATCACCATTAATTCCAAGCAGGCTTTTTATGCTTCATTTTTAGAACAAGGGCCACTATATATCTGGATGAAGCAACAGTTTGAACATTTATTTGTTAAGGAAAATACAGTTGAAGCTCGCGCGCAATTACTTATTTATCCATCACATGCTTTTACCGATATTATGCTAGATCGGATTAGACAGGATGATGGTTTCAAATGGAAATTGCCAGAATATGGCATGATTCCAGTGAAACTGTTGGGTACACGTACCGTTTCTCCCATACTGGTATCGCCTTTAGTCGCACATCAAATAAAAACACGGACTAATGAAAAACCATGGGCTGCGGTAATTTTTGATGATGGCGCGGTCAGTGGCAAGCACTTAAGAGAACTTAAAACCTTTCTCCAAGGCTTAGGCGCTAAAGCTGTTTATACTCTAGTTTTTATTGATCGTACTGGACAGCCCGCCGAAGAAGCCGTACTCATCAAGTTTTTTGATAAAAATAAACGCTTTTGGCGTTGGGATGTACCTGCTTTAGGCAATCAACGCGATTGTTTACTATGCCAAGGGCTTGCCATTGCTGAGACCTACCGTAATAAGTTTAACTCGCCCAGGCAAACTGATCGATTAGCGGAGTGGATTGACATCTGGAAAGTTCGGGATGTTGAAACCGAATGGGGTGATATTAAAATGCTGCAATCTCCAATACCAGAAGGGTTGGAAATTACCTTTGGTGTTAATGAGTCATCCCAAGATGAAAAACACTTAAAACCCTGTGACTCAACGGCTGCAACAGCTATATTAATGGAGCTAACGCGCTTAACTACACGCGCAGACGTAACGATGAAGAAGGCTAAGCAATTAGAAGACATTAATCCTGATGCAGCCATTGAGATGATCGCCTCACAATTATTGCTTTATTTAGATGAGTTAACGCCTCAAGAACAAAAAGAACGGTTTATAAAACTCCTTGATTTAATATGGCAAAGGACAAATGTTACAGAAGCAACAAGCCTTGCTGGGCTATGTTTTACTTTTGCCGACAGAGAAATCATAAAAGAGGTTTGGGGTTATTGTCACAGTATATTATTACCCCAAAAAGAGCTTGGAAATCTGGATGCAATTTTAGCAACTAATATTCTGTGTTCACGTAATAAGTTCGCAACAAAACTAGACTACAAACTCCCAGAAAATTGTTCTGAAAATGCATTACATAATTTCATTAAGCTTGGCAGAGGCAATTCTCCTCAAGTTATTCGTGAATTCTTGGTTACGCTCTGTAGAAACCCCTTGAGTCATAATGACATCAGCATTCATAGTACAGAGATTAAAAGACGATTGGAGCGCTTATCTCAAACCGATGCAGAAAAAATCACTACTAATGAAATTGAAAATGTCCGACAAGATATGCAGAATGTCGAGCAGATTTTGACGGAAATAAATGAGCAACATATCGCTAAAGTGCCCGACTTAACCATTTTTCAGGCACATATCAATAACCTTAAAAATACAGAAGATACAGACATAAAAGCTTCAGCTATACGTATATACGAGTTTTTATATGGTAACGGAAATGCTAGCGGTTTGATAAAAGTAACCGCTGAAATGTTTTTATTACATGCAGAGAAAATTGAAAATTTAGATGATCAGTTAATTGGGGTCTGCAGAAGAAATGTCCTGAGTGAATGGGGAAAAATTGTTATCGATAAGAACAAAACCAGGAAGATTAAGAGATGGGTTAAACCTGATGGCATAGGCATTATTGAACCCATTATTATCCAATCAGAAAACCCCACGATTGAACACCGATGGGTGTTTTGCAATTCTTTTGTAAAAGAGCTTTTGTTTGACCTTTTTAGTAACGTATTCCACACGCAGTTAGAAAAGATCGATAAAAATTCATTGGGCGAATACGTCCCCCCAAAAGAAATTATCGATCCATTATTGCCCGCTGATGATTTATCTAAAACAACTGCCCATCTTTGGTGGCGTATTGGAATTGAGGGGGACTATGTGATTTTTGAAACTGCAAATGCCAGCGATAAAAAGGAAGCTACGCTTCAGCAAACAATTAATATTGCAGGATTTGAGGGTGCTGGGGGAAAAGTTGAATTTACAGTAAATGAATATCCTAATGATCAATTTATTGCCCATACTAAAGTATGGCTACCTTGTCACACCCTTTATTTAAAAGGAGCGGCGCTGTGAAATATGAAATATTAATTATTGATGATCAGTTAGATATTAAATTAGATAAAAATTCTAAATCCAGGCGCGATGAATACAAAAATTTTTTAAGCGGTATTCGTAATTTAGATAATACATTTGAGTTATATCCGACTTTTGCTGAAAATATTCAGGACGCCATCGCCGCGTTCGAGTCGACCCTCATCACGCCCAACTCCCGCTTCAGAATTCCTCCGCGGCGACACATCGGCCCTCACGGAGGAAGAGAAGCAGGGGCACGAGCTCTTCATGGCCAATTCCTGCGCCACGTGCCACGTCGGCAAAGCCATGGGCGGCCAATCCTTCGAGAAAATGGGACGCAAGGCCGACTACTTCGCTGACCGCGGCAACCTGCAGGACGCCTACTATGGCCTCTTCAACTTCACGAAGGAAGAAGCCGACCGCCACGAGTTCAAGGTGCCCGTGCTTCACAACATCGTGTTCACGGCCCCCTACTTCCATGACGGTTCCACCAGCGACCTGAACGACGTCGTCAAGAAGATGGCCAAGCTACCAGACCGGCGCAGCCCTGTCCGACGCGGACGCGGCCAGATCACCGCGTTCCTGAAGACGCTGACCGGCGAACTCGACGCAACGGCGCTGTAGTTAGCACTGCGCGCGGGGCGCACACTGGTGCGCCTGGCGCGGAACAGGTCCAGACATCGCCGTGGCGCCATCGGTTCCGAACGCCGCCGGAGGTATGGGCCAGTGGTCACGATCTCCCCTATCCCAATAATCGTCTCGCGCGTCACTCTTGGAATGTCCCATCCTCTTGCGCGGTGGTTTCAACCGTGCCTGCTTGTTGACGGCCCCGCCACGAGCGAATACACTCACTGAAGGTGCCGCGCAGGGCCCTACACAAGGGTTCGAACGACAGAAAGGGGCAGGGACATGAGTCTTCAACGGCATTGGCGTTGGTTTTCACCTTTGCCTTGGCCGCGAAGGCGCATGCGGACGCGGTATACCGTGTCTGCGCGGCGAAAGGCCCCTATTTCCTGTGTGACGAGCGCGTCACGGAGGATCGGTGGCTTCTGGAGCGTTTCGTGGCGCCGTTG
>CAWBFT010000028.1:0-18730 GCA_963788135.1 uncultured Gammaproteobacteria bacterium
AATGCGGCAATGTCAGTGTTTGGAAATGGATATTGATACCGAATCATTGACTGCTTAAACAGCATACCGGCGGAGCTGACCTCGCATTGGGCAAGTCCAGTTCTGCCGGCTAATCCAAATGTCTGGTAGTAATGCGCCAGCTTTAGACCCGACGGGTACTTGAGATAGTCTCTGGCGAGAAGAGTATGCACAACCGGCTCCAATTTAGCTCTTAATACATATTTAAGATACGGATTTTATAATAATAAACTTACATTTTTAATTGTGTTTTCTGGTCTTCAAGACCTTTGTTGAGGTTTACTATAAATGTACAAAAGAATGTTATATCTAGCACACCATGTCTGCTCTCACACTAAAGTGCACGGCACCTTTATCACATCTAAATTGGAAAAACAACCATGAGAAAGTTATATTTGATCTTTTTTTTAATTTTAATAACTGGGCTGACCCCCAGTATTTCACAAGCTGCCACAAAGTACGTAAGGTCTGGTGCCACCGGAAACAATAGCGGTACTGATTGGACCAATGCCTACGCAACTCTGCCTTCCTCATTGACACGTGGAGATACCTATTACGTAGCTGATGGAAGTTATGGTAGCTATACATTCGACGATGCAAATAGCGGAACAACCGTTATAACTATCAAAAAAGCAACAGTGGCTGATCATGGAACGGAGACGGGCTGGAACTCTACCTATGGAGATGGTCAGGCAACCTTTGGAAATGCAATTAATTTTTTTACAAACAACTGGGTATTCGACGGTGTAAGCGGCACAGACTACCAGTCTGGACATGGTTTTAAAATAGACAATTCGGCGGGAGGTAACACAGCAAACATAGTTGTTTTTGGTGTAACCGGAGGGAGTGGCGTACAAAACATTACTGTGTCTCATATTGACGTCATCGGACCAGGCTATAACCAGACAAATGTGAACGACCGAGCATTTTATTCTAATTCGACTGGCTCAACTACATCTAACTTAACCATAAGCCACAATTACGTAAAAGGGGTCGGTGTACCAATTTTGACTCGGCAAAATAATACTATGCTCGTTGAGTATAATCAAATTGATGATAACCATAGCCAAGCTGCATCACACGCTGAAACTTGGTCGGACACTGCTACAGATAACGTCATATTTAGATATAATAGAGTAAGGAATCCAGAGGGTACAGCAGTTATTTTTAACGGCAATGGTTCGGCTGGAATAACGAACCAGAACACAGCGTCAAATTGGCAGATTTATGGGAACACTTTCTACTATCAGAATTATGTCCCTGGATCTGGCCATACTAATGGTGTCTCCGCAGTATTATGGTGCCCTCCGTATGAAGTATATGGCGGTGACACTTACTGTCACAACTGGATGATATATAACAATACCTTTTCTAATTTCAGCTACAGCAATCAAAGTGCAAGAATACTTGGACACGCTGGAACTGGGATTACTATCCCCATCGTAAAAGGTAACATCTGGGATAGCAGTTCATCTGGAGCAAATCATGCTGATGTAAATGCATCATATAACTACTATCGCAATACAACGCACATTGCAGAAAGCAATGAGCAGATAGGAACTAGCAGCCCGTTCATGAATGCGGCTGGTGCAGACTTTCGTCTCTCTGGCCCCACTTTAGGAGTAGCAACCATTTCTCCTCCATCAGGGTTAACGGTGAATGCTACTGACGCGGGCGGAATTGTGCGAGGTGGTGATGGAGTTTGGGACCGGGGCGCCTTTGAGTATTCGGCTGGAACACCGAGCAACACATTGAGCCCACCGGCTAATCTTAGAGCCCAATAACTCCATAGTGAAACCGTAGAACTTATTTTTAGAGCTAAACCTGAAATCTCACCTAAGGATTGAGAAAGGGTCTCCTTCTAAGGCATAACGGTCTGGAGCACCAGCATTTTTTGGTAAAGCTGAAATGGGATCCCCTCCGATTTTAGCGCGAAAAATTGCTGGTAGCTCTTGACTTCGGCAACCCCTATTCATCCGCTTCGACTCGATCTGAGGTAAGCTGGAAAGAATGGAGTCCAAAGTTTCGATAAAATGAGAGGAAACGGAGGACAAATGCAACGATTACCAAAAGAGGAGCGTACAGCCCAGAATTAGAGATCAAGCTGTACGTTTACATATGGAAGACGACTTATCAGTGGCTAAATATCCAGTCGATTATCTATTCCGAAAGGGACAGGCTCTCCTGGGCATGAAGAATCGCCTTGAGCATTAGAGCCGCTTCCTTCACGTTGGCATTCGGTACGTGGCAGTATACATTCCGGTAGAAATGAACCATTAAGTACTGCGCTCATTTTTTATAGTAGGTAAGAAACGCAGAATTGCTTCACGCCTTCTATTTCCGACTTTGTCCCACGTGAACTCATTAGCACGTTCTCTTGCAGATAAACCAAATCGATGCCGCTGAGCGGGATCTCTGGCCAAAGAGCGTATTGCTTGAATCCAAGCAGACTGGTCAAACGGGTCTATTACAAAGCCATCGACACCGTCTCGCGCTATAGCCCCAGCTCCCATTGGTGAAACGAGAACGGGTAGTCCTGCTCCCATTGCTTCGTATGTCACTAGAGGCCCTCCCTCTTCGTGAGTTGGGAAGGCAAACACATCCGCCTTTCTAAATTCACTGGAGACATCTTGTACCCAGCCCAGAACTTGGATATCCGGCCGCTGTAGGGCTGTCTTTCTGCTAATAGCGACCTCATTGGCGATTGGGCCGGCAAAAACCAAGCGGCCAATCACGCCAGACGCAATCCACGCATCGATTAATTGTTGCGCACCTTTCCGAAAATTCACAGTGCCGACAAACAACAGAGTAAACGGGTGTTTGTTCGGAGGATTAAAAGATGAAACCCTAACCCGCATAGGATCCCACCCGTAGCTGGACATAATCAATTTCTTTTCAGAGATGCCGTGCTTCAAAAACCCAGCATATGCGATCGGGTTTGCTACGAATATTGCATCCACCAAGCCTAATTGTTGTTGTTCCCGTCTCACTGCGTCAATGGTCAAAATAGAGGGGAAGGGTAGGCCCTCTTGATCATAAACACGTTCCAGCAGTATTCGCGCTTCCGCTTGTAATCCGTTAAATTTCTCACGAAAAATAACAGCACCTCGTTCCTTGAGTTCGACCAGGAATTTCGTAGAAACATTACTCCACAAATAAACGAAATCTCCTTTCCGAGTTTCTGCCAAGAACTTTTTTTCTGCAAAAGATGATAAGCTTGAAGGACAAATCTTTCCCAATATCCGACCCCACGGATCAGGGACTGCACCACGTAACCACTCCTCCTTTTCTTCTTGACAAACACTCCAGGACAATATGTCAACACCAAACACCGCATGTTGCATGTTTCTAGCCAGCTGGAAGCAAGTGTAACTGGGCCCCTTATTGGTCGCATGTAGGGCAAGCAATATACGCAGTTTCATATGCGTCTCCATTGCAGTTTCATATATCCGCCTCCATTATTTATTTCATAGCTTAGAAGATACTTCGCCCGCTTGGCCAGAGGTCAAGTCCCGTTACTGCTGGAGATTCTACGGGTTTAGTCCGTGAGGCAATTTGTGTCCAGAATGCTGCCTGCAATTCATGTAACTTCTCATTAGTCACAGGTAGTTTATAAATCAATGGGTTACAGCGCATAAAAATTGAAAATTCAAGCATCCTTCAATACCAGCCATCGTAACTCATTGATTTCTGGTTGGCAGGCAATTAAGAAATCGAATTTTAGCGAATTTTCAAATCTATAAGTCATTGATAAATATGGTTACCTGCAACTAATGAGAAGTTACCAATTCATTGCATAACAACTTGAATTGCTTCCGTCTAACTTGCTAAACGCCACGCAACGCTTCATTTGACTGATACGCATCAATTTAGCGAACATAACCTTTTTGACTGCCCACTCGCCGAAGGGGTTGAGGATGATCTTTGTGCAGCCGCACTCCAGGCCGAAAAGGCGTATTAGCAAAATGGTGATAACGTGATTTGGCGAAGGGGCAACTGGAGGTGAACGATAAGGTTTCTAAGTACTCATCAAGCAGGCCAGGCTGATGGTTATTTGCGCCGTCAGCGGTATATCGGGCAGCTCGCATTGTCCGCTTCTCTGGAGTCTTCGACTGCAGATCGCATACAAGGAAAATTTATAGGATTTCATCCAGACTTCTCGTGCTTAGTTATTACACTATCATATTAACAATATAAGATTTCATCTTATTTAATATTATTTGATGATGGAGAGTTGCGTCAAGCTTTGAAAATCAGTCCATGTTCCGCCTTGACTTTGATCCTGTGACTGTGACTGAGCCAGCTCAATGGAATTAACCTCAAAACGTGAAAATTATTATCGCCTGAATATACCAATAGCAATATCTTTATTTATTGTAATTGAATAAAAATAAGCCATAATGTTTTTATAATCCATTTTTTTGATAAACATTTTATTCAATTGATTAATCTTATATTTATCTTTTACTTGAACATTATGTTTAATGCATTGACGCACAACCATGTCAAAATATTTTTCATATGACTTTTTATCAGCTTTCTCCCATGATTCATATTTCTTGATATATTTAATCATACTGATAAATTGAGCTTCACGAATTTTTTTTATATTCCCTATATTTGCAGTTAAATTTGCTTTTGTGCGGTAAAATGTAGGTGTTTTATAAAAATAAAAATCATTGCTTTCCATTATTCTTGCAAAGAGATCGTTATCTTCATTTGCAAATAAATCTTCATCAAACCCGCCAACATCGCATAATAATGCTCTTTCCCCTATAAAACCCTGCAAAACAAAATATCCATATAACCTATTATAATAATAAAAATCAGAATAAGTTATTTTTTTTATTCCGCCTAATTCTAAATCATCAAATATTAACCATGGCACAGGTTGTCCATTTTCATTAATTTTGCTATAAGGCATACTGACTAATGCTTTTGCTTTTAATTCCAATAATTTATCAATTCTAATTTTTAAACTGTCTTTAGTCCATTTGTCATCATCATCCAAAAAAGCTATATACTTGCCTGTAGCTTTATACAATCCAGTGTTTCTTGCAGCTGCAACACCTTTGTTCTCTTGTTTAATTAAAATAACTTTATTTTTATACTCTTCAAAATATTTACTGATATCTTCATTAGAACCATCATCAACAACAATTACTTCCATAGGCAAAGTTTGTTCAAAAATTGAAGCTAAAGCTTCTTTTATTTTTTTGTCGGGATTAAATGTAGGCATCACAACAGATATTACTTCATGCATTGTTTCCTCTCCATTAAAATTATATAAACTTTAAAAAACTTTAAAAAAATAATACAATTGTTTTTTATCTTTATAAAATGTTTGCATCTCTTTTTGGCTTTTTTGCATAAATCGCATATCGAGCCAATCCCCCTTCCCTAAATCTCTGGACGGATTTAGGGTAAGACGGCAGTGATCGGTGTGCCCAAGTGGGTAAACCGATTTAATACAAGAAGCTTCTCAAAAATGGACTATACCCATCAAGAACTGGAAATCGGCCTTAAATCGTTTTATGAACGAATTCGAGGATCGGTTACAAGACTATATTTAAAACAAAGGAGTTACATAGAATTATTTATACTCTCGATTTTATCTTGGAAACAGACATTTATCCTAATGTTAAAAATGGCAATAGTTTTACTTCCCTTAGACAAGAAATCACTCCAGCGTTTCTTTCAGAAAGTGAGATCATCAAGTTACGTGGATAAAACGAGTTTCTTAGTACCGTCCGTACTGCAGATGATGTCAAAGCTGCAAGTAGATAATGATTTGTGAATAATCTAGGCGGAAGCATTTTAATTTTGGTCATGGCTGTTGTGCTTTTAGGTTCTGCTCGATGGGCTGTGATGGGTATGATGGCAGGTATGCTATTCCTTCCGATATCGCAGTCTCTTCAAGTCTTTGGAGTCAACTTGTTTGCAATGCGATTTGTTGAAATTGCAGCAGTCGCCCGAATTGTTTTCAAGAAAGAGTTTTCATTATTTATCTGGAACGGCATTGATAGGGTGTTTGTACTCGTTTATGCGTATACTATATTGGTTTATCTTGGGCGTTCTACCGATGGCATAGCCAATTTGATTGGCGCGGCTGTAGATGCTCACCTCTGCTATTTCGCGTTTCGGGTATTGATACGTGATTTTGAGGATTTCAAGAGCTTCTTAAGAACGTTTGTGCTTCTCCTAGGGCCATTTACTGTATTAGTGTTGATTGAAACTTTTCAGGGGCAACATATTTTTGCCGGTATGGGGCTAAACTCTCCAGAGATGATGAGAGAGGGAAGAATTCGGAGCATCGGTAGTTTTGACCATCCTAGTTTGCTAGGTACTTTAGGCGCAAGTTTCATGCAGATTTATATCGGATTATGGTGCGCAAGAATAAATCGACTATATGCCTTTATTGGTATAATGCTCTGTGCAACTATCGTATGGGCTTCTAATTCTGGCGGCCCAATCAGTTGTGTTTTGTACGGATGGCTGGGCTGGATATTATGGTTTAACCGTAAAAATATGCAATGGTTTCGGCGGGGTCTTGTTGCAGCACTTTGTTTGGTGGCTCTGATCATGAAAGCGCCAATCTGGTTTCTGATAGCTAAACTTGGTGCTATCACAGGTGGCGATAGCTGGCATCGTGCTGCAGTAATCGATAAATTCTATCAGCACCTGGATGAATGGTGGCTGGTGGGCATGCCCATAGAAGGTACAAAATATTGGCTTGCAACTTATAACCCAACAGTAGGCGGGATAGACTTGACCAATAATTATCTGGCGCTTGGTCTCACGGCTGGTTTAGGCGCAATAGCTTTATATATTCTGCTGCTCGTTAGAGGATTCAGTTATATCGGTAATGCGCTTCTAATTGTCCGGAATAACGGCGAAAGCGATAAAAGCTTTGAATTCTTGCTTTGGGGATTGGGAGTCATACATACAGTGCATATACTGAATTGGCTGGCGATTACCTATTACGATCAAACCTATGTTTTTTGGCTGTTGCAATTAGCTGTACTTTCCACATTGTCAGATATGATTATTCGTTCTGGCTCCAAGTTTTCTACTATTAACCCTTGTACTCGTGTGTCCCAAAAGAAAATACAATCCTATCGGCATTTACCGCGCACAACGAATTAAATGCAACTGCCTCAAAATACTATGACTTTCAGGGTAATCGTTGTTAACAACCAATAATGAAGTTCTCCAAACTGCATTGTTGGTTTCTCCTGATCTAGAAAGGATGGTATAGAAATCGTAATAGAAAGAAATTAATTTTCTCAATTTACAGTATTCTCCAAAATACTGCTGTAATTAACGCTGGAGATTCTTACAGCTAATTTTACTTAGGCGCAGATCCATGAAGTTATCGATTTTTTCCCAAGGACGAGACAACAATTTCAACCTGATCCGAATCGCTGCTGCATTTGCGGTACTCGTTACACACAGCTTTGCGTTAGCAATAGGATCGGGAGATGCCGAACCATTCCGCAAAAGTCTCGGCATGACTTTGGGGTCAATCGCAGTTGATGTGTTTTTCATAACAAGTGGCTTTCTTGTAACAGCGAGCTTACAGAACCGGCAAAGCACTATTGAATTTATATGGGCCAGAGCATTAAGAATACTTCCCGCGCTTTTTGTCATGCTGTTCCTAACGGTTTTTGTGCTTGGCATATTTTTCACTTCACTGCCAATATCTTCCTATCTGTCTTCCCCAAATACTTATATTTATATTACGAAATGCGCTACGCTAATTGGTGGCGTCGCTTTCAATCTGCCTGGCGTGTTCGATAGCAACCCTTATAAAAGCGCAGTCAACGGTTCGCTTTGGACGATGCCATACGAAGTCCGCATGTACGCAATATTGGTAGTTATTTGGTTTATCATGCGAACAATGCAAAACGCACGGTTAACCGCGTTCAAAACTATTGTCGCCACATTCGCATTAATTGCAGGCATCTATGTTCTTGCCAGTCATTTCCACTTACATTCCGTAAACAATTTTGGAAGGTTATTTTTCATGTTTTTCACCGGTGCTGCCTTCTATGTCTTGAAAGAATATATTGTTCTCTCACGTGTAGTGTTCTGGCTATTTTTATGTGGTCTTATTGTCGCCACAAGTAACAAAGATATATTCTACATAATTTATGTGTTTACTATTCCCTATCTTCTATTCTATTTAGCTTATGTGCCATCAGGATTTATTCGTCGATATAACAAGCTTGGTGATTACTCCTACGGCATTTATATTTATGCATTTCCGGTTCAGCAATCTGCCGCGGCATTGATTCCAGGCATCTCTGTACCTCAAATGCTGTTGATCTCAGCTGCAGCCACTACGCTATTGGCTGTTGTTTCATGGCATCTCGTGGAGCAAAAAGCACTCCAATTAAAAGCCTACTATGTTGGTCATACGAGGAAATTACTTGGGTAAGTTCCCGAATGAGCTATTAACTAGGGAGTGTTCTCATTTAAGCCAGATTAAAATGCTGGCCAGGCTCAGCATGGTAATATAATTCAAAGCCAAGCGTTCATAACGGGTGGCGACACGGCGGAACTGCTTCAACTTTTGGAACAAACGCTCCACCAGGTTGCGTTCCTTGTAGATCTCCTTGTCATAGTCCCTTGGCGTTTTCCGGTTGTTCCGGGGCGGTATCACTGGCGTACCGCCGCTGGCATTGATGGTCTCGACGAAAGCATCAGTGTCATAACCTTTGTCAGCGATCACAAAATCGGCGTGAAAGCCATCAATTAGGGTCTCAGCTTACGTGTGTTCGGACGTTTGCCCAGCGGTCAGCAACAGCCGGACGGGGTTGCCCAATGCATCGACAGCCGCGTGTATCTTGGTACTCAGCCCGCCTCGGGATTTGCCCATAGCTTCCTTGTTCGTTTTTTTAGCAGCGCCGTGCTGGTGCACCCTGACAACGCTGCCGTCTACCATCAAACACTCCAGGTCCGGCATATCCGAGACCGAAGACAACAGCCTTGCCCATGCCCCGTTCTTACCCCATCGGCTGTAACGCACGTAAACCCGATGCCAGTGGCCGAAAACTCCAGGTAAGTCACGCCAAGGCGATCCGGTGCGGGCTATCTACAGCACTGCCTCAACAAACAGTCGGTTGTCTTTTGCCGTCACACCGCAATCACACGACTTACCCGGCAAAACATCCTTAATGCGCTCCCATTGGGCATCACTCAATACCATCCTGACCATAAATAACTAACTGAAAATCAATATTTTACAATTAGTTCCACATTTTTGTTAAAGTAATTGAGAACGCACCCTAGGATTCGCATGCGCTTTTATCTCGATGTTGGACAACAGCGTGCCCTCAGCAGCTTGTCACGTCATTTGTGAAGCATATCCCGCTTCGATCCCTAGAGGGTATAGGAGTTTCATTTCATTCTGCCTTTGGTGAACAAGAGTCCTGAGCCGCATTCCTTCGGTGAACAAAAACTCTCTCATATTCCATCGCTAAATACTGGTTCTGCTTCATATTATCTTACCCGCTAACGTACACTCGGTTAAGAGGTAAGCTTTGAACCTAAGTTACACGATGAAAATCAAGAAAGCAGAACTCAAGGTTAAAATACGCAACAAGAATACGGCACAATTCAAGGAACAAGCCATGGAACACGCTAATGGGACGACATCTCCACGGTGACGAAGGATTTATTAGGGTTTGCCGAATCGAAGCTGTCTTCCAGGCGGGCTAAGCGCAGGCTGACGGGCAAACCACTTAAAGAGCAAAAGTGCCAGCAAGCGAAAATGGTTAGGCTTAAACGGGAAAATGTCCGGCTAGAAAAGGCGTGGACTTCATATTTTAACCGGATGAAAAATTGTTAGTTTCTCATGGGAAAAGGTTTTTCGAAGTATCCTACTATCTATACCATCATGTTAACGTTGAACAAAGGGTTTAATTCTTGTCCATATATAATATAAAAAATGGTAGTTTCTAAAATGATTCTTGGCCAAGGCTTTAATTTCTAAAAATTGATCCCGTATTTTTGTATTAGAAGAACGTGCAAAACACGTGCGGGATCTGAAAGTGTCATAAAATTTGGCATTAATATTTGGAATATTATAATTCCAGGGCTTCGCTGCTGTAATAAAATGTACAATAGCAGGGCGTTTCTCAGCTTGGAGATCGGATATCTCTGTCATTAAGTGGTCCTGAAAATTCCAGCGATCGTCCAACCTTTTCCAAAGGCCATCGCACGCAAAATTCAGGGCGTCCTGGTCTGAAAATGGCGTCTGAGGATTTTGTTGTAAATAATCTAATGCTTTTTCAGAAATCCGTTCGTTTCGCCAATAATCGAGGTTGATGTAAAGAACTCCGGCATTAAAATAATGTTGCACACGCGGCACTTTATTAACACTCGGTTTATCGGCTTTAAGCCAAGGTTCTGCCCGATCCAGCACTGCTCCCAATGCTGTATCTTTTAGATCGGTCCGAAAAAGATCAGTTAAGTCGTCAATAACTAAAATATCAGCATCCAGATACAATACCTTAGAGACATTGTCAGGAAGGGCATTGGGAATCAAGAGCCTGGCATATGTCATTTTGGACACATGATCGAGTGTTGAAAAGGCATTAAAAAGCCTACTGTCAACCTGAATCCAATTGATTGTTGCCGATCCATCGCACAATGATTGCAGGATTTTGCTTTTAGTCTGTGACGAAAAGTTATTAGATAAAATATAAATGTTGAAGGGCCAATGGTTCTGATTACTTTCGACCATTGATCTAAGCGTGGTTGCCAATGGCATCGCATACGCTTCATCACAAGCCAGTACAATTGGACAAAAAGTTGGCATATAATGTATGAGTTACAAAAAAATATACATGACTATTAACAAGCCACAGGTTGCAGAAAAACCGGCTGGTGAGTGGCGCACAACTTCAACAGGCGGTTAGGGATTTGGTTTTCCCAGAACCGTCGGTTTAGGCGATAACAAAACTCGCCCAGGTACTCTTGCACATAGCGGCCCGATATACCGTGGTAGGTGCCAAGCACATAGCTTTTAAAGTTGCTGATGACCACATGTACCCACGGCAGCCATTCGTCAACTAATTCAGGCGGGGTCACTTTGGCGACATGATGGTGGCCTTCGGCAAGCACCTTGAGCGCGGCGAAGGCGTCGGTGTGCAGGGTTTTCCCTGGCGCAATGGCTTCTTGGGCAAAGGCCTTGACAGTGTCCTGGGTCACTTGCTCGACGGCTTTCATGGCGGCAAAACCCGTCCTCCCGTTATTGTGTTCGCACGCAACCAGGATGGCCGTCTTGCCTTCAGCACCTCGCCCGCGCTTGCCGGGTCGTTTGCCGCCGACGAAGGCATCGTCCAGTTCGACGGTGCCTTCCAGCCGGTACAGGCGGTTCTGGTCGCCCATCGCAACCCGCAGTTTCCGCAGCATCCTTTGGGCGGTCAGCCAAGATACGCCGATCAGCTTGGTCAAGCGCAGGGCCGAAATGCTGCCCTTGTCCGTCAACATCCAGTAGATGCACCAAAACCACTTGACCAAGGGCAGTTTGGTGTTGTGGAACAAGGTGCCTGCGGTTATCGAAGTGTGGTGGTGGCATCCGGCGCATTCGCATACGTGGCGGGTTTGCAGCCGCCAGCCTTTCCGGTGCCCACAGCAACCACCAACAAAACCATCCGGCCACCTTTGTTTAATCAGGGTTTGAAGGCAGCTCTTTTCATCCGAAAAGCGTTGCTGCCACTCCCAAAAACTCGTGACTTCTGCTTGCATGACGGCTCTCCAGGTGATCAGGTCAGAATTTGGATTTTGCAACCTGCGGTAAGTTCATAGCCATGAAAATATAAATATTAAGTGATTACGCTTAACTATTTTTAAAAACAGGATGACGGCAATGAAATCAACGCCAGCAAGCCAAACTTTGATTTCCCACTCCCACTGGGAGAGGGTTGGGTGAGGGTACAACTCATTGAGTTAATAGCCCTCATCCCGGCCTTCTCCCAAAGGGAGAGGGAGCCATTCACCTTCCTCATTTTGGATGTCAGGTTCGGTTGATGATTTTTCAAGATGGTTACATTCATTTACTTAGATAGAAAAAACTGGTGAAATAAATTAAAAATATTTTGACTTGAGTTTTGGCGCGAAGAAATAACAAGAAAAAAGACGAAAAAATAAGAAAAAATTAAAACGAAGTTCAATAAAAGAAATTTTAGGATACAGTTTTATTACTCTATATGCAATTCTCGCAAGGTTTAAAAAACTCATAAGATCCCTCTTAATAAAATAGGCTATTGCTACATATTCGTTCAATCTTTTTTTAATACTATATTTATTTAAGTGATGATTTCCGGAATTGTCCATCCCACCCCCTGAAATACGCGCTATTGATTTATGTTAATTTTCAAATAGCCAATTTGCCCATTCTTGATCCTCAGCGGCAAAAACCTCCTCACGAAACTTTCTTCGCTTAAGATATTTCATTTTTATAATTGAACAAGTGTTCCACAACCCATCAAAACCATCAAAATTATTTTTGTCGAGTAGTTCGTATTGTAATTCACAATCATTTTTATTGCAAAAATAGGCGGCGCCTATTTCATCGTTTGATTTTAATAAATTTAATGCGTAAGAAATATAGGGACTTGCAAAATACCACATGATGTAGTGTTGATCCTGGAAATATTACTATATGTAGTGGTTTGAAGGGTAAAAGACATAATTTTGCAAGTCCCTCAATAGCATATTTGTTTTGTAATAATGTGTGAGAGCTAATAATGCAAACATAATCTTCTGAAACGTAATCAACGCCTTGATTTAAAGCTTTGGAGTAATTAAACTCATTGACAATATAATTGTGTATTACTGCCTTATCACTTAATAAATCAAGAGTATTTTCTGTCGATCCAGAGTCAACTGTTATATATCTCTCTGGCTTAATAGATTGAAGTCGTATAAACTCCAATGTAATTGGTAACATATTTGCCGAATTGAATGTTCGTATAACTACAGAACACTGTAAGTATGACATGTTAGCGGCTTTCTGTTAACTCTAATTTCAGACGAACATATTTGATATTAATGATTGATGTATAATTTTGCAGATTGAACAAGGCTCCATGCCCGGTGTCCTATCATTCTTTTTAAAAATAGTTTTACCCATGGCAGTGAAAACTTAAAGTTGGGGGAGGTTTGATCTGCAAATTCTAAGAAGATCATCATATTTTCTGTATCTCCGTTATTGAAACTTGTGTTGGCAAACTTAACTGATTGACGTGCAAGTTTAAATAAGAGTTTTTGATGTATTCTCTGTGCGTTAGGTAGAACGCCTCTGCATTTTTCTATAAAAACGTCAAATGCAGCCTTCCTTTGCTTAAGATCGGGCAACCAAGACTTGGTAAAATATTCTGAAGACATATTTTCAGAATGGCGGCGGTAAACCGCTTGATAAGCTTCAGTCATGCCTACGGAAGCATGTGCAGCAAGCCTGAGCCACATCTCCATATCACCAGTATGAGGCAGTTCACTGCGATAACCGCCAAGTTCCTGTTGTAATGCAGTCCTTATTACAGCTGTTGGCGTGGGTACAATATTGTTAGCACCACTGTGTATAATAAAATCCAGGCCTTTAAAGATACGCCAGCTTTCTTTTTCCGTTTTGAAACTAGAAAGTTCTAATTGATCGCCATCATATTGAATGGCGGCCTTTCCAAAAGTGAATCCGACTTCCGGGTGTTCGTCCATTAGTTTTGTCGCCCTGCTGAGTGCACCAGGCAACAAATAATCATCCGCCGAAAGAAGAAGCTGATATTTTGCAGTTGCCCACTCAATTCCTTCGTTATAAGTCGCAATGTGCCCTTGATTCACTTCATGACGTATATAGGCCACCCTAGAATCTTCTAATTTCAGCTCAGAGGCAACATCGGGCGTATTGTCCGGGGAAGCATCGTCGATTATTAAAACTCTAACATCCACATCCGCCTGTGTCAGGATGCTGGTTACACAATCCCTTAAGTAGCGCCCATAACGATAACAGGGAACAAATACATCTACCGTATTCACAAATCTATTCCTCAACTTTTATCAATTTAATAAAAATAATTAATTCCACTTGAATTTAATAGCTAGGGTTTATTAAATTGAAAAATTCCGATCAGGTTTTTTATAAGTCTTTTATTAAGCTGGCTTTTGTAAAAACTAGCCTCAAGGTTATTCACAAGGCGCTCTTTACGTTGAACAAAAGGTATTAAATATCCGGCAATCATCGTTAATCCGCCAATGAAAAAAGGCCTTGCAAAAAGCATTCTATGCATACTTTTAGCAAGTAAGAAAAACATACCACCACCGGTTTGATAATAAATCTCGCCATGAAAATAATGGGTACTTAATTTGCCCATTGCAATCCCTTCCGGCTTTAAGTGAGCAAATGTTATGTCTTCAAAGTGCCCAGTTTTCCAACCATGTAAGCCGGCCCTGATCTCATCTAAAGTGTCCCAACCTTTTTGGGGAACGAAGCCACCAATGGCCTTGTAACATTCTCGTCTTACAACCTTTGACGCGCCAGCAGCATGATAAGATGGCATTTTAATGGTCACCCAATTGCCGTCATGCATTTCACGATAAACTCCGGATATGATGCCAAAGCTCTTGTCGTGTTCCATTCTTTTTAAAATTTCTTGAAAATAATCGGGATTTAATTTAACGTCACCATCAAGTTTAACAATGAAGTCAAAATCATCAATTCGAACCGTATCGAGGCCTTTATCGAAAGCGATGACCTCCGCGCTACCAAGATTTCGTTGGGTGGATTTTGTATTTAGCACGCTAATCCAGGCCATTCCTTGCACATTAGTCGCGATGATCTTCGATGTCTGATCCGTTGAGCCATCATCGACAATCACCCATCTATCCGGCTGTTTTGTCTGGGCCAATACGGATTTAATCATATCCCCGATATGGGCTTCTTCATCCTTAACTGGAGTTACAATCACATAACTTGAGGAAGGTATTGTTGAATTATCTTTAGGATTTTTAGCTGAAGACATGTCTAGTTAAGTATTTTTGATGCTATAGTAATAAATCATTGTTTATTTGAGATTTACGGTCAATATTCGATTCAGTAACAGCATTGTAATCAATAATTTTTTATCAATTCATTTCTGTTGAGCGCCCATTGCAAAACGGCTTGCCACTTGTTAATCGGATTCCTGTTTTGCCGTTTAAACACGACGCTGCTAATCCATAATGTAAATAGACGTAGCAGTGCGGAAAACAACATGAATATACGGTAACACCACGCATAGCTATGGCCTTTAGTCTTCGTCAAAAATTGATACATCGATTCTCGCATCATCACGACAGCGAAATTGCTCTTGGCTTCTTGTGAACTTCCCCCGCCATGATGAACAATGCTTGCTTCAGGAACATAATAATTTAAATATCCAGCATTTTTTACCTTATAACAAAGATCGATATCTTCGGTAAACATAAAGTATTCCTCGCTGAATTTACCAATTTGTTCGAATGTTTTACGTTCCATCATAATGCAAGCACCCGAGATGGCATCAACGATGGAAGGTTCTTGATTATTATTGAAAAGAGGCGCCATTCCCCATAATGAAGACGTGGATATTCTTCGCCGCAAGAATTCTGAGTCCAACGTTTGATTAAGGATAGTGGGAAATGATTGGATGCAACTTGTTTGAATAGTTCGATCGGTGTTTAATAATTTACAACCTACTGCCCCCGCTTCAGGCAGTTCCTGCAGAGAGTTATAAATAATGTCGATGGCTGAATCATCAATCTCGGTATCTGGATTTAAGAATAAGAGTTTGCTTGCGCGAGATTTTTCGAAAGCAATATTATTTGCGCGTGCAAACCCGACATTCTCCTGGCTTTGAATAAAAACAACCTCTGGGTAGTGTTTACGAAGCATTTCCTCGCAACCATCAAAAGAGGCGGAATCGATAACGATGATTTCATAGTGAATACCATGTGTCCCAGCTTTAACTGAGGCCAAGCATTTTTTGAGGAATTCGACGGAATTCCAGTTAACGATAATGATAGATAAATCCATCGAATATGCCCGTTTGGATTAAATTCCAATATTTAGTTGGATATGAATTTGCGGTACCATAATTCCAGTGATACCAGCAGGTAAATCTGCCTGCGATATTGCTCTTTTCCCGAACGATCCAGAATTAGAATTTTTCGAATGTAATCTTGATTAAAGTAACGAGCAATAGCCGAATCGCGGCTTAACAAGCATTCTTCAACATAATTTTTCATACCTACTCGAAACCAGTCTTCAATGGGATTTGCAAACCCCTTTTTTTTACGGTGGACGATATTTTTTGGCAACCATTTCTCCGCCGCTTTTTTATGAAGATATTTACCATTAAAACCATTCAGTTTCAGCTTTGGCGGCAAGCTTTCGACAAACTGCACAAGCCGGTAATCTAGAAAAGGAACACGTGATTCTAACGAATTTGCCATTGACGTCTTGTCTCCAACCATAAGCAAATCATCCGGCAAATTGGCACGGGTATCGATGTAGAGCATTTGTGATAACGGATCGAGGTGTTTTACGTTGTTTTGAAGACGGCTTAGGGCATGCCGCGTTCCGTAATGATCTGCTTCAAAAGCATGTTTTAAGGCACCTGTGTAAAGGTGTCCCTTCATCTCTGCACTAAAAAAAGAATAAATTTTTATTAACCGAGTAAGCATGTCGGGTTCACCGAGCGACACCACACCACGTTTAAGCCTTTCCATTCGGCCAGGCACCATGGAAATAAGGCTCGCTAAATTATTTGTAACCAAGCCCGGTAGCTGACTGTATATGCCTGAAAGCTTGACTCCTTTATGACGGTCATATCCTGCCCAGGGCTCATCTGCTCCCTGTCCTGTGAGCGCTACTTTTACATGTTGGCTGGTGAGTTTGGAAACAAAATAGAATGCTGCGGCTGTTTCGTTGCCAACCGGTTCTTCCAGATCCCACATGTATCGTTCATAGTATTTAATGTAATCATCTGGCCCGAGCATTTGGAAATGATGGTCTGCACCAAACATTTGTGCCAACTGCTTAGCATCTTCAACTTCATTTGTTTTTTCACCACCCTCAAAACCAATCGTGAAGGTTTGCACCGGTTTATTGGTGTATTTACTCATGATTGCAAGCAGCATTCCTGAATCAACACCGGAACTGAGGAAAAGACCGAGAGGCACATCGCTCCGAAGTTGCAGTTTTACAGCGTCTTCCAGCAAAATCTGATATTCTTCGATGAGTTCCACTTGCTTGACATTCTTTCGGTGGCATGGCGTCCAATCCCAGAACCTTTCCATTCGAATGCCTGCCCTTGATATCACCAGGGTATGTGCGGGAGGCAACTTCATAATGTTTTTGAATAGGGTTTTCGTCGATGGTACGTAACGAAAAGTGAACAATTCAGCGAGCGAATCTAGATCCACTTCGCGTGGACAGTCTATGTGCTGCAACAATGACTTGATTTCAGATGCAAACAAAAATTGATTGCCGATAGTTACGTAATAAAGCGGCTTTATACCTAAATGGTCTCTGGCGAGAAAGAGCTCTCGCTTGTGCGCATCCCAAAGCGCGAATGCAAACATACCATTGAAGTGCTTGACACAACTGATTCCCCACTGCTCGTATGCATGAACAATTACTTCCGTGTCCGAACAGGTTCTGAATTGATGACCGCACTTTTGCAATTCTTGTCGTAATTCGATGAAGTTGTAAATCTCTCCGTTAAAAACAACTTGAATACTACCATCTTCATTGCCAATCGGTTGTCCACCTCCGCCAACATCAATAATACTTAGCCGACGATGCCCCATCCCAACTTCTTTGTCAAAAAATTGGCCTTCACCATCGGGACCGCGATGAACTATTGCTGATTTCATTCGGCGAATAATCTCTTGATCGATTATATTTCCAGTAAAATCAAAGATACCGCAAATTCCACACATATTTGTAAGACCAGTGCTGGTTATGAATTTCTAAAGAATAGCGAGTTTTTTAGCAACGCTTACTTTCTGATCACGGAAGAACGCGCCCGAAATTTTTTATATATCAGTTGTACCGTATGTAACCAATCGTAGGCCCCTTCCAGTTTTGCTTGAAAAAAACGTGTATCGTCACAATCATTAACGGGCAGCCGCTTCAGAAACAAGAGGTTATCTTTTAATTTCGTTATACCAATAATTGTTGTCACCCCAACCGAATACCCCTCATCAACTAACAGCATACCGAACATTTTAGTGAAAATCGGGTCTTCTTCTGGGAATCTATAAGGGTATGAAAACAAAGAAACTGGAGAACCTATAATATCCTCGGTCATTTTTTTTGAATTAGCTAATTCATAAATAATTTCGTTTCTTGAAAGCGTTTTAAGCTGAGGGTGACTGACCGTGTGAGAGCCAAACTCAATACCTTTGGCTGCAAGTTCCTTTATTTCTTGTGCCTTGAGACATTCCTGCCCCGTTATGAAAGCCTTGTCGATTAAACCGCTGGTAAGAAATACGCTCGCCTTAAAACCGAATTTCTCGAGTATAGGAAAAGCACTCGTATAAAAATCTCGTAAGCCATCGTCAAAAGTTATAACAACCTTGGGCCGTTCAGAATCAAGAGATATAGGCAACTCTGAAGTTTTCTGCAATAATAAAGCCGCTTCGGAAACCGTAAGTACTTGATACCCCTTATAGCTTAGGAAAC
>CAWBFT010000029.1:0-17732 GCA_963788135.1 uncultured Gammaproteobacteria bacterium
GATTAATAGTTGCAACCTGCCTACTTTGGAAGTTTCTTAGTAGATAAATATTATTATGTTTATAATATTATTTTAGTTCTTTAACTAAAGCAATTGAATCTATAAGAGCATTAGCTATGATTTTCATAACTGCCTCTAAAATTACCAGAGTAGAACTAACTAAAATATGACCAAGTTTAGCGAGATTAACAACCGTTTTTGTAATTTGTTAACACTCGCAGAAGATTGCTATGCGACTGGGGATTTTTTAGCTGCCGCACGGCTTGCTCAGTTTGCGGCATTTTACGCATTTCCTGCGAATGTTGGCCTTTTCGGATCACCTCGACTTGAACGACTTCTTCTTGGTATTGCTAAGCAAATACCCAATGCTTTAGCGGACTCTAAGTCATCAGTTGTTGAAAAGCCTAGACATGTTTTGCATGTTTTGAGCTATGCCAAGCCAATAGGGGGAGATAGTCGGTTCGTCTGGCGCTGGATGCAAGAGGATATTAATAGTCAGCATTCACTAGCAATTACTCTACAGGCTGATATTAAGGATACTTATGATGTTCCGGAGATTTTTATTAAATCAGCTGAACAGTCTGGTGGGTTCGTTAGAGCACTTAGCTCATCTACATCAAATCCCTTAGATCAGGCGCTTGAGCTTAGAATATTGTGCCAAAATGTCGATATTGTAGTTTTGCACTTATATCCTTACGATATTAGTTCCTTTGCTTGCACTAGGTGCAGCCATAACTCTGTTTAAAGTTCTATTTATTAATCATTCGGATGATCTGGGCCCCTGGATAGGTGCAAGTGTTGCCCACAGTGTCGTACATTTACGACAACAATGGCCAGATTTCCTAAGGAAGCGCCGTCGATTGCAAGTTCAATATAATCCAATTCTTCTATTTCCCTTGTCCCTTACATAAATCAATGCCATGCGTGGAGGCAAAACGTTTATTCGGTTATAGTTCCGATGTTATTCTGATATTGACGATAGTTTCGCTTTCAAGTATTTTTCAACTAACCAAATTGCTTTTCTGGATTTAGTTGTCCCTGTTTCTTATAGATTTGCCGCAGGCGATATTGATAGCGGTGGGTCCAGAAGCCAAAGGCGCCTGGTTATCGGCTAATATTAAAACAAATGGTAGAGTAGTTGCGTTGGGTCGTAGATGGGATAACGACATTCTTTATGCTGCTGCCGATATATACCTTGATTCTGTTCCTTTTTCATCAATTACATCTTTACTGGAGGCTGGGAGTCATGGGATTCCGCTATTGGGATATGGTTCATCTAACCCTGAACTGAAGCTTCTCGGTCCTGGTGCCCCTGGTCTTGACAATACAATGCTAATAGCAGATGACACAGAATCTTATAAAAGCATGCTGGCCAGATTAATTAGCGATGAGACCTTCCGTATCCAGCTGGGGCGGAGTGCCCAAAAAGAAATCCTCTCCTTGCATACAGGTATAAACTGGAGCAAAACTGTTAATGAGTTATATCAAAAGGTGGAGAAGATTGATGATCGTAGATGTATTTTGGACAATATCGATACTTTTGACCCAGGTGAGTTAGATAACGCCTTGATTCATCTTTATAGCCAAGTACAAAGTCGACAGCATATTCGTCAGCTTATAGGAGATTATATTGGAACACTACCTTACCTTTCGAGATTATCATTAACATGGCAACTCTATCTTAAAGGCTTCGACCTTTGTTATTTAAACCTTTTGCCACCAGTAGTTGACAGATTAATTCGATCTGTTGGGCGTCGTATAAAGAGCAATTTGCGAGATATTTTTTTGTAGCGTGAGTTCTTTAATTGCAAGTAACGAAAAGCACACATAGACAAAACTCAATTTTCATATGCCAAAGGGATTGGCCGCACCGAATTCGAAATGTAAACAACTTTATTATGACACTCTATAAAAATAACATTAAAATTTTGGTTGTAATTGCCAGTTACGGCACTAACAATGATAAGTATCTGCAACAGCTAATTGACGAATATTCTGGTATGCCATATATGGTGAATATTGTCGTTGTTTCAAACATCTCAAAAGCACTTGGTACCGAAGTTGAAGTAGTTGTTGGTCTTCCTTCGAAAAATCCATGGTCATTACCTTTTGCCCATAAGAAAATTTTTGTTGAACGCTCGGAACAGTATGACCTTTTTATTTATTCCGAAGACGATACTCTCATTACACAACAAAATATCGAAGCTTTTTTACAAGTAACTGTAGAACTTAATTCCAATGAAATCGCGGGGTTTTTGCGATCGGAACAAGGGCCTGACGGTACCATTTACTATTCAACCATTCACAACCATTATCACTGGGATAGCAATTCTGTTTGCCGACGTGGCAATGACGTTTTTGCTTTTTTCACTAATGAGCACGGAGCTTGTTATATATTGACACAAGACCAGCTGCGCCAATCTATCGATTCGGGCGGATTTGATGTAAAGCCGCACGAGGGTAAATATGACATGCTGGTTAGTGCTGCAACAGATCCTTACACGCAATGCGGCTACCGAAAATTAATTTGTATTACACGTTTGGAAGATTTTACATGCAAGCATCTGACTAACAAGTATATTGGCCGCACGGGTCTAGAAAAATCGCAAGTAGAAGTGCAGATTCGCGCTCTGCTCGATATTGCCGAGAATGGTGAGCCGGTTCCTGCCACTATTCGAGTAGAAAGCAGACTGCCTGGAACAGACTGGACGAAGTCTTATTATGAACCATGCCGTAATGATCTTCTATCAATGGTGCCTAAAGGTACAAGAAGGGTTCTCTCTATTGGTTGTGGGTGGGGTAAAACAGAAGAAGCGCTTTTGAAAAAAAATATCCAAGTTACCGCAGTGCCTTTGGATATAGTAATCGGCAAGCTTGCTGAAACGAAAGGCATTCGTGTGATTTATGAAACCCTTGAAGTAGCACCAGAAATTCTTGCTGGCGAAAAATTTGATGTCTTGTTGATTTCAGGGCTGCTTCACCTTGTGGATGAGCCTGTAGCTTTGCTCCATCGTTATCACAACTTGCTAATAAATGATGGGATAATCATCGCGAGCTGTCCGAATTTGAAGCACTTGGCAGTTCAAGTTCGACGGCAGATGGGTCAGCCAGATCTCCAGGGCCTTGAAGACTATAAGAAGTCTGGTGTTCATCAAACATCCCGTGGAATGATATGCAGTTGGCTCCAATCGGCGGGCTTTTTCGTAGAACAGATAGAATATGTGATAGAGGGTAGATGGAAAACATATAATATGTACACGCTCGGATTGGCGAAAGACCTCTGGGCGTATGAATTTATCATTGCTGCGAAAAAACGCGCCTCTTAACGTTAATCACGTAGAAATCTAGTCCTATAAAGGCAAGATTTCATAGGCAAAGCATAGCAGTTATAGACTTGAAGTTGATAACATAGATAAGCGCCGTAATGTCGGCACCAGCCGGTCACGAGTTTCCGTAATTAGTCTGCGTATTCCTGGCCAAGGCGTAAATTTATAGAGTGAATTATAGTTGCCTTGGGGTTGCGAATTCTGCGAGGAAATAATCTGAATTTGTTGACCAGGTTGAACGGCGAATGGCTCTTTGAATTCAATGGGAACTAAGTTCTTAATGCCGCCAGTGGTTTTTATCAGCAACGACTCCATTGACCCGTCTTCCAACCAAGGTCGCTCTACTAGAATATGACTAATCCCTTCTGGAATTAAAAGATCGGCTATATTCGAATACATTTTCAGGTGAAGAATATCCTTATCGATCATTATTGAATAATGGAATCTGGAAATGCTGGTCATATTTGTCCATCGCACATCACCGAGGGAATTAATAAAGTGCGATAAATGCGATAATAGATCCATATTTTCAGCCACATCCTGATGATGCCCGACAGGTATTATCGGCTGACGAAGAAGAGCGGCAACTAAAATTGCGTTTTGACAATCCAGTGAAATCCGAAATCTGGGGTAAACTGGAAGACCATGAATATTATCAGCCGGACGCATGCCAAGAGTATGAACCCAACTAGCATCTCTGTTGTAGTGTGTTAAAGATCCCCTGGATACGCATGCAGCTTCATATCCAATTAAGGCCATTTCCTTAAGAGTTTCCTCAGAGCATGCTCCGTGTGGTGGCGCCATTATGCGATCAACAGATACATTTGCTCGCTTTTCAAGTTTTTCTATTCTAAAGAGCGCCTGTTTTAACATCCTAACACGCTCTTCATAAGGAATCTTTCTTGCTAACTCTTCAGCTATGTGGTCGTTCCCATGCATGAGCAGTGAAATTCTATCATGATGCTTCTGAAACAGAACAGCTGTTTGCTTTTGAATGAACCAGGCGTCAAAAGGAATAGTTGCGAAAGAAGCGTGATAATTATGTAACTTAGCGTGCTTTGCCATTTCTGAAAAATTGATAAATCCATACGTCGGCCAATGCAGATTCGGATCATCAAACATGAAACATGCCTGTAAAGGAGGTGGCTCCCACAGGTTATCATCGGTCAACTCGCGTAAAAATGTCAGAAATGGTAGTAAAGCTAAAAATTGATTGCCGTGGAAGTGATGGAAGACAGGTTCATCGTTGTTCAACTCCGGTAATGTTAATGTGACATAATGATGGTGGCAGTCTCGATGTCTCTGAACTGCCCATATTGGAGACTCTGCTTTAGCCGCAAGAGTTGTAGCATTTTGTAACCAGTGCGGAAGCCCTTTCAGCTTGATAGCTTCGTCGGACCGAACCTCACGATTCCTGAGTATTCCAGGAGTTTGGGGGGTTTGATTGAACTTTATAACCGAGGATTCCCCGCAAGAGACGAGGTGGTTTTCAGAAATGACGGCATAGCTTGGTAGCTGGGTATTTTGAATTCGTAGCATGGATTCTGGATTAATTTCAGGGTAAAGCCACGCATCAATACCTGCATCATTAGCAAAATTACGCTCCTCGAAACGAATGCCAAAGATTTCACCTAAGGCATCAAACATTCTCCAATGTCCTTGTGATATTAAAGGTGCTGAAATGCCGATTTTTTTCATTGCGGTTTTATATTATAAGTGAATAAGTTAAATTAATAACGACATTAAACATTGCTTTTGTTACTTGTTCCCAGTATTTGCAAACTACCCCCGTCCACTACCCAAAGCCATAAAATAAAAATGAAGTCTAATTAATTAACGTATCTTTGGGCGGCTATACAAATTGTTTTTAGCCATGGAATGACTAATTAATAAATCTTTACCAACTCTGTTCGATTGGCTCACATTGTATGTTGTAGTAGAAAATTGAGTGGACATCGATCGCGTATTCTGAATACTGATAACTTCGGCACCCGCAGACGCAGAGCTGATCACTGCAAGAGTCAAGTAAAGAAAGACAAAGGATTGGTCGAAATATGAAACTGAAACAAACGTAGCAGTATGGGCAAATAGAGAAGCACCCAGTGCCCATATCATAAATCTAGAATTAGGTGAGCTGCTGCATTCGTCTTGTAAGGCTATTGTTACGCCATTAAACCCCTTAAATAGGGTATAGATAAATAGCAGTAGTAACGGTAGACCACCCAAGACGCCCATTTGGATGTAGTGACTGGTAATGTCTGTGTGATCCGGGCTCCAACTTACAACTACCCACATCCAATGGCGAGTATAATCCGTTCCAGTTAGCCACCATTCAGAGAGATGCTCGATAGCAGATTGTATTAGTCTACATCGATACCAACTAGTGCTTCCACCAGCTAAATCGATACGGGCAATAATAAAATAGGCTGGGTCTTTCATATATATATCCAAAGCGATATATCCCGGTATAGCCCATCGCTGAAGAAGAGGGATTAAATGACGATAACGCCACATGAATAGAGCAAAGATGCCAGCCAACGCACTCAAAATAGGCCCACTTGATGCGCTGGAGAAAATGATTAGAAAGCAGGCAATAGTGCCAACTATTGCTGTTTTCCGATGGAGTTCCCATAGTCCAATCATCATCGGTAAACATACTGCTCCTGCTGTACCGGCAAGGATGGGATGTCCGAAAGGTCCATTGGCTCTGACTTTACCCTCGCGGATGATCGGCGTTTCCCCGCCGCCTAAAATAGAAAATAGATTATGAACGGTTAGCTTCTCAATGAGCATTTCCATGGCTAGAGGAGCCAAAATGATCGCTGTTAGTTGGCAAACACCATAAATATCCTTCAGATTTTTGCAAAAGCTTCTAATAAGCGCATAGATTCCACATGCATCATAGACAAGGCCAATACGAAAAATAAAAGTGGACATGGGGTCCTTGTGGAAAAAACCGCTAACTAATAGCCAAATAGCCCAAGCTATTACAGCGCGGTCTATGCCATTAATTCCTCCTACGGGCCACTCCTGTCGTATCATCATCCGTACTATACCTACTGCAACCAAGATTCGAATGGCGGTAAAATGAAGTGGTCCCAAGTCAATGCTCAAGTAGGCAGGGATGTAACAGGCTCCTACCAGAAGAGGCAATGTCGCCCAACGGCGACTTACAAGTAGCAGTGCAGCCGCGTCGACCAGCAGAAACATTATGGCCAGACTATTCATGTCTGTCAGACCAAGTTAACACACCATATTGGTTTAACAAAATGGAGGCGCTTATTAAAAGTGACTGCTTCAACAATATCCAACTTTCCAATTGCAAGTAGTGGCATATTCAAACCCAGGGTAAGGTCTCAAAGAATCGATAAGTTACCAAGAGCCTATTAAATAAGTGCTAACAATATAGACAATATTGGTCTTTTCTTAAATTAAAAAAGTTAAATCAGGAAACCCTTAAATTGCCTGGTTACACCACCAAATAAATCAGCAACATAGAACTTAGCTGGATCCTTTTATTTTCTGGCCAAGTAAAAACCCTCTTTGAGAATAAGAATATCAACTTATTTTACTTAAGAAAGTTTTAATGTCTTTCCAATAGAATAACAATTTTAGAGCCTTCTATTTTTATTCTTATTTATTCGAACCTGATGGCATAAAAGTCGAAATTCTAGAGTGATGACTGTTTTATGATATTCATCACATAGTTTTTTTTGGGAGCTCTTGCTTATAAGAGGAAATAACCTAACATTAACCTGCTATTAAATTACATATAACACCTACGAAATGGGATAATCCAATGACATTACATTACGAACAATCTAAAATATATATTGATATTTCCACAAAGAAAGCTACATCGATGGAGGGTCTTGTAAAGTGCCCAACTAAAACGTTGCTATCCAGTGTAGCACATAGTTATAAGAACAGGCAAAAAACCGTACTTTCATTTAAGCTGTCAGCATCAATGCTTCTGTTTCTGTGCATAATAAGCTCTGGTGCAGAAGCGGCAAATTGGTATGTAAGGCCTAATGGATCAACTTATGGAACGGGCACAGGTAAGGATTGGACTAATGCAATGAGCGGGTTTTCTGGCATTACATGGTCTGCTGTAGCCTGCGGCGATACGATTTGGGTTGCCGGAGGAACGTATACGCAAGATTTGATCCCTCAAAAAAATTGTACCAGCGGTTCACCCCTCTCTATACTCCGAGCACGTAGTGATGCTACCGCGTCTACCTCCGCAGCTGGTTGGAATAGTAATTTCGACTCAACCGTGCATCAAAGTCGATCTGGTGTGAAATTTAATGGAGCCTATAACTACATCAAGGTTTCCGGTCGCACTACCGCTAGCGGAGGGGGCTACGGTTGGTGGATAGATTTCAACAATGGAAGGACTGGAGCAACGAGTGGGATAGGAATTGATTTTCCAAATGGCTCCAATGCAAGCTACAACCTCGTGGAGTACATGGAGTTGGAGGGACCCGGAGCCAAAGTCACATATTCCTCAGACGGTCGCGGCATTGACGCTACGCCATTCTCGTCCGCCACAGGAAACATATTCAGCCATCTGAAGATACACGACTGGGAATCGGGAGTCTATAACGCCGGGATAGCCAACAGCACCTACGAATGGCTAGACGAGTACGACTTGAATGCGGCGAACTCCTCGGCATTTCACCCCAACGGCATTTTCATAAACGGTTCGCCAGGCGGCATTGTAAGGTACTCACGGTTTCACAAGGGTCCGGCGGGCTACAACACCGGAGAGGGCGTGTTCTTCGAGAACGGCGGCGGGGCGAGTAACTGGCAGATTTACGGCAATATATTCTATGACATGCCTGAGGCATACACCAAAGCAATCGAAGTCATAGCAGCGGTGCCGAATCTGAAAATATTTAACAATACTTTCGTGAACACTGCCAGCACTCTCTACCTGCAAAACTCGGGGTGCGCCGGAGGTGGAGAGGAATACAGGAATAACCTCTTCTACAATGCCGGGACTGGTTACAAATGCGGGAGCACATCGAACAATGTCTATTCGACTGTGTCCACTGTATTTGCCAACTATGCTGCCAAAGACTTCCACATCACAAGCACGGTCGCTACTAATTACCCTCGTAATGCAGGTACTAATTTAGCATCGATTTTTACAGTTGATTCTGATAGTACACAATTTGGTAGTGACGGCTCCTGGGATGTTGGCTCATATGAATTCGGTTCAGCAACCCCGGCTCTCCAATCGCTAGCCCCCCCTAGCAGGCTGTCGGTCAGTCCTTAGTATCGTTTTTTCCAGAACAACAATCACCCTCCGACCTACCGATTTGTTGCCAAGGGGGGTTAGAGTTAGGAGTAGGGGGTAGAGAAGAATCTCTCGACTCTCCCCTCCCTTCGAACCATGCTCACAGTTTTCCTAAGCAGTCCACTTCAACTTTTATTGATAAAATTGCCGATGTTCTTAGACGCTAAACCTTTGTGGGTGAATTTTGTCAGCAAATTACTGTAGTGGTGGAAAGTCCATGGTATCTAGTTTCCATGAAAGTTTCAAGCGAATCGCGACCGTGTTTTATTAGCAAATTAACTTAATGGTTCTCGGTTTTCCCGCACACTTACAGTTGGAAATTTCCTAATGGGGATTAACAAGCCATAATATGAGCTTCATTGATGGTGAAAAATCCAAGTGTAGCGGAGTACGCTATCAGTCAACATGTAATGGTTATGTATTTTCAGACAGTACCATAGTTTGTTTTTCTACCATTTTGCGTTAACATAGCCCTTAAAAGTAATGTATCACTTTAATGGCAAGCAACGTATGTTATGTTTGTATTGCACACTATAATTCAACTGAATAATAATTAGTTTGTTGTCATTTTTTAACGAAGGGAATAATTATGGTAAATAATCAACTACAAAAAAATCGTTTCCATACGGCACTGGATAGTATCCAACTGCTCGGCAAAGCTCAAAAAATACTTGATATCGGATGTCAAAGTGGCCATTTTTGTGGTGAATTAAAAAGGTTAGGACATGAACCCTACGGTGTAGAAATAGAAACACAACTTGTTGATAATGCACTCGCGAAATATAAGGACATCTCTTTTCAGGTATGCGACTGCGAAAATAAAATCCCCTTTAGTGACAGTTTTTTTGACACTGTTTGGGCGGGGGAAGTAATTGAGCACATTGCTAGCACCGATGTATTCATCAATGAAATCAACAGGATATTGAGAGTTGGCGGTCATTTTGTTCTGAGTACACCAATGCACAATCGTATAAAAAGTACATATATATCTTTATTTCGGTTTGAAAAACATTTTGACCCAGAATTTCCCCATTACAGGTTCTACACTATTAAAAGTCTCAATGATGTTTTGACCAAACGGGGGTTTGAAATTACTAATATTAAATATTTAGGACGCATTCCAATTATAGCAAACACAATGTTGATTACAGCCAGAAAATATGAAAATCAAACCTACTTCAGTCCGGATCTCCCATCCAGATATTGAAATATTGACAACACATTCAACCTCACATCCTGTAGCTGATTCGAAGTTTTACCCTCGTCCATGTCACCATGAATTCTTCGGCACCGAACTTTACGATTACTACGGCTTCATCTGTATACCCTCGATTCAAAACGTCAAACATTACTGTTGCGCTTAGGGCTTAAGGTGTCGCAGTTACCCCGACCCAAACCAACGGCCCTGCACTGGGTAAGATATACTTCACCCGGTCAAAAATTGCCTTTTTTCAAAAAGTTGGAAGCGCAAGGTTAGCAAAGTATCAAGTGCGGGCTTGTGCTTAGTATGGGTGTTATTCAGGCAATTTTCGATAGCAGCTTTGAACGGTCCGAAGCTGGGATAATAGGTGGAATATAAACATTCTTTTTTGACGAATCGCCATAATCGTTCAATCAGGTTAAGGTTGGGTGGGCTACCAACTTAAGCCGGGACATTATACGTTCGCCCTTATATCTTGATTCTGGAACTTAAAAAAGCCAGAATTGACTATAGCCCAAGTATTTGCGGACAATCGAGGCATTTTTGCTTTCTGCCAGAGCATTATCATTGGTTTGTCGTGCACGTGATTTAGTAAATTCAATCGGGAGTTTTTCGAGCAGTTTGGCGACTTGCTTGTTAATGTATTCGGAACCGTTATCCGAGTGAAACCCTTTGATCACAAAAGGAAAGGTATCAAGTAATTGCTCCAGTACTGGAATCAAATAATGTTCCGAGATTTTCTCTACCGTACACACCACCTCAAACTGGGTGATCTCATCAACGGCATTGATATGGTAAACGCCTTTTACCCCATCCTGGTCACCCTGATGGACGCTGTCAATGCGAATAAAACCAGGTTGTCCATTGGCATTAGGCTTACGCCGCACGCCAATCTTTGAATACACTGGCTTGGTTTTTTTGTACTGATGCCGCTGCCCACTATAGGTCTTGGATTTCCTCAGATTGTACAGATGGGCAATAGAGATGCCGGCCAAGCGTTGATATTCGGTTTCACCGAAAACGTAATAAGCGCGCTCACAGAGCTTTTTGGTTGCCGGGCCGCTTAGGGTGTTATGACGCTCATCGAGGGCAGCAAGCAATAACGTGTCCTCGCGCGTATATTTCAGATGAAATCCCTTAGCAGTTTGTTGCTTACGCACCAGACGACCGGTTTGCCGATACTGCCTGATCAAACGTTTGACTTGGGCCGGAGAATAGCCCGGCATCTTCCGAATGTAACGGCTTATCAGCCCTTTATCAGTCTTGCTTAGTTGCAGATAGCGAAACTTCACCAATGTATGCTGTAGCCAGCGATAGCGTGTGTCTTTGCTTTCAATTTGGAAGCTAACCGCTTCGGTACCTTCCAAAAATTGTCGAACTTGGTCAAGCGTTTCAAGTTGTGTGTCGTTCATCCTTAAAAAATCAGTTGAGCTTAACCCTGCCGAAAATATTCAGCATAAACTTGACAGGCCCACTGGAGGTATGAAATGAATTTAGCACTCACAATCCATCAAATCCGGAGGCTTTAAAAGAGCGCCCTTCAGGTATTTTTTCATCGCTTCACTCAAAATACGGTACCAGCATTGAAGTGGGGTCAACTGCGGCGCAATGGCTTTCAGTTCATCAAAAAACGCACAGACTCGCTCATAGGCGGCTCTTACATAAGAGGCTCGACCGTGCGTGCTGGTTATGGTGAGAGTTTTTTGTGCAGCATGGCTGGTTTGTTTGCCGACACCATACAACAGCAACGGCCTGGAAACGATGGCTTCATAATGCTTATCCGGCTCTGCCAGTCTGACAAACAGTGACCACCAGTTATAGATGAGCGCAATCATGCGGGCGATAAAACGGCACGGTTTGATTTTTTGGGTCAAAAAGCCGCCCCAGCCCCATTGGTTTTTGATTTCATCAAAGTTATTTTCGCAATCGGCACGATCCCGATAATGCTGAACGATGGTCACCACCTCCGAGGCTAGCGAAGTAACCAAGACACTGTATTCAAAAGCGGCCATGTCTTCAGCAGGCTCAAGAATCGATAACTGACGGGGCAAGGCTTTGTCTGAGTCAGGCGCGATGACGATGTTTTCTTGTAGCCGGCGCCGGACCAGGACGACTCGACGCGGCTGTTTCCAGGTACTCAGCTTGAGTTCAGTGGCTAACGCCTCCCAGCCAGCATGGGTTTTCTCCCAACCGGGTTTGCAATGCTGCTGAAGGATCAGTTTCTTGACATAGGGGGATTTCCGCAACTTGAACAAATAGTCGATGCCGCGCTGCTCGGCTTCAGTCATGATGGTGTCGCTGCCCCAATCACAATCACCCCGAATAAAGGCGGGCCAGTTCGTGCGCGGCATACGATCCAGTAAGGCCCATAGGCCTGGTGCGGAATAGGCGGATGCACTTTGGTCGCCAGCCTGAACTTCAACTTCAAGGATCAAGCGCAGATTCGCGATCATGTAAGTGTGATAGGTGTGCGAGGGACGACCCGGCTTATGGGGATTATAGCCAACGACAGCACCCTCCTGTTTGCCATACAGGGTTTTAACCGTCACATCCGCATCCAGTTCCACGGTTGACTGAGCAAGGGGCTGTAACAATAAGACAACTGGTCTTGCAGCCAAGGGATACCGTCTTCTTCCTCGATCTTCCACAGTGCCCGGCGCGCACTGTCATCACTAACCACTTTCGTCATGCCCAATAATTTGGTGTTGACACTATCCCCCATTAAGCTGGTGATATGCGCATAGCGGTTATGGCCCGCGAGAATAGACAGCAACAACGATCCCAGGACATTCACTTTTTTCGGTGCGTTATTACTAGCATAGCTCAACGGACATTCATCAACCAAGGGTTCGAACAAGTGGCCCATTTTTAAAAACTGGATAAAGAACGGCAGTTGTCCCAATGGGGTGACTTGTGCCTGCGGATCCCATTCAATATGGATTTTCCCGTCAAAGGTATCGGCAACCAGTGCGCTGATTTCACGCTTTTTAAGGCTTAGTTCTGTGCCACCCTTTGGGTGAATAACTTTAGGCGGTAATACCATGGCTTAGCTCAAGTAATTCGGAGGGTTCAGATTATAACCTTAAGGTCTACTGATTTTTTTAGGTTCATGAGAGTTTTCATCCTCCCATCATGAACAGAATCTCGGTTTATTTCAGGCTCATTTCATGTTAGAAAGAGCCGCCTCCTTCAGGCTCATTTCATATTGGAAGAGACTAAGGTTGGACTTTCACCAGCTAGCTGATATCACGCCAGTCGCACCGCTACACTTCCTCTACTCTTTCAGGAATTGCTTATGCCAGAGTTCGAACACAAGTAAGCAGAAAACCTCTTTCGAATAGCCCTCACCACGCTGGTGCGCTTGCAATAAATCCGTGACGTTTTTTTTGCAAAAATACGAGTGGGAGGCTGCATTCGTAGCCAATATTGTCTCAAATACAAAGTCCTTCATTTCCCTTCGCATCCATGTATCGTATGGAACCGGGAAGCCTGTCTTTTTCCGGTTGAGAATTTCTTTGGGGACTGATTCAACCAAAGCCGCCTTAAGTATACGCTTCAGTTTCCAGCCACTTACTTTGTAATGCAGTGGCAGCGAGGCTGCAAATTCAAGAATCCTATAATCGAGGAGAGGAACCCGCAGCTCAACCGATGCCGCCATCGTCATTTTATCCGCTTTGACCAGCAGATCGTCTGGTAGCCAAGTCTTAGTGTCCACATACAGCATTCGGTTCAGCAGAGGCTGGTCGTACACCTGCTCGAACAATTTGCGTGTGGGGTTTCCCGATGCCTGGAGATCGAGTAATATCGCAAATTCCTTATTATAAAGCGCAGGCTTGCGTTGGTTGAAAGGTGAGTAGGGCGTTGCTGTGCGGCTTAAGTAGTATTCTGCAAGCGTTGGTTTGATCAGATTCGCATAGTGTCCGATTTGCTTCCAGCCAGCCAGCCCTAGAGCCTTTAATCCTGAGCGCAGAAGGCCCTTAGCCGGTCCGAAAGCCGATTTCAATTTTTCAAGTATGAGAAGATTCCGATAAGTCTGATAACCACCAAAGGCCTCATCCCCCCCTTCACCCGACAATAATACCTTGACCGAAGATTGCTTTGCCAACTCCGACACGAAGTATAGAGCGATTGCAGGAGGTTCACATACAGGCTCTTCCATGTGCCAGACATATTTCGGTAAAAAATCACGAAAATCATCGGCATCCATTGATATCTCATGGTGTACAGTTCCAAACTTCTGAGAAGCCAGCCTTGCATAAGGCCGCTCGTCCTGAAAATTTTCTCCGCTAAACCCCATTGTAAATGTATGTATGGGTTTATTCGTCTGCTGAACTGCATAACTTAACACACCAGTAGAATCTACGCCTCCGCTTAACAGTACCCCTACCGGAACATCGCTAATCATGTGATCTTTGACCGTTCTTTGCAGCAGCGCTTGGAGAGTCTCGACAGCTTTATCGAATTTTTGAGAATCTGGTTTTGTTTCGAAGTGCAGATCCCAATATTGTTTAACTGAAACCTGTCCATCTTCTACAGTCAGATAGTGTCCTGGATCAAGTTTGGATATACCTTCGAACAGTGTTTCATTCCCCGGCAAATAATAGTAAGTAAGGAAGCGATCTAAGGCAAAGATGTTAATACTTCGTTCAACAGATGGATCGACAAGAAGTGATTTAATTTCAGAGCCAAAAATTAATGCCTTGCCGGTATTCTTATAATAAAGCGGTTTCACGCCAACACGGTCACGAGCCAATAGCAAGCGTTGATGACTCTCATCCCAGAGAGCAAAAGCAAACATTCCTCGCAGACGCGACACGCATTGATCACCTAGTTCTTCATACAAGTGAACTATGACCTCGGTATCGCTTGACGACTTAAATTGGTGGCCTTTACCTTCTAGTTCTGTCCGTAGCTCTTTAAAATTATATATCTCCCCGTTATAGACAACCCAAATGGTTCCATCTTCGTTTGACATGGGTTGTGCACCAGTGTCAAGATCAATAATACTTAACCGGCGATGCCCTAGGCCGATTTGGCCGGATAAAAATTCCCCGCAACCATCCGGCCCCCTGTGTTTTATCACATCCATCATACGGCGTATGAGACCCGGCTCAATGGGTAGTTGTCTATCGAAATTCAGTTTTCCACAAATACCGCACATTAGCTTTCCTTATTTTGGTTAAAGTCGGAATCAGAACAATTTAATTGATCATATTGATGAACCCATTTTTCTAGACCAAGCCCCCATCGCAGTATTGCAATCCATTTAAAAAAAGCCGATCGCCAATCATATTTTTTATTTCTAAGCAACGCTAAAGGTAGTAAAGCTAACAATAAAAATAGCCGAATGACCGCTGCAAAACTTAAAGCCAATCGATAACACAAGCCGTAAGACTTACCTCTCATCTTGCTCAATAGACGACTTAATGATTCAGGTATCATAACCTCAGAAAACCGACTGCGTTTCTGTTGAGTGCTTCCGCCGCCATGATGAACAATTTCTGCTTCAGCAAGATAGTAATTAGTGAATCCTGCCGTTTGAATTTTATAACAAAGGTCCAGGTCTTCTGCGTACATAAAATAGTCTGTACTAAAGCCTTTCACTAAATTGAATACTGTTTGACGAATCATCATGCAAGCACCTGAAATTGCCTCTACTTTTACCGCTGATAGTGATCCTTCGAACTTTGCAGCAGATAGCCATAAACGGTTTTTTGGAAACCAACGTTGAAAGATATCCGCGTCAAGTACTTGATTTAAAATTGTAGGAAAAGGCTGCACACAGCTTGTCTGCAAAGTTTTATCACTATTGAGTAAACGACAACCTATGATACCTGCTTGTGGAAGTTTCAAAAGATTAGAATAAAGCTGCTCAATGGCATTATTAAGTACTTCGGTATCAGGATTAAGGAACAATAACACGTCACCATGTGCCTTATTCGCTGCTAAATTATTTGCTCCAGCAAAGCCTATATTGCGAGAGCTCTGGATAAAACAGACTTGTGGGAAAAAATCCAGCAACATCTGTTCACAACCATCGAAAGAAGCAGAATCAACTACAATAATCTCGTACTGTATGCCTTTGGTATTCTCGACAATAGATGTAATGCATTTTTTTAGATAATCCTTAGAGTTCCAATTTACTATGATGATGGAAAGCTCAATCGATGCCATGTTTTGTTTTTTTCAGTTGAGTTAAGGGTTATCCGTATATACTTGGTCGAAACAAAAGACGCCTAAGTTGCTGTCGCCGCAAATAACTGATTGCATCAGCGTCGGGTACTTGCGGAATTTGCTTAAGATAGCCAGAACAGAAACCTGCCAACAAAGCTATTGATTCAATAAAGATGGGTTTATTCAAAGCTCGCTTCACGCACTTTGCTAACATAAACAACGGATGGTAACCAGTAATGTAATTAGCTCGTCCATTTTTGAACCAGTTACGCCAGTTGCCGTCTGCACCACCAGTAGGTTTATGCTGGATCAACTTGAGATCATTGAAAGTCCTAGTGGACCAACCGTGCAGATTGGCCTTTACTTCATCGATAGTGTCCCAGCCCGCAGCATTAACCAGAGGGTTTATTTTTTTCCAGCAAGCCCGGCGATAAATCTTGGTTGCCCCTCTGACGTGGAATTGAGGGTCTCCAATGGAGTCCACCCTCAATTGGCCATTTTCCAACTGACAGATCGTCCCTCCTCCAATACCCAGCATAGATTCGCTATCAAATATTTTAAAACATTGCTCAAAGTAATCAGGGCCAAAGGATAGATCCCCATCAAGTTTTACAATGAAATCCCAATCCTGATCACCCAAAACAGAATAGCCGGCATAAAAGGCTTCAACGACTCCTCCGCCTGCAGCTCGAAATCCACGATTGTTTCTGTGAACCACTTTTATCCAACTGGCGGATTTGGTCCGGTTATCGAGTAGCTCACTGGTACCGTCTGTAGAACCGTCATCTACAATAATCCATTGGGATGGTAAAATTGTCTGGTTAACTACAGAATCTATAGTTTCCATAACATATTGCACCTCATCTCGAACAGGAGAAATGATGATATATCTAATTGTATTTTTCAATTGTAGCTCCAAAGGTTATTGCATTTGTAATTAATTTCTTAATATTATAAATAGCTAGGAAAAACCATCTTGTTCTGCCCGCTATGCTGAAAATTTAGAACAAAGTGGACATTTAATCGCGAAGTATCACCTTTAACTTTTTATAAGTCAGTTGGCCTTTATGTAACCAGTTATAACCACCCTCCAGTTTTGCCTGAAAAAAAGGTGTGTCGTCACAATCATTAACAGGCAAACGTTTTAGGTAAAAGGGATTGTCACCCGGTTGAGCAGTGCCAATAATCGTCGTTACCTCGGCCGAATATCCCAGAGCAACAAGCTGTGCTGTAAGGTTTCTGGTAAATTTCTGATCTTCTTCTGGAAATTTATAGGGATACGAAAACAATGTAACTGGAGAACTGACGATAGCCTCGATAGTTGATTTTGAAGAAGACAATTCATAAGCGATTTCATCAGTGGACAGTTTTTTAAGTTGATGGTGATTGACGGTGTGCGAGCCAAACTCAATTCCTTTGGTTGCTAGTTCCCGAATTTCTGCTTCCCTGAGACATTCACAACCAGTCGGAAAGGTCTTGTTGATTAAACCGGTGGCAAGAAATACAGTCGCCTTAAAACCAAACTTGTCAAGTATCGGAAAAGCACTGGTATAAAAATCTCGCAAACCATCGTCAAAGGTTATAACGGCCATGGGGCGCTGGCGATCAAGCGATAATGGCAACGTTAGTTTTTCCTGGCCTGAGATGTTTGACGCCGACGTTTTCTGTAATAAGCGCACTGCTTCGGAAAGCGTAAGCACCTGATATCCCGATAGGCTTAAGAAATGCA
>CAWBFT010000030.1:0-125413 GCA_963788135.1 uncultured Gammaproteobacteria bacterium
GCAATGTATTGCTAAACTAGCAAAAATAGAACCTCATTATTTTAATGAGGTTCTATTTGTTACTAAAATATTTAGAATGAAACCTCTAATTGCTCTTCATGTAAGATTGGTTCAAACAAGCTTTTTATTTTTTTTATGGCTCCATCAGGATAGCTTTTAACTATTGCATCAATTATAGAAGTTAATTTATGCACTCCTTTTAGAGATATCCCCATTTCATTAAATAGAAAACGGACACCTTTTATATTAAAACCAGCAACATCGTTCTCATGATGATTTGCATGTAATACAGTTAAAAACTTATTCAACCGCTCTTCGGTAAAACTACAGTCAAAGAGTTGAACTCTAATGCAATCTAAGTGTTTATCATAATACGCAATAGGCTGAAATTTTCCTTCTGTACCATATGCCTTAACAAAATCCTCCATAGCTGGAAGCTGTTCATAGTTCATCATATTCTCCACCCTTTATGATTATTAAAGCAATTTTTAAAATTCATTTTCTCTTGACCATACTTTTTTACTGTACCTATCAACCCATCCAATTGGGGCTTCGGGAAGCTCTGGGTCTTCGTCTATCCATACCCATCTCTCTATCCATCCTGTAACGCTAGGAAATTCTTTTTTACTGTTTTTGCTTATGATTACTGAAAATACTTTATTTTGTGGGGCAAGAACTTTAGACACCTTATCGTTTGAAGGATCACCAAGCCATCTATAGTCATAAGCAGGCTTCCAACAAAATACAAATTTATCTGAGTCCCCATCCATGTCATCTCCACAACATAAATTTCTATTTAGTCCTTGAAAAATATGTTTGGTTAAAATTAATCCAGGAATTACAATTCTTTCGCATTGAATCAATTGCGTAAACTGAAATCTATTACCATACTGTTTAAGAGTGTCTGTTGATAATGAGTAAGATGTACTGGGTAAATTGACTATGATATTAGGTCCTTCTACGTTATAACAATACGTATCATTGCTTAACTTTTCATATTTAAACCCTTGATCTTTGTCCATAATACGCTCTTATTAAGTATAGACTTAAATTTTATTAACCCTTAATCATATCATAAAAAATTTTATTAAAATTGTAAATTTATCCTTTATTTCAACTTAAGCCGCCAACCTCTCTTCCTTCCGTTTGTTACCCTGCCAGTAGCCGCACCAGTCGCGGTTAGTGCGTGTTTTAGCGCACTTGGTCAGGATGTCCTTAAAGATTTCACCGTTAGGCATACGTCTAGTATCTTCACGATAAGCCGCTTCGTTGGCATAGTTGGCCAAGTACAGGTTGCCGAACTTATGCATTTGACCGTACTGCATTCGGCGAAAACGTGAGAAGTAAGACTCAGCAAGGTTGTTAGTGATTCCGTCATCGACTGCGGTACTCTTTCGCATGGTTTACGCGGCGGGTGTCGAATTTAGCATGAAGCATATCGTACGCTGGTGATTCATCGGCACAGATTACAGCGTCTTTCTTAACGAAACGGTCAGCCAAATAAATGACATCGGCTTGGTTTTCAGATTTAGTGACGAAGGTTAAAGTCTTTTCCCGTTGACGCATGACCAATACGCAGCGTTTGGTTGGCTTTTGGTTTTCGGCTAACCTACGGTCGATGCGATCTTCTTTCTTATTTTTCTCGCGGATATGACCGTTAACATAAGCACCGTCCATGTGGACTTCACCGGACAACTGCGGATTCGTCGCGGTGTTCCATCAGTGATTCACGGATTTTGTGGGCTAACACGAAAGCGGTTTTGTACTGAACTCCAAGATCACGAGACAATTGCAGAGCAGACAAGCCTTTAACGGCATTGGTATAGATGGCAATCGCCATCAGATACATTTTCAAAGGCATTTTGTGAAACGCGAAGATAGTGCCAGATGTAACAGAAAACGTATGGTTACAGTCTTTACAACGCCATTGCTTACGGGTAGTAATAAAGAAATGTTTCCGGTAAGAACCGCAATCAGGACAAGCTACTTCTTCACCTTCACCCCAACGCACTTCCTTAAACGCAGCAAACGCCTGGTCATCGGATAACTCCATGACTTTGCGAACCGATAAGGTTCTGGCTTTGGCTGTAAGTAGGAAGTGTTGTGGCATTGGTTAGAGCAGATATGAATTAAGATGGTTATATTATACATATTTATGTATGTTTTGCAAGAGGAAAGATACAATTATGTATATTTATTAGATAATTTTATATCTTTTAAAGATATATTTATTTACCAAACCGACAATGTATGCTTAAATTTAGATAGAATTAAACTTATAAGGTATTCTGTGGAACTTAAAGACTTGATACGAACTGCCCATTCCCTTGTAGAAGCAAGAGAAAAAAAGAGAGTTACGCAAGAAGAAATGGCTAATAGAATCGGTGTCAGCTATAGAACTTACTTAGAGTACCAACGAGGCACGAATGCGCCATTAGCGATGAAGGCTTTGCTTAACTTACTTTCTATTTTGGATGATCAAGAAATTGTTCGTGTTGTGAGAGAGTGGAGATAAAACTGAATGAGGCTTAGCTTTGCTCTTTTTAGTCCTATTAAAGGCGATATAAAAATTAATTAGATGTTCAACTCAACAATAAAATAATGACAGAAGAACAGAAACAGAAGCTGGAAGCCCAGTTATGGAAAATTGCCAATGAATTGCGTGGCAAGATGGATGCTGATGAGTTCCGCGATTATATTCTTGGTTTTATTTTCTATAAATACCTATCGGAAAAGCAACATCTGTTTGCAAACAAATTGCTCGAAACCGAAAGCGTGACAGATTACGTCCTTGTAACTGACAAAGAAGACCTTGAGGCCATTAAAGAAGAATCTTTGGAAAAGCTTGGCTACTTTTTACGCCCTGATGAGCTTTTTAGCGCCCTCACCGAAAAGGGCAATATCAAGATTGATGAAGAGGATGAGGATGCCACCGACAACTTCATTCTCGAAGATTTACAATCTATCCTCAATGCCATTGAACAAAGCACAATGGGCAATGAAAGCGAAGATGATTTCAATAAACTTTTTGAAGATATTGATCTTGCCAGTACGAAGCTGGGACGCAGTCCCACCGCCCGTAATGCCTTAATCGCTAAAGTTCTCGCACACCTTGATGCTGTCGATTTTAGGCTCGATGAAATCGAGTCTGACGTTTTGGGTGACGCTTATGAATATCTCATCGCACAATTTGCATCCGGTGCAGGTAAAAAAGCAGGAGAGTTTTATACCCCTGCACAAGTATCAAAAATTCTGGCTAAGATTGTCACGATGGGCAAGGGACAGATTAAACATGCTTATGACCCTGCCTGTGGTTCTGGTTCATTGCTCTTGCGGATAGGTAGAGAAACCAAAGTCGGTGATTTTTTTGGGCAGGAGTTGAATCGTACGACCTATAACCTTTGCCGCATGAACATGATCTTGCATGATGTGCATTTCAGCCGCTTTGACATTAAGCAGGAAGACACACTGGAAGAGCCGCAACATTTGGACAGAGAGTTTGAGGCGATTGTTGCCAATCCACCGTTTTCCGCGCAATGGAAGGGTAAGGACAACCCGCTGAATGAAACCGATGACAGGTTCAGCCAATACGGGGCGCTTGCCCCGTCATCAAAGGCTGATTTTGCCTTTGTACAGCACATCATTCACCAACTGGCTGATAATGGCACAGGGGCGATTGTACTGCCGCATGGTGTTTTGTTTCGTGGCGCGGCAGAGGAGACAATTCGCGAATATATTATTAAAGAACAAAACTATCTCGATGCTGTGATCGGCTTACCTCCAAATATCTTCTACGGTACGTCGATCCCCGCCTGTATTTTAGTTTTAAAGAAATGCCGTAAAGACGATGATAATATTTTGTTCATTGACGCGAGCGCGGATTTTGAAAAGGACGGCAATAAAAACAAACTGACGAACGATCATGTCAATAAAATCGTTAAAACCTATGCGACACGCGAGAGTATTGATAAGTACGCTTATGCGGCGCCTCTACAGCGAGATTGCGGAGAACGGTTATAACCTTAATATCCCGCGTTATGTGGACACGTTCGAACCAGAGGAAAGAGTCGAGCTAAAGCCTGTCGCCGAGAAGCTCTTTACTCTGGGTAAAAAGATAGATGAGATTGATGCTGTTATATCTGTTTTTTGTAAGGAATTAAATATTCCTGAGCCAAAAGGCTATAGTATTGGCTTACTAGAGTTATACAAAAAAGGCTGTATGCAAAAACTTTTTGAACGTGAATTGGCTTTTAAAGATAAAAATGGAAAAGAATACCCTGAATGCTCAGAAATAAAACTAGGTGATGTTGCTAAATTCAAAAAAGGGAAAGGTATATCTAAGGCGGATATACTGGAAAATGGAAAAAACAAATGTATTAGATATGGGGAGCTTATACCGAATACAATGCGGTTATTGATGAAATAAAGTCTCGCACGAATACGCCGCTAGAGAGTTCTGTTTTAAGTGAAAAGAATGACATTTTAATGCCAACTTCTGATGTAACTCCGAATGGACTAGCTACAGCTAGCGCCTTAGATGAAGCAGGAGTCATATTAGGTGGAGATATACTTATAATCAGGTCTAAGCATCTAAATAATAAATATTTTTGTTATTTTGTGTCCGCTCATAAACATCTCATTATGCGTCTTGTGACGGGGGTAACTGTTTATCATATTTATGGTTCCGATCTCGCTACTTTAAAAATGAAATTACCATCTAAGGAAGAGCAAATGAAAATTGCTGGCTTTCTTTCCGCTATTGACCAAAAAATAATGCTTGTGTCAGGAATTGGCAATTAGCTTCCATGAAAGCGTGCTCAAAAAGAATTCAAAGGCATTGTAATGGATAAGCTCAAGCACGAAATTCAGCGCATAAAGAGACATAATTTAGAATATTACCATAGCCATTTTGATCTCATAGAAAATTACATCGAAGAAAAACCCGATATTTCCATCGAAACCTGCAAAGCTGTAATTGAGGGGATTTCAAAGCTTTCCTTGCATATTTTAAAACAAGAGTCTTTATCGGCGCATAACAATGAAAAGCTAAGCGCTTTAAGCCGCAGAGCTTTAGACGCTTTACAGGAAGGGAAAGGCTTTTCCGATACAAGGTTATGCTCAAAATTGACTTCGGTGGTTGAATATATTGGCCTCATTCGTAACGAACACTGTGATATTGGTCATGGTAGAGCATCCCTGAAAGAGCAGGTTAATGACGCGGATTTTGCCGAATTGATTATAGGCATAACAGAAAATCTCGGTACTTATATGCTCCGGCGATTGGATTATCTAGCTGAGCCTGTTATTGAATATGATGAGAATACCGATTTTAATGACTACCTTGATGATCTAAATCCTTTGCCTAATAATGTTTTATTTAGCAAAGCCTTATTTGAACAAGAGCCTGAAACATATGAAGTAGAACTTGGCGATTATAAAATACAGCTTGAAACAGAAGAAGAATGAACACGCAGACCGAACAACAATTAGAAAATGCGCTTGTTGCCCAGCTTAAAACACTAGGCTGGGAAAAGGCTACGATTGCGAATGAAGAAGAATTGCTGGGCAACCTCAAGACGGCAACTGGAAAAGCATAATAAGGTTTTGTTTTCTGATTATGAATTCAAGCAAATTTTGAACAAGCTTGCGCGTGGCAATATTTTTGAAAAGGCCAAAATCTTGCGGGATAAGATCGATTTTACCAAGGACGACGGAACAACTGGGCTATATTGAGCTGATTAACCAAGTTCAATGGTGCAAGAATGAGTATCAGGTTACTCACCAAATTACGATGGTGGGGCAGTACACCAATCGTTATGACGTAACATTATTGGTTAATGGCTTGCCGCTTTGCCAGATCGAGCTGAAACGGCGAGGCTTGAGATGAAAGAGGCTTTTAATCAAACAAACCGATACCACAGGCATAGCTTTACGGCGGGTTATGGATTGTTTGGTTATATTCAGCTTTTTGTTATCAGCAATGGTGTAAACACGAAATACTACGCGAATAATCCCGTGAATAAGCGTGATTTCAAACAGACCTTTTTCTGGGCGGATAAGAAGAACAACAAAATAACGCAACTTAGTGAGTTTGCGGCAGTATTCCTTGAAAAATGCCAGCTTTCGAAGTTGATCACAAAATATGTTGTTTTGAACGAAAGCCATCAAATGCTCATGGCTTTGCGTCCGTATCAATATTACGCGGTCGAGGCTATTGTCGGTCAGGTTCTGACCACCAATAAAAACGGTTATATCTGGCACACGACTGGCTCAGGGAAGACGCTCACCTCTTTCAAGGCCGCGCAGATTCTGACGCAGAATCCTAAGGTGCATAAGGTCGTGTTTGTTGTTGACCGTAAAGACCTTGATTATCAGACCATCACTGAATTTAACTCCTTCCAAGAAGGCAGTGTTGATGCGACAAATAACACAGGAAAGCTTGTTGAACAGTTTGGCGATGACACGCCTTTGATTGTCACGACTTTGCAAAAGTTCAATACGGCGATTAGCAAAGATCGGCATCTAAAGACAATGGAAGAACTAAAAGATAAGAAGATGGTGTTCATCTTTGATGAATGTCACCGTAGCCAGTTTGGTGATACGCATAAACGGATAAAAGAATATTTTGATAACGTGCAGATGTTCGGTTTCACTGGTACGCCTATTTTTGAAGATAATTCCGCCAAAAATGCTTTGGGCAAACGTACTACCAAGGACTTATTTGAGCAACAGCTTCATAGCTACGTTATTACTGATGCTATACGTGATGAAAACGTCCTTAAATTCTCTGTTGAATATATCCGAACCTTTAAAAAGAAGGATGAGGTTGTCGATATTGAAGTAGAGGCGATTGACACATCCGAGGTCATGGAAGCGCCGGAGCGTTTAAAGAAAATAACCGATTATATTATCGCCAACCACGACCGGAAGACTTACGCTCGAGAATTTACGGCCATGTTTTGTGTGTCGAATGTAAAAACCCTGATTGCTTATTACGACCTGTTCCGAGCAAAGAAAGAGGCTGGAGATCATAATCTGAAAGTTGCAACGATCTTTTCATATCAGGCAAATGAGGAAGACGCAGACGCGGATGGTATGGGAACGGGTGATGATATGCCGGATGATAATGCTCCGGTTAATAAGCACAGCCGCGAGAAACTGGATGAATATATCGTTGATTACAATAAGATGTTTGGCACTAATTATTCCACAAAAGACAGCAAGTTATTCTATGCCTATTACAAGGATATCGGAAAGCGCGTCAAAAACAAGGAAATTGATATTCTTCTGGTTGTGAATATGTTCCTCACTGGTTTTGACAGTAAGCCCCTGAATACAATTTATGTTGATAAAAATCTCAAATATCACGGCCTCTTACAAGCCTATTCACGTACAAATAGAACAATGGGGCAAAAGAAATCACAGGGGAATATCGTTTGTTTCCGCAATTTAAAACCAGCAACAGACAAGGCAATAGAGCTATTTGCGAATAAGGACGCGCAGGAAGATATTATCCTCGCACCCTATGATGATTATGTCAGAAAATTTGGCCAAGCCGTTGCAAACCTTCTAGCCATTACCCCTGATGTTGCCAGTGTTGACGATCTATTAACCGAAGAAGATGAGGCTAAATTTATCCAAGCTTTCCGTGAAATAATTCGTATCAAAAATGTTCTAGATTGCTTTACTCAGTTTACCTTTGATGATCTGCCCATGAATGAACAGGTTTTTGCAGATTACCGCAGTAAATATCTGGATATATACGACAAAGTCCGTAGTGAAAAAGAGAAAGAAAAGGTTTCTATCCTCGATGATATTGATTTCGAGATCGAGCTTATTAGCCGCGATAAAATCAACGTTAGCTACATTATTAGCCTACTCCGCAATATGAAGGGTAAAAAGCCCGAAGATCAAGTAAAGGCACGTAAAACCATTATAGACATTCTGGACACCGATACTCAGCTAAGAAGTAAGAAGGTGCTTATTGAAAAATTCATATCCCAACATTTCGCTGATATGCCAGCGAGTGCGGATGTTAGCAATGAATTTGATACGTACTGGACAGAAGAAAAGCGTAAAGCTCTTGTGGCCATGAGTGAAGAGGAAGGGCTTGACCCCGAAGGATTAGAAAAGGTTATGGGTAACTACCTGTTCACTGAAAAGCCGCCCATGCGGGATGACATTATAGAGATCATGGGAAAGCGGCCATCCCTCCGTGACCGTAGCACTGTAGCAGAACGTATTATAGAAAAAATCCGTTCTTTCGTTGAAACTTATATTGATGGTGTTGATTGATAGCGCTAAATTTTAACACCTAACCCATTGAAAAATAAGCTTGTGCTGTTGCTACATAATTCCGGACAAATCGGATATTTTGACTGTCATAATTACTTAAGCGAGGAACGTGCCAACTTGCTAAGCTGTTTATATCTTTTTGTTATATAAGTATTATTTTTTATTTGTATATTACTTGCTTCAATATATGAGTTTCATGTATAGTTTCAATGAAACGACTATATGATTCTATGAGACACGATGAAACAAGCTATATCACTCAACACATTATCCCATCGCCACTCCGCATGGCTAGCACAGCTTGATCAAAGCAATGTGTTGTTAGACTTGCTTGAGCTTTTTGACCCAACTTGTTTTTATCTCGTTGACAACCAGCAACAGGTGCTTTATTGGAGCCTGGGTATGGAAAAGCTAACCGGTAAAAAACAGGGAGATGTCGTCGGTACAGCCTGTTTGCCCGAATTTGTTATTGACGAGGCAACCAGTAGTTCGAAGCAATTGATAAAATTTGTCCCGCAAAATGGTAAAGCCATCGAAGTGAATCAATCTGTAACGATTTTGCATAATAAAGCGGGCATGGTTCACGGCGGCATTGGGGTGTTAACGATAAGTTCTGAACCGGTTCAAAATAAGCATTCACCAAAAACAGCAGGGGCTGTAAAACAAAATTTCCACGGCCTGTTAAGCCGCTCCCCGGCAATGCAGGATGTTTTCCAAATTATCCAAAATGCTGCGGAGACAGAAGCCACTGTTTTGGTGAGGGGTGAAAGCGGCTCAGGTAAGGAGTTGGTTGCCCAGGCTATTCACAAATTGAGTGCCCGGAGCAACGCGCCGTTCTTGGCAATTAACTGTGCGGCATTATCCAGTAACCTGCTTGAAAGTGAATTATTTGGCCATGTACGGGGTGCTTTCACAGGCGCAGTAAAAGACCACAACGGATTATTCCAACGTGCCAATGGTGGGACACTGTTTCTGGATGAAGTTGCTGAATTGCCTTTAGAGCTACAGGCCAAATTGCTCAGGGTGTTACAAGAGAGAAACTACATCCCGGTCGGTGGAAGCCACAGCATTGATGTCGATGTCCGCATTGTGGCCGCTACCCATCGTTCATTACGCGAAGAAGTCAAAAACGGACATTTCCGCGAAGATTTGATGTACCGCTTAAGAGTCGTCCCTATTTTTCTGCCGCCTCTGCGTGAACGTCGGGAAGACATAAGCCTCTTGATTTGGCATTTCATTGAACAGCATAACGATAAACGGGTACGGGTCATCGAAAAAATCGACCCCGACGCCATGAAGGTATTATTGGATTACCGCTGGCCTGGAAATATCCGGGAGCTACACAATGTCGTTGAGTATGCGTTTGCTGTCGGGCGGGGGGCAACGCTACGCTTGTCTGAATTGCCTCCCGAATTCAGGGAGCCTCGTGTCGTCGATGATATTCAGAAAGGATCGCGCAAACAAAATCAAATGCTTACTCCAGAGGATGAAATGACAGCTATCCGAAAAGCCTTGGAGCAAAGCGAGGGTCAGGTAAGCATGGCGGCTAACTCGCTGGGCATGAGCAGAGCCACGTTTTGGCGTAAGCGTAAGCAATACGGCATCTAAGTTCTATAATAATAGAAATACAGGACGAGTTAAAACTTAATCCTTTCAATATGCTTTAGCTTGCCAAGCACTGCAATAAGGCTTACGTATTTCAATAGACGACATAATTCCATATAGTTAACTAATAAATCTTAACCTACTTTCGATTATCATTATTCCCATCAAAATAACAAAAATACCGGACACAGCTCGTAATTGATTCTGGGGTTTACTACTCAGCACACTGTCAAACATACCAAAGGTCAATATCAGAGTCCCAGTACTAAAATACAGCAGTAACAGAGCCCCTTTCAGGGGCGGGCGGTGCCAAGGGCCATTATATAAATGGCCTCTAACGACCCAGGCCGTGTCAAAACGTGCGAATTGTTGACGGTTTGTCTGATTTACGCATGGCAATCCGATTATTGCGCAATTCGTTTATTAGTGACGGTATAATTTATTTTCCGAGCGATGGTGTTTTTTCTATAGATACAGGATTATTGCTCAATAGGGTGAAAAAACGCAAAATGATGGGCTTACGTCACCACCATGGCCTCCATCAGTGCCGGCATTCCTAATATTTTGATGATCCGTTTCAGGTTGTAGGCCAGCACATGCAGGCTCATTTCAGTGCTGACCCGGTCAAGGGTCTTAGTCAGGAAATGCGTATAGCCCATCCAGGATTTCAGGGTGCCGAAAGGGTGCTCGACGGTTTCTCGTCGAATCCGCATGCTCTCCGGAGCAAGGTCAAGGCGCTTCTGCATGGCCTCAAGCACGTCTTCATGTCCCCAACGGGTCACTTTCCGTTGCTTGTCGGGCGTACATTTCGTCTTGAGGGCACATTGCTGGCAGGCTGAACTCCAATAACGGTGTAGTGTCATTGTCCCGCTCAATTCTGCTGCAGCGCCATTTCAAACGCTCACCCGCCTGGCAACTGTATTGGTTTTGTTCGGGGTGGTATTTAAAGTGCTCCCTGCCAAACCTGCCTTCAGCTTTAGCACCCGACGTGGCGGGCTTGGGCAAGGTCGGGACAATGCCTGCCTGTTGGCAATCAAGAATTTCCGGGCTGCTGAAGTAGCCCCGGTCGGCGACGACATGGAGTTCGGTCACTGCCATCGCGTCTTTAGCCTGTGTCGCCATGTTGGTGAGCTGGTGACGGTCATGGCTGACGTTGGTAACCTCATGGGCGACGATGAGGTGGTGCTTGGTGTCGACGGCAACCTGGACGTTGTAACCGACCATCCCGGTGCCCCGGCCACTGGTCGCCATGGACCGGGCATCAGGGTCAGTCAGGGAGATTTGCTTGTCCGGCGTTTCCTGCAATTGGATTTCGATAGTGTCCAGTTGCTCCATCTGTTGTTTTAGCTTGGTTATCTTTTCCTGCAACCTTTCGGTCTTGGCTTCGGCGATGTCAGGCTCTAGTAGGTCGGCCGCTTCCAGTGCTGCCAAATACCCGGTCAATGCTGGTTTCAATCTGCTCTTCGGCGACGCTTGATCTTATTCGCGGTGTAGTTGCGGTCACGGTTGTTGACCGCCTTGAACTTGCTGCCGTCAATGGCGACCATGGCTTCGGAAAACAGGTTGAGTTGGCGACATAGCAGCACAAACTGGCTACAAACCTTGCGGATCGCTTTGCCATTCTCTTTACGGAAACGGGCAATCGTTTTAAAGTCTGGCGTTAACCGACCGAGCAACCACATCAATTCGACATTGCGTTGGGTCTCTTTCTCCAAGCGGCGACTGGACTGGATTCGGTTGAGGTAACCGTAGATGTATAACTTGAGGAGAGCTGAAGGATGGTAGGACGGTCTGCCAGTGATGGCAGGTTCAGCTCGGTTAAAGCCCAGCTTACCAAGGTCAAGATGTTCGACAAATACGTCAACGACGCGGACTGGGTTGTTTTCGGCAACATAATCTTCCAAATACTCGGGAAATAATGTGCCTTGCATTCGGTTATCGTTTTCAATGAACCGCTTCATTTAACCCCCTGCTCAACAAGAGTTGCTTTGCGTATATTTTACGGGATTTTCAACAGGGAAACTTGCGTTTTGACACGGCCTGGAACCACAACAGAGCAAAAGCCCACTCAAAAATTCAATCTTGAAAGAATTACATTTCGGTTTTATACCCTTATATATTCGTTGCTTCACTGTCCCTGATTTAGAGCGCAACGACGGCAGGCGAAGTTTTGGTAAAAAATTAAACATGTTCAAGCCAAACAGTATCAGAAACTTCCTCGCGACAAGTCAGCGATCCCCGTATTTGGGGTGTGAAGAGAGAATGGCTTCTAATGCGGCAAAGATTACTCCAAGCTGTCAAGCGTCGTTGAAAAGTTTCCCCATAGGATTTGAGGTTAATGGATTTTAATTTCTGTTTTACGGTGTTTAAACCGATAAGAATCATTGCCTGTTTCCAAGATATCGCAGAGGTGGGTAATGCGGTCTAACAGCGTTGTCGTCATTTTAGGAGCGCCCTTGTGCCCTGCGGGTAAAACTCTTGTACCCAGTTACTGAACTTTAAATTGGTGGCGATGATCAACGAGGAATTGGCTAATAAGTTGGAATAGCAGCGCTCCAGCGGATTGTGGAAACGATAAGTAACTCGACTCTAAGGATCACGACATCGACTTGTACCAACTTCTTAGTTAAGTTTCCAGGCTTGTCGTGTTGCTTTTCCATCTCCAGGCGATTGACCAAATCGGCCGCGTCAAAGAAGCGGATGCGCTTGCCTTAATGGATGCCGCCAGCCCAAGAGCCGTTGCCCGGAGGGACACCACTTTGCCCGCCCATTCGGCAGGTACGCTGTAACGGTTCCGGTCCCGACGGACCCAACGCAGCTTGGAGACTTTGACCAAGTGTTCAATAGTGCCTTGCAAAAGGCCGGGTGACGTTGCACCGTAACGGCTGTTCTTGGGTAAAACAGCCAGCAATAGTCTGGGTCGGTAGGGTTGGATGTTTAAGGCTTGCCAGCTTTTCACAGTGCTCGGCCAACCAGGTATTTAAATCACCCGGCGTTTTAAACCGCAACCGGGGTAAGCAGCCATTCCCTGATGGTGTCCGCTTGATGTTCTATTTGTCCATTTTCCCACCTTGTCACCGGCTCAAACAGGTAGTGGTCGACCAACACCATAAAATAACGGTTAAATTGGCACCCTTCTTGTGCCCCGTGGGTATATCGATAAACACGGCATCAACCACCGTTTTCAAGTTGTCATACATTACTTGTTTCGGCACAACGCCGAAAAAGGCAAACGCCCGATTATGCACACCCATCACCCTCTCTTTGTGCGCTATGGGTGTTGGGTTTTCCTAGGATAGGCAATGATGGACATTTTACGGCTGAAGGCCAAGCGAAAATGGGCGAAGGGGGGTACTATACCACCCAGGTTGACTGTTCCGGCAACGGCTCCTGCGTTGCCTTGTCTCCCTCCTGCATCCATGCAGTCGTCCTAGCTCCAAGCCAACCCCGCCTAGTTGGAACGCCAAAGGAATGAATGCTTGGCTAACTGATGGCGGGCTTTTGTTAGCCAGTTCCCACTTTTGGACAAAGCGCTTAACACTGTCGTAAGCACCTCAATAGCCTTCATCGATTAAGCCCCCAAACAACCGTTGCACCGTGCGGCGCTGATTTTTCGGAAACTTGCTCTCCGCTTGCAGCCATTCTGTTAAGCGGGCCTTAAAACTCATCCAATTTAGACGACGGTTGGGGTTCGCGTTTATAGGTCGGTTCACTTTCCGTGTAAAGGTGCTTTCATACGGTCGGGCGAGACAAGTTCAGAGACAGTGCCAAAGAACTAATGCTTTCCCACTAACAAAATGTCGCCTTCTGAGCCCGACAATTAGAACCATGTTGACCACTCCAGGTTTCGCGGTGATGGCAATGCTATTAGCCACTTTCCGAAATCTTACGCACCTGACACAATGCCGCTACCGGGTGCTTTTTCGGCCCAGAGCGTGTAAAAACGTAGTATCGTTTTTCCGGCAACCCTATTGGTTACTTTGGTAGCGTCATAATGGTTGAGTGACGGTTAGCTTTTTTTATTCTTCATGGGTAGGTGATTTTTTAAAAACCTCACCTCTGAGTGCTTAAGATATGCCACACAATTGTGTTTGCTTGGTCATCAAAAAGCCCCGCCCAGGTTTTGATGGCCTCCATCAGGCCTTTGATGCCCAGTATTTTTATCACCCGCTTCAAGTTGTAAGCCAACACATGCAGGCCCATTTCGGTGCTGACGTGCTTTAATGTCTGCATCAAGAAATGCGCCGAGCCCATCCACAGTTTGATCGTCCCATAGGGGTGTTCCACCGTCTGGCGGCGGATACGCATACTGTCGGGGGCAAGGTCCAGGCGGGTTTGCATGGCATCTAGGATATCTTCGTGTTCCCAGCGGGTTACTTTCCGTTGCTTGTCGGTGGTGCATTTTGCCTTGATTGGGCATTGTTGGCAGGATGAACTCCAATAGCGATGTAGGTTCATTCCCCGTTCAACATTGGTATAGCGCCAAATCAACCGTTGTCCAGCAGGGCAGCTATATTCGTTGGTTTTCGCATCATAGATGAAATGGCCCTTGCCAAACCGTCCCGCTGCCGTGGCATTGGAGGTGACTGTCTTAGGCACGATGGGGATGATTTCAGCCTCGTGGCAACTGATGATCCCGGCTTGAAATAGCCCGGTGGCAACGACCGTATTTCTTCACAATCTGTAAAATAATTCCCATATTCGATTGTCGGCAAGCCGACGGGTTACTTCATGCGCTGCATCGCGGTGCCTGTCCCCGCCGTTGCTTGAGCCGCCTGCTCACGCCATGAACGGGCTCGTCGGAATTGTTATCCGGCGGTTGAGCGCCGATATCGTTGATCATTTTCATCTGCTCTTTTAAGCCGCAATCTTGTCTTGGAGCCGTTCCGTTCTTGCCTTTGCAATGACAGGTTCTTGCAAATCAGCCGTATCGAGGGCCGCCTAGATAGCGGTTGATGCTGGATTCGATATCTTTCATGCGCCGTTCCAGCTTGGCACTGGTAAAGTTCCGGTCGGACGGTTGTTGACGGCCTTGAATTTGCTGCCATCAATGGCAACCAGGGCCTCTGAAGACAAGCCCAGTTGCTGGCAAAGCACGACAAATTGTCGGCAGACACCGCGTATGGCTTTGCGGAAATTGGCAATGGTCTTAAAGTCAGGCGTTAGACGTCCAGTGAGCCACATGAGTTCTACGTTGCGTTGCGCTTCTTTTTCCAGACGACGACTGGATTGGATACGGTTGAGGTAACCGTAGATGTAGAGCTTTAAAAGAACTGAGGGATGGTAGGGTAGTCTGCCGGTAACCGCGGGCTCGACACGGACAAAGCCTAGCTTAAACAAATCCAGTTCATCAACAAAAACATCGACCACCCGGACAGGATTAGTTTCCGAAACATAGTCGTCTAAGCTCTCTGGCATCAGGGTGGTTTGGGTGCGACACTCGCCTTCTATAAATCGCTTCATCAACTTGGTTCCATCTTCATGGGATGCCAAATTATACCATGACGTTTTTACACAGTCTGGGCCATACTTCACTCTGACGTCCCCACGAAGTATGCTGTATACTCTTTTAACAGGTTTCGCTCCATATTTAACTTCGGTCAGCTTACGTTTTAGTTTTGCTAGTTCAAGTTTCAGGTCACTCAGGGGGTTTGTGGCTTTTACCTACTTCCCTTAGTTTTCCTGACGGGCCGCCGCTACCCAATTTTTTAGTATTCCTTTCGGAATCGATAATCGACTGTATATTTCAGCTACGTTAAGTTATCTTCCAGATGTAACCGTGCAGATTGGCCTATAAGTTCTGAGTTGTAAGCACATTTTGGTATTCGTTGCATTTGTCCTACGTTTCTTCTCATTTTATAGAAGCTTTGGGCTCCATTCTTTCCAGATAATATCATTTACTCTTTAATAGCTTACCTTAGCAGGTAATAAATTACTTAAATTCATCTGCTCTTATGGCTCCCCATACTCCTTGATATTTATATCGTTCATTTGGTTTTTTATTATTTTCTTTTGATTGTCAGTGAAAATCTTCAAAGGCGAACAACCTAGCCTCTTAGCCTTATAAGCGGCCTATGTTTACGCTCCATTAGAATGACACTGTGGCATATGACACATTTTTTTGATCAAATTAATTTTTTAAACTCATTTAAAATCAATTATTAATGATTTTTTGTCATAAAACTGTGTCATATCACACACCTCAGTGTGGCATATGACACAGTTTTTCTAAATTATTTATTCGGCGTTTAATAAAGTTTCTTTCAATCAGTTGCTTACAAATGTGGCATATCTATTGCTTTATGAAAGATTCTAGGCGAATCGGACTTAAATTGATCTAAGTTTTTTAACTGTTTGCCTGGTAATTATTCATTAAATCAAGGAGATTAAAATATTATGCAGAACACAATTAAACTTTATAAACTGGCTACTATTAGCAGCGCTGCATTGATAGCGGCATCGCTAGGCTTCAGTTCTACAGCATCGGCAGGTTCTGTGCTTTATGCTGATCCGGTTCCTGCAGGCGCATCTTACCCTGGTTGTCTTCCTGATCTTGGTGGCACACCGACCGGTAATGACGGTGGTATCAGTTATGAGTGGACCGTCAAATTAGGTAAGAATGACAAAGCCAGTTTTGTCAATAAAGTTGGTGCAAAAAGTTTTAATGAGCCACCTCCATCATATGAACCACCAGAAACTGGCTGGACTCATACGTCTAACTGGGTAGCACTTGAACTGACCCGTAAAGCAAACGTGCGTATTGAAGTCGAACGTCAGGAAGGTGTCCCATTTACTAGTACTGATTCCGCAGGACAATCAATTGTTACTGCACGTAATATGCTGGTTCCTGCATTATCAGTTTATTCTGGTTGGGATAATACTAGCTGTGAAGATCACCGTTACAATACATTCAGGAAATGCGGATTGGACAACCATTCAATACATCGGCACTGCCGCTAATGAAAAAGGCAGACCTGTCGCTGTTTACGAAGGCCAACTTAAAGCAGGCCGTTATAGCGTTGCTATTGGTGGCAGCCCCAAAGTGTTTAGCCTCTTATCCTGCCGGCAACTGTGACGCGCTCGACCCAACTTGCTACGCCTACACTGGCAACCACGGCTATCGGGCAACCATCAAAACTAGCGATTAATATTGGTTGGTTTAGTTCCAAAGCATTCTCAAGGAGGATATATGGTCAAGGATGACGTTTCCCTTATTTATACTTACTTAAGAATAATAAATTATGAAATCATCGATTCTAATTTTGTTAACCGCTTTGGCTAGCGCCAACTCATACGCTCACCCCAAATTTTGTAACATCAATGACATGAACGGGCACTGGACGGCTTATCAGGGCGCAGTCTTGGTTAACCCGTATAACCGGGATTTGCAACTTCAAGATTACTAACGGGTTAGCCCAAGGTAATTGTGATTTTAGTACAGGATTCAAAGGGCCTTTTCAAGGAGAAGTCGTAGTAAATAAAGACTGCTCGGCGACTTTCCAAATGGATTTCGCTCCTGTTCCAGTCATTTCAAATTTCCAAGTTCAATTACACAAAGATAAAAATTCTTTCGTCGGTCGTTGGAGCAACAACTTTGGCGTCATAGGTGTAACGAATGCGGTAAAACGTTAAATTCCAGTAAATTAAGGCAGTCCACGGCTTGGTTTGCCGAGGATGCCCATGTTTACGCCTAGCCTAAGGTGTGATTACCATGTATAAATCAATTATAACGATAACAATTTCATTTCTAATAACCCTTACAGTACTATCAACCGCCCAAGCCGCCGATCCTGATCGTCCGCCTTCGCTTAAAACCATTCCTGTTCCTGAGCCAAGTAATTTGGCTGAATTTGTCGCGAATAAGCAGAAAGCCATCGCTTTGGGTAAAGCCTTATTTTGGGAAATGCGGGTCGGCAGCGATGGCATAACCGCGTGTGCAAGCTGCCATTTTAATGCCGGTGCTGATAGCCGTTCCAAAAACCAGATCAACCCCAACACGTTAGCTGTTAACCAGGATGGTTCACCTGCCCCTGACTTAAGTTTTGATTTCGGCCCGAATAGGCAGTTGGCCTCGACTGATTTTTCATTCCGGCAACTAAGCGATAGCTTAAACAGGGGGTCAGAGGCTGTATTTGATTCGAATGATACGGTTTCTTCCCAAGGTGTGTTTGCTGCAAAATTTGTCAAGACCGAATCTGGAAAAGAAATTGATAAAACCGTATTTATCTCAGATAAAGACGGTTTTATCTTTGGCAATCAAAACTTGCGTCGCGTTGAACCAAGAAATACCCCAACGGTTATAAACGCAGTTTTCAACTTCCGTAATTTTTATGATGGTCGCGCCCAGCATGAATTTAATGGTGTAAATATTTGGGGTAACCGCGACACAGAAGCTAAAGTTTTCCGGGCAACTAGCCCGAACCAACTGGAAGCGGTAAAATTGAGTATCAATAACGCCAGTTTGGCATCGCAAGCCATCGGGCCACCGCTGTCAGATTTCGAAATGAGTGCGACTGGCAGGACTTTTCCAGATGTCGGCCATAAATTACTCAGCATGCGGCCCCTGGCTCTGCAGCAAGTCCATAAAAATGACAGTGTACTCGGCCCCTATAGCCGTTTCCCTGGCAAGGGGTTAACCGTCAGGTCGTATGCTGACATGGTCAAAGCCGCTTTTCAACCGCAGTGGTGGAATTCTGCAAAAACTATTAAAGGTGCCCAAACCATGCCGTTTTTTGCTACAGATCGGCATCATGAACGCAATGCTAATAGCTACAGCTTGATGGAATATAACTTTTCCTTATTTTTTGGTTTGGCTGTACAACTGTATGAAGCGACTTTAGTGTCTAACGATACACCTTACGACCGCTTTATGGAGGGCGACACAACCGCCATCAGTGAAGCAGCTGTTAGAGGCGTTGATTTATTCCGCAGTCAAACCCGTGGACGCTGCATCAACTGCCATGAAGGTTCTGAATTGACGGGTGCGTCTGTTACCCGCGTGAAAGCTAGCCCGATAAGGGAGCGAGAAGTACAGTTACTTGATCGCGGCTTCAACAACATCGGTGTGCGACCCTCAACTGAAGATATCGGCATAGGCGGCACCGACCCATTCGGTAATCCTTTAGCGAATATCCGACGAGTCAATCCCGTACCTAATTGTGCGAACGGCTTGCCTTGCCCGGTGGTTGCAGATGGTTTTATGAAAGTGCCCGGCTTGCGTAACGTAGAATTGACCGCACCTTATTTCCACAACGGTGGCACTCTAACTTTGCGAGGGGTGCTTGATTTTTACAGCCGAGGCGGTGACTACCCAGGATTAAAGCAACTTGATGGTTCGGATGTTGCCCACTTAAACGTGCTGCTTAACACCGACCAAGAAAAAGCCGACCTGGAAGCGTTTTTGTTATCATTAACAGATGAGCGTGTACGTTACCAGAAAGCCCCATTTGACCATCCACAATTGTTTGTTTCCAATGGACATAAGGTCGAAGCAAATAAACTTGGCAATGCCAAGGATAAATTTATGGAAATCAAAGCTGTAGGCAAAAATGGGGGATTACCTTTACAGAAATTTTTGAACTAATATTATGTTAATGATCCTTATATGGCAGGTGGGGGTTAGCAAACTTGCTGTATAAGGAGAACCAAAGAGGTATTTAGTTACCAACATTGCCAAGTAAATGCTTGTATAGACAAATGTGAGTTCAGTATTCCTGTTGCGGTTAAGCAGTAACAAGTTTCAATTTGTTCATTCGAATCATTCCGAAAACATTGTAGACTCGGTTACTTGAGTCAAGCTGTCCTAGCTAACTCTTTTCGGTAACTGCTGGCAGATCGGCTGCCAATGATCGTATCTGTTCCCATCGATGAACGATAGCGTAATTTTGATCGGTGATACTTGGTTCCGGTGCGGTTGTTACGTGCATGGCATTTCTTTTGATGATCGACACCGTGTCCGTGTACTTAAAAACTTGTTTGGCATAAATCTATGCCAATACATTTAAGATTCATGGTAGATACCTCCCAATGTTGTCTGCTGAGTTAATCCTATCAATTTGGCAACTCGATGCAGATAGCTGAAATGTGTCTATCCCATTGTCCTGCTTCGCTCGCCACATTTCCATGTGACGTCACTGCAAATGACTCGATGTGACTCCAACTGCCTTAAATACAGAGATTTTTGAAAAAATATTTAGCAAACTATTATTATAGTCATGATGTCTTGATAAGATTATGATTTAAAATTATAAAGTATGAAAGCACACTGATATATACAACACTACTGAGCGATATTTTATGACGTGAAGCAAAAACGGCTGGTAAGGTTTTACTTATAATCCCGGAAGGGATTGCGGTATATTTTGTTGTGGATATGAATTTAAAGCATATAAGCTGAGTATTATGGTATCCTGAAAAAATAGGTTGAGTCAGTCTCGCCTATGTTGAGTTTCTTATGTGAGTGCAGTCGTTAATCCGGAACACCACAGGTTCAGGCAAGCAAATATAAAAAATAAAATTTTCAATATATTTGCTGTTTTTGTAAATTAACATCAATAGTATGTGTGTTTGTTTTGGGTTCAGTTATGATTACAGATTCCATTTCGGAGTGATTACAAAAGTTAATATCAAGATGACTTGGGTATTGTATATTGAAATTTTTGGTATATAATCATGAGTTCTTTAAATTTGTCTGTAACAGGTCAGTAGTTCAATTGGTAGAATGGCGGTCTCCAAAACCGTTGGTTGGGGGTTCGAGACCCTCCTGGCCTGCCACACAGATAAAAATAATAAAAATAACGTTACTCCCTCTTTGTTAACAGCACATGAATACTTCAGCGGAAGCGCAAACATCGATTTTTGATATAGTAAAGCAAGTAACTTCAGGTATTTTGGTCGTTACCGGTATTGTTGCTTTCTATTACTTCTCGGAATTTCCGCAGCTATATCGGGTGATTGGCTTGTTGGTGGTGGCTGCGGTTGCGTTGGGGTTAGTGTTTGCGACTGAATTGGGTCGTAACATCTGGGCCTTTTTCCTTGAATCTAAGCAGGAAGTTAGGAAGGTGGTCTGGCCTTCGCGTGAGGAAACTACTCGAACAACCATGATGGTTTTTGCGATGGTTTTTGCCGTGGGCTTGATTTTATGGTTATTAGATATGTTCTTGTTCTGGGGTGTTCGCCTTTTGACTGGGCAAGGCGGATAGGATACAGATATGGCGTTGCGTTGGTATGTGGTTCATGCGTACTCTAACTTTGAGGCAAAAGTAAAGCAAGCGCTCGAAGAAAGAATTAAGCGCGAAAATCTAGAGCAATATTTCGGCAAAATTTTAATCCCGACCGAAGAAGTGGTCGAAATGCGTATGGGTCAGCAACGCAAAAGTGACAGAAAATTTTTCCCTGGTTATGTTTTGGTGCAAATGGAGTTGACTGATGAAACTTGGCATTTGGTAAAAGATATTCCAAAAGTTCTAGGGTTTATTGGCGGCACTTCGGATCGACCTGCGCCAATTTCTGAGAAAGAAGCAATGGCTATTCTTAACCGAGTAGAGGAAGGTGTAAATAAGCCGCGACCAAAAATATTATTTGAGGTAGGCGAGGTTATCCGGGTAATAGATGGGCCATTTAAGGATTTTAATGGTGTAGTAGAAGAAGTTAACTACGAAAAAAATAAATTAAAAATATCGGTGTTGATTTTTGGTCGATCAACTTCTGTTGAGTTAGGTTTTGATCAAGTCGAAAAGATTTAATAGTTTTATTGGCTTAATAAATATCTGATCCCTGCTTTTTAAAGGTAGGGATTTTTGTGTCTAAGGGGAGCTGAAAGGCGTTATCACCCATATCGGAGAAAAAAATGGCAAAAAAAATAGCTGCATATATAAAGTTGCAGGTTAAGGCTGGTGAGGCTAATCCAAGCCCTCCAGTCGGTCCTGCTTTGGGTCAGCGTGGTGTTAATATCATGGAGTTTTGTAAAGCTTTTAATGCAAAAACTCAAGATGTAGAAAAAGGTTTACCTTTGCCGGTTGTTATTACTGTTTACAGTGATAAAAGTTTTACATTTATTACCAAGACACCGCCTGCAAGTATTTTGCTAAAAAAAGCGACAGGTATTAAAAGTGGTAGTAGCAATCCAAATACTAAAAAAGTAGGTAAAGTTACTTTGGCGCAACTGGAAGAAATCGCGAAAACCAAAATGGAAGATCTTAATGCAGCTAATTTAGATGCCGCTGTAAAGACGATCGCTGGTAGCGCTCGCAGTATGGGCTTGGATGTGGAGGGATTGTAATGGCAAAGTTAACCAAAAAAGCAAAGCTTGTTAAATCTAAAATTGATAGTACCAAGCAATACCAAGTTTCTGAAGCTGTGCAGCTTTTAAAAGAATTAGCCTCCCCAAAATTTAAAGAAGCTATTGATGTGAGCGTAAATCTTGGCGTTGATCCGCGCAAATCGGACCAGAATGTGCGCGGAGCTACCGTGTTGCCGCATGGTACGGGGAAATCTGTTCGCGTTGCTGTTTTCACCCAAGGACCAAATGCTGATGCGGCAAAAGCTGCCGGGGCTGATATTGTGGGGATGGATGATTTGGGTGATCTAGTAAAAAAAGGCGAAATGAACTTTGATGTTGTTATTGCTTCTCCAGATGCGATGAGAGTGGTGGGCCAATTAGGGCAGATTTTAGGTCCCAGGGGGTTGATGCCAAATCCCAAAGTAGGTACTGTGACTGCCGATGTGGCTGCCGCGGTAAAAAATGCCAAGTCTGGCCAAGTGCGATATCGAACTGACAAAGCCGGTATCATTCATTGCACGCTAGGTAAAGTTGATTTCGAGGCAGATGCCATTCAAGGTAATCTTGAAGCTTTGCTTGCCGATCTTAAAAAAGCAAAGCCGACCGCTGCAAAAGGAACGTACATTAAAAAAATATCGCTTTCATCGACTATGGGTCCTGGCATCTGGTTGGATGTGAGCGGTTTGGCTGTATAAAAAATTTTATGTACTTTGGGTTGTCGAGTCGTCGTCAGCCGTCAAAGATCGCAGGGGCTTTAGGCTTAATATATCCTGCGTAGGCGGTCACTTGAACCTGACACAGGTAAAAGAACCGTAGGGAGTGTCCGAAAGGATGCATGTAACCATCTGAAGAAATTCAGAAAATTTGGAGGTCACCTGTGGCATTAAATTTAGAGGGCAAAAAAGCGGTTGTCGAAGAAGTATCGCAATACGCCGCTAAAGCCTATTCTGCCGTAGCAGCAGAATACCGTGGACTGACAGTTTCGGAAATGACACAGCTCCGAAAAACTGCCAGAGAAACCGGTGTTTATCTGCGTGTGGTTAAAAATACACTGGCTAAAAGAGCAATTGCTGGAACGGAGTTGGAGTGTATGCAAGAGGGGCTTGTTGGGCCTTTATTGCTTGCATTGTCCATGGAAGATCCAGGTTCAGCAGCGCGTTTGATACATGATTTTGCAAAAGCTCATGACAAGCTGAAAGCCAAGGTTATCGCTATTGGCGGTCAATCCTATGGAGCATCAGAGCTCGCGCGATTGGCAAGTTTGCCAACCCGTGATCAAGGTATTAGCTTGTTAATGTCGGTAATGAAGGCGCCTACGCAAAAATTGGCGCAAACCCTATTGGCATTAAAAGAGCAAAAAGAAGCGGCTTAATACTTTTAACCAGTTAATTATTTAAAGTTTTAGAGGAAACACAATGGCAATTGGAAAAGAAGACATCCTGGAAGCGGTCGCTAACATGACTGTTATGGAAATCGTGGATTTGATTTCAGCAATGGAAGAAAAATTCGGTGTTTCTGCGGCGGCGGTTGCTGTAGCAGCCCCTGCGGCTGGCGGCGGTGCAGCGGCTGCGGCGGAAGAACAAACTGAGTTTGATGTGGTGATGACTGCTTTCGGTGACAACAAAGTTGCGGTTATTAAAGCGGTTCGCACTATTACAGGGCTTGGCTTGAAAGAAGCCAAAGATGCTGTTGAAGGTGCGCCAACCACATTGAAGGAAGCGGTATCAAAAGCAGAAGCTGAAGATATCAAAAAGCAATTGGTTGAAGCGGGTGCAACCGTAGAAATCAAATAAGACTTAAACAAGTCAATAGTACAAGCGGGTCGATGGCTTTTCGTCATCGACCTTTTTCTGTTTGCGTCAAGCACACAGTAAACACATTCTTAGCGGAAAAGGTTTGGAAGCAATATGTCCTACTCTTTTACAGAAAAAAAGCGTATTCGTAATAACTTTGGTAAAAGTACTGAAGTACTTGAAGTCCCCTATCTTTTGGCAACTCAAATTAATTCATACGCCGAATTTTTACAGGCGGAAGTATCAATCAATAAGAGGTCAGATAAAGGATTGCACGCAGCATTCTCCAGTGTATTTCCCATTGAAAGTCATTCCGGTTACGCTGTTTTGGAATACATTAGCTACCGATTAGGTGAGCCAACTTTCGATGTCAGAGAGTGTCAACAAAGAGGTGCCACTTACGCGGCACCTTTGCGAGTATTGGTCAGATTGGTGATTTACGATAAGGAATCGCCAGCAACCGCTAAAGTTGTTAAAGATATCCGTGAGCAAGAAGTGTTCATGGGAGAGTTGCCTTTAATGACTGATAATGGCACATTTGTGATTAATGGAACAGAACGTGTTGTGGTTTCACAATTGCACCGTTCCCCTGGCGTGTTTTTCGATCACGACAAAGGTAAAACTCATTCTTCCGGAAAATTGTTATTCAATGCCAGGGTCATTCCTTATCGCGGCTCATGGCTTGATTTTGAGTTTGATCACAAAGACTGTGTTTACGTTCGTATTGACCGACGGAGGAAGATACCTGCAACGATTCTGTTGCGGGCGTTAGGTTATGACAATGAAGAAATGATCAAAATCTTCTTCGAAACCAATAAATTTACCTTAACTGAAAACAAATGTTTATTCCACCTCATTCCAGAAAGAATGCGTGGTGAAATCGCCGCTTACGATATCAGGCACAATGATCAGGTTATCGTAGAAGAGGGGCGCAGGATTACTGCCAAGCATATTCGTGAAATGGTTAAGCTTGGCCTGACTGAAATAGACGTGCCAAGAGATTATCTGGTTGGCAAAGTGGTAGGGCATAACCTGATCGATCCAAGCACCGGTGAGTTGGTCGCTAAAGTAAATGATGAGTTAACCTCCGCAATTCTAGATCATTGTGTTGACAATGGAATAACAGAAATCAACACTTTATTTGTAAACGATTTGGACAACGGGCCATACATTTCAAACGCAATGCGATTGGATGTGACGACCAATCAGCTTGAAGCATTGGTCGAAATTTATCGCATGATGCGTCCTGGTGAACCTCCCACGAAAGAATCCGCTGAGAATTTATTTCAAAATCTTTTCTTTGCTGATGAGCGTTACGATTTATCAGCGGTAGGCCGGATGAAATTTAATCGTCGTCTCGGTCGCCAAGAAGTCACTGGCCCGGGTACGTTAACTCATGACGATATCATCGATGTGCTAAAAGAACTTATCAATATCAGGAACGGTAATGGCAATGTTGATGACATTGACCATTTGGGCAACAGACGCGTGCGTTCCGTTGGTGAAATGATCGAAAATCAATTCCGTGTTGGATTGGTGCGAGTTGAACGCGCGGTGAAAGAAAGGTTAACCCTGGCGGATTCAGAAGGTTTGGTTCCGCAAGAGATAATCAATGCAAAGCCGGTATCTGCAGCGGTTAAGGAATTTTTCGGTTCCAGTCAGCTTTCGCAGTTTATGGATCAAAACAATCCATTGTCGCAAGTTACGCATAAACGCCGTGTATCGGCTTTAGGGCCTGGTGGTTTGGCAAGAGAGCGCGCCGGTTTTGAGGTGCGCGACGTGCATGCGACGCATTATGGTCGGGTTTGTCCGATTGAAACGCCTGAAGGTCCAAATATTGGTCTGATCAATTCCATGTCGGTTTATGCCAGAACTAACAATTACGGCTTTTTAGAAACGCCTTATAGAAAAGTTGTTGATGGCAGGGTAACTGAGCAAGTTGATTATCTATCAGCCATTGAAGAGGGGGAATTTGTTATCGCGCAGGCCAGTGTGCCAGTTGATAAGAGCGGTAAATTGGTTGAAGGGCTGGTATCTTGTCGACACAAAGATGAGTTTACCTTGGCAATGTCGGAAACCGTGCAATATATGGACGTGTCTTCAAAACAAATCGTCTCAGTTGCGGCCTCAATTATTCCTTTCCTAGAACACGACGATGCTAACCGCGCTTTAATGGGATCTAACATGCAGCGTCAGGCCGTACCTACATTGCGGGCAGAAAAGCCTTTGGTTGGTACCGGAATGGAACGTACAGTTGCAAAAGACTCTGGTGTGACAGTAGTTGCCGCCCGTGGCGGAAGTATAGAGGCTGTCGATGCCAGCCGAATCGTGGTAAGGGTTAACGACACCGAAACTGAAACAGGTACGCCAGGCGTCGATATTTATAACTTGACCAAATATACCCGTTCTAACCAGAACACGTGTATCAACCAAAAGCCATTGGTTAAGAAAGGCGATATTGTTAACGCCGGCGATATATTGGCTGATGGTCCGTCTACCGATATGGGTGAATTGGCATTGGGGCAAAATATGTTGGTCGCATTCATGCCATGGAACGGTTATAACTTCGAGGACTCGATCCTGGTTTCAGAGCGTGTTGTTAAAGAAGACCGGTTTACTACTATTCATATTGAAGAAAAAACCTGTGTCGCACGTGATACCAAACATAGTCCCGAAGAAATTACCGCGGATATTCCTAATGTCAGCGAGGAAGCTTTATCAAAACTCGATGAGTCGGGGATTGTTTATGTTGGTGCGGAAGTCAAAGGTGGTGACATTCTGGTCGGAAAAGTTACACCAAAAGGCGAAACGCAATTAACTCCGGAAGAAAAGTTGTTGCGGGCAATCTTTGGCGAAAAAGCAGCCGATGTGAAAGATACATCGTTGCGGGTACCAAGCAGCATCGAGGGAACCGTCATTGATGTGCAGGTTTTTACCCGCGATGGCGTTAAAAAGGACAAGCGTGCGATTGATATTGAAGAGCAGGAAATTAAACGCTATCGGAAAGATTTGGACGATCAGCTCAAAATTCTTGAAGGTGATATTTTTGCCCGCGTTGCTAAGATGTTGTTGGGCAAAGAAGCAAAATCCGGTCCCGGAACATTGAAAGCTGGTGCGGAGATTGAGCAAGCGTATCTTGATGGGTTGAAACATTCAGAATGGTTAAAAATCCGAATGAAAGATGACGATCTTAACGTCCAGTTAGAGCTTGTAACCCAACAGGTTGAGCAGCAACGAAAAGCCTTCGACGAAAAATTCGAGCAAAAACGTAAAAAAATCACTATGGGCGATGACTTACCGCCGGGTGTGCTTAAGATGGTTAAGGTCTATCTGGCGGTGAAAAGAAGAATCCAGCCTGGTGACAAGATGGCGGGACGGCACGGCAATAAAGGGGTCATCTCCATGATACGGCCGATAGAAGATATGCCTTATACCGCAGATGGCAATCCTGTTGATATTGTATTAAATCCATTGGGTGTACCATCACGGATGAATGTTGGACAGGTGTTGGAAACTCACTTGGGTTGGGCGGCCAAAGGCTTGGGCATCAAAATCGGCAAAATGCTGGAAGCAAAAGCCAAGGTTAATGAAGTCAGGGAATTGTTAGCAAAAATCTACAACAGCAGCGGTCGTAAGGAAGACCTTGATTCTCTAACGGATCAGGAAATTATGGAAATGGCCTTCAATTTAGTAGGTGGCGTTCCTATGGCCACGCCAGTTTTTGATGGTGCAAGTGAACACGAAATACGCGAGATGTTAAGATTGGCCGATCTTCCTGAGTCAGGGCAGGTCACTTTATACGACGGATTAACCGGTGAGCCTTTTGAGAGACCGGTAACCGTAGGTTATATGTACATGCTCAAACTTAACCATTTAGTTGACGATAAGATGCATGCGCGTTCGACCGGTCCTTACAGTCTGGTTACCCAGCAACCCTTAGGTGGTAAGGCGCAGTTCGGTGGACAGCGTTTCGGCGAGATGGAGGTTTGGGCGTTGGAAGCTTACGGTGCAGCTTACACGTTACAAGAAATGTTAACCGTGAAATCTGATGATGTTACGGGAAGAACCAGGATGTATAAAAATATTGTGGACGGTGAGCATAAAATGGAAGCCGGAATGCCGGAATCATTTAATGTTTTAATTAAAGAAATCCGTTCATTGGCTGTCAACGTCGAATTGGAACGAGAATAGTTCTAACTTGATACAAATACAGATTTGATAGCTAGTTCCGGATTAACCGGAAATACTTTAAGAGGATAAATTCTTGAAAGACTTAATGAACTTCTTAAAACGCCAAGGGCGTTCCGATGATTTTGATGGTATTCGTATCGGTTTGGCTTCACCTGATATGATCCGATCTTGGTCTTATGGCGAGGTAAAAAAACCGGAAACGATAAACTATCGTACATTCAAGCCAGAACGTGATGGTTTATTTTGCGCCAAAATTTTTGGTCCGGTCAGCGATTACGAATGTTTATGCGGCAAGTACAAGCGCTTGAAGCACCGTGGTGTGATTTGCGAAAAATGCGGTGTTGAGGTCACCTTGTCTAAGGTACGGCGTGAACGGATGGGGCATATTGATCTTGCCAGCCCTGTTGCACATATCTGGTTTTTAAAATCCTTGCCATCCCGTATCGCATTACTCTTGGATATGACGCTTAGAGAAATCGAACGGGTTTTATACTTTGAATCGTTTGTAATTTTAGAATCTGGTACAACGCCTTTGAATAAAGGTCAGTTGTTAACCGATGACGAATATCTAGATGCGGTTGAGCAATATGGTGATGATTTCACCGCTAAAATGGGCGCAGAAGCGATTTATGACTTGTTAAAAGCGATCGATCTTAAGGAAGAAGTTAACGTTCTAAGGGAAGATATAGGCGCAACCAACTCTGAAACCAAAATCAAGAAAATCTCCAAGCGCTTGAAAGTGATGGATGCTTTGTTGAGCTCCAAAAATCGCCCGGAATGGATGATTCTGAAAGTGTTGCCAGTGCTTCCCCCTGAATTGCGACCTTTGGTGCCGCTAGATGGCGGGCGCTTCGCAACGTCTGATTTGAACGATTTATATCGCCGTGTAATTAACCGCAACAATCGCTTAAACCGCTTATTAGATCTTAATGCGCCGGACATTATAGTCCGGAACGAAAAGCGGATGCTGCAAGAATCTGTTGATGCTCTATTAGATAATGGTCGGCGTGGTCGTGCAATTACAGGCACTAACCGGCGTCCCTTGAAGTCTTTGGCGGATATGATAAAAGGCAAGCAAGGCCGATTCAGACAGAATTTATTAGGTAAGCGCGTTGATTATTCAGGCCGTTCAGTAATCGTTGTAGGGCCGACTTTAAGATTGCATCAGTGCGGTTTGCCGAAAAAAATGGCCTTAGAATTATTCAAGCCTTTCATTTTTAGCAAATTACAGTTCCGAGGCTTAGCGACCACCATTAAAGCAGCAAAGAAAATGGTGGAAAGGGAAGGTCACGAGGTTTGGGATATTCTCGAAGAAGTCATCCGTGAGCATCCTGTGTTACTAAACCGTGCGCCAACTTTGCACCGTTTAGGTATACAGGCATTCGAGCCAACCTTGATTGAAGGCAAGGCAATACAGCTGCATCCATTAGTGTGTAGCGCGTTCAACGCTGACTTCGACGGCGACCAGATGGCTGTTCATATACCGCTTTCGATCGAAGCGCAATTGGAAGCCAGAACGCTGATGATGGCGACAAATAATATTCTCTCTCCAGCGAATGGCGAGCCGGTCATTAACCCTTCGCAAGATGTTGTCTTGGGGCTTTATTTTATTAGTAGGGAAAAGGTTAATGCCATTGGCGAAGGCAGCATTTTTGTCAGTGTTGGCGAAGTACATAAATCCTTACTTGAGAAAGCTGTCGAGTTGCAATCGAAAATTCAGCTTCGCATCACAGAAAAAGTACTTAATGATCAAGGCGAAATCGTAGATAAAACCCATCGCGTATCGACCACAGTAGGGCGAGCATTGATTTGGGAGATCGTCCCGGATCGCATGCCGTTTGAGTTAGTGAACTGCGATATGACTAAAAAGAATATTTCGCGTTTGGTTAACTATAGCTATCGGCATCTTGGTAACAAAGATACTGTGGTATTAGCCGACCAACTGATGTACCTTGGCTTCAGGTACGCAACTTTATCCGGCGTATCTTTTGGTATCGATGATATGGCGATACCTGCAAAAAAAGTCGACATAATCAAATCAGCAGAGGCTGAGGTTAGTGAAATCCAATCACAATATGCTTCCGGTTTAGTGACCGATGGCGAACGCTACAATAAAGTGGTCGATATTTGGTCGCATGCGAACGATCAGGTTGCCAAGGTCATGATGGATGGCTTGGGTGAAGAAGCGGTGAAGGATTCCGTGGGTAATATTGTCAAGCAAAAATCCTTTAATTCTATTTTCATGATGGCGGAATCGGGTGCCCGGGGTTCTGCTGCGCAAATACGGCAATTGGCTGGAATGCGTGGCTTGATGGCGAAACCGGACGGTTCGATTATCGAAACGCCAATTACCGCGAATTTCAGGGAAGGGCTGGACGTTCTGCAATACTTCATTTCCACGCACGGGGCCCGCAAAGGTTTGGCTGATACCGCTTTAAAAACTGCAAACTCAGGATACCTTACCCGTAGATTGGTTGATGTTGCCCAAGATTTAGTAATTATTGGGGATGATTGCGGGACTTCGAATGGCTTGTTCATGACGCCAATTATTGAAGGCGGTGATGTTGTTGAGCCTTTATCCGAGCGAGTGCTTGGCCGTGTTGCCGCAGTCGATGTTTTGGACGCAACGGGTCAGAATATCGTTGTTCATAAAGGAACGTTGCTTGATGAACATTGGGTAGGGGTATTAGATGAAAATAGTATTGACCAAGTATTAGTGCGTTCTGTTATCACCTGTGAAAACCGTCATGGCGTTTGTGTCAATTGTTATGGTCGAGATTTAGGTCGCGGTCATTTAGTAAATGTTGGTGAAGCTGTCGGTGTTATTGCAGCACAATCAATTGGTGAGCCAGGTACTCAGCTAACAATGCGTACTTTCCATATCGGCGGCGCCGCTTCGCGGTCTGCAGCGATAAGCAACGTTCAAGTTAAATCGGCGGGTTCATTGCGCCTTAACAATTTGAAATCGGTTGTTAATCGGGAAGGTAATTTGATTGCTGTATCCAGATCGGGTGAAGTCGGTGTGATAGATGAGTACGGTCGGGAAAGGGAGCGTTACAAAATTCCTTATGGAGCTGTGCTTTCAGTAAAAGAAGGCGATAAAGTGAATCCAGGCGATATCATTGTAACTTGGGATCCACATACCCACCCGGTTATCACCGAAGTTGATGGGGTGGTTGAGTTGATTCAATTCGTCGATGGTGTAACTGTCCAAAAACAATCGGATGAGGTTACCGGCTTGAGTTCGCTTGTAGTGACCGATCCAAAACAAAGGGGTAGTGCGGGCAAAGAATTAAGGCCAATGGTTAAATTGCTCGCTAGCGATGGTAGTTCAATCATGCTTCCAGGTACTGAAATACCAGCTCAATATTTCTTGCCAACAGGAGCGATTGTCGGCATAAAAGATGGTGGTGAAGTAAAGGTTGGTGACGTATTGGCAAGGATTCCACAGGAATCTAGTAAAACTCGGGATATCACCGGAGGTTTGCCACGTGTTGCAGACTTATTCGAAGCGCGCAAGACAAAAGACCCTGCAATTTTGGCAGAAACTAGTGGCACAGTCTCTTTCGGTAAAGAAACCAAAGGTAAGCAGCGCGTTATTATTACCGATGCGACGGGTGAGCAGGTTGAAACATTAATTTCAAAATGGCGCCATGTCACCGTTTTTGAAGGTGAATACGTTGAAAAGGGCGAGACAATTGCCGAAGGTGAATTAACTCCGCATGACATTCTGAGGTTAAGAGGTGTGGAGGAGCTCGCTAACTATTTGGTGAAAGAGATACAGGATGTTTATAGATTGCAGGGGGTTAAGATTAACGATAAGCATATCGAAGCGATTATCCGGCAAATGTTGAGGAAGGTTGAGATAACGGCATCAGGCGATACTGATTTCCTAAAAGGTGATCAAGTTGAGCGTGCTTTGTTGAGAGAGGAAAACGACAAAGTAGAAAGAGAAGGTAAGATTCCTGCTAGTTATGAGTCGATCCTTTTAGGAATCACTAAGGCGTCATTAGCGACGGAATCTTTTATCTCTGCGGCTTCCTTCCAGGAAACTACTCGTGTCTTGACTGATGCTGCCGTGCGGGGGCTTAACGATAACTTGCAAGGTTTGAAGGAAAATGTGATTGTGGGTCGTTTAATACCTGCAGGAACAGGTTTGGCTTACCATGAGGGAAGAAAAAACCGTCAAAATCAGGTGCAATCTCTAGAAAGTGAAGCTGTCCCTGTCATTGATGCTGATGATGTGGAAGAGGCGTTGAAACAGGCGCTTAATATTTAGGCCTAATAGGAAAAAATCAACTTGACCTTATTGTAATAAGCAAGTATTATGCACGGCTCACATTGGCTCAAGTGCTTTTGAGTTATTTAATAACAGATGCTGTGTGTGGCTAATATTCCACAATTAATAGCGGCACAAAAAACTGATCGGAGTAAAAACGTGTATGGCCACGATCAATCAATTGGTTCGTAAGCCCCGTGTTAAAAAAATTGAAAAGAGTAATGTTCCTGCTTTAGAGGCGTGTCCTCAACGTAGGGGTGTTTGTACGCGTGTATATACAACCACACCTAAAAAGCCGAACTCAGCTCTTCGGAAGGTTGCTAGGGTGAGGTTAACCAATGGTTCTGAGGTTAGTAGCTATATAGGTGGGGAAGGTCATAACCTGCAAGAGCACTCGGTGGTATTGATCCGTGGTGGTCGTGTTAAGGATTTGCCTGGTGTTCGTTATCACGTTGTCCGTGGCAGCTTAGATGCGTCAGGGGTCAATAACAGAAAATGTGGTCGTTCAAAATACGGTACCAAACGTCCGAAAGGGAAATAATTAAGTTGGTGAAGCATGTCTAGAAGAAGAGTTGCTACAAAAAGAGAAATAATTCCAGATCCGCGTTACGGTAGCGTCATGTTGACCAAGTTTATGAACATGGTTATGGAAAGCGGCAAGAAATCAGTGGCCGAAGGTATTGTTTATGGCGCCTTGGATGCTATCGAAAAAAAAGGGCATGGTGAGCCTTTAGAAGTTCTCTCTAAGGCGTTGGAGAATGTCCAGCCTAGGGTTGAGGTGAAATCGCGTCGGGTGGGTGGTGCAACTTACCAAGTTCCTGTTGAGGTGCGCCCGTCAAGGCGTTTGGCGCTAGCGATGCGTTGGCTAATTGATGCTTCTCGAAAAAGAAATGAGAGGACTATGTCGGTTAAGCTGGCAGGTGAGTTATTAGATGCCTTTGAGAGTAGAGGTGCTGCTGCTAAGAAGCGTGAAGATACTCATCGCATGGCGGAGGCGAATAAAGCGTTCTCGCATTATCGCTGGTAAGATATTGGGGTTTTGCTGGTGGCAAGGAAAACTCCAATAGAGCGATATCGAAATATTGGCATTATGGCTCATATAGATGCTGGAAAAACTACCACCACAGAAAGAATTTTATATTACACAGGTGTATCTCATAAAATTGGTGAGGTGCATGATGGGGCTGCAACCATGGATTGGATGGAGCAAGAGCAAGAGCGTGGGATTACAATAACTTCAGCTGCTACAACTTGTTTTTGGAGTGGGATGGGTCGGCAGTTTCCGGTGCATCGAATAAATATCATCGATACTCCTGGGCATGTTGATTTTACAATAGAAGTAGAGCGCTCTTTAAGAGTATTGGATGGTGCGTGTGCTATTTTTTGTGCTGTCGGTGGGGTTGAGCCTCAGTCAGAAACGGTATGGAGGCAGGCTAACAAATATCATGTGCCAAGGTTGGTTTTTGTAAATAAGATGGATAGGCCAGGGGCTGACTTTTTTCGTGTGGTAAGTCAAATTGAAGTGAGGTTAGGTGGAAATGCCATACCCATGCAGCTGCCAATTGGCTCAGAAGATAAGTTTGAAGGTGTCGTTAATCTTGTCAAGATGAAAGCCATATATTGGGATGATTCCAATATGGGTATGACATTTGTGGAAAAAGAGATTCCGCCAAGTATGGTGGGCGATTGTGAAAAATGGCGCGAGCATATGGTTGAAGCCGCAGCTGAGGCTGATGAAGTATTGATGGATGCGTATTTAGAAAAAGGTGGGTTGAGCGAAGAAGAAGTTATTAAGGGGATTCGCAAGCAAACAATTGCAAATCAGCTGGTGCCAGTGTTTTGTGGATTTGCTTTTCGAAACAAAGGTGTTCAAGCTATGCTTGATGCGGTGATTGAGTACTTGCCTTCGCCTCTTGATGTTAAAGCGATTAAGGGATTAAGTGCGGATGGATTGAATGATGTAGAGCGCGTCGCTTCTGACAGCGCCCCATTTTCTTCATTAGCTTTCAAAATTGCTAGTGACCCGTTTGTGGGGACATTAACTTTTTTTCGAGTATATTCAGGTGTCTTAAATACGGGGGATACTGTATATAACTCAATTAAGAATAAAAAAGAGCGAATTGGTCGAATTGTACAAATGCATGCCAATAGCAGAGAAGATGTAAAAGAGGTGTTTGCTGGTGATATTGCGGCAGCTATTGGGCTAAAAGAAATCACTACCGGTGATACGTTGTGTGATTTAAGTCACCAAGTTATCTTAGAGAGAATGGAGTTTCCCGAGCCGGTTATTTCGGTTGCCGTTGAGCCAAAAACAAAAGCAGATCAAGAAAAAATGTCGGTCGCTTTGAGTAAATTGGCGCAGGAAGATCCTTCATTCAAAGTGCGCACTGACGAAGATTCTGGTCAAATTATTATTTCTGGAATGGGCGAGCTTCATCTTGAGATTATTGTTGATCGTATGAAGCGTGAATTTGGTGTTGAAGCTGCAGTTGGTGCTCCTCAAGTTGCTTATAGAGAAACAATAAAGAAGTCAGTCGAACAAGAAGGCAGGTTTATCAGGCAGTCCGGGGGGAAAGGGCAGTACGGTCATGTTTGGTTAAGGTTGGAGCCAAAAGAAAAAGGTTCTGGTTATGAGTTTGTGAATAAGGTAGTGGGTGGAACAGTTCCGAAAGAATACATTCCGGCGGTGGACAAAGGTGTTCAAGAGCAATTAAAAAGTGGTGTTTTGGCAGGATATCCAGTTTTAGATGTTAAAGTTACCGTGTACGATGGTTCTTATCATGATGTCGATTCAAATGAGATGGCATTTAAAATTGCTGGGGCGATGGCTTTTCGGGAAGGTGCAAAGCATGCACACCCGGTGCTACTGGAGCCGGTAATGAAGGTTGAAATTGTAACGCCGGAAGACTATATGGGTGATGTAGTTGGTGATATAAATAGACGTAGAGGAATAATTCATGGAATGGAAGATTTGCCATCTGGCAAATCCATAAATTGTGAAGTTCCCTTGGCGGAAATGTTTGGTTACGCAACTGATTTGCGTTCAGCAACACAGGGGCGAGCTACTTATAGTATGCAATTTGAAAAATACAATGAGGTCCCTGCAGCCATTGCAGAAACAATTATTCGACATTAAACATAAATTGAATGTAAACAGTAAGGTATAAAGTCATGGCTAAAGAAAAATTTTCACGTAGTAAGCCCCATGTCAACGTTGGAACTATTGGTCACGTCGACCATGGTAAAACGACTTTGACTGCTGCATTAACTAAAGTAATGGCTGAGCTTCAAGGCGGTGAGGTTAAGGCATTCGATCAAATCGATAATGCCCCTGAAGAGCGCGCACGCGGTATTACTATTTCTACTTCGCACGTAGAATACGAATCCGCTACCCGTCACTATGCTCATGTTGATTGCCCGGGGCACGCTGACTATGTCAAAAACATGATTACCGGCGCAGCTCAAATGGACGGTGCAATTTTGGTGGTGTCTGCTGCCGATGGCCCAATGCCACAAACAAGAGAGCACATTCTTTTGTCCAGACAGGTAGGTGTTCCTTATATAGTTGTTTTCTTGAATAAGGCTGATATGGTTGACGATGCCGAGCTTCTTGAATTAGTTGAAATGGAAATCAGAGAGCTGTTAAGTTCATATGAGTTTCCCGGAGATGATACTCCAATTGTTATTGGTTCTGCGCTTAAAGCCTTGGAAGGCGATAAGAGTGATGTAGGGGTGCCTTCTGTCGTAAAATTGGTAGAAGCGCTAGATAGTTACATTCCATTACCAGAAAGAGCAATTGATGGTGCTTTCTTGATGCCGATCGAAGACGTGTTCTCGATTTCAGGTCGCGGTACAGTCGTTACTGGTCGTATCGAACGTGGTGTTATTAAAGTCGGTCAAGAAGTTGAGATTGTTGGTATAAGACCAACCACAGTTACAACCGTGACAGGTGTGGAAATGTTCCGCAAGCTATTAGATCAAGGTGAGGCGGGTGATAACGTTGGTTTGTTATTGCGAGGCACTAAGCGGGATGATGTTGAGCGCGGTCAAGTGCTGGCTCACAAAGGTACTATTAAACCACATTCACATTTCAACGCTGAAATATACGTTTTATCGAAAGAAGAAGGTGGACGACATACTCCTTTCTTCAATGGTTATCGCCCGCAGTTCTATTTCAGAACTACTGACGTGACCGGTGCTGTGGATCTTCCAGAAGGCGTAGAAATGGTTATGCCTGGGGACAACATTTCGGTAAAAGTGAAATTAATCTCGCCAATTGCGATGGAAGACGGTTTGCGTTTTGCGATTCGTGAAGGTGGACGAACCGTAGGCGCAGGTGTTGTTGCATCTATTATCGAGTAAATAATATGACTAATCAAACTATCAGGATTCGATTGAAGTCATTCGATCATAAGTTGATCGATCAGTCGGCTGGTGAGATAGTCGAGACTGCGAGGCGTACAGGTGCACAAGTAAAAGGGCCGATACCTTTGCCGACAAAAAAAGAACGCTTTACTATTTTGATTTCTCCGCATGTTAACAAGGATGCAAGAGATCAATATGAATTAAGAACTTACAAACGGTTGCTGGATATTGTCGAACCAACTGAAAAAACAGTTGATGCTTTGATGAAGTTGGATTTGGCTGCAGGTGTAGATGTTCAAATTAAGTTGAATTAAAAACTAGAGGAATTTGACCGATGTCATTAGGTCTTGTGGGTCGTAAATGCGGGATGACCAGGGTTTTTGGGGATGATGGTGTTTCCGTTCCGGTAACAGTATTGCAGATTGATTCAAACAGAATTGCTCAAATAAAAACTCAAGAAGTTGATGGTTATAGTGCGGTTCAAGTTGCAGTAGGTGATAAAAAGTCATCCCATGTCAACAAAGCAATGGCTGGTCATTACGCAGCTGCTAACATGACCGCGGGCAGAGGTTTATGGGAGTTCAGGCTTGAATCTGGAGAGAGCGAGGACTTGGCAGTGGGTAAGGAGTTACCTTTGACTTTGTTTTCGTCTGGACAAGTGGTAGATGTGCAGGGAAAAAGTATCGGTAAGGGTTTTGCAGGCGGTATCAAGCGGCATCATTTTGGAATGCAAGATGCTACCCACGGTAACTCTGTGTCGCACCGTGTTTTGGGTTCTATTGGTATGAACCAAACTCCTGGTCGGGTTTTTAAAGGCAAAAAAATGGCTGGGCATTTGGGGAATATAACAAGGACAATACAAAATCTTGTGATTCATTCTGTTGATACGGATCGCGGTTTACTTTTAGTTAAAGGTTCTGTCCCCGGAGCCAAAGGTGCAGATGTTGTAATCACTCCTGCCGCAAAACAAAAAAATAAAGGTTAAGTTATGGGCTTGCAAATATCGGCGCTAACTGGAAAAGACACCAGCATCGAGGTTAACGATAATGTCTTTGGGCAATCGTACAATGAAACTTTAATACATCAGCTTGTTATCAAACATCTTGCTGGTGCTAGGGCAGGGACAAAAGCTCAAAAAACCCGTTCAGATGTGAGTGGTGGTGGGGCAAAGCCTTGGCGTCAAAAAGGGACAGGACGGGCAAGATCTGGTACTACACGAAGCCCAATATGGCGTACCGGTGGAGTTGCTTTTGCAGCTAGACCGAGAAATTACGAGCAAAAACTTAACAAAAAAATGTATAGGGTTGGAATAAAATCGATTCTATCTGAGCTGGTTAGGCAAAATCGTTTGGTAATAGGTGATTCCATATTGCCCGAAACAAATAAGACGAAGGTTTTATTTGAAAAATTAAAAGCGCTCGATGCAAAACGTATTTTAATTTTAGTTGATGTCATTGATTCAAATTTAGCACTTGCGTCAAGAAATATTCCGAGTGTGGAAGTTGTCGAAACTACTAATTTAAACCCTGCGTTGTTAGTTAGCGCTGGTAAAGTAATTGCTACAACAAAAGCAATAAAGCAATTAGAGGAGCGTTTGGGATGAATCAAGCACAATTAGTTGATATATTGGATGTTCCAATAATTTCAGAAAAAAGTAGCATCGCTGCAGAAAAAGAAAATCGTTTTGTATTTAAAATTAGAACATATGCCACTAAAACTCAGGTTAAACAAGCAGTTGAGACTCTGTTTAATGTAGAAGTGGACTCTGTGCATGTTCTTAACGTTAAAGGTAAGCAAAAGCGTTTCGGTAAAATATTGGGAAAACGGTCGGATTGGAAGAAGGCTTATGTAAAGCTAAAGCCTGGTCATGACATTAATTTCGCTACGCCTTAAAAAGCTAAATAAAGAGTTAACAGGAAACGGTAATAAAAAATGGCTATCGTAAAGTCAAAACCGACATCACCGGGTTCGCGCTTTGTCGTGAGAATCAAAAGTGAAGATCTACATAAGGGTAAACCGTATGCTCCACTATTATCTAAAAACAGTAAAAGCGGTGGTCGCAATAACCAAGGACGTATAACAACGCGTCATGTTGGCGGTGGTCATAAACAACATTATCGAATTATTGATTTCAAGCGGAATAAAGATAACATTCCTGCGATTGTTGAACGAATCGAATACGATCCTAATAGAACAGCAAATATAGCGCTCATACTATATAAAGACGGCGAGCGGCGATACATTATTGCGCCTAAAGGTATAGAAAAAGGACAGGAACTTCTTTCATCAGAGACTGTACCAGTTAAGCCCGGAAATTGTATGCCTTTGAGGAATATTCCGATGGGTACGGTTGTGCATTGCGTTGAGCTAAAGCCTGGAAAAGGCGCTCAAATGGCAAGAAGTGCAGGTGCTTCAGCTCAATTAGTTGCAAGAGAAGCTGCTCATGCTACTATCAGGCTACGCTCAGGGGAGATGCGTAAAGTCTTGGCGGATTGTCGTGCAGTGATCGGTGAAGTTTCTAATTCCGAGCATAATCTTATTTCTTTAGGTAAAGCTGGCGCTACTCGTTGGCGCGGTGTAAGGCCGACAGTAAGGGGTGTTGTTATGAACCCTGTTGATCACCCGCATGGGGGTGGTGAAGGTAGAACTTCTGGAGGTAGACATCCAGTTTCACCTTGGGGTATGCCTACTAAAGGCTACAAAACCAGAAAAAATAAACGCACTGATAGCATGATTATCAGACGTAGAAAATAAAGTAGGAGAGATATTGACGTGCCGCGTTCCATAAAAAAAGGTCCATTTGTTGATCATCATCTGCTTAAAAAAGTTGAAGAAGCTGTGAGCAGTAATAATCGTAAGCCAATAAAAACATGGTCAAGAAGATCGATGATTATTCCAGATATGTTAGGGTTAACCCTTGCAGTACATAATGGGCGTCTACATATCCCTGTTCTTATATCTGAAAATATGATTGGACATAAACTCGGCGAGTTTGCGCCAACCCGAACTTATAAAGGCCATGTGGCCGATAAAAAGTCTAAGTAACACAAAAATCTAAAAAGGTTTCTGTATGGAAGTTTCAGCAAAGTTAAGCAATGCGCCCTTATCGGCGCAAAAAGCACGGTTAGTTGGCAATTTAATACGTGGGTTGCCCGTTGATCAAGCATTGAATATATTGAAGTTCAGTTCCAAGAAAGGCGCCGCAGTCGTTAAAAAAATCTTGGAATCTGCGATAGCAAATGCAGAACATAACGATAACGCAGATATTGACGATTTAACTGTTTCGACAATTTTTGTTAATGAAGCGGCAACAATGAAAAGATTCAAGGCAAGAGCTAAGGGACGTGCGAATCATATCCTTAAAAGAACCTGTCATATTACTGTTAAAGTCTCCGAAAATAGGTAAGGTTAACAATGGGACAAAAAGTACATCCAATCGGTATTCGCTTAGGCATTGTTAAAGACTGGAATTCCAGATGGTATGCCAACAGCCATGATTACCCTACATTTTTGAGTCAGGATTTGGCGGTAAGAGAATTTCTTAAAAAGAAATTATCCCACGCATCTGTTAGTAAAATACAAATTAATCGTCCAGCTAATAATGCTCATATTACAATTTATACTGCGAGACCGGGTATTGTCATTGGCAAAAAAGGTGAAGACATTGATGTTTTGAGACAAGAAATCTCGAAAATGATTGGTGTGCCTGTTCAACTTAATGTTGAGGAAATTAGAAAGCCTGAATTGGATGCGCAGTTGGTCGCCGAGGGCGTGGCTCAGCAATTAGAAAAGAGAATCATGTATCGCAGGGCTATGAAAAGAGCCGTTACTAATACAATGAGATTGGGTGCCGAAGGAATAAAGATAAACGTTGGTGGTAGATTGAATGGCGCTGAAATTGCCAGAAGCGAATGGTATCGTGAGGGTCGCGTTCCTTTGCATACATTGAGAGCGGATATTGATTACGCAACCGCTGAAGCCAATACAACTTACGGTATTATTGGTATTAAAGTGTGGATATTTAAAGGTGAAGTGTTCGATGTGGACCTACACAACGCAGTCCCTAATTCTGAATCCAAAAAATAAGTAAAAGGACAGGATAATGCTTCAGCCAAAAAGAACAAAATTTCGCAAACAACACAAAGGTAGAAATACGGGAATAGCCGTACGTGGTTCCTCGGTTAGCTTTGGTGAATATGGGTTAAAAGCTGTAAGTCGTGGAAGATTAACGGCACGCCAAATAGAATCAGCTCGAAGGACTATTACCCGTCATGTCAAACGTGGTGGGAAAATTTGGATACGAATTTTTCCTGATAAGCCGATTACTAAAAAACCTCTAGAAGTTCGTATGGGAAAAGGTAAAGGTAGTGTAGAATACTGGGTTGCTCAGATTAGACCTGGTACTATGTTATATGAAATTCAAGGCGTATCTGAAGAATTAGCCCGTGAAGCATTTACATTGGCGGCTGCTAAATTGCCATTAAAAACTCTCTTTACTGCCAGGACGATAATGTAATGAAAGCAAGTGAATTACGTAAAAAGACCAAAGTTGAGTTGGCAACAATGTTGCTTGATTTAAATAAAGAAAGGTTTAACCTGAAAATGCAAAAAGGCGCGGGGCAGCTTGCTAAGCCTGATCAAGTTAAAAAAGTAAGGCGCGACATTGCACGCGTTCATACTTTAATTGAAGAAATAGTGAGAAAATCACATGACTGAAATTCAAGGAAAATCAAGAACAATTATTGGAAAAGTTGTCAGTAATAAAATGGATAAAAGCGTTACTGTACTAGTCGAGCGTATGGTAAAGCATCCCGTGTATGGGAAGTATGTTAAGCGATCTACGAAGATAATGGCGCACGATAGCAGTAATGTTTGTCAGGAGGGTGATGTGATATCGATAACTTCATGTCGTCCTGTTTCTAAAAACAAGGCCTTTAAATTGGTGGAAATTTTAGAAAGTGCCAATAAATAAAATATTTGAACGCATTTAAGACAGTTAGGATAAAGACATGATTCAGATGCAGACAAGCCTGGACGTTGCTGATAACAGCGGTGCAAAAAGGGTGATGTGTATCAAAGTACTGGGCGGTTCTCATCGACGTTACGCTGGTATTGGCGATGTTATTAAAGTTAGTATAAAAGATGCTATTCCCCGCGGACGTGTTAAAAAGGGCGAGGTATACAATGCGTTAGTCGTTAGAACACGTAAAGGCGTTCGTAGGTCAGACGGTTCTGTTATTAGATTTGATGGTAATGCTGCTGTTATTCTTAATAATAATTTGCAGCCCTTAGGTACGCGTATATTTGGGCCAGTTACTCGTGAGCTCAGAGGCGAAAAATTTATGAAAATTATTTCGTTAGCCCCTGAAGTATTATAGGAATTTACGTATGCAAAAAATTAAAACAGGCGACGATGTTATCGTACGAACCGGTAAAGACAAAGGTAAAACTGGTCGTGTCTCAAAAATTCTAAAAAACAATAAAATTTTAGTAGAAGGGATAAACCAAGCAAAAAAAAACCAAAAGCCTAATCCTAATGCGGGTGTTAGCGGTGGCATAGTTGTTAAAGACATGCCCCTCGATGTATCAAATATAGGTTTGTATAATCCTACAACAAAAAAAGCAGATAGAATCGGAATAAGGGTATTAGAAGACGGTAAAAAAGTTCGTTTTTTCAAATCTACAAACGAAATTGTTGACGCATAGAGTTATTAAATTATGGCAAGGTTAGAATCTTTATATAAAGAGACAGTTGTTACTGAGTTAATGAAACAATTCTCCTATAAATCAGTAATGGAAGCTCCTCGTATTACTAAAATCACTTTAAACATGGGTGTGGGCGAGGCCGTTGCGGATAAAAAAGTACTGCAATCGGCACTCAGCGATATGGAGAAAATATCTGGACAAAAACCGGTAGTCACTCTGGCGCGCAAATCCATAGCTGGTTTTAAAATACGCGATGATATGCCAATTGGTTGTAAAGTCACCTTGCGTAGCAAAAGAATGTACGAGTTTTTGGATAGGCTTATCAATATTTCAATACCAAGGGTTCGGGATTTTAGAGGGTTAAGCCCAAAAAGTTTCGATGGTCGAGGTAATTATTCGATGGGGGTTAAGGAGCAGATTATTTTTCCTGAAATTGACTATGACAAAATTGATGTGTTAAGGGGTATGGATATCACCATCACTACAACCGCCAAAACAAATGAAGAAGGCTTGGCTTTACTAAAGCTCTTCAATTTTCCTTTTAAGAATTGAGGTATAAGTATGGCCAAAAAATCAATGATTGCCCGCGAGCATAAGCGCAAGAAATTAGCTTCTAGATTTGATGCAAAACGTAAGGCATTGAAAGAAATGATTCGTAATCCAAAGTCTAGTTTTGATGACAAAGAGCATGCTCAACTGCAGTTACAAAAAATGCCTAGAGATTCAAGTTCGGCTCGTATACGCAATAGATGCAGTCTTACAGGAAGGCCTCACGGTTTTTATAGAAAATTTGGTTTGAGTAGAAATAAGTTAAGAGAAGCTACAATGCGTGGTGATGTACCTGGTGTTGTTAAGGCGAGCTGGTAACTGGGTTTTCGATTTTTGGAGAAAAAAATGAGTATGTCAGATCCAGTTTCAGATATGTTGACAAGAATCAGAAATGGTCAAACCGCTAATAAAAAAAACGTGAGTTTGCCGTCTTCAACTCTGAAACAGTCTATCGCTAAAGTTTTACAAGAAGAAGGATATATTTTAGGTTATAGCACCGAAGTCACAGGAAGCTTTCCTGTCCTTACTATAGAGCTAAAATACCATCGCGGAACTCCTGTTATCGAGGAAATTAAAAGAGTAAGTCGTCCTGGTCTCCGTATATATAAGTCCAAGGATGAGTTGCCAAAAGTACTTGGTGGATTAGGTATCGCAATTATCTCAACATCCAGTGGCGTGATGACTGATCGAGCTGCTAGGGCTCATGGTTGTGGCGGTGAAATTATTTGTACAGTTTGTTAAAGTAGGCGGTTATGTCAAGAATTGCTAAAGCGCCCATATCCATACCGAAAGGTGTTGATGTCAAGTTAGATGGGAACAATGTCACTGTAAAAGGTGTTAAAGGTCAATTGTCGTATAATTTTAATTCGAAAATAGGATTAATTGTTACTGATAACTTAATTCAAGTGGAATGGGATAAAAATAATAAGGAAGCTATTTCGCAAGCTGGTACGGCTCGAGCTCTTGTAAATAGCATGGTGATAGGTGTGTCCGATGGGTTTGAAAAAAAGCTAACTCTCATTGGTGTTGGTTATAGAGCTCAAGCAAAAGGCAGTGTGCTCAGTTTGTCGGTTGGATATTCACATCCAGTTGATTTCGAAGTTCCATCAGATATTACTGTTGAAACACCAAGTCAGACAGATATAGTTGTTAAAGGAAGTGACAAGCAACAAGTTGGTCAAGTAGCTGCAAAAATAAGAGCTTATCGTCCTCCTGAGCCTTATAAAGGTAAAGGAATAAGGTATGCGGACGAAAAAGTAGCCAAAAAAGAAGCGAAGAAAAAATAGGTTAGTTATGGATAAGAAAAATTCCCGATTAAAAAGAGCGCTTAAAATTCGTTCCAAAATTAAACAATTGGATGTTAATCGCTTATCTATACACAAAACATCTCAGCATATTTATGCTCAGGTAATTAGCTGTGATGGTGCAAAGACAATAGCCAGTGCTTCTAGCAACCAATCAGTAATAAAAGTGAATTTGAAGAATACTGGTAATGTATTAGCTGCCGCAGAAGTCGGCAAAGCTATCGCCCAAAAAACATTGGCAGCCGGTGTTACGGAAGTTGCGTTTGATCGCTCAGGATTTAAGTATCATGGTCGCGTAAAAGCACTTGCAGATGCTGCGCGTGAAGCTGGATTGAAATTCTAGGAGATTATTAAAATGTCTACAGCACCTGCACAAGGCAGTATTGACGGTTTACAAGAAAAATTGGTCAACGTTAGGCGTGTTGCTAAAGTAGTTAAAGGCGGGCGTGTTTTTGGTTTCGCTGCACTTACCGTGGTTGGCGATGGTGAAGGACGGGTTGGATATGGGGTTAGTAAAGCTAGGGAAGTACCTATAGCAATACAAAAGTCTTTAGAACAAGCCCGAAAAAATATGCGTAAAGTTTCTTTAAAAGGAGACACTTTACAATATCCAATTGTTAACACTACTGGCGCAGCGAAGGTATTTATGCAGCCAGCATCTGAAGGTACTGGCATAATTGCCGGAGGTGCAATGCGGGCAGTATTCGAAGTTGTCGGTGTCCACAATGTATTGGCTAAATGTATTGGCACAAACAATCCAATAAATGTGGTTAGAGCCACTATTAATGGATTAACTGAGATGCATAGCCCAAATCAAATCGCGTCAAAACGTGGCTTGTCTATCGAACAAATCATCGGGCAATAACTATGACAAGTGAAAAGCTAAAAGTTACGATGACTAAAAGTAAATTTGGACGTCTTCCATCGCATCAAGCCTGCCTTAAAGGTTTAGGTCTACGGAAAATTAACCAAACAGTTGAAATTATTAATACTCCAGAAAATATCGGCATGATAAACAAAATTGCCTATATGTTGAAAGTAGAGGGAAAATAATGTTCTTGAATACTATTCAAGCTAGTGAAGGTGCAAGAAAAAAATCCAGGCGCGTTGGTCGTGGCATTGGCTCAACTGTTGGAAAAACTTGTGGTAAAGGTCATAAAGGTCAAAAAGCTCGCTCAGGTGGTTTTCATAAAGTTGGCTTTGAAGGTGGTCAGATGCCTTTGCAGCGCCGACTGCCCAAGATTGGTTTTCTATCAAGAGCAGGAAAATATTCTTCAGAAGTTAGGCTAAATGAATTACAAGGTTTGAACGTCGAAAATATTGATCTCGCTATATTAATTGATAATAATATTGTTCCAGCTTTTACTAAAAAAGCTAAGATAATCAGCTCTGGCGAGCTAACTAAAGCTCTTGTTATAAAAGCAGACTTAATAGTAACAAAAGGTGCAAAACTCGCTATTGAAAAAGCGGGTGGAAAAGTTGAGGTCTAAGTAGTGAGTACGCCAAAATCAGCGTTACCTTCTTACAAGTCTGGTGGGTTTTCGGAATTAAATTCAAGGCTTTTATTTGTATTGGGCGCGTTCGTTGTATATAGAATTGGTGCGCATATTCCTGTACCAGGGATTGACCCAAAAGCTTTGCAAGTAATGTTCGAGCAAAATGGTGGTTCTATCTTAGACATGTTTAATATGTTCTCAGGTGGTGCATTAATGAGATTGAGTTTGTTCGCGCTTGGTATTATGCCTTACATATCGGCATCAATTATTATGCAATTAATGACTGTTGTCATTCCTGCAATGGAGCAATTAAAAAAGGAAGGAGAGGCTGGAAGAAAGAGAATATCGCAATATACGCGCTATGGGACTGTTGTTTTAGCAACTTTTCAAGCTATTGGTATTTCGTTAGCCCTCCAAAATCAAACGGCAGGTGGTCTTTCGGTTGTTTTAAATCCAGGGATTAGCTTTGTCGTAGTCACAACAATTACTTTGGTAACAGGTACAGTTTTTTTGATGTGGTTAGGTGAACAGGTTACCGAACGAGGTATTGGTAACGGGATTTCACTAATCATTTTTGCTGGTATCGTATCAGGATTACCCAAGGCTATAGGCGGAACATTAGATTTGGCAAGAACTGGTGAAATGAGTGGTGGTTTTATTATCATGCTTTTCCTAATTGCAATTCTAGTAACAGCATTAGTTGTGTTTGTCGAACGAGGACAAAGACGAATAACAATTAATTACCCTAAAAGACAGCAAGGTAGAAAAATGTATGCAGGTCAAACAAGTTTCTTGCCTTTAAAATTGAATATGGCTGGAGTTATCCCGCCTATTTTTGCTTCAAGTATTATCTTATTCCCGGCAACGATCGCTGGTTGGTTTGGTAACTCAGATGGTTTTACTTGGCTGCAAGATATCGCAACTATGTTATCGCCAGGGCAGCCTGTCTATGTACTTTTTTATGCAACAGCAATTGTTTTTTTCTGCTTTTTTTACACAGCGTTGGTGTTTAATTCAAAGGAAACTGCAGAAAATTTAAAAAAATCAGGAGCTTTCTTACCAGGTATTAGGCCAGGTATACAGACAAGTTCTTATATTGATAAGGTAATGACTCGATTAACGCTGATTGGCGCTTTTTACATTACTTTAGTTTGCTTGTTGCCTGAATTTTTGATTGTTTATTGGAATGTACCATTTTATTTCGGTGGTACTTCGTTGTTAATAATTGTTGTAGTGGTTATGGATTTTATTTCACAAATGCAAACACATTTAATGTCGCAACAGTATGAGGGCTTGATGAAAAAAGCCAATCTTAAAAAATAAGGTTATAAATATTAGGAGTTAGGATTGTGAAGGTTCGAGCCTCAGTTAAAAAAATTTGTAGAAACTGCAAGATTGTTAAGAGAAGCGGTATTGTTAGAGTTATATGTGTTGATGGTAGACATAAACAACGTCAAGGTTAGTTATTGTTTTCTTGATATTAATGAATATTAGCGCTATCATAGTGAGTTTTCCAACTAATTTTGCTCTTAAGGAGTGATTAAATGGCACGTATTGCCGGAATAAATATACCAGAACACAAGCATGCTGAAATTGCTTTAACATCTATTTATGGCATAGGGCGTCAAACAGCAAATGTTATTTGTTCTAAAGTTGGTATAAGTCCTTCATCAAAAATTAAAGAGTTAAGCGAAGAGCAACTAGAAGCATTACGCGCTGTTATTTCAAAAATGACCGTTGAAGGTGATTTACGTCGTGAAGTGTCCATGAATATTAAGCGATTGATGGATCTTGGGTGTTATCGTGGTGTCAGGCATCGTCGGGGATTGCCGTTAAGAGGTCAGCGCACCAGGACAAATGCACGCACACGCAAAGGTCCACGTAAACCAATAAAGAAATAAGTTTAATTAGGGTTTAACTAATGGCAAGTCCATCTCGTACTAGAAAAAAAGTCAAAAAAGAAATTGCTGACGGTATCGTTCACGTTCACGCTTCTTTTAATAATACTATTGTCACAATTACAGACAGAAAAGGTAATACATTATCTTGGGCGACTTCAGGTGGTTCAGGTTTTCGTGGCTCTCGAAAAAGTACTCCTTTTGCAGCTCAGGTGGCGGCTGAAAAGGCTGGTACTGTGGCTTTAGAGTTTGGCATGAAGAACCTCGATGTCATGATTAAAGGCCCCGGTCCCGGAAGAGAATCGGCCGTTCGTTCTTTAAACAATCTGGGATTTAAAATTACTAACATTGTAGACGTGACACCCATTCCGCATAACGGCTGTCGTCCACCCAAAAAGCGCCGAGTGTAGAGGAGCAGTAAGAAATGGCAAGATATTTAGGTCCTACCTGTAAATTAAGTAGAAGAGAAGGAACTGACCTCTTTTTAAAAAGCAGGGGAAAATCTTTAGATGGAAAATGTAAGTTAGACCAACGTCCTGGTCAGCACGGTACAAAAAGAAATAGGAATTCAGATTATGCGTTACAGCTTAGAGCTAAACAGCGTTTACGTAGAATTTATGGTATTTTAGAAAAGCAATTTAGAAATTACTATAAATCCGCTGATCTAAAGAAAGGTGCCACTGGCGAGAATTTGCTTAATCTTCTTGAATCAAGATTAGATAATGTAGTATACCGAATGGGTTTTGCTTCAACTCGTGCTGAAGCAAGACAACTAGTTAGTCACAAGGCTATCCAGGTTAATGGTGCATCAATAAATATTCCTTCTTACCAATTGGCATTAGGCGATGTTATATCGATAAAAGAAAAGTCTAAAAAACAGCAAAGAATAATTGATGCTCTTGCCGTTGCTGAACAGTATGGTTTTCCGGCTTGGGTTGAGGTAAATTCAAAATTAATGACTGGTACATATAATTCTCTGCCAGATCGTGTTGATTTAGGTAGCGATATAAACGAACAATTAGTTGTTGAGTTGTATTCGAAATAATTGCTGTTCTGAGGGAGATACATGCAGAATTCTTTGGCGGGTTTACTAAAACCTAGATTAGTTGAAGTTGTTAACAAATTTTCTAATCATTCTAGAATTGTTATAGAACCGTTGGAAAAAGGTTTTGGACATTCATTAGGCAATGCTTTAAGACGAGTATTGTTATCTACCATTCCTGGTTTTGCAGTTACCGATGTAGAAATCGATGGTGTCGAACATGAGTACACAACGATTGAAGGTGTTCAAGAAGATGTTATTGATATCTTGTTGAATCTTAAAAAATTGGCTATCGTCCTGCATTCAAAGGATGAAGTCGAGCTTATTTTAGCAAAAAGCAAGGAAGGTGTGGTCACTGCTGGTGACATAGTTTTACCACATGACGTTGAAATTATGAATCCTGACTTAGTTATTGCAAATCTTACTCAGACAGGTTCCTTAAATATGAAGCTTCGTGTGCGCAAGGGTAGAGGGTACGAACCCTTTAGCGTTAGAAAAGCTAATCCTGATTTTGTCCAGGTTGTTGGTGCTTTGCATTTAGATGCTTCCTATAGTCCCATAGTAAAAGTTTCATATAATGTCGAGAACACAAGGGTTGAACAGAGAACTGGCTTAGACAAACTCATAATTGAGCTGGAAACTAATGGAACAGTTGATCCGGAGCAAACAATAAAGCTTGCAGCAACCATCTTGCACGATCAGTTGTCTGTATTTGTTGATTTTGAGAAAGTTGTGCATCCAAAAGTTGAAGATTCTCCAATTATTGAGGATGATATCGATCCAGTTTTGTTGCGACCCGTGGATGACTTAGAGTTAACAGTTAGATCCGCTAATTGTTTAAAAGCAGAAAACATTTTTTATATTGGCGATTTAATTCAACGAACTGAAGTTGAATTATTAAAAACCCCCAATCTTGGAAAGAAATCTTTAACTGAAATAAAAGATATCTTAGCTCTAAAAGGTCTTTCATTGGGGATGCGTTTGGATAATTGGCCGCCTGAAAGCCTTGCGAACCAATCGCATAATATTTCACACTGAAAAATAACTAATTTAGGTCTTTAAAATGAGACATCGTAAGTCTGGTAGAAAATTTAATATAAATAGTAGTCATAGAAAAGCTTTATTTAGCAATATGGCAAATTCATTATTCAAACACGAATTAATCAAAACAACATTGCCAAAAGCTAAAGAGTTACGAGGCTTTGCAGAGCCCTTAATTACCATGTCTAAAGAAGATAGTGTGGCAAAAAGAAGGATAGCTTTTGCTAAATTACGTGATAGAGAAATTGTAACTAAGTTATTTAATGAATTAGGGCCGCGTTATAAAGCTCGTAATGGTGGTTATCTTAGGATTATGAAATGTGGTTTTAGGTCAGGCGATGATGCTCCTATGGCTTACGTAGAATTAGTTGATAGAGTTGAAACTAAAATAAGTGCGGAGCTAAAATAATTAACTTTAATTTAATAGGTATAAAAAAACCGGTTAAGACCGGTTTTTTTATACCTATTTGTTTTTGAATGTTCAATTTGGATATGTTTTATTGTTTTTTAAATCTGGGCTATGGTCGGCAATTATTTTTCCAATTGTCAGGGAGTCAGTTCTTACTAATAAAATTGCTCGACTAGAGCAAATTTTTACTAAAAAGTTACTTACTCTAACTTTAGAGAAAGAGCTCGTTAATACCTCTAGACTGGTCAGTATTTTGGGCTTTCTAGGTAAACTTTTAATAGTGCAGTAGCGGACTACTAATTATTTTATTGTGCTCAATTGTCAATCATCACCTAATATTGAGCCATGAATCGTCACCCGAAACTGGCCCACAGGAACATTGAATCAATTGTTTTCGATGATTTTTTTCGGTGTTTAAAACGATAAGAATCGTTGCTGGTTTCCAGAATATCGCATCGGTGGGTAATGTGATCTAACAATGCTGCCGTCATTTTTTCATTCACAAAAACCTGTACCCGTTCGGCGAAGTTAAGGTTGGTGGCAATGATCTATGCTGTTTTCTCATACAAACGCCTGATAGGATGGACAGTAAAGCGCCGCCAGATTGAGGCAATATCTAAAGGGCACAAGTAAACCGACTCTTCAACTCAATCCAAATGTTTGCGGATGGTATTGCCGGAATGCTGAAACTCTCTCGAAAGTGAGCGCGTGCTTTCACAGTTTATACTGTAACGCCGTCTGATTTCGGCTATCGCTTTCATGCGTATCACTCCAGGATTCTCCGGCAACAGTACCTGAGATTAAACTACCTGAGGGCTCACTTTTAATGACGTTTACCACAAGACCCTGCCCAAGTGGGTATTCTCATGAAGTTGACCATTCATTTTCATTGTATTGACCATAGAAAACGTTGTTTACCGGTAGTTGTAAGATGACCACAAAAATTATTGGCGAACACTTTCAAATACTGCCTAGTGTAAGCAATAATTTGGATAATTTATTTTCGATGATAGAAAATGAATTCTAAAAGTTATGCTTATTATCCCAATTACTACGTAATTTTTCAGTGAATAGCAACTTGCCAAAAATTAGTATTCGTTCATTCAAACAACGCCAATATGAATTTTCTTACTCATGCCGCAAGGCTTCTATCGGGTCGCTTTTCGTGCCTGGAAATAATAAAAGACTACTCCCACTCACTGCCGCCGAAAATAAAAATGTGCTCAGAACAATGCCACCCTGAAAAACAAACGGCACTTGCAGAATGCCGGATAAGGTCAATACCGTGCTCAGCGCCAGGATGCTGCCGATACAACCGCCGAATGACGACAGCATCACGGGGCTTCCACCAGAAACTGCAATAACACTTCATTACCGTCTTCGCTAACTCCAGCGCCGATTTGCTTTGCTGCGTTTGCGCCTCCATTCGGATATCCAGCTTGGCCAGCACTTGACCCACCTTCACCCGGTCATTGTAATAGGCATACACTTTTTCGATGGTGCCTGAGACTTCAATACCGACTTGAACTTCATTGACCGGCGAGAGTGTGCCGATAGCACTGACAGTAACCACCAAATCGCCGCGCCACGCTTTTTCGATTTAATAAAGGACTGGTGCCGGCTGACCCATTCGCAAAACGGCAAATAGAATCAAAAGTAAAATAATGGCCGCCAGCAACTACCAGAACCAGCATTTTTTTAACCAACGAGATTTACCATTGGGGTTTTCTATTTCAAGGATTTTCATTATATCTTTTTGTGTTTGCATGTTTGTTAATGATCAGTCTGATTTGGCTTGGTAGCATTAATATCCCATCCGCCGCCCAACGCTTTATAAAGCCGGATCAGGTTCGAGGCGGTTTCCGCTTCGCTTTTGATCAAGTGATTTTGAGCTGTCAGTAATAATTGCTGCGAATCCAATACCCTTTGAAAATCGACTGTTCCCATTTGATATTGTTGCTCAGCCAGCGCCAATGCTTCTTTTCCAGTAGTTGCGGAGGCTTTGAGCGCATCGCGCCGTTGGCATTCCTGGCTAAGAGCGGTAAGCGAATTCTCGACCTCTTTTAACGCTGCTTTGATAGAGTCCTAAAGCCTGTTTCTGAGGCGCCGTTTGTATTTTTACATTGCTGCGTGCGGCCGGAATCGAATAGAACCCACGCCGAGCTGACTGCCATTTGAAACGTTTTGGCGGCGACCGTATACAGATTGGCTGCCAACTGGGATTCCAAGCCTATCGATCCAGACAGAGTGAAACTAGGGTAAGCAGCGGCTTCAGCGACGCCGATTTGGGTGGTGTGCGCTGCCAGTTTGCGTTCCGATCGGCGCACATCTGGCCTTTGCCGCAACACATCGGCCGGAATGCCGACGGCAATGTTATTAGCTGCGACCAGTGTTGCCGATAGCGACCTTGACACCCGGGCTGACGAAACGATGGGTCAACACCACGATAAGTTGGCCGACTTAGGCAAAAGCTTCGATCACATGGTTAACCAAAGTCAGAGACTAGTAAATGCGCAGCAGCGTTTATTGCATGATGTCTCGTATGAACTGCGTTTGCTATTGGCAAGAATACAGGCCGCTATCGGTTTGGCGTACAGCAACCCGATAATATGTCCTTGACGTTGGAACGAATTGAAAAAGAAGCGCAACGGATGAATGATCTGATCGGTTAATTACTTGCGCTTTCCAGGCTGGAAGCAGGAGTGATCGGCAAACAGGAAGTTTTCGACATAAACGAGCTGATGGCTGAAATTGTCGAAGATGCCCGGCTCGAAGCTGATAGTAAAAACGTAAGCATTGAATTAAATACTACGGAAGAAATTTTTATCAAGGGCTATTATGGCTCTTTAAGCAGAGCCATAGAAAATGTGTTACGTAATGCTATTAAACATACTAGAGGTAACAGCAAGGTCGCGGTGAGCGCTAATCCTGGCATCAGCGGCTACCAATTGCACATAGACATTTCCGATCAAGGACCGGGCGTAGCTGAAAATGAATTATCGGCTATTTTCGAGCCTTTTTTCAGAGGTTCAAATAGCCAAAAATCCCAAAGCATCGGCCTGGTATTGACCATTGCACAGAAAGCTATCGAAGTCTACGATGGCAAAATCAGCGCTCGCAACAGGAAAGAAGGAGTGTTTCGGGTTGAAATTATTTTGCCAGTATTCTAACTATTGACTTAATCCAATTATACCGAAGCCTTTGGAGGGGTTTAATTCCAGCTTTTTCGATAAGGTATTGTAATCAAAAACCTTGTTTCCAGCGATATTGATTTCCTTGATCTTGGTGTCCCGGCTTTCGGAAATCTTAATGCGGATTCCGACCCGGTTGTGGGTTAATTCGGTGACTTCGGTGTTGATTTTAAGGCTGTATTTGCCGTGGCTTAAATACTGGCGCTTAAGCTCCAAGGTTAAATCTTCTTTACTGAGGTCTTTTTTGCCTTCTAAGGCAATCTTTGCAATCGAAGGTTGTTCTTTCACGTTGACGATCAACGTTGAGCCTTCACTTTCCAAGTGCGGGTTTGGTAAAGCCGCCACATCTCTTGGCGGTCATGTGGCGTCAGCCGGATACGTTTGTGCATGTTCATTTACAATATTCTCCTGAATATTGTAAACAACAACGCTAAGAAATTCTTACAGCTAAGGCAATTAGCCACTGCGAACGAAGAGTGTGCATTGGAAACTATCTCCCACGAAAATATTCGCGGCACTAAATACTATAAATTAGGAGCAAACCATGTTGACTTAAGAAATGATAAATACGCTAAAAAATCTTGGTTTGTCTGGCATGGTAGATGTGCTTGCCTTACTAAGGCAACAAACTGAAGTGCAAGCCCTGCCGTTTGAAGACCCGCTTGGGTCTGTTTATAGACGCTGAAACAGCCTCGCGCGAGACCAAAAAATTTACACGTTTGTTGACAAAGCCAAGCTGAAAGAATCATCGGGCTGCATCGAAACTATGGGTGATCCAAGGCTAAAACCGGTTCGACTGGCAATGGAAAATCGTACATGACATCATCTGCCTTTGGCAATAAGTTACGCCGCGCAGGAGTCTCGGTGCGATATTTCCGTTTTCCGCGTCTGATTGAGCAATTGTCCATCGTACAGGGAGAAGATTCATTGCCAAGGCTGCACATGCAATTGTCAAGAATATCGATGCTGACTTTACATGATTGTTTGATAGCATCCTTGAACGCTGCCTCTGCCAGGGAGTTTTTAGAACTGGTTGATGATCGCATAGGTAAAATTTCGCTTATAATCACCAGCCAATTTCCAGTAGATTTCTGGCACAACATGATCGGTGAGCCGACTTTGGCGGATGCTGCGCTCGACCAGGTCACTCATGTGTCCCGCAGCATAGCCATCAAAGGCGGATCAATGCGGAAACGCAAGGAGATGAGGCGCGATAAAAATTGATCAAAACATATCCAAAGCGAACCTATACTCCATAATGGAGAGGAAGACTCTATGAAGTAATTTGTATAGGTGGTTTTGTAGTTTTGATATTTTTATTTCGGATGGTCAGTATGATTTTATTGGTCAGCCGTTTTGAGAACGGTGGTCAATGCTGATGATAATACTCACTTTCAGTTTTGCATGATTATTTACATGCTCAATATTTCTTGGTAAAGAGGGCGCTTATATGACATCAAGTTATTCAGAATTACATTTTATTGCGTTGATCCTTCCTAGTATGGAAAAGCACTTTATGCAATGCTAAAAATAACTAGTTATGAAACAACTTTTTTGTCAGCGAAGGTTGTGCGCGGCCACGCAAAAGAACTGTTAGCTATAAAAAAGCAAAGCGTTTAAGATTGGATGCTATGTAGAAGCTAAGCTATTATTTATAGTTTTCCAATTAATAAGAATTTTTGAAACATGGGGTCGTAGTTCAATACGCCCCTGAAAAAATGAATTTTTATAAATCTTGCTCGGTTTTACGAGTGCGTTTTATTATTTATCTAATAATTTTAACTTATCAGTTTTACCGTTCCATTCTTCGGCATCTTCTGCGGGTTTTTTAACTTCCGTAATTATTGGCCATTGTTTTGCAAGTTCAGCATTCAATGCAATAAATTGTTCTTGATCAGCAGGAACTTCATCTTCTGCAAAAATTGCGTTTGCAGGGCATTCAGGCTCGCATAATGTACAATCTATACACTCATCCGGATCAATTACTAAAAAGTTAGGGCCTTCGTGGAAACAGTCCACAGGGCACACATCGACACAATCAGTAAACTTACACTTAATACAGTTTTCGGTAACTACAAATGTCATTATTTTCTACCGTTATTGTTTTATCAAAGAATTTAAATCATTATCATCTTATCAGATTCGATAAAACTATAGAACAAAAGCCGACGAATAAATTAGTCGAAATTTTTACTTTAGGCTTGCTGAATTGAATAGTGAGAAAAAAACATTTTTTCCGCTATTAATTTTTCGGTTTTTTGCGTTTTGCAGGGCGAGTTTCACTTCGCCTTTAAGTTTTCTATCGGCAAATTCCTGTTTTTTTCTAATTGGCGCGGCGAGCGCTTTTTCAAAAAAATGTTGGGCCTGAGTTGCATCGTTGTTGGCTAACAGAAAATCGCCATAAAAGTAATTGGCATCGATACTGTTAGGATTGATTTTTAAGGCGATTAAAAACATTTGCTTTGCTTTATCGTTATCGCCGAATGCGATCGGCCATTTTGGAACTAAATAGTACAAAGTTCCCAAAACAACATAAGCAGAGCCATTTGCCGTCTGAGGATTTTTATCAATTACATTTAACAATAAATCCTTCGCTTCCTGTATCGCCTTAAGCGCACTAAATCCGTCTTGCTTTTCCGCGCGCGATGACAGGATTACTGCTTTCCAATAGGAAAGTTCTGTAGATTCAGGATCTTGTGATGTTAATGTTTCGGTTTTCTTAAGTAAGTCATTGTAAGCTGCTTCTTGTAGGCTTTTAGGGGTCGCATAATAAACCGATGCCCATTCTGTTTCTATATCTTGAACAGAATTAACAGATAAACCAGCGAAACACTGATTTGCGGAAAGTACCAATAATGCAACAATCGTTGTTTTTTTCATACATTTACTATAGAGTAATTTTTTTGAATATTCAATAGGTGTATGAAATATTTATTTAATACTCCATTTTTTATATGGAAATAAAGCTAAGTTATTGTTGTAATAACGCAAATCATCGGTAACTTCTTGACCTAACCAATATGGTTTTTGAAAAGTCTCTCCTGATTCTGCAAGTTCAATTTCCGCAACTACTAAACCTTCATTGGCTCCCTTAAACTCATCAATTTCCCATAGATGGATTCCAGCTTTAATAAAATGTCGTGTTTTTTCGACTAAAGGCTTTGTGCATAGTGAGTCAATGATTGTTTCAGCATCAGATAATGGTATTTCGTATTCGAATTCTAGGCGTTGATTGCCTGGTGTCGCGCTTTTTATGTTCAACCATGCTTGTTGGTCGGAAATACGAACTCTTATCGATGATGTTGCTTGGGAATTTAGATAACCCTGTTTATAGTTAATAGATTTAAAGACTTCCTTACGCCAGTCATCGTTACCGAGCAGAAATTTATGTTCTATTTCGATAGCCATGGCTTATAGCGATTGTTTACACTGGAGTTGATCGCAATAAGGGGGGGTTGAAGTTTCTGAGCAGCCGCATAAATCTAGAGTTCCTGTGGTTTCGGCAAAAAACTTCACCGACTTTTTTGTCGATTTTTCCCGATGGGAATGATCGCATAATGGCATCGTTTGACTATGGCCACAACTGCACCATTTATAGCGTTCGCCTTCTATAACATCAATTTGCAAGGGGCGGTTGGTTTTAGTTGTCATTCTGGTTTCATGCCTAAAATACTGCGATTATAAGGTAATTTAGTAAGATCAGTGCGTTTTGGTGGAGTAGCTGTTTATTATCCAAACTTGCTTTAAACGGGTTAGAATACCAACCATGATGTCCATCCATTGGTTTGATAAAAAATTCAAGAATAACAATAGTTAAGGAGAATAATATTATGTCGACCGTCTTAATTACCGGTGCCAATCGAGGGTTAGGCTTGGAATTTAGCCGACAATATGCTGATAAAGGCTGGGAGGTCATTGCTTGTTGCCGAAATCCTGCAAAAGCTGATGAATTAAATCAATTAAAGGACCGTTATTCTTTGTTAACCATTCAAGGGTTAGATATAACAAAATTTGAGCAAATTGAAGATTTGGCAAAGAAATTAGCTAACAAGAACATCGATATTTTAGTTAATAATGCTGGCGTTTATGATGATCGCAAAGGCAATAATTTTGGTCAGTTGGATTTTCACGCGTGGGCAAATAGCTTGCTTGTTAATACGCAAGCTCCGATAAAAATGGTAGAAGCCTTTTTGCCCCATATCAAACGGAGCAGTAACAAGCTGGTTGCTAATATCAGCAGTTTGATGGGGAGTATTGTCGATAACGGCAGTGGCGGTAGTATTTTTTATCGTTCCAGCAAAGCGGCATTAAACGCCGCAATGAAAAGTTTATCCATTGATTTAAAAGACCAAGGTGTTGGCGTTATTATTTTTCATCCTGGCTGGGTTAAGACTGATATGGGGGGGCCGAATGCATTAATCGACAGCAAAACCAGCGTGACCGGTATGTGCGAACAAATGGGGCGTTTTACCTTGGCTCAAACTGGAAAATTTGTGAAGTATGACGGTAAACCGATGCCTTGGTAGGATGCCAGTATGGAAAAACTATCATTGTTGTTTATTACTTTGTTCATGGATATTGGTGTTAACGCTGCTGAAACTTCTTTGCCAGCAGCCATAAAAGTGCCACAAGGTTATGTTGTGCAGTTAACCGTCTATGCTATAGGCGAGCAAATTTATCACTGCGTCCAAAACAAAGGCGAATACGCATGGAAATGGCATGCGCCGCAAGCCAAGTTGTTCGATCCCAAGACCCACAAAGAACTTGGCATTCACGGTGCTGGGCCAAAATGGAAATATCAAGATGGCAGCGGAGTTAAAGGCAAGGTCATGCAAAGAACAGATTCGCCGGAGAAATCTGCCGTCCCATGGTTATTGCTGGAAGCAAGTGAGCACGACGGCAAAGGCTTGTTAACCGAGACCGCTTATATTCAACGAATTAATACCCGAGGTGGTTTAGCACCGCTAAAACTTTGTGACGGCAATCATTTAGGATCGGAAGAAAAAGTGCCATATACCTCGGATTATATTTTCTTCAAATAATAACCTGCGTTTAAGCAGCTATAACGACAACACTTTTTTTAAAAAAGGCACGGTCAATTTTCGTTTTGCAGCCAACGAGGCGAGTTCTAATCTATCCAGAGCCAACCATAATGAACTTAACCGGCGGTCATAGTGGGTTAACAAAAAGCGCGCAGTTTGCGGGTTGATTTCAAAACCTAATTGCCGGCCTTTATGGGTTAACAATCCCACTTTGTCATCGTCGTTGAGCGGTTGAAGCTTTAAGCATAACCCCCAGTTTAATCTTGTTTTTAAGTCAAGCAATTCAATAGGTAGTGAATTAACAAGACAATTGGCGGTTATTATTAATCGATGCCCAACCTCTCGGTGCCGGTTAAAAAAATTAAACAAGGTTAGCTCATAATCCTTGTCTCCACATATTTTTTCGATGTTGTCCAGGCAGACTAACTCAATATTTTCAAGGTCGTTAAGACAGTCGGGGGTTAACAAATGAGATGCCAAGTCGAGATAAAAGCAACTCACGCCTAAGTTATAAGCTTCCTCGCAGCACGCATGCAACAAATGGGTTTTGCCATGTCCAGGTTCACCCCAAAGAAATATGAAAGGTTGCCCTGTAGCATTAACGGTTTGTTTTAAGTGGGCGAGAATTTCTTGATTATTGGCAGGAAAAAAGTCGGCAAAAGTTTGATTGCCCCAAAATTCAAACCTGATCGGGAGTTGCTCTGCCATCTTGCGTAGAAGATTTCAATAAACGGATATAAAAGGATGATGCGAAAAATACCATCAAGCTTAAAATAATTTCAAGAAAGGCAAGGTTGCGTGTTGAGGGCGAGGCATACGCTTCGATGCAGCCGTGTATCGAGTAGATAATGCTGACATAGGCCATCCATGCGCAGCTTTTTTTGTTGCCATTCAAAAAACCGCGCATGGGTAGCATGAGCGGTGTCACTGTAATCAATATCAACAATGCAGTCGGAATTTTAGAAGGCGGGGTTAACACTGTATTCCAGAGCATTATTAATGCAAATAAGCCTAAAAAACCGATTATGGCAATTAAATGCAGTATGCCTGGAGTAAGTCTCATGCCTCTGTTTTTAATCGCAGCGCCGCCAGCGCGAGTCGCTTGCCTAATGCGATACACAAGGTTTTTTCATGCTCAGTGACTGGCGTTTTATCCAGGGTTAACCTGCTTGCACCGTAGGGCGTGCCGCCTGATGTGGTTTCGCGCAGCGCATTTTCCGAATAGGGTAAGCCTAAAACTAACATGCCATGATGCAGCAATGGCAGCATCATCGACAGCAACGTTGATTCCTGTCCGCCGTGCATGCTGCCGGTCGATGTAAACAAGGCGGCGGGTTTGCCAGCTAATGCGCCAGAAAACCAAAGTTGAGTCGTGCCATCAAGAAAGTATTTTAGCGGGGCAGCCATGTTGCCAAAGCGGGTGGGGCTACCCAAAGCCAGCCCGTCACAGGTTTTTAAGTCATCTAAGGTGGCGTAAATAGCGCCTTCGCGAGGAATGCTGTCGGCGGTTTTTTCGCACACGGTGGATACTTCGGGAACAGTCCTCAATACGGCCTCAGCCTCTTTGACCGTTTCAACGCCGCGAGCAATCAGGTTCGCCATCTCAGCGGTTGCGCCATCGCGCGAATAATACAGGATTAAAATTTTGGTCATAGGGGGTAAATCTTAACTATAAAATTTCCAATACTTTTTCTGGTGGACGCCCAATTGCTGCCTTGTCATTGGCGACGACGATAGGACGTTCGATAAGGATAGGGTGGTTAACCATCGCTTCAATAAGCGTTTGTCGATCCAAAGAGTTGTCGTCCAGATTATTTTCTTTATATTCACTTTCATTTTTTCGCATCAAATCGCGTGGTTCCATCTCAAGCATGTCTAAAATGGCAGAAAGTTCAGGGTGGGAAGGCGGATTTTTCAAATACTCGATCACTTCAGGTTCAACGCCTCGTTCTTGCAGTAATTGCAAGGTTTGCCGCGACTTTGAGCAGCGTGGGTTGTGGTAAATTTTTACGGACATGGTTAAGTTCCTCTTTTTGCCTTTATCTAAACCATTAGCAAACATGTGCCAAAGCAAACGATATAATACCATTCTTAACAAACAACAGGTCCAGCATGATTAACGCAGCACGTATTATTGACCGCGCAAAACACTATGCTATCTTGGCGCGGCTGGATAAACCGATTGGTATTTTAATACTGTTATGGCCAACGCTTTGGGCGATTTGGCTCGCCAGCGACGGTAAGCCCGATAGGTTGGTGTTAACCGTATTTTGTTTAGGCGTAGTGTTGATGCGTTCGGCGGGTTGTGTAATCAACGATTACGCCGACCGCAGTTTTGATCCGCATGTGGAACGCACTAAGCTCAGGCCGATAGTCGCGGGCAAAGTCAGCCCGAAAGAAGCCTTGGTAGTCTTTGTTGTGTTGTGCTTAAGCGCGTTTATTCTGGTTTTACAGTTAAACATCTACACGATTTTGTTGTCTTTTGTCGGCGCGTTTCTCGCAGCCAGTTACCCGTTTATGAAGCGCTTCACGCATTTGCCGCAAGCCTATCTCGGCATGGCATTCGGTTGGGCAGTACCAATGGCGTTTGCCGCACAGGTTAACTCTATTCCACTGGAGGGCTGGCTGCTTTATCTCGCCGTCATGCTCTGGGCGCTGGTCTACGATACCATGTATGCAATGGTCGACAAAGATGATGATATTAAGATTGGGGTTAAATCGACCGCGATCTTGTTTGGTGCTTACGACCGCCACATCATGGCGATATTGCAACTCGTCATTTTAGGTTTGTTAGTCATTGTTGGCCTGATGAGACAACTGGGTTGGTTTTATTACTTAGGCCTAATGTTAGCGGCCGGTTTTTCCATCTACCAACAATGGTTAATTAAAGACCGAGACAAAAAACGCTGCTTTCAGGCGTTTTTAAATAACAATTGGTTTGGTTTTGCAGTGTTTGTAGGTATCTTCCTTGGACTGTAATGCGAATAATTTTTCATAGTGCATGCTTTATGGTCTTGCGTTGTATTGAATTGAAAAAAAAGATCAATGCATTCTTCATTGGGAGTGAATATCTTTTTTCGATAAGAATATGAACCAAATAAGCCATAATCATAACTAAAAGTACCGTGCCCCAAAGAAGAAGGTGGGGATCAGTTGAGGGGTATGCCAAGTTAAAAATCATATAGCCAATGTTTTGATGGAGGAGATAAACAGGGTAGGTAAGTGCTCCTGCCAATTGCCAGCGCTTGCGCCCCCAAAAACCTGATCGCCGCAATGAAATTAATAACATGATGAGAAAAAAACTGCTAATAATAGAGGAAGTAATATAACAGTTAATATTGGTGTTATAGGTTTGTTCAAACCTAGTTATTCCTTTAACCGTCTGAAGCAAGGCTAGCTCCCATGCCACAAGGATTGTCAAAATTCTTGTCGTCGTAAGTCCTCGTGACCAGATTAAATAAAAGGTTGCCCCGGCAATAAAATAGGATGAATACTGAATTATCAGGAGGTACCTGAACTTGTTAATATCAAAAACTACAATAGCAACAGAAACAAATAACCACAGCAAAATAAAAAATTCTGCTTGATGAATTCTGCCTAACGCCAAAATGATGCCTACAAAAACATAGAAACGAATTTCTACAAATAATGACCAGTAAGCGCCGTCGATTGAAGGGGTATCTACAAATTCGCTTAGCATGGTTAGGTTTATCAGATACTCTTTTATCGATGCCGTAAATCGAGGCGCCCCAATTGTTGCGATCACAATGAACGTGATGGTACAACATGCCCAAAAGGCCGGATATAACCGCACAAGCCTGGAGATTATAAACGCCTGCAAACTGCCGTTCGCAGCAGTCATTAAGATAACAAAACCGCTAATTATAAAAAAAAGCTCCACGCCAAAATGACCATATTTGGTATAAGGCGCTAAAAGCGGATAAGGCATAATTGATAAATTATCTGCGGCATATCCCCGAAAAGTATAGTGGTAAATAACCACTGACAGAGCTGCAATAAATCTTAATAAGTCGATTTCATTAACTCTTGCTTTTGTCATATCTGTTTGGAATAAAAATTATTTTATTGAGGGGTTATTAAATAGTGCTGGTTGAATGTTGTAGATAGCTTAACAATTAGCTAATGGTCAGTTGTTCGACAGCAGATCACCACCTATCTAGTATGTTAACCTAACATACGCTCTTTGGTTATACGTGAATTAAGCTATTGACAACTATAAAAATTCCTGAATTTAAACTTATTGTCTTAACTTGATGTTCATCCATTTACTAAATGGACTGCTTTTTCTATTCCAGATTAATAAGTAATGAGTAAATATCAAAACAGCATTATATCAGGGTATCTCTGTCTGCTTATTTGTTACATACTGGATTGTCTCAAGTTGAATCCACTTTGTTACCGTTTTTCTATTCATTAACAAAGATTAAAATTTTAAGGATTTACTAAATAACAACTGGTTTGAGTTTACGGTTTTTGGGGGGATTGTAACCGACTACAACTACAATTAAAGGATTAGGTTGTTTATTATTGCCTTGAGTCAGCGTAGTGAAATCGAGGTATTTATAAAATATCAGCCCTCGATTTCGTTTTACACCATCGAGCATACTTACTGTGTCATATGCAATAGCTTCATAGGATGTGCACCTTATCGCGTTAAGTTGTTTGTTGCACCATGATTACTTGATAGGGTGAAGTGCATGTTTAAAAAGAAAGAAATCCAAAAACTGTTAGAAACTTTTGAAAATTTGCCCTCCGAATTAAGGAAAGAATTTATTCCTCATTTTTCTGAAAAGTTCGAGTTTTATAAAAAAGGAATTTCTTTTGATGAATGGAAAGAATATGCAACAAAGAATCGAGAAGAATTAGAAAATAGCTCTTGTACTATGCTTGGAATTTTGGAAGGTCAATGGAATAGGATAAGTTATCATGATTTAAAAAGAGATGAATACTATGCTTTACGTGACTCTCCACTGGAAATATTACATTTTTGCATGGCCGACGATCTAATAACTTATCCACCGCCAGAAATTCTTTGGGTTATTGCAAAGCAATTTCAATGGTATATGGAAAAAGAAGGTGATATTACATTAGAAGAAGCTTTTTTTGGAAAGCCAATTAAAAGTAAAGGTAATTATGCAAAGCGGATGGCGGATGAAACAAAGCTACTTTATGAGGCGTTCCACCGAAAGCTTAAAGCAACCCCAACTATATCTCAACCAGAACTCCTCGAAAAAATTTGCATTTCGCCACCTAGTGATAATAATCAAAATGATGCTCTTAGAAAAATTTATGAAAAAAACCAAGCAAATGAGAATTTTCAAGATAGCTTTCTCAGGGGATATAGGAGATGGAAGGAGAAAAACGCGGACAATTAAATAGTTTAAGTGTCCGTGACACAATAACTTATGTCAAAAGATAATTATGTTCATCAATTAATTCTAATTATTTAAGGAGTGACCTGAGATGATCATAAAGAATAGCTTTTTAATATTACTTTTATGCTTACTAATAGTTTTCATAAACGGTATGCCACAAATATTAAGTTTCATATATTCGTTAGAAAGCTTGGTTTGGTCTATTTCCGTTTTTGTAAATGAATTAAAAGATACCTAAAAATGAAGTAAATTTAATAGCGCTCGCACAACCCAGAAATTTATAATGCCATTTTTTACCTTCTTGCGTTGCACTTTGTAAAGGCTACTTGCTATTTTGATTATGCCAAACCGTTTTCAATATTTTCAGATGTATCGATTGCTTAAACCAGCCGTAAAAATTGGTAGAATTCAGTGGTCAAAAACGGTAGTTGGTCGATCAAGCGATGATCAGAATCCAACATAAGCAGGCGCGAACGGCGTTTCTGACAGAATATCCAGGCTTTTTCCGGCGGTACAATGTCATCTTGCCAGCCGTGAAAAATCCAAGTGTTGGGTTTAGGCTTGAATTCTATACGTTGATAATCGGGTAAGTAAAACGCCGGCGCTAAGAGAAAAAGTCCAGCGATAGGCAAAGTTTCGTCGGCTACTGTGGCGACGTGAGCCCCATACTGAAGCCGATTAGGACAATCTTGTCGTAGCCGGAAAAATCAAAGGTTAACAATTGGTTAACCTTTGCATCTGGATTCAATTTCTTCCTATAATCTGGACTTTCAAAATAAAATCCATGAATTTATGCAACTTCGGCAAAGGTCAGTGTTTTTTCACCTCAAGAAGTACTATCTTTGCCGTGGTTATAAATCGCCAGTTTTTTTATTAAAATAAATCACTACTAAGAACTGAATTTAACTACAAACTCGCCGCTTTAAACGTATCACACTGCTGTGGACTGCCTGATTTAAAGCCAATTGTAAACCATCGCATCCTTTGTTCCGAGCTGCCGTGAGTGAAGGATTCCGGCACGACATAGCCCTGCGCTTGTTGCTGCAAGCGATCATCGCCAACGCCGCTGGCGGCTGACATGGCTTCTTCAAGGTCGCCGGGTTCAAGGATGTGCCGCATTTGGTTGGCGTGGTTAGCCCACACGCCGGCGAAACAATCCGCCTGTAACTCCATGCGTACCTGTAATTGATTGCCTTGTTCACGTCCACCGCGCTGTTGCATTGCAGTGACCTGGTCAGCTATCCCCATTAGGTTTTGGACGTGATGACCGACCTCATGGGCAACGACATACGCTTGGGCAAAATCACCGGGCGCATTGTGACGGTTGGCAAGGTCGTTAAAGAAACTCATATCGAGATAAAGCTTTTGGTCGCCGGGGCAATAAAACGGCCCCATCGCGGCCTGTCCGAAACCACAAGCCGATTGCACGGCTCCACTGTATAACACCAGCTTGGGATCTTGATAACGACTGCCGGATTGCTGGAATACCTGGCGCCAGATATCTTCGGTACTTGCTAGTACCACAGACATGAATTTTTTGGTTTTATCGTCTTGCGGGTTGGATTGCACAGGCCCTGAAGCTTGTTGCTGCTGAGCCATGCCCGATAACTGGCCGACGGTCGTCAGTACGAGCCTGGGGTCAATACCAAGTAACAACGCGACTACGGCTGCCGCTGCAATTCCCAACCCGCCACCGGGAAAACTAAACCCTCGTCCTCCCATGCGCATTCCTCGGCGATCCTCAATGTTGTCACTTTCGCGTTCATCGTCTTGGCGCATAATGTCTAGCCTCTCATTGAAAAATGTAAATGATTGATGTATACATGATAAAAGTATTTTGGTTAAGAGAAAAATAAAACTTCAGTCTGTTAAATCAGGTCAATTCGCCTTGGTTTCAATGTAAGACTAAAACTCACTTTCACAGCGGGGTATACACAATGAAAACTCATTTTCCGCTTTACGTCCTGGTTGTCTTTCATGTCCTCTTTAGTATCGGTTGTGCGCCAAATAAGCAATTCTATGGGGCGTATGACCGGGTTTGCGTGGTTGATTCAAATCAGGCATGTGAGGGCTATGCCATTCAAGCTTTCAACCAGAATACTGAATCCGAGTATTTGCTGGGCTTTGCGGAAATAGATGACCAAGGTCAACTTAGGGACCGTGCCCAGCTTCAGGCAGTGGTTAACAATCTCAATGAAATAGCTGCAAAGGACAGTTTGTTAATCACTGTATTCGTTCATGGTTGGCATCATAGCGCGGAGCCCGGTGACGATAATATCGAAAACTTTAAAAAGAGTTTGGTTCACCTAAGCAAGATTGAACACACCCAAAGAGCTAAAGGCAAACAACGAAAAGTCGTTGGAATTTACGTGGGGTGGCGGGGTGAATCGATCACAGTTCCGGGTATAAATTTGTTAACTTTTTGGGACAGAAAAAATACTGCCCATGATATTGGTTATCTTGGCATTACTGAGTTATTGCTCAAACTGGAAGAGACGACCAACGTAAAAAATACCATGGAACCGCCCATCAAAAGCCGACTTGTGGTAATCGGGCATAGCTTTGGCGGTGCGGTTGTTTTCAGTGCGACTGCACAAATCTTGCTGGATAGATTTATTAACAGTGAACCTGGTAAAAATGATACAGAAGGGGCGGAAGGTTTTGGCGACCTGGTCGTTTTGCTCAATCCGGCGTTTGAGGCATTGCGTTTTGCGCCAGCTTTTGAGCTGGCGCAATCGAGGTGTTCCTATTTTCCGAGCCAAGTGCCCAAACTGGCTATTTTAACCTCTGAGACGGATAATGCGACCGGCATTGCCTTTCCTTTGGGCAGGACGCTGAATACTTTTTTTGAGACGCATGATGAGCTTAAACGCAACAATTGTGGATACGTCATGACTTTGGATGAAGGGGAGGCTGACCGCAATACAGTAGGCCATTATGAGCCGTTAATCAGCCATACATTGACACAGGCGGAAAACAAGCCATCACAGCAAGTTGCACGTGTTTTTAATGCAAAAAATATTTGGGCGCAACAAAAGCCTGGCGAATCTATCCGATTTGGTGGCACGATGCTGACCCATTTAAAGAAAACGCCGCCGCAAAGCCCGTATCTTAATGTCAAAGTCGATGAAGCATTAATGGATGGGCATAACGACATTTATGGAGATAAAATCGCTGAATTTATTGAGCTATTGATAAATCTATCTACGGACGATAAGTTTGATGAGCCTAAACAGGGTCTTAACCCATTGCTACCTGAAAAGAAAAATTAATATTTTTTAAAACGAAGGTTTAAATAAACTTTGAGTAAATGGTTTTGTTTCTTGGAGGGTTATCTTCGGACTTTAACTAGAGGCTTTTATAAAATATAAATCAGGTAGAGTGAGTTTTTTAACAAACTGGTTTTAATGCCAATTTAGCTTCATCCCAATAGGCATCGAGTTCGGCAAGCTTGCAATCGGTTAAGTCGCGGCCGGTGGCGGCGACTTTTTGCTCGATATACTGAAAGCGGCGGGAAAATTTTTTCGTGCTGTTTTTTAGCGCCAGTTCAGGGTTAACTTTTAGGTGGCGGGCAAGGTTCACGGCGACCAACAATAGGTCGCCAATTTCTTCTTCAATGTGGGCTTGATCGCCGGATTCCCATGCTTCCATGACTTCATCAAGTTCTTCCTGCACTTTGGTAAACACAGGTTCCACCGTCGGCCAGTCAAAGCCGAAATTCGCTGCGCGATCCTGTATTTTTTCACAGTGCATGAGTGCGGGCAGGCTGACAGCTACGCCGTCTAGCACGCTATTGATCTGGTTATCGGCGAGCTGTTTTTTCTGGCGTTCATCCGTTTTTGCCTGTTCCCAGGCCTGTTGGCGCTCATTGTCGTCGGCAAAAACCACGCCCGCAAATACATGCGGATGCCGGACGATGAGTTTATCGCAAATGCTTTGGGCAACTTCGTCAAAACTGAAATGCGAGCTTTCACCCGCAATTTGGGCGTGAAACACGACTTGCAACAACAAGTCACCAAGTTCCGCCCGTAAATCATCAAGATCATTCCGCTCGATGGCGTCAATGACTTCATACGCCTCTTCAATTAAATAAGGTATCAAGCTGGCATGGTCCTGCCTGACATCCCAGGGACAACCTTGCTCTGGGTCGCGTAAGCGCGCCATAAGGTCGAGCAGATGTTGCGTGTTTTTCAGCATCGAGACTAAAAGTTAGAGCCGAAGTTTTCGAAATAACGTTCCTGAAATTCGGGCATGCTAAACGTGTGGTTTTGCGTACCGTTATGTTCTATTTTAATGGCGCCCATCAACGAAGCAATCCGTCCTGTGGCGTCCAAGTTTAAGCCGTTTAGCAAACCGTACAAAAGCCCGGCGCGATAGGCGTCCCCGCAACCTGTGGGATCTAGAATCGCCTTGGGTTTTGCCCCCGGGATTTCGTATTTTCGATCTTTGGTGAATATTTGTGAGCCTTTTCCGCCCAAGGTAATGATGACAGCTTCTACCCTTTGCGCCATTTGTTCAATGGTTAACCCCGTGCGTTCTTGCATTAACTCGGATTCATAGTCGTTCAGGGTTAACCAGGAAGCCTGCTCGATTAATTCGATAAGTTCATCGCCATTAAACATCGGCATCCCCTGGCCTGGATCGAAGATAAACGGGATATCCAACTCTCTGAATTGTTTGGCATGCAGCATCATGCCGTCTTTTCCGTCTGGTGAAACAATGCCGATCTTAAAACTACCATCGGTAGGGATTGAATTCAGGTGCGAAGAATTCATGGCGCCTGGATGAAATGCGGTAATCTGGTTGCCGTCTTCGTCGGTCGTGATGTAGGCTTGTCCCGTGTAGCAATTATCCAGCACCTTAATGTATTCGCTGGATATTCGGTGCTGGCCTAGCCACTGTGCATACGGCTCGAAATCATGCCCGACGGTCGCCATGATATTTGAATCTTCCCCCAAAAGGTTAAGATTATAAGCAATATTGCCGGCGCAACCGCCATATTCCCTGCGCATCACCGGCACCAGAAAAGAGACGTTCAGGATATGCACTTTTTCCGGCAGGATGTGGTGCTTAAACTTGTCATGAAATACCATGATGGTGTCATAGGCCATAGAACCGCAAATAAGTGCACTCACAATGTATTCCTTAAAAAAGCAAAATAGAAATCCAGGTCACTGCCGCCCACATCAGCGACAGGTTAACCGCAGCAGAACCAATATCTTTGGCTCTGCCTGATAATTCATGGCGTTCCAGGCCGATTCGATCCACAACGGCTTCAACTGCTGAATTCAGCAGTTCAACCAGCAATACCAGCACCATACTTCCAATTAATAGTAGTTTTTCGACAACAGTTTCGCCTAACCAGAATGCCAGTGGTGTGGTGATGACAAACAAAATCACTTCTTGCCTGAACGCCTCTTCATGTTGCCAAGTCGCCTTGTAACCATAGTAAGAAAATACACAGGCGTTAAGAATACGTTTTAAACCTTTTTCGTTTTGATTAGCCATAAAAACTTTTATTTGAAGCGAATTTGAGGAATGGAAATTTATTTTTCAATAAATTGCTGATACTCATCAGCATTCATTAACCCATCCAAACCGGACAACTCGTCTGCTTTAATACAAAAGAGCCATGTGCCATAAGGGTCGTCGTTAACGCGTTCCGGCTCATCAGATACCGCCGAATTAATTTCCACAACTTCGCCTGAAACCGGGCTAAAAAGGTCGGATGCTGTTTTTACCGATTCGACGACCGCGCATTGATCGTTCGTTTTAAGCTTCTTGCCCAGTTGAGGTAGCTCGATAAACACCAAATCACCCAATTGCTCTTGTGCAAAATCGGTAATCCCGACCCGGACATGATTATCGGCTTCTAACCGAACCCATTCATGAGTCGATGCGAATTTAATATCGGAAGGTAAAGTCGTCATTGTCGTTGCCAATTTCTAAATGATGATAGAGAGACTCTTTAAATGTTAATCAAGATGTCAGGAAAACATTATACTTTAAGCAAATTATATTAACGACCCAAACTGTACGATGCAGCTTGCACTAAAACCAAAATTGTTGATGGTTATTCTGTTATTAATCTGGATATCACACATTCAGGCCGAACAGAATAATGCAGATTCCGATGACGTTAGTATCACTCATTCGGTTTTAATAAATAGTAAAACTCAAGAACTTTCCGGTATAAAAACCCATGTTGTTCAATCGGATTCGTATCGTAATGAAATTGAAACCGTCGGCAAGGTTGTCAGTATCGAACCTTTGCTGGGGTTAAGATCGCATTTTCAGATTGCTCAAGCAGAGCTTAAAGCCGCTGAGTCGAAATTAAGGCAGATCGGGGAAAACTTGAAGCGGCAGCAGAAATTATTTCACGAGGGCGTGATAGCAAAGCGTTCATTACAGGAGTTAACCGCTCAGAAATCCGCAGAAGAGGCGACGGTTGATTCTAAAAAAATTCAGTTAATTTCTCTTCGTAATGAAGGAAACCTCAACTGGGGAACAACACTGACAGAATGGTTTTTGGGGATGCAGTCTGCAAAAATCAAAGATCTGCTTACGGGAAATCAACGCTTGATACAGGTTAACGTGCCGGTGAGCAAAACCTTGCCCGATGGCTTAAGGGTGATATTTGTCAACTCTTATGATAAACGTGAGTTGGCTGTATCTGCTAAATTGATTTCCAGGGCGGCGCAAGTTGAAAATAATTTTCAGGGCGAGAGCTATTTTTTTTTAAGCAACAGCGGACATTTTCAAACAGGTATGAAAATCAACGCCTGGCTGCCCGAATCTAATCAGGTTGAAAAAGGTGTATTCGTGCCGGAGTCAGCATTGATTTGGTACATGGATCAATTGTTTGTTTACGTTAAGATCGACAAAGAAACCTTCCGTCGTCAAGACATAAAAAAGCATACACGGACTGGTAACGGCTATTTAATTCAGGAAGGATTGAAAAATGGCGATGAAATCGTAGTCAGTGGTGCGCAAATGGTATTGTCCGAGGAATTGCGCCAGCAAATTCCTGATGAAGATTGACGGTCATGAATAACCAATTGAGCTATCAGTTGACCGGGTGCGTCAGCAATGTTGTGACTTTTGTAGCGAGTATAAAAGGGTAACTTAAATTCTTAACTTTGGCGTGTTACTATCTTCATCATGTTTACTATTACTAAAGAAGTTTATTTTTGTTATGGCCATCGGCTAATGAACCACCCAGGCAAGTGTCGGCATTTACATGGTCATAGTGTGAAAGCCGCAATTTCAATTGAACGAAAAACTCTGAACGATCAGGGCATGGTATGCGATTTTGCCGATATCAGGGAGAGTGTTGAAGGTTTCATTGACCAACATTTAGACCATAATCTGTTGTTGCATAAAGATGATCCTATCATCCCTGCATTAAAACTTAACAATGAGCATTTTTTGGCAATGGAGGAGCATCCGACGGCAGAAGTGTTGAGCAAAATGATTTTTCAGTATTTGAAAAGCCAGGGTTTTAATGTGGTAAAAGTCGTGCTGTGGGAAACCGCCAGCGCATATGCGTGCTATCAGGAAAATTAATTCTTAACGATGAGTTTCTTAAATCCGGTTAACAAATCCTGGTGCATGGAGCAGCTTTGTGAATCCAATTACCAAAAGTTGTTTAAATTAATCCCTGATCTATGTGAAATTAATCAGTTGAAAGAAAATGAACCGCTCGATGGTTTATCGTTACAGTTGCAAATTATTGAGCAAAGTAAACATACCTTAACCATAGAGCTCAGTCATCGCTTTAACAAAAAAACTGAAGAAGCGTTGATGCCAGCGGTGAGAATCCGGCTTTATCTTGATGTGCAATTGGCGGAGGTTTTGTGCGATCATGCTCGACCCAGCGTAGGCCATGTGTTCAAGGATTTTAGCTTAGGCCGTGAGATTATGAACTACAAATGGCGGTTGAACTTTTTTCTGCAAAAGTGGCTGGATCATTGTTTAGCGGAGGGTTATCAGGTTAACAGACAACAGGCGTTAGCTTAAGCGAGCGGTTTTTAGGCAAAGGAAATTTTCTATAATGAAGTTTATAAACTATCCCAATAATCCGCTTCATTAGAGAAAGTATCTATAGGTAGGGTTTGTTTCAGGTTTTCTATTATTTCCTGTGGCGCTTCTGCTTTATCCTGATGTTTTGTGTCGTTTAAAAGGGCATTCAATTCAGTAATTGGCATGGGTTTGTGAATGCCCCAGCCTTGGGCGTAATCAATGCCAATGTTCTTCAATACTGCGTGGATGTCCATGTTTTCAACATATTCAGCAATGGTTTCCAATTCCAGGGAATGGGCAATTTCATTCATCGAGTTAACCATAACCACATCGGTTTGGCTGTTGGTAATATCCTTGATGAAAGAGCCGTCAATCTTAAGGTAATCAACATCCAGGCTTTTCAGGTAAGAGTAGGACGAATAACCGGTACCGAAGTCATCCAGGGAAAATTTGCAGCCAAAATGTTTGATTTCTTTTATGAATCTCTTGGTGAACACCAGGCTGCCCGCCGCGACCGTTTCAGTAATTTCAAACGTGATTTTTTCGCAAGGTATGTCGCCGACAGCCAGTCTTTCTCTAAGAAAAGCCAAAAACTCTTCGGAATTTAACGATTGACCTGACAGGTTGATCGCAAAACCGCCAAAACTATCGAACGAATTTCTGTTTTCGATAATCCATCCAAACACATGTTCAATCATCCAGCGGTCAATTTCAGGCATGCGTTGACAACGCTCGACGGCAGGGATGAACTTGTCTGGGGCAATGACTTTTCCCTCGTCATCCCTTACACCTAACAGAATTTCATAATGTGAGTGTGTGTTTTTCTCCGGGTCAATTGGAGCAATCATCTGGCAACGTGCAAACAACCTGTTTTGGGCGAAAATTCGGTCAATGCGTCCAGCCCATTCATGAATATCGGTTTGCTCCTTAAGGACGGCGTCATCTTCCTCATAAACCCGAATGCGGTTATGACCAGAGCGTTTAGCAGAAATGTTAACCGTATCCGCTTTTTGCAGAAGTTCATCCACGTTGTAAGTATTGTCGATAATGGGAACTAAACCGATGCTGACGCTAATGGTGTAGCTTTTATCATTCCAGATGAAATTCGATTTATTGATGAGTTCGCGGATTTTCTTCGCATTCTCTATGCCTTCATCGGTGGAGCAATTTTTAAGTAAAAAGCCAAAAATTTTATCCCCCAACCTGGAAATCAAGCCATCCTTGCCAAGCGTTTTACTGAGTAATTGTGCTGTTTGTAGCAGCAACTGATCCCCACCCACAATACCGCACACGTTGGTAATGACCCTGAAGTCTTCAATTTCCAGATAGCACAAGACATGCTTGGATCCATTGGTATGGATTATGGACTCTTTTAAAAGGTTTATGAAACGTTTACGATTCGGTAAATTGGTAATAGGATCGTGGGACACGCTATGGATTAGTTTTTCCTGCATTTGCTGCAACATGGTTGTTGTTGCTCTATCCATTAGCGGCTCGTCCAGATTTTCAATTTGGGTTACGACACCGCTTTGCAGCAATTCGGCAAAATCATTAAGGGTTAATTCCTGTTTCTTGTAACCGTCACGGTTAACGAAAACATAAATTTGCGGGAGTTCTCCAATCCAAATGAGTTTTAAAGGCTCAAAGATCTGGTTTTCCATAGAAAAGGTAAACCAATCGCCCGCTTTAAATTGTTCGATTTGCAGATGCCAGCTATCCTGGATGTTTTCGGCGGCTGACCGGCTACTTGTGGATTTGCCAGTAATCAATATCCGCTCAAGGTTTTTACGAACTCTTGGAATTCCCGTTCCTAACAAAGTTGCCTTCAACTCATCCATAATACTGGTATGGGTAAAGGCGTTGGTGCATACGGAACCCAGTTTGCTGTCTATAAAATCCAGCCCCATCTGGATTGTCCCGGCGTATTCTTCCGGAATCGGATCAAGGTCGTACCATGCCAATAAATGTTCGATTGCGTCAAAATAACTTTGACGATTTACCTGCTCTTCTTCGTTAAGTTCACTGATGACTAAAAGGTGTTGCCAGCCTGAATCGAGCAGGAGTTGAATAACGCTGGGAATATGTTTGCCAGCCAGAAGCTTATCAATTTCATTCTGGACTTTTCGTCTGGCCTTTTCGAGTTTTTGTTTGCCTTCGTAAACTTCGATAACCCGCCGAATATTCAATTCTTTGGATTTTGCCAGTGGTAAGGTAATTTCTTTTAATTCCTCATTGGCTTTGGCGAAAATATCCGGATTCGTGATGGAGCCATGCTCTATCCTGGATACAATCTGATCCAGCATGGGTTTAATTTGGGTACTTTTGACTGTTTTGTTTTGATTGACTGCGGTTTCCAAAGCGAATAGCTGATTTAACAGAAGCCTTGCCGGGTGGTTTTCAGAGTCTAAAAAATTCGGATCTTGTATGGTTAACGCCATCAGTGGCAATTTTATCTTTTCCATATAAGATTTAATGCTCGGTGTCAGCATTAATTCATCGATTAGCGCCCGGAACAGTTGATCATAAATATCAAGCTTTTGTTGGTCTGGAGCGGAAATAGATTTTGTCGTCTGGCTTGTTGTTTCTGAAGCAGTTTCACCCAGCTCTGTTTTGAGCAGGTTAGACGCGTTTGACGGTAACTGCCGAAGTGCGTTTGAAGCTTGTAGCTTGGTTAATGCGGCAAGCAATTCATCGGCAGAATATTCGGATTCAGAATTAACCTCTGGGCTTTCGTCATCATGCTCCATGTCATACGCAATATGACCTGTTTGGGATTGAGTTGCCGCCAAGCTCTGGTTAATTAGGCTAAATAATTTGTTTGCTGTTTGACTGACCGGCTGGTTGAAACTAGGCCGGGATGTTGATCGACTGGGTTGTGCCGGTGCCGGACTCCAATTTTCGTCATATTCATATTCATCATTATCGAATGACGGAAATTGATGAGGGGCTTGAAAGTTTTCTGAAGGAATGCTCGGTCTGGAATTGCTGGAATAGTTTTTTTTCCAGACAATATCTTGGGCAGTTTCGCTGGGCGCGTCATACTCTACCAATAGTTGGTCAAAAGCATGATACAAGGTTGCTAAATGCGAACTTAAGGTAATCTGAAAAGCCTTGTACAAGGCTTTTTTAGCGGCAACGCTATCGTCGATGCTGCCGATTTTATCACGGAATGTATTGCATAGATGCTCAGGGTCGATGGGATTGCTTATTAAGTAGCGTGGAAAACAAACCACATAACTTATTTTAAGTTCCAGTTGATAGAGTTGATTTTTATATTGGTTGTTAATTTTTCTGATAACGGAGGAAAAATTTAACCAGTCTTCAAACTCATTCTTTTCAACTAATGACAGACCTGACCCTATTTGGTAGTCGCTATCTTTGTTTTGCGTGCTTTTATCGCCAGTGAAATCAGCTTTTGCAATAATGTGCTGGCAATAGTCGGCAATCAAGGTATCTTTGTTCATCCTTAATACCGAGGTTAGCGCCAACATTGCGGCAACATCGTGAAAGTTTTCTGCAAATTCTGGTTTTTTTTCCAGCTCATCTTCGGCGATCTTGAAGAATTCTTGCATTAACGCGGGTAATTGTTTTTTCAAGAGTTCCTTAAATGCGACTTTAAAGACATCTTGATTGACGGAGGTTAAGAAAAACGTCGGGTTTTTTGAATACGCCGCAATAGAACCCATGTCCGTGGTTTGCATTAAAGCACGGTACATGGATTCGGAAATATTTTCAAAGACCATGCCAACGCCATCATGCGCTACACGGGCGATTTGGGCGTCTATCTGAAAATATTCCTTACCGTTATCAGTGATGGCCGAAAAATAAATTTTCGCACTTTTATTTTTTTGTAAGCCAACTTCAGAGGGTTGGTGCAATTGAAGAAAAAGGCCCTGCTCGCAAAAATCCAGTATGACACACTGGATCGATGTTTTGTCGCCAATGGCAAGCACCGCTTCAACCCGTGTTTCGCGGCGGGTATAACGGCGTTTTTCTGAGTTCTTATTGGCGGCGGACATACATCTGCAAGATGGTTTTTACTTATGTTAACTAACAGATTAAGTTTAGCTGGATAAATAAATTAAATCTTTTTTGTGAAAAGAAAAATTTAGATTTATTTCACATCATTAATACAATTTTATGCCAATTTTAAGAATGGACAATATTTATCTAGAAAAAACTTTTTCCGGAAACTGCATCGTCATGCAGTGCAAGCTGCCGTACTGATGTACCAACGGTCGACATAGGGTCGGAATGATTTCGCGATCAGGGAAACAGGTCGCGAGTCGTTCCAAGGCAATTGAATCCATAGGATCGTCGTAAACAGGCACCATGACAGCCCGATTGATGACTAAAAAGTTAGCGTAATTTGCAGGCAAACGGTTGCCTTCTTCGTCATAAATTGGTTTAGGCATAGGTAAAGCAATTAAACGATAAGGCTTGTCTTCATTGGTGCGGAAGGTTTGTAGCTGGCGTTCTGTGTTTTTCAACCCCGCATAATGGACATCGTCCTTTTCATCGCAGCTTGTGTAGGCAATCGTGTTTTCCGGACAAAACCGGGCTAAAGTGTCGATATGGGCATCGGTATCGTCGCCGGCTAAATTTTCTTGATTTAGCCATAAGATACGATTTGCCCCAAAATGCCGCATTAATGCACTTTCGATCTCGGCCTGACTCAAATCTATGTTGCGATTTGGGTTAAGCAGGCATTGTCGGGTGGTCATGATCGTTCCCGCGCCGTCACTTTCAACGCTACCTCCCTCCAAAATAAAGTCGATATCATTTGAGGGTAAACCGGAAAAGGGAGGCTGGGTTAACAGCGTATAGTTAAGGGCGTCATCATTGTGATGCGGATATTTATCTCCCCAGCCATTGAACCTAAAGTTCAATAAAAGAGGTTTTCCCTCGTCTTCTACGGTCAGAAAAACCGTGTCCCTGACCCAGATATCGTTAACTGGCGCAATTAAAAAAATAATGTTTTGATGGGTTAACAAGGATTTAACATGGTCAAGGTGCGTTTGGTCGCGGCAAACAACTAATAATTTCTGTCGTTTTGCGATGGTAAGGGCGATAAAAGCATAGGATTTTTCCACCGAATCGAGTCGATTGGCGAAATCACCGGAGTGATGCGGCCATGCGATTAAAACGGCGGATTGTGGTTCCCATTCGGCTGGAAAACGGATCATAGCGCTGAATTTCCTGTGGTTAACATTTCTTTGGCGTGAATTCTGGTGTTTTCGGTGATAGTGACGCCCCCTAACATGCGGGCAATTTCTTCAACGCGTTCTTCTTTGGTTAACATGCGAACGGTCGATGCGGTAATGTCGCTGTTTTGGTTTTTCTGTACAAACAAATGATGATGCGATTGTGCGGCGACTTGCGGTAGATGCGTGACGCATATGACTTGCCTGCCCGCGCTGAGCGCCCGTAGTTTTTGCCCGACAATTTCCGCAATGCCGCCGCCGATACCGGAATCGACTTCATCGAAAATCATGGTTGGAGTCGTGGTATCCGATGCGGTCGCCACCTGGATTGCCAAGCTTATTCTGGACAATTCCCCGCCGGAAGCTACTTTAGCCAAAGGTTTGGCTGGCAAACCGGGGTTGGCGCAAACCAGGAATTCGATTTTATCTCGACCGTTTTGAAGAGGTTTGTCCACATCCAAGGTAGCGCAATCGACAATGAATTCTCCTTGCGGCATGCCTAATTCCTTAATCATGTCCGAGATCTGGCGTTGCAGATTTTGGGCATGTTTTTGTCGTTGTAGGCTGAGTTCCTGAGCTAATTTATCGTAATCATGTTGCAATTTCTGCACTTGTTCGGTTAACTCCGCAATACGTTCGCCACTGTGGCTGATATGGGTTAACTCTTCGGCAAGTTTTTTGGCTAATTCAGGGAGTTCTTCCGGGTTAACCTGATGCTTACGGCTAAGTTTTTGAATAATGCCAAGTTGGTTTTCCAGCACACCCAAACGTCCCGGGTCGGCTTCCTGATTTTTAATAAACCGCCGAAGTTGCAGCGCGGCTTCCTCCGCCTGAATTTTCGCTTCGGAGAGCAGGACGGCAATTTCATTCAACTCTGGCGAAAACTGGGCGATTTGCTCGATGTCACTGACACTTTGGTTAAGCATCTGGCAGACGGAAAGATTATCGTTTTCATACAAATTGTCCACCTGCCGTTGACCAATAGCTAAAATATTTTCCATGTTGGCGAGTTTGCCGTGTTCCTCCGAAAGCGACGCATAGTTGTAACTATTTAAGTCGAGCAGGTGTAACTCATCGATCTGATAACGCAAATATTCTTCGCGTTGCTGCTTATCCTGACTGGCTTTGATGAGTTCATCAAGTTCCTGTTTTGTTCGATGCCATTCCCGGTAGCAGAGGTTAACCTGATCGACCAACGGTTGCGTTTTGGCAAAAACATCCAGAAGCCGGCGTTGTTCGTCGCTGTGCAATAAAGTCAGGTGAGCGTGCTGTCCATGGATTTGCACCAGTTGCTCGCTCAGTTCTTGCAATAATTGTAAGGTAACGGGCGAGTTATTGATGTATGCCTTTGAGCGGCCGTCATCGGAAATCGTGCGCCGGATAAGGCATCCATTGTCGTCATCAAGATCCTGATTTTGCAGCCATTTCCGCACTGAAGGTAAATGCGTTATGTCGAATTCAAGGTTAACTTCCGCCCGTTTACTGCCGGGCCGAATATAGCCCGAATCGGCGCGGTCGCCCAAGGCCAAGCCCAATGCGGTTAAGAGGATGGATTTACCCGCGCCGGTTTCGCCGGTTAACACGGACATCCCAAGATCCAGGTTAAGATCCAAGGTTTTGACTATGGCTAAGTCGTTGATGCTAAGGTTAACCAACATAATTATTGGGTCGGGTCGCCGCTCCAGTTAAGTTTGGATCTTAAAATATGGTAAAAATCGTGTTCTTCGGGATGCAAAATTCGAACAGGTTTAGGGTATTTTTTGACGACAATTTTATCACTAATTGTTACATCAGGGATTTCGATGTGGTCGCACGTCACCAAGGCGTTAATTTGCTTGGTCTGCCGAAAACTGATTTCGATTTCGGCTGAATCCGCAATCACAATAGGTCGGTTGGATAAAGTATGCGGGTTGAGGGGGACCAGAACCAAGGCATTCAATGAGGGATGCAAAATAGGTCCGCCTGCCGATAAGGAATATGCTGTCGAACCGGTCGGAGTAGAGATGATCAAGCCATCTGAACGTTGTGAGTTTAAAAAGATATTATCAATCTTAGTGACGATTTCAATCATGCTGGGCGTTACCCAACGGTGAACGACAACTTCATTTACCGCCGTCTCCTCATGAATGACCTGTCCGTTCCGGATCAGCTTGGTTTGCAACAGGCTGCGCTTTTCTTCAACAAAGCGTCCTTGCAGCATGGCATGTAATTTATCGGGTAATTCATTCGGCGAAATATCCACCAAAAATCCCAGGCGACCCAGGTTGATGCCGATTACCGGGACATCATAGTCCGCAGTGACTCTCGCCGCAGAAAGGAAAGTGCCGTCGCCACCGACTGCAATGACCAAGTCACAACGTTGGCCGAGTTCATCGGGAGCGCAAGAAAGGACAGATGGATCATCAATGAATTTAACGCTATCGTTAACAACGATTACGTTATATAGCGGCTTTAAATACCCATGCAGTCTTTTCAAGGTGGGAGCAATACCGGGATCGCTTGGCTTGCCCAAAATGCCGATGGTTTTGAAAGTAGTATGCATGTTGGGTAGGCGGACGATAAATAATAAGAATTATACAAAAAACCGGTTGAGTGCCCGGGCTTAATTAATAAGCTTGTCGCAAAAAAGTCTCACGTAGACAATATAATTCCACGTTGAAATTCGAGTTGTATGGAAATAAATCAGGTTTCGTCAATTGCCAATAAAGTGTTGCGTTGATCTTCATCATCGAGGAATTGTAAAGCAATATCGCGGAATTCTTCATGAATTTCCTCGAAAGCCTCGGCGAGTCGGGGATCAAAATGAATGTCTTTAGTCTTTTTGATGATCGCAACCGCCATATTATGAGAGAAAGCCGGCTTGTACACACGTTTGCTGATTAGTGCGTCGTAAACGTCAGCTAAGGCCATGAAACGCGCCGACAAAGGTATCGCTTCGCCTACAAGACCAAAAGGATAGCCGCTGCCATCCCATTTTTCCTGATGATATAGACTGATTTGATGAGCAACTTGCATAAACGGGTTCCAGCCGATTTGGGACGCTACGGATTTTATGATTTCAGCCCCAATGATAGGGTGTGATTTCATGATCGTTAGTTCGTCATCAGCTAGACTGCCTGGTTTGAGTAAAATATGGTCGCGGATGCCGATTTTGCCTATGTCATGCAACGGCGCTGCTTTGTAAAATAATTCTATCGTTTCAGGCGTAAGGATATGTTTAAATTTAGGATGCTTTTGCAGGTGGAGGGCTAAGGCTTTAATGTAATTCTGGGTTCTTTTAATATGGGCGCCGGTTTCGGGGTCGCGGTATTCGCACATTGAGCAAAAGCTTTCAATAATACCCTCTTGCGTTTGCGCAACGAGCTTGGTCATCTCGTCCGCATGAAGATATTCTCGCCGGTATTTCATCAAAGAGAGCGCCAGTAAAGTTAACAAAATCATGGCGATCGGAAAGGCGGGCGAAATGACTAACCCGGTGTGCCTTAGTAAAAACTGTGATGATACCGCCAAAATAACTATCAATAGCAAGGGGACGACGGCACTGGTAATGGGGTTGGCATGGGTTAACCCAACCATCAAGGCACAACTAAGTATCGAAGCCAATAGTAGTTCAAACCATAGGCTGTTTGCCGGACGTTCTAAAAAATCTTTGCGATCAAAATTATCGATGATGCTGGCATGGATCTCTATGCCGAAAAATTGCGGCATATAGGGTGTAGGACGAAATTCGTGCAGGCCAGTCGCTGAAAATCCGATAAAGGCTATCCTGTCTTTAAGGGCATTTGCTGGGATTAATCCGGAGAGAAAATCAGAGGCGGATATTTTTTGGAACTGCTGGTTTCCAGTTGGCAATTTCAGCAACAGGTTACCTGCCGCATCCAATGGTACTGAAAGCTGTCCGATTTTCAACATTAAGCCAGCATCATCAGCGATGATTGAAAAACTGTTTTCCGAGGTCGCGGCAAGGTAGGTTTGTAAAGCCAAACTCGGGTATAGTTTGCCCTGATATTTGATAATTAACGGCGTTCTTCGGTATAAGCCGTCATCATCGGGGGCGGAATTAATAAATCCGCTGTACTTAGCGCCTGATTGAATTTGTTCAATATTGCATACGATATTATTAGCCTGGAATAATTGAGTTGAGTTTTCGCTCCCTTCTTTGGCTTGCCAGTGGCCGTTGGCTGAATGAGGTACACAGGGATTTTTAGTTAAATCATCAAAGCTAAACATATAGCTCAGTACAAAAGGCCCCCCATTAAGTATTTTACCTAAAATAGCATCGTAATCGGGAAGCTCCGCCTTATTAGAGAAATTACCCAGTTGGCTTTTAAAATTTGCTTTTAGATCTTGTTGAATGGTGGCAGGCGATGTTCTATCGGGTTCGACAAATAAAGCGTCAATTCCGATTGCATTGACACCTGAAACCTTTATGGCTTCGAGCAGTTTTGCAACTTGAAAACGCGGCCAAGGCCATTGGCCATAGGCGGTCAAGCTTTTTTCATCGACCTCAACAATTACAGGAAGCCGAGAAAGCTCATATTGTGGAAGCAAGCTAATTTGAAAATCGGTAAAACTGTGATTGAACCGTTCGAATACACCTGTAAATTTCAGGCTTAAAATGAAAAGGATAAGTATTAAGAATAGTCCGACGACAACATTCTGCCCTCGTTCATGCAAATTTAAAAAGTTTGCACCTCTTTTTTCTTCGTCTATCGGTTGAATTTCAGCCAAGGCAGTTAACGGATTTCTACTTCAACTCGACGATTTCTGGGTTCATCTGTTTCATCGGGCGTTTGAACTAACAGGTCACTTTCGCCATAAAACCGTGGAGGGTTTTCGATGCATTTTTCACTGATGCCTAGATTAATCAAAGTGTTTCTGATATTGACCGCACGCTTCAGTGAAAGCGTCTTATTGTCTTTATTGCTTCCTGTCGTATCGCTATGTCCTACGACCACTATATCGCAAGATAATAATTTTTGAGCGGTAGCGACAATTTCATTGAGGTAGAGATTATACTCAGGCGAAATCTCGGCCGATCCGGAAGCAAATTTTAGCTCATTGTAACGTTTAGGATAGCGGGGTTCCTTTACGATGATATCGCTATATTTGGAGTTAACTTCCCTCGGGGTCAAAATCTCGGGGTCATCAGGTTTTTTATCGACCTTGCCAACTTCGGCAATCTGGTTTGATTTGGTCAAAGTTTGCGTACCAGCTTTATTCTCCATGACTACTTCGCCGACTTTTCCGGTCGGGTCTGGAATTAATAGCACGGAAGTGCCGCTGCAACTTGTTAAGCCAAATAAAAGTAATACTGGAGTAATTTTTTTCATCTTTATGCTGAATAGTTAGATCGAAGAATCATATTATTCGACTTCAATGATGACTCGCGTGCCTCTCAAGCCTAGAGTCGCCGTAGGGGTTTTAAACTTAACCGCGCCTGGCTTGATTCTGTTTATCGCCCCGGAAAAGAAAGCGACTGTGCCTTTCATGATCGTTGAGACCAACGCACCATCCTTTTCTTCAGGCTTGAACAAGAATTTATCGATGGTCATTGACCCGCTGGGTCCCAGAGTTAATACAGCGCCATCAGTGAACATAATACCTACTGCCCCGTTAGCATCGGTCACTATGGTGTCACCTTCAAAAATTTCAGCACCTTGGCTTAATTCTGTTTCTTTACCTTCCCTGGAAACAGTGGCTGATGGTTCGTAGGTTTTTACAATGCCGATACTGAATTCCGCCCGGCAAATTGATGTGTTGAAAAGCAGGGCGAATGCCAAGAGTAAATGGGTAGAAACTGAACAAGTAATTTTTTTACTTTGCTTAAACACTAAATACCCCATTGATACTGATGAGAGTTTTTAAGAATTTCGTTGAGTATAGACGAAAAACTTTATGTGGTTTACATAAAACTTTAATTTTCTGGGTATTGCTAGAACAAATATCAAATGTTTTGCTATTCCTTAAATCGAGAAAAGAAGCAAAATTAGATTTTTTATGCGAAATCTTAATCGGTTGTTAAATAGAAGATTAGTAAAAGTCGTAGAGAACAAGTTGTCATTCTTAACAAAGGGAATAAAGCAGAACGACAACCTGGTTGGGTATCCGATATTAACTTGTGACCACAAATCGAACTGCATCAAGGCGTAGCTGCGCGGAGTCGATAAATTCATGAGCTAACAAGGTCATGTCTTTCAACTGTTCGATTTCCTGGTCTTTGATGCCCGGGTTAACCTTTTTAAGCTGCACCAACCGTTTTATTTCCGTCGTCATTGATTGCAGCATGGTTTGGGCAGCGTCGCCAACCAAGGCTTGCATTTCCTTTTGTGCGTTTTGTTCGGCTATTTTTAGCATGTTAACAACATGGTCGCGTTGGTTGTTGATGAAGCCGACGATTTTTAGCTGATCAAAATTGGCTCTGTTTTGCAGCAAATCTCGATGTTCGATAGTGTTGGACTGATTTTTCAGGTTTTGATCGATCAAAATACGTATGGGCGTGGCAGGTAAAAACCGGCTGATTTGCAATTGAACAGGCGCGCTGCATTCAACAATAAACAAGCACTCAAGCAAAAATTGCCCCGCTCTCAATTCAGGATGTTTTACAACCGTAATCGCGGCGTTGCCGGTTTCGCTGGAAAGCACTAAATCCATCGCCGCAGTGACTGTAGGATGTTCCCAGGTAAAAAACTGCATGTCTTCCCTTGCCAAGGCAATTTTGCGGTTAACCGTAGTGGTTACACCGTCTTCCTGCACACCCGGGAAATGGCTAACCCGCATGTGGTCGCCCGGGCGGATAATAAAGCAATCGGGCGAGTGGAACTCAGTCTCAACACCGTAACACTCGAACAAATCTTCCAGATAGGGCCATAAAAAGCCTTGCTTTTCAATAATATTGACTTGATCTATCAAATCTAATGCAATTTCTCTGCGGCAAGAGTTTACTTCCAGCAATAAATCGCGACCATTTTGCAGATAGGTTTCTATATCAGTGTTAAGCGCCTTGGTTTTTTCGATGAGCTGGTTAACTTTTTCATCATCTGGATTTGCCAGCACAGAAACCAGCTCATCCTGAATGATGTCGGAAACTCGTGAAGCTGCTGAACTGTTGCTATAAAATCCGTTCAAGCCTTCGTTATACCAGCGGAAAATAATTTCATGCCCCGTGTTTTTTAGATAAGGCACATGGATTTGGATGGTTTGCTTTTGCCCAATCCTATCCAGACGGCCAATACGCTGTTGCAACAGATCAGGGCTATTCGGCAAATCTAACAGGATAAGATGATGCACAAACTGGAAATTACGTCCTTCACTGCCTATTTCCGAGCAAATGAGTAATCTTGAGGGGCTTTCCGCATCGGCAAAAAAAGCCGCGCCACGATCACGCTCAATAATTGTCATGCCCTCATGGAAAACCGCAGATAGATTGCCAACCCGATTTTTCAGTCCCTGGTCGATAGCAATCGCAATTTCCGGCCTTCTGCAAATCAACAAAGCTTTTTCTGGCGCAATTTCCCGAAGCTTATCCACCAACCAAAGAAAACGCGGGTCTTGTTCCCAATCGTCCCTGTTGGCGGGGCCCGATAATGGGTAAGCATGAAGTTGCCTTTCCGGAAAGCCATGCACGGTTTGTCGCGAATTTCTAAACAAAATCCGTCCGGTGCCGTGACGGTCAATTAATGCATCCAGCAAAGCTGTGCGGGTGGTTTCCGCCTCATCTGGCAAATCTAATTTATCCAATAACGCCGAAGCGCTGTCATTGGTTAACACTTCTTTCAGGAGTGAAAGTAAGTTGGGAGATAACGGCTCATGGTTGATAAGCTGCTTTGCGGCCTCGGCGACCGGTTCAAAGGCCTCTTCTTCGGCGACAAATTCGGCAAAGCTGTGAAAACGGTCAGGGTCGAGCAGGCGCAAACGGGCAAAATGGCTTTCTTTACCCAGTTGTTCCGGCGTCGCGGTCAACAAAATCAAACTAGGGGAGATGAATCCTAATTGTTCTATAAACAGATACTCGGGGCTGGCAGCTTCCTCACTCCATTGCAGATGGTGCGCTTCATCGACGATGACCATATCCCAGCCGGCATTTATGGCTTGTTGCTGCCGTTGCGGGTGTTGTGCAAAAAATTGCTCGCTACAGAGAATAAATTGCTCGTTCACGAAGGGATTAATAATTTTGTTAATCCTGTTATCTTCATCGTCAGTAAAGCCATCCGAGCTGGATTCTTCCAGGCAACGCACTTCATCAAAAATGCTGAACTTAAGGTTAAATCGCCGCAGCATTTCCACCAGCCATTGGTGGAGCAGGCTTTCGGGTACGATGATAAGCACCCGTTGACTTAAGCCGTTAATAACCCTTTGGTGAATAATCATCCCAGCTTCAATGGTTTTGCCCAGACCTACTTCGTCGGCTAACATGATTCTTGGCGCAATCCGGTTAGCCGCTTCATGGGCGATATAAAGCTGGTGCTGTATCAACGAAGTGCGGCCGCCGATTAAGCCCTTAACAGCGGATAATTGATGTTGTTTCTGCTGTTCCCAGGTTTGGTAGCGCAATAAAAACCAGGGCGTAGGATCGATTTGGCCGGTAAACAGGCGATCCTGGGGTTTGTTGAATTGGATATTATGGTTAAGTTCGATTTCTTCGAGGTGGATTTCCTCATCAGATTCATCTTTACCAATATAAGTAATCAACCCGTCATTTTCGATGATTCCAATAATGGTGAGCTTTTCAAGCTCGGTCGATTCGATGATGTCGCCCACCGAAAACCGTACTCTTATTAAAGGTGCGTTTTCGATTGCGTAGATGCGTTTTTCGTTGCTTGCCAGAAATAAAACAGTCACTCGTTTAAAAGCGACTTCCAGTATTAAACCTAAACCAAGTTCCGATTCGTTGCTGCTAATCCAGCGTTGCCCAGGGATGAATTGATCCATTCAGTTAAAGATGATGTTGTACAAGTTAAGTTGAAGATTATTTAACAATTGCCAGTATGACAGTATAGTGAAACCAGAGTTTTTCTTGGGGTGGAAAATTTCAAGTTTTAGCTAATCCAGTAATTATACATCACTGGAAATATCTGCAGGATGGGCATGAATACCTATGTTTAATGTTGAAAGATTCAACATAGCTATTTTCAATAAAAAACAAACTTTCTTTTTTGTTAAGCAACCATTCATTTTCATTCAGTAAACTGTGTACCAAGATTAAAAATAACACTTTACTGATACAACTAACCAATAAACATAAAAAGAGGTGAATGAAATGAAAAAATTGTTTTACTTGATCCAGTTTACGATTCTTGCTGCTGTATTTTCGACGGCAGCTATGGCTGATGGGCGCGGTTGGGGTCACCATCACGGTCATCATGGCTGGGGGCATCATCATGGACATCATGGCAGAGGTCATGGTTATGGGTATCAACCGCAAGTAAATTATTACCCGCAGCCTAATTATTATTACCAACAACCGCCGGCGCAATATTATCCGCCGCAACCTCAATATCAGGGTGGTTATGGATATGATAACCGCAGCCATCAAGGCTTGGCGGGCGGTGTGGTCGGGTCGGTATTTGGTTATGAGCTTGGAAATGGACATCCTCTTGCTGCTGGCATAGGCGCAGCGGCTGGCTCTTTCTTGGGAAATGGAGTCGGTTGGCGCTACTAGGACGTACTGGGGAAAGTCGCTAACTCGCCAGGGAGCAGGCAATTTTGTAGACCAAGTTTAACCGGCAACGGTTAGGCTTGGTTTTTTTGTTTGTGACTTTAATATTCCGTTTTTAATGGAAATAACCTGCAGTTAACAAATCTCCCTCTGTTTGTAAAAAATTAGATTAAACTTTCTGGCATGTCTTATTGGTCATTCAGTTTAAACATGAAAACGTCCCGTCTAATAATTTTCCTTGCTTTGATTTTTACGAACTTTGGTTGTGCAAATACACCACAGTTAAAATCGATCGAAAGTCGTGCATTTCTCAATGAATACGCACTTTCTAAAGAAGGTTCGGAAGATCATGCATTAGTCAGTCTGTGGAAAAAAGATGTGGCATGGACATCCTACAAGAAAGTCATCCTTGCTCCCATAGAGGTTAAGGTTAATCAGGATTCCAGGCTTAACCGGGTTGCACACGCAGAAAAAGCACAATTGATGGAGATGTTGGAATTCAGGGTGCGGGAATCGTTCAAGCCCATGTTTAAACTGGTTAACACACCGGGAACAGATACCTTGAGGCTGGAGCTTGTCGTAACCGATACAGAACTCGCTGATGTGCTTAAGCAAGAGTTTCAGTCGGTCCATCCATCTGCCGATTCTGTTGCAGGGCTAAATCATTTGTTAAGTAGAGAAGAGGCTTTCGCGGGTAAATCTTCAATACGAGGCAAAATTATCGATTCAACCACCGGTGATTTATTAATGGTTGTTGCCGACCAAATCGATGATGATGCGCTATTGGATGATTTTATGATTGTTTGGGGAAATGCTGGAAAGCACTACAAATATTGGTCCAGACAGCTAGGTTATCAATTGTGTAGGTTTCAAAAACACAATTATTGCCAGCAACCCTGAAATACTTCAGGTTAACCTGTAGTTATCCCCCATCGGTTTTGAATTAACCGCTTAGTGGTTTCCGTTACCCTTTTAAAGCTTTCCTGATGCTGGTGAACACGTCATATTTTCGTTTCACTCACTCCCCAATAATTTCAATCGCAATTGGAAAGACTGTGTTCCAGGATTCCAGATGGTAGAATCGCCGCTTTATCCCTCCCTCGTTAACGTATTCAACATTTATTAACTAGACCATGATGACATTTTTTCGCCGATTAGCTAAGAATTGGTATTTGCCTGCGTTATCAGGCTTTTTTATAGGCACAAGCTATATTCCGTTTCCTCCCTGGGCTTCGTTATTCGGTTTTGTACCTTTGTGGGTGTTCTGGATGCAGCAAACCCGGTTAAAGCCTGTGGTCTGGGGAGGGATGATTACCGCTTTTGTCTTTACCATGATCGGTTTCAACTGGATGACATATACCCTGCACGAATTCGCCCATTTGCCGTGGCCGTTTGCTGTGGTGGGAATGATGGTGTTTGCCTTGGTCGGGCATTTATTCGTGGTGGCGGCGGGAATGCTTTGGTTTTGGGGGCGCAGCAAATTTAACTGGTCGGAGCGCTTGTCCTTGGCATTGTTGGCTTTAATTACCGTGTTGTGTGAGGCGAATTCGTTAACCTTGTTTGACTGGAATTTTGGCTATACGTGGTACGGTTCAAATATTCCCGTTTATCAATGGGCGGAATTTGTAGGCTTTAGCGGCCTGAGTGCCGCTACTTTGCTATGTAACTGGCCGCTTTACTTAGCGTGGCAACAACGCAAACAACACTCAGGAAAAATCATTTTTGCCGCAGTTGTATCAGGCTTTGTCTTGCTTAACCTGGGCGGAATAGGCTTAAAAGCCCGCTTACCTGAGCCGGATGCAAAATTAAATACCTTATTGATTCAAGCCAGTACGCCGAATTCAGAAAAGATGGCGGCGGAGTTAGGTGAAGGTTATGCACAGGAAATTATCCGCCGTATTATGGCCTTAACCGATAACGCGGTTAACCTTAACAAAGATAAAAAGATCGATTTTGCCATGTGGCCGGAAACGGCGTTTCCCTCCGTGTTAGGTGAAGAATTTAAAGATCAGGAATATCCTCTGTGGCTGGGGCAATTCCTAAAGGACAGGAAGTTACCTCTGGTGACCGGAGCATTCGGGGTCGACAAGAAAACCCGGTTGATAACCAACTCGTTATTTTTGCTGAATGAAAATGGCGAAGTGTTATCTCCCCATTACAGCAAAACCATTTTGCTGGCATTCGGCGAGTACATTCCCTTTGCCGATACGTTTCCGATCATTCGGAAATTTGTTCCGCAAATCGGACAATATGCCCGAGGCCCGGGGCCGACAGTGCTTTTTGAATGGAACGGTTTCAAGATGGGGCCGCAAATTTGTTACGAAAGCCTTTTCCCTAACTTCACCCGATCATTATCTATGCTAGGCGCACAGTTTATTGTCAATGCAACGAACGATTCCTGGTATGGCACTTGGCAGGAACCTTACCAGCATATGTACATGACTTTGGCGCGCGGCGTCGAATTTCGCCGCCCTGTCCTTCGGGCGACGAATACCGGGATCTCCACAGTATCATTAGCCTCGGGTGAAGTTTTGGAGTTGTCGCCTATGAAGCAGTCGTGGTTCAAGCTTTATGAAGTGCCTTATATAAAAAATCCCCAGCCGACTTTTTACCAGAATTGGTTTTGGCTGGTGCCTGGCTTGCTGTGGGCAAGTTTTATCCTATTGTTAATAATGGGGTTTTTTCAAAAACGGAGGTGATCTAAATGATTGATTTAGCATGGATTAATAATATCTTCAGTGATGAGGTTTGTTATGTGGGCATCGCCAACCCATCGGGTGCGGTGGCATTAGATGAAAAGCGTTTCATTGTCGCGGATGATGAGCTTAACCAGCTACTTGTTTTTGATCGCAATGTGCCGGATAAAGCGGAGCAAATCATCAGTTTAAGCAAGGTTTTTCCGGATGAGATCTCTGATGGCGAGGATATGGAAATTGATATGGAAAGCACTGCGGAAATCGAAGGGACTTATTTCTGGCTGGGTTCGCATTCTACCAGCAAGAAAGGCGAGGACAGACCGGCGCGGCGCAGGTTGCTTGCCGTTACTATTAAGCCGTCGATAAAAAGTGAATTTGAAGTGAAACCGGCGGGAGAAATTTATACCCGGTTAATTGACGATCTTAACCAAGACGCCAGATTCAAGAAATATGAATTAAGTAAAGCCCAAACAATTTCACCGAAAGCGATTGGCGGCTTGAGTATTGAAGGCTTGGCGGCAACTCCGGAGAAAACCTTGTTAATAGGTTTCAGGAATCCTTTGATTGGCGGTGAAATCAAAAAAGACCGTCTGAAAAAAGCCAATGCTTTGCTGGTCGAACTGCTCAATCCTTTTGAGATAATTCACGGGGTAAACGCCCAATTTGCGGATCCTATAGAGCTGAATTTGGATGGTTTTGGTATCCGCGATATTACTTGGCGGAAAAAACAAAAATATTTGATCGTTGCCGGTCCTTATCACGACAATGCCGCGACGGATGGGCATCCACGCGAGGAGTTAAGACTCTACCAATGGTCAAAAAAATCCAATGATATCAAACTATTTAAATCCATCAGTTTGGATTCTTTAAATGTAGAAGTGGCTTTTTTTACTCCAGATAATAAAGACGATGCCATATTGTTAAGTGATGACGGCAAAACGGGCACAGGTAAAAGCTTCCGTAGCCGGACTGTCAATCTCGAGTGAGTCATGCCTTTTATACTGCTGTTACTGTTAATACCTTCGTTAACCTTTGCGGAAACATCGCTTTGGCGCATAAGCAATGGCAAAGATTCGCTTAACCTGGGTGGATCGGTACATTTGTTGGGGCAGGCTGATTATCCGTTGCCGGACGAGTTTGAGCAGGCATTTCGGGAGAGCGGCATTCTTGTCTTGGAAACCGATTTAGCTGCGTTAACAAAACCGGAAGTGCAAGTTAATTTGGCAAAGCGTTTGATGTACCAAAACGGCGTTACGTTGAAAACTAAGCTAAAACGAGAAACCTATCAAGCGCTGTTGCGTTATTGCCGTTCGGTACGGTTTCCTGTGTCAGCGTTAACCACGATGAAACCGGCTTTGGTGGTTTTAACGTTAACCTTAACCAAACTGCAAAAACTGGGTGTCGCTTCAGGGACCGGGGTAGATCAATTTTTTCTCCAAAAAGCTCAAGCCCAAGGTAAACCGGTGTCGGGTCTGGAAAGTGTTGAAACCCAGATAAAAACACTGGAAAGCATGGGAGAGGGGCAGGAAGATAAATTTATTCTTTCCACGATAAAAGATCTTAAAAAAACCGACGTTTTCCTCACGAAAATAACCAAGGCCTGGCGGTTTGGTGATTTGTCACAGATGGAGAGGATTGGTTTGAAGCCGATGCGTGATGAGTTTCCAAAACTTAACCAAAGCTTGTTAACAACCCGTAACAATGCATGGTTGGATAGTATCGGCGCGATGTTGAAGACACCGCAGCGCGAGTTTGTTCTGGTTGGCGCTTTGCATTTGGTAGGTGAGCAAGGCTTGTTGGCTCAATTAAAACAAAAAGGCTATCGGGTTGAGCAATACTGATGGGGATTAATTACTTAAATTGGATTTTGATAAGGGCGCATTTTATAAAATACTCTAAATTTTTTACTAAATGTAATTGAAATCGACACTCCAAGGTTTTTAATGCCAGTCTCGATTCTGATGCGGTGATTTATTGAAGTCCCTAATGAATCTCTATATAGGTAATCTTGCTAATTCTACTATTGTATTCAATTGTTAAAATTTGTTTGCTCCGTAAAAAATGCGAAGCAAACTTAGTCTGGTATGCGTAGAGCAGTAGAGCAAAGCAACTAAGAACAGCGCTGTAACCCTACCCGGCCGGGTAGGGTTCATTTTTTCTAAATACTTCAAATCTTTGAGATTGTTGAATTTAAACCCCGAGCTTTAAGGCTTGTAAAAAATTAGTTCCATTAAAAGTGGATTTTCAAATTTCAACTAAAATTCTAACTAAAATTTTCTACCGCTAATTTGTTGTTAAAGCGCTAAAGAAAGTTGTTCGTTTTTCACTTTTGGGGAATTCTATGAAAAAATTTGTCGTGCGGCTACTTTGCTTGGCTTCGATCTCAGCAATGTGCCCCAGTGTTTTTAGCGATTCGATGATTTATAAGTGCAAAAACGCCCAGGGTGCAACTATCTACAAAAAAGCGCCTTGCGATGCCGATGCGGATACTGTGAGTACATGGACGCCTAAAGTAGAGAAAAAAACTGAAGTTGCATCGTCGGATGAACAAAAAAAGGAGGACGAGAAGGATACAAGTGCAGTGTTAACCTTGAAACAAAATGCTAGCGGTCACTATATGACGGAAGGCAATGTTGACGGCAGGCCACTTATTTTTGTGGTTGACACCGGCGCATCCCATGTGTCGTTGCCGGAGAAAGAGGCGCATGATGCGCAAATTTATTGCGATAAAAATATCAGCATCACAACTGCAAACGGCAACAGCAGCAGTTGCACAGCCAAGGCGAAAAGGCTTCAATTTGGTCCTTTTGCTGTCGAGCAAATAGATGTTGTTATTGCACCAAATCTTAACCAGCCCTTGCTGGGCATGAACGTATTGCAGCTTTTCAAGATTTCGCAGGATAAGGGCGAAATGAAAATTTCACTTCGCGATAAAGACAAGAAAGGCGGCGATCAACCCAAAGAAGAAAAGCCTCAACCTTAACTGCTCTTGATAAAATAAACGCCTTAAACGGTTAACAAAGCAGTCACTTTTGACTGCTTTCTACGCCTAAATGTAGGGTGTTAAGAATTCAATGAGTTGGTCGTTGGTCAACTCGCCCATTTGCGTTTTAACAATCTGCCCTTTTTTATCGACAATAATGGTAAAGGGTACCGTATCGACCAGATTTCCTAGACTATGGGCAAGTTTAACCCCTTGGTCGCCACCCAATAAAACAGGGTAATTTATCTTATTGGCGGTGATGAATTCTTTCACCGGTTCTAAATCATCCAGGGCTATTCCAATAAATTGCACTTTTTTTTCTGCATATTTCTTATGTAGGACGTTGAATTCTGGCATTTCTTTCAGGCAGGGTGGACACCAGGTGGCCCAGAAATTGATAACTCTGACCTTATCTTTCCATTCGTGAATGGAATGTTGCTGACCGGAGAGGTCGGTTAACGTAAATTCGGGCAAGGTGAGTTGCTGGGTTTGCGCAGATGACGAACTGATTAAGGCTCTTGCGCCAAAGCCGCTAATCAACGCCATCAAACCGGCAATGGCAACCATAATTATTTGCTTGTTCATTGTTTAACCTGCTGTACCGTTTTCAGGAAAGTTGGCGCATCTTGAAAGCCTACCACACGCAAAGATTGGTTTTCATCCTCGCTACCGTTGAAAAACAAGGTTGCTGGCGGACCAATTAAATTGAATTTGGCCAACAAGGCTTTATCGTCTTCCGAGTTTTCCGTCACATCGGCCTGTAATAGTACAAAATTTAATAGAGCCTCTTTTACTTTGGTGTCGGTAAATGTGTAGGTTTCCATTTCTTTGCAGGAGATGCACCAATCGGCATAAAAATCGAGCATGACCGGCTGATGGCTGGCATTGGCTTGTTTAATTCTGTTTTCTAGTTCCGCTAAAGATTTAACCCGCTCGAATTTAAGTCCTTCAGATAGGCTGGCTTTTGTCGGGCTTACGCCGACCCCAATTCCTTGTAATGGTTTAAGCGGGTTGCTATTGCCCATGCTCACGCCAATTAGCAGGATTAATCCATAAGCCAACATGGTAATGCCCATGCCTTTCCATAATTTACGCCAACCGGAACTGTTTTCGGGTAAAGGATCAATAGCATTGAGGTAAATGGCGGGCAGGATTAATAGCAATGCTGACAATAGCATGGTAACGGACGGAGGCAGGATGCGAGAAAGCATCCATAGCGCAACACCCAGCATGATTACGCCAAAAGCATACTTCGTTGCGTTTAGCCAGTTGCCGGCCCTGGGTAAAATTTTTCCTGCCGATGCGCCTAATAGCAATAGTGGAACCCCCATGCCCATGCCCATCATGAATAAAGCGCTACCGCCAAGCCAAACATTTCCGGTTTTGCCGATATAAATCAACGCACCCGCCAGTGGCGCCGCCACGCAGGGTCCGACGATCAATGAAGATAAGGCACCCATGATCGCGGCACCGAGCATGGTGCCGTCGCGGTGTTTTTCACTTGAGTTATGTAACCTGGCGCGAATGGCATCCGGTAAATCCAGGTTATAAAAACCGAACATGGAGAGCGCCAAAGCCACAAATATCCCGCTGAATAATACGATAATCCAGGGTTGTTGAAACGTCGCCTGTAAATTGCTGCCGAAAAGCGCAGCCAAGACTCCGAAAGCAGTGTAGGTTAACGCCGAGGCGACAACATAGCTTAATGACAACAAAAATGCTCGGCCGGTAGTGATATTTTTACTTTTACCCACAATGATGCCAGAAAGGATGGGTATCATCGGAAAAATACACGGCGTAAATGCCAGCAATAGGCCAAAGCCAAAAAAACTTGCTAATGTGGTCCACAGGCTATCGTGGTGTAGGGAGTTGATGATTTGGTCTTGCTCGGAAAGAGGCTTGGATTGGGGCGATACCGCAGACAATGATTCGGTTACCGTTGATGGCAGTTCAAGGTCGATTTGTTTTTCCATCGGTGGGTAACACACCCCGCGATCAGCGCAACCTTGATATTTAGCTTGGATGCTGATTTTCTGGGGAGTAATTTCGGTACGAATGATCGGAACATCTACATTCAGTTCGTCATAAAAAATTTCCACATGTCCGAAGGCTTCGTCTTCCTTGGGGATACCGTGAGGCAACTCATAATTTCCCAGTCGGTTACTGGATTTGCCAAGCATGATTACTTGCGATTTTTCACGGTACAAATAATAGCCTTTCGCAATTTGCCAGCTTACATTTATCGTAGTCGGGTTAACCACGGTAGCAGAAACCTGGAAAGCCTCATCAGGCGGTAGTAATTCATCCGAGGCAATCTTGGCTTTAATTCCGGAAACACCTTTCACCAAACTGTCTATCGGTGAAATATCAGCGTTAACAGTGGCTTCAGGAAAGTTAACCGTCAGTTTTTTTTCTTGCGGTGGATAACATACGCCAATGTCTGCGCAGCCCTGATATCGTATCGTCAACTCATTGGCGCCCGGTTTTGCCCCGGAAACCACAGGTATTATTGTGGTCAACCTGTCTCGATAATGTTCAATATCGCCTAATAATTCATCGTGTTTTATTTTTCCAGGAGGAAAAACAGCATCCCCCAATTTGACGGCTTCTGCTGTAAACCGCATATTCTTTTTGTAAAGGCTGTATCCTTGGATGATCGTCCAGTTGACTTCGATATTGGCAGGATCAACAACCCTGGCTGACGCTTTAAATACTTGATCGGGCGGAAGCAGTTGTTTACTATCAAGGGCAAATACTGCATTGATGTTGACGAAGAAAAAAACAAAGATGATTATTTTTCGGTAAGACATGAATAAATCCAGTTAATATAGTCAGGTAATCCTTTTTCAACAGGAACAGCGATGATCTCAGGAACTTCATAAGGGTGATGCTCTCGAATCATGGTCTGCATTAATTCATAGGATTGCATCAAAGATTTTATAATTAATAGATGTTCGTGAGAGGTTTCTATTTGCCCTTGCCATGAATACACCGAAGTCAAGTTAGGTAAGATATTCACGCAAGCAGCGAGTTTATTTTCGACCAGCAAACGCGCAATTTTATCCGCTTCTTCTTTATTGGGACAGGTGCAAAAGCTAACTATGACTTCAGGCATAATGCAAATGGTATTGCGTAGATGGAAAATTGGGTAATTCCAAAAAAAAGATTGCAAAAACTTTTTAATTTATTTTAACTCCAGCCAGTTTAAGAGATGTATGAAAGCTTTCCAAAGTATTTTTTTATTGGTTTTAATGATTCCATTCCTGGAAATTTATTTGTTGCTGAAAGTGGGTGGTTTAGTTGGGGCAATTCCGACTATTCTTATGGTGGTTTTTACTGCCGTTTTGGGAGCATGGTTACTTAAACAGCAAGGTTTTTCGACGTTAGAAAGATTGAAGTCAAATCTATCGAAAGGCAAAGTGCCGACGTATGAATTGATCGAAGGGCCAATTATTTTAGTTGGCGGCGCCTTATTGTTAACTCCTGGTTTTATAACGGATATTTTTGGCTTTATCTGTTTGATTCCCAGTCTTCGCCGCAAAATCGCCGACTACATCATTCAGAAACAAATTATTAGCGAGATGGGTTTTTCGCAACAAGCCAGAACTGCAAATAAAGATGCCCTGGAGGGTGAATTTAAGCGGGAGGATTAAAAACTACGTCCCTGTAGTCATTGAATTATTTGCTTGGTGCAGAACTATCTTCAGGAGAAACCGTATTTTTGCTTAATCCGGAATAAACCGGGCACCAACCTGAGTAGCCAGTCGCCACCATGATCAAGCCAACCAGCAAGAGAAAAACTTGCGCGGTAAAAATAGATAAAACAAGTAACGCCGCGCCGCCGTAAAGTCGATATTTTTTTTCTTTTGCGCCCACATTATGTTCAAATTTCATCATTCGATTAAAATCAAAGCTCATTTTTGTCTCCTCTGTGCGGTGTTGTTATTATGATTCGATTTACTGCTATCCTGTTGCCAGAATCACTCGCAATATACACACAGGTCATAGAAAAGTGCAAGCAATAAGACATGGATATTACTAAAATTATCGACACCTTGAATGATATGCAACGGCAGGCCGTGACTGCTCCCGATAAAGCGGTGTTGGTGTTGGCCGGCGCGGGCAGCGGCAAGACCCGGGTGCTGGTGCATCGCATTGCCTGGCAGATTCAGGTGGGCGGCATTCCCCCGCATTGTATCCTGGCGGTTACTTTTACCAATAAGGCCGCCAGGGAAATGCGCAACCGGTTGGAAGAGTTGCTTAACATGTCGGCGCATACATTGTGGATCGGCACTTTTCATGGCTTGGCCCACCGTTTGTTAAGACGGCATGCGAAAGAGGCGAAATTACCGGAGAATTTCCAAGTGATGGATTCTGCCGATCAATTACGCTTGGTTAAGCGCATCCTTGCTACCATGAACCTTGATGAAGGCAAATGGCCACCCAAGCAAGTGCAATGGTACATCAACGCCCAAAAAGACGATGGCAAGCGTGCTCGGCATTTGCTGGACAGCGGTGATTTTTTTCAGCGGCAGATGCTGGCGGTCTATAAAACATATGAAGAAACGTGCGATCGTTCAGGATTGGTCGATTTTGCCGAATTGTTGTTACGAGTGCATGAGTTGATGCGCGATAATCCCGATTTGCTTGATTTTTATCATCGCCGTTTTCTTCAGGTGCATGTTGATGAGTTCCAGGACACCAATACCATTCAATATGCTTGGTTAAGATTGTTAACCGAAGGCAAAAATAATATTTTTATTGTTGGTGACGATGACCAGTCTATTTACGGCTGGCGTGGGGCTCGGGTAGAAAATATCTATAATTTTCAACGGCATTATCCAGACCATCAGGTCATCAAGCTGGAGCAGAATTACCGCTCGACTGGCAATATCCTCAAAGCGGCAAACAAAGTCATCAGTATGAATGAGGCGCGGCTAGGCAAGGAATTATGGACTGAATCAGGCGATGGCGAGCTTATTTCCCTTTATGCGGCGTTTAACGAGATCGATGAGGCTTATTTTGTGGTCGAGCGGATTAAAGCTTGGGTTAACGAAGGCGGGTCACGTAGTGATGTTGCCATTTTGTACAGATCGAACGCGCAATCCAGACAATTCGAAGAAAAGCTTATGGTGTCCGCCATGCCTTACCGAGTTTATGGCGGGTTAAGATTTTTTGACCGCGCCGAAATTAAAAATGCACTAGCCTATTTACGGTTAATCGCTAATCGCCATGACGACGCATCGTTTGAACGAGTGGTGAATACGCCCGTTCGTGGTTTGGGCACGAAGGCAATCGATCATATCCGATTGATCGCTAAAGAAAATGAAGCTTCATTATGGATCGCAGCGAATACTTTAGTGGAGCTGGGAGCTTTAAGTTCGCGCGCCAGGAATGCTTTATCGGGTTTTTTGGAGTTAGTGGCTCGTTTGGAAGAAGTAACCCAAACGCTGGAACTTCATCAAAAAGTCCAAATGGTCAATGAACACAGTGGATTGGTGTCTTTGTATAAGAATGAGAAGGGTGATCGCGGCGAGGAAAAGCTGGAAAACCTCGACGAATTAATCAATGCGGCGCGTTTGTTCGATCACGATAAGGATAGGGACGAAGAATTGAGCGAACTGGATTCATTCTTAACCCATGCTGCACTTGAGGCAGGTGAAATGCAGGGTGAGGAATATGATGATTGCGTCCAATTAATGACCTTACATTCTGCAAAAGGCCTAGAGTTTAAGCTGGTATTTTTAGTTGGGTTGGAGGAAGGATTATTTCCATCGCAACAATCATCTGACGACATTAACCGCTTGGAAGAGGAGCGTCGACTTTGTTATGTAGGTATGACGCGCGCTATGAGTCAGTTATATCTGACGTATGCCGAATCCAGGCGGATTTATGGTAGGGAAACGTATTCCCGACCATCGCGGTTTTTACGGGAAATTCCCAATGAGCATCTTCAGGAAATCAGGATGCGGGCGAATGTTAACCGTCCAATGTCGGTTTCGCCGATGGGGGGCAGTTCAGTAAACCAGTCAGTCAGCCAAGCTCGACGTTTTAAACTTGGGCAAACGGTTAGCCATGCCAAATTTGGTGAAGGTGTGGTATTGCAGGTGGAGGGCGAAGGTGCCCAGGAACGTGTGCAAATCAATTTCAAGAATGTGGGAATGAAGTGGTTGATGTTGAGTTATGCGCAGTTGGAGGCGCTATAGGCCGGAACGATGATACTTGACATAATTACAGCTTATTATTTAACTGAAAATTCACAAAAACCAATTTGCATGTATTTCTCTTTCTTGTGTTGGTTCGAGCTTCCTGACGGGGTTGCAGCAAAGAAAATCTGTTTTTAATAAAAAGCCGCATGGCTTGCGGCTTCATAAAAAATAGTTATGCGGGTGTTTCCAAAGATTTTTTCTTATTGATTAAGGTGTTAAACCCTGGCCAACTACAATAACTTTCAAGGCATTAGTGCCGCCTTTAACGCCAGTAAGGTCGCCTTTAGTGATAATAAATTTATCGCCATTTCGGGTAAGGTTCCATTTTCTCAAGACCCTTACAATGTCTCGGTTAACTTCTGCGTGATCGTGAGTTTCGTCTATTTTATAGTAGATAGGGAAAACACCGCGGAACAATGTAACTCGCCCAAGGGTTTCTTCAGAGCTACTCATTGCAAAAATAGGTATACCGGAGCTAATCCTGGACATCCAAAGCGGCGTGGAACCGGATTCAGTTAGTGCAACAATGCCTTTGATTTTGGTGTGGTTAGCCATATACATGGCTGACATCGCAATCGCTTCGTCGTCACGTTCGAATTCTATGTTCATCCGATGATCTGAAACGCGCACGACATGTTGTTTTTCTGCTTCCCGACAAATTCTGTCCATCGCTTCAACCGCTTTGATCGGATGCTTGCCAGATGCGGTTTCAGCCGACAACATAATGGCATCGGTACCGTCGTAAACCGCATTGGCAACGTCGAATACTTCTGCGCGAGTTGGAATTGGATTATCGATCATCGACTCCATCATTTGCGTCGCGGTAATCGCGATGCGGTTCAACTCACGGGCGCGCTTGATTAAATTCTTTTGCACGGCAGGTAAGTTGGCATCACCAATTTCCACGCCCAAATCACCGCGAGCTACCATGACGGCATCAGAAGCGAGGATGATTTCATCCATCACCTCAGGTATGATCGCCTCGGCACGTTCAACTTTTGCAACAATACTGGCATGGCAATCTTCCGCAAGCAGCAGGTTGCGAGCCAAATTCAAATCTTCAGCGCAACGTGGGAACGATACTGCGACATAATCGCACTTGATTTTGGCAATCGTCTTGATGTCTTCCTTGTCTTTTTCGGTCAATGCCGCTGCTGAAAGACCACCACCCAAGAGATTAATGCCCTTATTATTCGAAAGGTCGCCGCCGACAACGACTTTGCAATTAACGCGCATGTTATCGACATTGAGTACGTCCAATACGATTCGCCCGTCATCCAGCAACAAGCGACTACCGGGTTTGACTTCCAATGCCAAAGGTTCGTAAGTAATACCGACTTGAGTATTATCTCCCGCAAGAGGATCGAGATTAATGTCTAAAGCAAAATCCTGGCCTTCGTTCAAAAAGACCTTGGTATCTTTAAAGCGGGCAATACGGATTTTTGGGCCTTGTAAATCGCCAAGAATTCCTACGCGACGCCCCAGTTTTTTGCAAAGTTCCCTTAATTTTTCCGCTCGATCAATGTGGTCTTGAGCGGAACCGTGTGAGAAGTTCATGCGTACCACATCAACTCCTGCGTTAATCAATCCTTCCATTACGCCCGGTTTATCCGTGGCAGGTCCTAGTGTCGCTAAAATTTTGGTTCGTCTTAACATTGAGGTGGTAGGTATCAGGCTGTTCTATTATTTTGCGTTATGTAAGGCAACGGTAGTATCCAGCATTCTATTGGAGAAGCCCCATTCGTTGTCATACCAGGAAAGAACTTTCACAAAGCTTCCGTTCAACACTTTTGTCAAAGATGACTCATAAATTGAAGACGCTGGATTGTGGTTGAAATCCATGGAAACTAAAGGTTTATCATTTATTTCGAGAATGCCTTTCAAAAATCCGGTGGATGCGTCTTTCAATACTTGGTTAATCTCATCCTTGGTTGTATTTCTGGAAGCTTGGAAGGTTAAGTCCACGATGGATACGTTAATGGTGGGTACGCGCATTGCGAAACCATCCAACTTGCCGGCCAATTCAGGTAATACCAATCCTACTGCCGCAGCAGCACCTGTTTTGGTAGGAATCATTGATTGAGTTGCCGAACGGGCACGGTGCAAATCGCTGTGGTATACATCGGTTAAGACTTGATCGTTCGTGTAAGAGTGGATAGTAGTCATTAAGCCGTGCTCGACGCCGATTTTATCATGTAATGCTTTGACTATAGGTGCAAGGCAGTTGGTCGTGCAAGAGGCATTGGAGATTACTGTATCGGAAGCTTTAAGAGAGGCATGGTTAACTCCGAATACGATGGTCGCGTCTACGTCATTGCCGCCGGGAGCGGAAATAATCACTTTCTTTGCGCCAGCAGCAAGGTGTGCGGAAGCTTTGGCTTTGCTGGTAAAAATCCCGGTGCATTCATGAACTACGTCAATTCCTAATTCACCCCAAGGTAATTTTGAAGGATCTCTTTCAGCGAAGACGCGGATTTTATCGCCGTTGATGACGATATAGTCACCATCGACGCCCACTTCAAAAGGAAACTTGCCATGTACAGTATCGTATTGGGTTAAATGCGCATTAGTTTTCGCGTCCCCCAAGTCGTTAACAGCGACAACTTGAATTTCATTGGTGCGACCAGATTCATATAGTGCGCGTATCACATTACGTCCTATTCGGCCATAACCGTTGATTGCTACTTTAATAGGCATTAAGAGTCTCCAGAATTATGATTTATTATGAGGGGAAAGAGAATAAATAAAAATTCTCTGTAAATTTGTCCATTATATCAAAACATTGAGCCTTGGTCTATGTGCGATCGGATGAATGCAAATAACACCTCGTTACAAAAAGGAATTAAAATTTATCTGAGAAAGTGAAATTTTGGTATTAGTTTGAATTAAAGTTAACCAGTTTTGAGAGCTAATAAACCGAGCGCTTGTTTAGCGGAATCGATTGCCTCTTTAACTCTTACCGGAGCAGTGCCGCCAATATGATCACGCGATTTAACAGAGCCTTCCAAGGTTAAGATTTCATAAACATCTTCAGTAATTAGCGTTGAGAATTGTTGTAGTTCGGTCATCTTGAGTTCAGATAGATCACGGTGTGTTTCCAGACCCAACTTGACAGCCAGCCCCACGACTTCATGGGCGTCGCGAAACGCCAGGCCTTTACGCACCAAATAGTCCGCCAGATCGGTTGCTGTTGCAAAACCTCGTTTAGCGGATGCATACATATTGACTTTTTTGGCTTTAATATGCGGCACCATATCGGCGTAGGCACGCAGGCAATTCGATAACGTGTCAACGGTGTCGAAAATTGGCTCTTTATCCTCCTGATTGTCTTTGTTGTAAGCCAAAGGCTGGCTTTTCATCAACATTAACAAAGATATCAGATGACCCGTTACCCGACCCGATTTTCCACGTACCAATTCAGGTACGTCCGGATTTTTCTTTTGCGGCATGATGGACGAGCCAGTGCAAAATGCATCGGGAATGTCAATAAAATCGAATTGTGCGCTTGACCAGAGGACAAGTTCTTCGGAAAAGCGCGAAAGATGCATCATGGTTAAGCTGGCTGCTGAGGTAAATTCGATCGCAAAGTCACGGTCGCTGACTGCATCGAGTGAGTTGGCGGCGGGACGATCAAAACCGAGAAGATTGGCGGTTAACTGTCGGTCGATAGCATAACTCGTGCCAGCCAAAGCGGCTGCGCCCAGAGGCATGACGTTAACCCGTTTATTACAATCTTGCAGCCGTTCGTAATCGCGGCTAAGCATCTCAAACCATGCCATCAAATGATGCCCGAAGGTAATCGGTTGTGCCACCTGGAGATGCGTGAAACCAGGCATAATGGTTTCAGTATGTTGCCCGGCTAAGTCTAAAATAGCTTGTTGCAGCCTTATTAATTCGTTGCTGATGTTATTGATTTCATCGCGTAAATACAGGCGGATATCGGTGGCGACCTGATCATTTCGTGACCGGCCTGTATGCAGCTTTTTGCCGGCAATGCCGATTAAATCAGTCAGCCTTGCCTCGATATTCATGTGGACATCCTCTTGTTTGATTGACCACACAAATTCGCCAGAATCAATTTCATCAACTATCTGGGCTAAGCCCTTGCTTATGCTATCTCGTTCGCTTTCGGTCAATACGCCTATGCTGCAAAGCATGGTTGCGTGGGCAATTGAGCCTTGTATGTCTTGTTTCGCCATGCGTTTGTCGAAGTTAACTGAGGCGGTGAATTCTTCGACAAATGCATCGGTAGCTTGAGTAAAGCGGGCGCTGGAGAGCTTTTCGGAATTAACAGTAGACATGCTTTTGTATCAGAAAGAATTAAAGGGTAAGAGCTATTACTTTACCAAAGGGGCGTTATCTAAAGAAAACTATGCGAGTAGTTTGGTTAAGTTTATTGAAAAAAAGGATCTTCACTGTCAGTTTCAGATGAAATGGACTCGCCTGGAATTATTTTTTCTTCATTGGCCCATTCGCCCAGATCAATTAATTTACAGCGTTCGGAGCAAAAGGGACGGTAGATGTTTTCCTGCACCCATTCAACGTATCGGCTGCAAGTCGGACACTTAACTTTCAGTTTCTGCCCGTTCATTACAACAAACAACAGGTGAGTGAAAATGGAATGTTATCGGAAGATTGTGTGGGTCTTTGTTCATTTGCCGATGGCACCATGAATCGGATGGTACATCGATGTTTTCCTCCGCTAATTTCAGCAAAACAAGGGTGGGAACGATCCATACCGACTTTGATAAGTTGGTACGGCAGGTTTTTGTCTAGTGTCATTTGAAAAAAACCGGCTTCCGCAACTTCCTCTGTGGCGGCATTGCTATTGCGAATAAAATCTAATAACAGATTGATTGCGGTGCGGATTTCTTCGAAAGGTTCGCCCCAGTGGCGCAAATCTTTCAACCTTACGGATTCTTCCTGTTCTAACCAATAGTGGAATTCCGGGAGATCGAATGAGCACGTTCCGCCCGGAATAGAGCTGCGTTGGGCGATACTTTGGAATAAATCACTTTCCATGATTCCTATGCCAATTTTGCCGCTCGTTGCATAAAGTTTCTTGCTGGTTTGGTTAAGCTGAGCAAGGATGGATTCTAGCTGTTTGGAGTCAATATTCTGGCTGTTAACATATTTGTTCAAAACTTTGGCGTGGCGATCCAACTCTTTCAACACTTCTGATTTAAGATCGTTACGACGTAAGATCGACATAATATCTAGAAGTGTATGAATAGCAGCTCTTTTGTCGCTGACCGTCGTTCCCAAACAGAAATGATTAAACTGGGCAAATAGCTGCTCAAGCCTGATGAAGATGCGTATCCGTTCGTTTAGTGGAAATTCGTAGGTTATTTGATTGCTCACGAGGGTATTATCTCAAAGATGCGCCAATTGAGTGATAAAGATTGTGCAGTTTTTTTACCTGTTCCGCAAGTTCGGAGCCATTTCCTGAATTATCAATCACATCGTCAGCCTTCGCGAGTCGGGACTCACGGGAAATTTGACTGTCTATAATGCGTTGAGTCATGGTCATGTTCAAACGATCGCGTTGTTGTACTCTTGATATTTGCATTTCAACAGGACAATCGATAATGAGTATGCGATCCACGAAATGCTCCATATTAGTTTCAAGCAGGAGTGGAACGCTAACAATGCAATAAGAATTGTCTAAATTATCAATGGCTCGCTGCATTTCAGCGTAGACCAAAGGGTGCAATATATTTTCCAATCTTGTTTTCTTTATGGGATCGGGAAAAACCAACTCTCTCAACTTGTCCCTATCCAGGGAACCGTCCGGTTTCAATATGCTTTCGCCAAAAGTGTCGGCTATCTGCAATAAAGCGGGTTGTCCTTTTTCTACCAGACGGTGCGAGACTTTATCTGCATCTATTACAGGAGTATCAAGGTTCTCAAATAATTGAGCCACCGTTGATTTACCGCTGCCTATACCACCGGTTAATCCAACCTTAAGCACAACTTATATTCCTGTTAACCTCAGATAAAATTGATTGATGTCCGCACCCCAAATTAAAACAATCCATCCCGCTGCAGCCAGATACGGTCCAAAAGGGATTGGTTTGTTGCGGTCATGGCCGGAAAACAAAATCATGGCTATGCCAATTACGGCGCCTACCAATGAGGAGAGTAGAATAATGGCGGGTAAGGCTTGCCAGCCTAACCACGTGCCGAATAATGCCAATAGTTTAAAATCACCAAAGCCCATGCCTTCCTTGCCGGTGGCAAGTTTAAATAAGTGGTAAACGCTCCATAACGAAAGATAACCGCTAATTCCTCCGATAATGCTGTCATGACTATCTGCATAGGTATTAAAAATGCTTAAAAGCAAGCCAAGCCAGAGCATGGGCAAGATAATCGAATCGGGCAACAAGTGATGATCGATATCGATGAAACTCAAAGCGATTAAAGCCCAGGTTAACATCAATGCAAAACCAGTCTGCCAAGTCATACCAAAATGCCAGGCGACAATCACCGAACACAATGCAGTTAACACTTCGATAATTGGGTAGCGCAAAGAAATAGGCGCTTTACATTGACCGCATTGGCCTTTCAATAGAATGTAACTGATAACAGGAATATTTTGATAGGGTTTAATCGGCGCGTTGCAACTGGGGCAAGTAGAGTTCGGAAATATTAGGTTATAGGTATCGCTGTTTATCGGCTCTGGATTCAGACCAAGGTACTCTGTGCAATCCGCTCGCCAAGCTCTTTGCATCATGACCGGTAAACGGTAGATGACAACATTTAAAAAACTGCCGACCAGTAAGCTGAACAATCCGACGATCACGCAAAATAAAACAGGCGAAACAGCAAGCAACTCAAAAACTTCCATTTTATAAATTTATTAATCGTTAGCGTTGATGACGTTGCTCAAGTTAACCGACTGCCGCGCCCATCTTGAAGATTGGCAAATACATCGCCACAATCAAGCCGCCGACAAGGATGCCCAATATCACCATAATGATGGGTTCCATTAAACTGCTTAGGTTATCAATCAAGTTGTCGACTTCTTCTTCGTAGAAATCAGCGACTTTTGCTAGCATTGCATCAATTGAACCTGACTCTTCACCAATGGCAACCATTTGTTGCACCATATGAGGGAATAATTCAGCTTGCGCCATAGCAAATTGCAATCGCTGTCCAGTGGCGACTTCTTCTCGCATTTTCATGACGGCATCGGCATAAATAATGTTGCCGCAAGCGCCGGCGACAGATTGCAGGGCATCGACCAAGGGCACACCCGCCGCAGACATCGTGGATAATGTCCGCGCGTAACGTGCGATAGCTGATTTATTCATAATTAAACCAACGACCGGAAGTTTTAATAGAGTGCGGTCAAGAAAATGATTAAACGGTCTTGAGCGTTTTTTGAAATAACTGAATATGTAAACAATAGCGACTACGCTGCCTACAACAATCCACCAGTATTGCTGCATCCATTCTGACATGCCGACAACCATTTTGGTAAATCCGGGCAGGTCGGCGCCAAAACTTTGGAACAATTCTTGAAAGACAGGGACAACAAAAATCAACAAAATGGCCGTCACTACAAAGGCAACGACAACAACGGCAATGGGGTAAGTCAACGCCTTTTTGATTTTCTTTTTCATCGACTCGGTTTTTTCTTTATAAGTCGCTATTTTGTCTAACAGGGTTTCGAGTACCCCGGCATGTTCGCCCGCTTCAACCAGATTGCAAAAAAGCTCATCGAAATAAAGCGGTCGTTTGTTTAACGCTTCAGCTAGCGTATCACCGCCTTCAATATCGGCTTTAATGCCAAGTAAAAGTTCTTGCATACTTAAGTTTTCATTACCTTTTCCGACGATATCGAAAGACTGTACCAAGGGGACGCCGGCCTTGAGCATCGTGGCCAGTTGTCTAGAAAAAATTGCAATATCGCCAGGGGTGATTTTTTGCATCCCTTTTTTAAATAAAGGTTTGGGCTTCGGCTTAATTTTAGTGACACGGTAACCTTGCCTCCTCAATTCTGCTTTGGCAACGGCTTCACTTTTTGCAGAAAAAACGCCCTTATTCGCTTTGCCATTTTTATCTTTACCTTCCCAGATAAAATCAATTTGATCAGTTGTTTCCGCCATTATTATTCCTTGGTTACTCGGTCAATTTCTTCAAGACTGGTGACGCCCATGCGAACTTTGTTTAAGCCGGATGCACGTAAATCGTTAATTCCTTCAATTTTTGCTTGATCACCTAATTGCATGGCATTTGCCCCTTCCAGAATCATCGCCCGCATTTTTTCGCTTAGTGTCATCACTTGATATATACCTACCCGCCCTTTGTATCCACCATTGCACACCTCGCATCCGTTCGCGCCGTATATTTTTAGCGTACTTAATTCTTCCTGTTTAAAGCCTAAGTGTAGCAAAGTATGTTCAGGCAGGGTGACCGGTACTTTGCATTGTTCGCACAAGCGGCGTGCAAGACGTTGCGCCATGATCAGGTTAACCGCTGAAACGATGTTGAATGGTTCAATACCCATTTGCATGAGACGATTCAGTGTTTGCGGTGCGTCGTTAGTGTGTAATGTAGAGAGCACCAAGTGTCCGGTTTGGGCAGCTTTGACGGCAATTTCCGCGGTTTCAAGGTCGCGTATCTCACCTACCATGATGATGTCTGGGTCTTGCCGCAAAAAAGCCCTTAAGGCATTCGCAAAGGTTAACCCCGATTTAACATTGACGTTAACCTGATTAATTCCTTCCACGGTAATTTCCACCGGATCTTCGGCAGTGGAAATATTGCGTTCCATGCTGTTAAGAATGTTCAGGCCAGTGTATAAGCTTACTGTTTTACCGCTACCGGTCGGACCTGTTACTAACACCATGCCATAGGGTTTATGGATGGCATCAAGAAAAAGTTTTTGTTGCTCTGGTTCAAAGCCTAGTTTTTCGATACCGAGTTGGGCGCTGGTCGGATCCAGAATACGTAGTACGACTTTTTCGCCGAATAAGGTAGGGCAGGTGTTGACCCGAAAATCAATGGCACGGGTTTTCGATAAAATCATTTTGATACGACCATCTTGCGGCACACGGCGTTCGGCGATGTCCATTTTTGACATGACTTTTATCCGCGAGATAATTCGATTCGATATATTGGCGGGTGGGCTGGCAACTTGATGCAAAATACCGTCAGATCTGAAACGGATGCGAAAGTTTTTTTCGTAAGGCTCTAAATGAATATCGGAAGCGCCTTTTTTGATGGAATCAAGCAGGACTTTGTTAACAAAACGCACTATGGGCGCGTCATCGATTTCGGCGTTGGCGTCATTTTTAGTGGTTTCTTCCTCTCCAGAACCGACGTTGAGGTTGTCAAGATCCGAGTCCAGCAGGTCTGACATCGTTGTGTCTACCGCTTCTAAAGCTGTCTCAATGGTTTTTGTCAACTTGTTTTCTTCGACCAGGACGGGTTCGACATTCAACAAACTTTGAAATTTAATATCGTCAAAACCATGAGTGCTGGTAGGATCGGAAATGCCAATGAATAACGTTTTGCCACGTTTCCATAGCGGCAATACAGCATATTTGCGTATTAGTTTTTCACTAATCAAGTTGATGGGGATATTTCGCGAATCAATGGCGTCTAGATCAAGGAATGGGATGCCAAATTCTGAAGAAGCTTTAGCAGCAACGGTACGGCTATCGACTATTTTGTTAGAAACAAGATAGCTTATAAGCGAAACTTTATTTTTTTGCGCTTCCTGGATGTAATTTTTGGCATCCTTTTCGCTGATTAGCTGCTCTTGCACAAGACATTTTGCTAGTCCGCTAAAATTAAATTCTGTGGTTGCTGTTGCCATGATGACGGTTGACCTGATGATCGTATCTTGGAAATATAGATGAAAGAAGCTTAAGCTTCAAGATTAAAAGCTGAGTCTAATTTATTAATCTCAGTTAAAAAATTATTGTAAGCCTGTTTTTAAACAGACATCTAGGATTCTGCGATAAAAATAGCCCTTTTGGGGGCTGGTAAACCTTCGCAAGTTAACGTAGGGTTATTTAAATCGAGAAAATCACTAAGTGATTGTGATGGCATCCAAGTGGTTGTCCGTTGCTCTTCTTGCGTGGTCACTGTGATGTCGACCAGACGAATATTACGATACCCGCATCGGGTTAACCAGCTAAATAATGTTGCGCAACTTGGAATAAACCAGACATTGCGCATATTGGCGTAGCGGCCTTCGGGAACAAGGCTTTCGCCTAAATTCCCGTCGATAATTAAAGTTTCCAATACTAATTCGCCGCCCGGTCTAAGGCAGGCTTTTAACTCCAATAAATGATCAATGGGAGAGCGGCGATGGTAAAGCACTCCCATCGAAAAGACAGTATCAAATAAATTTAGCTTAACCGGTAAATCTTCGATGCCTAAAGGCAAAGTATAAACCGGCGGATTGTTGCCATAAATTTTCCGTACTATCCGGAATTGCATGACATTCAGCATCAAGGGATCGATGCCAATGATCAGCTGGGCTTGAGCTCCCAGCATTCGCCAGCAGAAATACCCGTTTCCGCTCCCCACATCCAGGACTTTGCGGTTTTTCAAGGGCTGAATATGATTTTCAAGCCGCCGCCATTTCCAATCGGAGTGCCACTCAGAATCGATATGTATGCCAAACAGGTTGAAAGGGCCTTTGCGCCAGGGCATCAAACCTCTTAATGACTGCAAGATGGTTTTACGTAACTCGCTGGATATATCAGGTGATAATCCAATTTCGACAACATCTTGGTTAAGATTTCGATGATGTGTTGGAATACTGGGGGTTTCGTCTATTAATCTTAACCAAGCAGGGAGATGCCCGTGTTTATTGGGATTTAGGGCGGCGTTGATTTGTTGTTCGAGCGATTTTGCCCAACCTGTAGCATTAACCTCAGTCAATGCTTGATAAAGCGGTTCATAATCCATTACTTCAATGCGATTAACGAGGCAAAATTAAAATATTGGAACCACACTTCGGCGCTTTTAAACCCGGCTTTATGAAGCCTGTTCTTATGTTGCCGCAAAGTTTCCGGGATAAGCACATTTTCCAGTGCCGTTCTTTTTTGGCTGATTTCCAAATCGGAATATCCTTGGGCTTTTTTGAACAAGTGGTGCATTTCAATGTGCAATTCATTTTGCTGTACATCCTGATATTTTAGTTTTTCGGACAGAATTAATGCACCGCCGGGCAACAAACCGTGATAAATTTTTTTTAGAAGGTTAAGCCGGTCTTTAAGTGGAATAAATTGCAAAGTGAAATTCAGGACAACGATGGAGGCTTTTTCAATATCGATTTTTCTTATGTCCGAACAAACAGGTTTCTACCGGAATTTTAGATTGTCTATTTTTTAAATGTGTTTGCAGTTGATTTATCATGGCGGCCGAATTATCAACGGCGATAATTCGGCAGTTTTCAGTGTTAAGATTGTTGCGCATGGCCAGCGTGGCGCCGCCCAGTGAACAGCCGAGGTCGTAACAATGGCTGTCAGGTTGAGCAAATTTTTCTGCCAATAAGCCTATGGCGGAAAGAATGGTGTGGTATCCCGGCACAGACCGTTCGATCATATCAGGGAAAACATCAACAACTTTTTCGTCAAACCGGAATGCACCAATTGCCCCTAACGGGTTGGCATAAAGTGAATCTTTGGCTGACTTCAAGACGGTATCGGTCTTAGAAAATGTTGCGACGGTTAAGAATTAATCAATTAAATGTGTGGCAAAGTCCTTTGTTGGGTTAACAAAGGACTCCGGTTAATCCTTTCAGGATTTTTTAGCGGACAATGCTTCCACATTGCGTTTTGCAAGGCTGTCGATTACCGCGCCCAAAGAACCTTTGGTTTTGACTTCATTGCTGAAGGTGGAGCGGTAGTTGGTCACCAGGCTGACGCCTTCGATCATAATGTCGTAAGCTTTCCATTTGCCGTTCTTTTGAAACATGCGGTAATTAACGCTAACGGGTTGTAAACCGGATTGCAATACTTCTGTTTTAACCACAACTTTACTGGCACCGGGTTCCATTTCCAAGGGTAAAAAACGTATTGACCAGTCTTTAAATTCGACAAATGCACGCGAATAAGTGCGAATCAACAAGGTTTTAAATTCTTGTTTAAAGCGGGTTTTCTCATCAGCGTTCGCTGAATTCCACAGTTTACCTAAGACCAGTTCAGAAATTTTGTCGAAATCAGTATGCGGTTCAATGAGTTGGTCGACGTATTGGGTAACCTGCAAGAAATTCTGGCTGAAGGCTTTGTCCTTCATTTTTTGTTGCAATTTATTTGAAGTATCTTCAATGGTTTGCTGCGGCGCGGTCAAGTCACCGGCATTGGCTCGGTTAAGACCGATCAAGCCAATGAGCACGAATAATAATGTGAATAACTTATAATATTGTCTGCTTTTCATAAAAACCTCTAAAATCGAGCCAATCCAAGGCTTGGTTTTCTGACCAAACTGGCAAGTTTAATGTGGCAAATTTAAAAATAGAATGGAGCATTTTTGATAACTCATCAAAAACGGCTTAAAAGCCCCACTTTCCTAAATTCATGAGTAATAAAATGACGTATAGTACCATTAATTTTCCTGATTTACGCATGCGCAGAATGCGTTCCAAAGACTTTTCCCGACGACTGATGCGAGAAAATCATCTGACCAAGGATGATTTAATCTACCCCATGTTTGTTACTGAAGGCTTAAACGGCGTGAAGCGGTGGCATCAATGCCTGGAGTCGAACGGTTAACCCTGGATTTATTAGTTGCTGAAGCGCAGGAAATTTATCGTCTTGGCATTCCTGCTATCGTCCTGTTTCCCGTGGTTTCCGCTGATAAAAAATCTTTGGATGCGGCAGAAGCCTTCAACCCTGAAGGGTTGGTACAGCAAACCATCAGGGCGCTGAAGAATGCCGTGCCCGAATTGGGCGTGATCACCGATGTGGCGCTTGACCCTTATACCACGCATGGTCAGGATGGTTTGATTGATGAGTCAGGTTATGTGGTTAACGATGAAACGGTCGAGGTCTTGGTTAAACAGGCGCTTTCTCATGCCGAGGCGGGCGCTGACATCGTTGCTCCTTCAGATATGATGGATGGTCGCATTGGCGCCATCCGGCAAGCATTGGAAGCTCACCGTTTCAAAAATGTAAAAATTCTTGCTTATTCGGCTAAATATGCGTCCAGTTTTTATGGTCCGTTTCGTGATGCAGTGGGGTCTTCTGCCAATTTGGGGGGCGGCAACAAGTACAGTTATCAAATGGATCCTGCCAATTCAGATGAAGCTTTACGAGAAATCGCGCTTGACCTGCAGGAAGGTGCGGATATGGTAATGATTAAGCCAGGATTGCCTTATCTTGGATATAATTCAAAGGGTTAAGCAGGTCTATGGCTGTGCCGACTTTTGCTTATCAGGTCAGTGGTGAATATGCTATGATTAAGGCCGCTGCCATGAATGGCTGGCTAGACGAGAAACAAGTGGTACTGGAATCTTTATTAGCTTTCAAACGTGCCGGTAGCGATGCAATCCTGACATATTTCGCCAAATCCGTCGCGCAATGGCTCGATTAAAGTCTCGTTCCAGTCTATTTCTACCGGGTTAGCCTCATCAGGGCAGATTGAGAGGAGGTTAGCCGATGTGTTCCTGTCGGTTAACGTCACGTAATACTTTTAAGCTAAGTTATTATCGCGACACTTTTTGATTACAATAACAAAATAATAAACGACGAGGTATTGCTATGGAATTAATTACAACAACGGCGGGTTATGAAATGCTGCTGCGCTGGGGGCATTTTTTAGCGGGTATTACCTGGATAGGCTTGCTCTACTACTTCAATTTCATTCAGGGTGAATATTTTAAACAGGCGGACGCCGCGGCCAAGTCTGATGTTATCTTAAAACTTGTGCCGCGCGCACTGGGTTATTTTCGTTGGGGCGCGGTTGCCACTTTGTTGACCGGCTTGGGCATCATGGGGTTGCGCGGGGCAGGACAGTCACTGGATATCTATGTCGGTGCTTTGTTGGCTATCATGATGTTCAGCAATGTTTGGTTAATCATTTGGCCAAACCAAAAAATTGTGATTGCCTCGACGAATCAGGCAGCTAATGGCGGTCAAGCACTGCCTGAAGCGGCGAGTGCGGCAGCAGCGGCAGGTTTGGCGTCAAGGACAAATACGCTGTTTTCAATTCCGATGCTGTATTTCATGGGCGCATCAAGCCATTTCCGCATCCGTTTTATTTTCCGGCATTTTTAGTGACTTTACTGCTTATCTTGGTATTGGAATTTAACGCTGCGTATCCGATGATTAAAAACATGGGATTTGTCAGTAAATTGCCTGCTGGCGGCAGAATGGGATTAATGGCTAGCGTGAATGGGCGTTATCCATTCCGGTTTAGGGTTAACCGCGGTTTTATTTGCGGCAGTCCATTTTATTAAGTGACCTGATTTGCGATTAACGAAAAATAGCCGCCTGGTGCGGCTATTTTTTTGTTAAATGAACAGCGACGAACGCTTAGTGCCCTAAACATTCTCTCACCGTTAAGCGTGATGCTGTTGCGCGCCGGCCAGAAAGCGGCTAACCAAGCCAAGATCAATACAAAGACAAGCCAGTATAAAATGGCATGTTTATCAAACATGAAATCTAACTGGATTCCAAATAGAGTTTTCCCGAGTTGCTGCGCTATGGGCTGGGCAGTGTAATAAGACAGCGGAATACTGATCATCCATGCAACAATTCCATGCAGAAAGCCCTCCAGTAAAAAAAGTTTATTTACAGCTTTGGCTGGCGCGCCAATGGCGGAAAGCACACCAATTTCCCGTGTTCGCTGTAAGACATTGATCGCTAAAGTACCGGATAAGCCAATGCCGCCCACGGTAGCGATCAAAGCAGCCAAGCCAAATAGCGTAGAAAGCACGGGCTTCATTTGGTTACGGGCGTACTGGCGTTGTTCCAATTTAGCAAGGGTTGTGTAGACATCAAGCGTGATGTTTTTTTCTTTGAAAGCTTCTTTCAGGCGCTTGAGATAATTCGCTTCATCCGTTTGATTGGAAATGTGGGCTTCCAAGAGCGCAAAAGTGGATTTGTTGGAGTGGAGCATTTCCTGAATAGTTTCCCGCGGGGCATAAACCGGTTCAACCGTGTAATTACTGCCTGCCAGCCAACGATAGGTGCCGACGATCTGCCAGTTTTCGTTGGTATTACCAAGGTTAACCTTAACAAATTCGCCAGTTTTGATGCCATTTAATTCAGCCGTATCGGCGCTGATAACAATGACTTTTTGTTTGCTATCCTCGGCATTAAACCAACGTCCAGATTCTATATAAGGTTTGTATTCTTCGGTGCTGCCAGGCAATGCGATCATTTGCACCCCAAGGCTGCCTTTTTGCTTAAGCACGGCCTCATTTTTGGTCATTTCAATCGGATAGCGTTGCCAGAGCTCAACTTTTTGCGTGGGGTTAACCGACTCGGCTAATTCAATCACTTTATCTGCATCTTGATCTTGAAGAAACCCTAGCCGAACTGAATAACGGCTACGCGACATTTCGTTATCCAGGGTCAGGTTAACCGAGGCAATCAGGCTCATCAACACTAAAAACGCTGCACCGGCAATGACCAAGACGATTTGCGTTTGCAACAGCCGAGCTTTGCGACGAAATAAATTGCCCAAAGCAGTGGCATATAGCGTTGGCAACAAATAACCCAAACAGCGTTCCAACCATTGGTCGAATCGGCTGCTTCTGAAATCACCGCTTAAGCCGTAACTGGCGATAGCCGCACGAAGGTTCATGGTAGCGCCGCGCCAAACAGGGGCTAAGGCCGATAATAACGGCATGAGTAAGCCGCTGATGACCATGATATAAATCGCACGGGGAGAATATTCGAACGCTACGCATTCAATATTGAATAATCCCAACAACTTACAAGAGCTAAAATAAGCCGCCGCGCAACCGAGCGGTATCGCAAATAACACCGAGATTAAAGCGATAACTCCGGTTTCAATCAGATATAGCTTGGCAATCGTCCAAACGCCGCCGCCCAGTGATTTCATGATGCCAATCTGGTCGGTTTGCTGAGTGATATGGGCGGACACGGTATTGAAAACCAGCACACAGGCTAACGCGAGCGAAGCCAGAGCCATCAATTTAAGGACATCGTTAATTCCGGCAAAAAAGGGTCTTCCCCAGTGTTCTTCGGGATTTTGCAGTAATGACACCAATACACCGATGTGTTCTTTGCCAAGTTCAGTTTTAATGTCATGGGCGATGCTGCGCGCTTTTTCAGCATCGTAAGGCGGAGTTATTTGTACCAGTAACTGCCGGAAGGTATCCGGTTTAATTTCGAAAACAGGTGAAATGTCAGGGCTGGCAAAAAAATGCAGTTGCCCGCCAAAATTGGGCGGTTTAACAAATGGATGGCGAACAATTCCGGAGATTTGTTAATTGATCTGTCCCGCTCGCGGTTTCGAATTCAACGGTGTCGCCAACTTTAAGCTGTGTTTTTAACGCCGACAATCGTTCGATAGCGATTTGCTTTTCTTTAGGCCATGCGCCTGAGACTAAAGTGGTTTGGTCATAGCGCTGGTTAACCGTATCAGGACGGATAATCAGGGTGCCGTTCTGCCACTCCGCTTGTCCGGTGAAGTTTATATTGCACGTTCAGAGGAGTCAGGCTGTCAACATCTTTGACGCCGCTGATTTCTTTGACTTTTTGTAATATTTTTTTATCGGCATTGGTATTGAGAATAAAACTGATATGCGATGGTTGCGATTGTCGGTGGGCATCGTCCATTTTGGCAAGTTGCAGGTCGATCATGCCGAACAACGTCCCGACGCAAAACACGCCGATTAAAATACTCCAGATTGCCAGCAACGCACGGCTTTTATGCTGCCATAAATCAAACCAAATTTTGTTCCAGAGAGTGTTCAAGATCTAGTTAACCAATGGCGCAGAATCGGCATGAATCCGCCCGGCATGGATTTCAATCTTGCGGGAAGCCGCATTCGCCAAGACTTCGTTATGGGTAACCATCACCAGGGTTTTGCCTTGGTCGCGCAGATGGGCAAACAACTGAAAAACCGAATCGGCAGTCGCTTCGTCAAGATTGCCGGTAGGTTCATCGGCAACGATTAATTCCGGGTCGTTCGCCAGTGCCCGGGCGATGGCGGCGCGTTGCTGTTGACCGCCGGAAACCTGGCTGGGTAATCGGTGGGCTTCTCCAGTCAGGCCGACCCGTTCCAGCAACGCCATCGCCCGCTCGCGGCGCTGTTTTTTTGGCAACTTGCCTAAAAAATCCATCGGTAAAACGATGTTCTGCCATAGAGTTAAGGCAGGCAGCAGTTGAAAAAACTGGAACACAATACCGACATTGGCACAGCGCCAGGCGGTGAGCTTTTCACCGCTTAATTTGTGCAAGGGGCTGTTGTTGACGATAATTTCCCCGCTGCTGGGATGATCGATTCCGGTTAACAAATTCATTAAAGTGGACTTGCCATTACCTGATGCGCCCACGATAGCAACGAACTCGCCGGAGTTTATCTGCAAATTGATGTCGTTCAGCACTGTTTGCATTTTTCCAGCTGAAAAATAGTCTTTGAAGACATGCTTCAGCTCAATAATTTTTTTCATGACCAGCAAAAGAGAACAGGTTAACCGCAAGCTTTTCATTGTAACATGGCTCGATATGCCCATTTATAAACGGTGAGAATTTGATGCTATCGGTACGTATAATCTGGTTAGTGCTCTGTCTGGTTTGGATAATGGCGGAAATCAAGCTTGCCCGCGCAAACCGGATTGATCACGCAAACCTGCTGGAAAAGGAAGAGCGCTCTCAGCGGATTTTGTGGTTAACCTTAATTTTAAGCCTGTTATTGGCGCTGATATTTAAAACGCTGGCGTGGACTCCCATTCCTATCAATTACTTGCCTCGTCAAATCATTGCATTAACAATGTTTGCCGCTGGCTTGTCGCTACGTTATGTCGCGGTCAAGCAATTGGGGCATTTATTTACGACCGATGTATCGATTCATAATGAGCATCAGCTTATCGTGGCAGGGCCGTACCGCTGGATTCGCCATCCCGCCTATACGGGACTCATCATCGCTTTTACAGGCGCAGGTCTGGCAATGGGCGATTTTATTGCGTTGTTAATGTTAACCCTGCCGGCGTTAACCGCGATTAACTACCGGATTTCCATTGAAGAAAAACTGCTGATGAATAAGTTTGAAAGAGAGTATCAAAATTACTGCAAGCAAACCAAAAAATTGTTGCCTTGGGTTTTTTGATTGGCGGATACGTGGCTTATGAAGTTGCTTAAAGGGGGGGCGGCAATAATAGGTTGCAATTTTGTGGTCGAATTTCTTTAAGGCGATGGAAATAATTTGGAACTGTAACCCGGACGTTAAGTCTTAAATGTTAACCATGCTATCGCTATTAAAAACAAGGCAGCAGGGTTTATCGAAAAATACTAATAATATGGGAGATACTACGATGAAACTAAAATATATTGCTGTTTTAATTGGCGTTATTGCGCTTTGTCTGGGCATGCAGGTAAATGCGACTGAACATCACACCGCACAGGCCTTGGAACATTCCGCGATGGCAGCTGCGCATGGTCAGGATGGGCATGCGGATCAATTGCTTAAACATGCCGAAGAGGGCTTGAAACATGCCGAGGCCGCGGAAAAAGAACATGCCGAAGCGCATGTCCACATGACCGAAGCGGTCAAACACCTAAAAGAAGCCATTGACCACGGAAAAATGAAACACGCGGATGTCGCTACCACCCATACCGAGGAAGCGATGAAACATATGCGCCAATCCATTGGTCAATAATGGCATTATCTTCGAAATCGGGCGTTATGTTAATAACGCCCGATTGCAATTTAAATTGTTTTGTAAACGCGGAACATGCGTTCAACAATATCCTACGGGTCGATTTTTAGATAAAAACCTGGGTGTTACATTCTGCCTGAAGGTTAACTTCCGCTCTGTTGAGCAAGGAAAATACCGCTTAGTGGATATGCATCTCGCGGGATTTAACCGTATCGCCACGTTTCAACGTGTAATCATCCTGATCGCCTTCCATCGCTGAGCCATCCGGTTTAAGCTGGATGAGCGTACCATCGTCGACAATACGGTATTGTCCGCCCGTTGGTTTGTCTTTGGGTGCCAATGTCACAACGCGTTTATCATCATTCCAGGTAAATTTGCCTTTTTCATAGAACTCCCGTGAAGACGCCTTGGCGGGTTGCGTAACCAACAAATAATTATTATTACGCTTTAAGGACAAGGTGACTTTAACGCCGTTGCAATCCTCTTCCTTGCAGGGAAAATAACCGTAATACACCCCTTTGAAATCCGGGCCTTTGCTCGCTTCCGCCGCATGGCCGGCATGTTCGCCAGCTTGTAACGCTTCCCGTTGTCTCAGCAGCATATCCTGCATTACCTTGTCGGAATTTGCGGCGGCAGGGTTAACAAAAGTAAAGAGCAGGGCGCTTAAATAAATCAACGTCAGCGTGTGTGGTATTTTTTTTTGTAATAATTTCATATGAATGGCTCTTTTGTGAGTGGCGAGTTTTATTTCCGTACGTAAAAACAGCTTCACAAAAGGGTAACAGGAATATCTTTAACGTCAACCTGCCGGTAATACTTATTAATTACATCAATTTGGTTAAACCCACCCTAACCAACGCTACATGACGATACAAAAATGGAACAGGTCGCCGTCTCGCTCCGCTGCGGCAATTTTAGCCGCGCAATCTTCAAGTTCTTCCAGCAGTTCAGACTTGGTAGTTCCCTTTGCCCACTTAAAGTCGTTCGCTTTCAAATTTTCGATGATCTTGTTGAGTGCGATGACAGTGTTGGCGGGCGGATACCATTGTTCGTTCTCGACAATCCAGGATTCCGGCAAGTCCTCATCCGATAGATTGAACTGAAGGTCGGTCGTATCAAAGTAATCCGATAGCCTGGAAACCGAGAGTGAATCGGCTAGGCTGTCCAGTTCCTCTGCAAGTTCGCAGAAGAGCGAATGGTCGAAATCGTCACCGGATTCGTCCGTACCCACTTTCGATTTTCTTCTGACCCATATCGTGTCGCCCATGTGACTCCTTTGGTGGTTAATCTCTTAGGTTAAGTTAATCTGTTGGTTATGTTTAAAGATTAGTTGATCGATACGTTATAGCAAGCGCTGGAGTCCAAGCTCGGCAGCTTGAATGTAGCTGGCATTGTTTTCCTCCTGCGCCTGTAATCGCATTCGGTTAAAACATTCTCGTGCGGTTTCAATTTCACCAATCATCTCGTAGCCGAGCGCCATTTGATTTAACGCAACGATGTCTGGGAATATTTCGTAAGCTTTGGTGAAATGGATGATCGCTTCTTTAATCTTGTCAGGTCGGCACATCACGCCCGTTGGTGAATTCAGACACTGTACCCAGCCTTTACCTTTTGGCGCTTTATTGATCGTTCGATGAACGGCTTTATTCAAGCTTTTGACACCCAGCTTGAAGATGGCGGTGGCTTGAAGATATTTTTCGTGGTCTGAAACTGTCATTGGTAGAGCGCCTGAATCCGTGAATTACTTAAAGCAGGTTAAGCAATGAATCAGATTAAAATATAGATGATTCTGAAATTTTGATGGATTGCAAAATTAGCTTTTGCTGAGAAACAAGGGGATGGATGAGAGAGATTTTGCTGAACTTGAAAACTTAACCAACAAGGTTAACCTCAAGCAACGCTGTAATTAATACTCTTGGTAACATTAAGGAAACTTTTAACAAGTTGATTTCACTTGCCGTTCGACAAGCTCACCACGAACGTAATCAACTACTTGCCGTTCGTCTTTATGCCCCAGAGGGTACTGAGCTAGTCGAAGGACTTAATCAGGGGGTTTCTTAAGTCTGTGATTTTAGCTCCAGGATTATCAGGTCAGCGTTGCTAATGCTGTCCTGTACAATATTTGATACGGTGATTAACCCATTACACAGCGGGTTTTGATCAGTTGACGGGGGGAGTTAAGTGGTTGGCTTCCCTGGAAGCACCACAACCGTTCTCCCCGCACCACACCTGGTCGCCGCACCCACTCAGCAAAAAAACTCCAAAAACAATCGCAATAACCCGTAAAATTTTCATGATCTTTGACCTCAGATTGAATAGAAAGTTAACTGCGCGCTTAGTCAGTTATCCATGTAATCAGAGAATGTCAATAAAAATTAAGGTGTCGGAGGAGGAATTCCGGTTCGGATTTTGGTTTTGAAATTTGATAGCTGGGGAAAGCTAATGATCAGATTGGGCAGGGCATTAGCGAAGCCCAACATCCATGATTCCGCTATTTGTTGGGCTTCATTGTATTCAGCCTAACCTACGGGCTAGTTTTTTAATACCAACGTAATCACCTAGATCACTTCCGTAGTATTCGCCTTTTTCTAAAGCGGTATTACAGGCCGAAATTAGATTTCTTAACCCTTGCTCGTCCCGACAATACAATCTTCGTGGTCTGCCCACTCCGAGCCGTCTTTTAATTGTGGAGACTTAGTGTTCATTCTTACCTACACATAACGTAGAAGTCACCGGCGCTGCGCGGCTTTATCGCGCAAGCGTCCGTGTGGACTGCCGGGTTATGTTTATCCTTTAGATATGCCTTAAGCCTAGAGCCAACCAGCTTTTCTGATAAATCGTCTCTGTAGGAGAAGTACACAAGGGAAACATTATTTGCAATGCATTTCGATAATTTTTCTTTGTCTCGTGCCCTCGCAATTTTAAGACCTTCTTCGCCCCCAAACATGTCTATGGCTTTGAAATGCTGTTCCCCTTGGTATTCAACGGCAAGGCCTATCTCTGAAATGTATATATCAAGCCGCTGCTTTCCAAGCCATGGGGGCGATGCTTCTCTTTCAACAATGCACTCTGGGAAAAGGATGTCTATGTAGTTGAATAGCAGAGTTTCATTAATCCATTTTTCGCCAATTTTTGCTACTCCCTTTTCTTGCCTGACGATATTTTCTGCCTCTCTTTCATCTAAACCACGATCTATCTCAACATTCTTGATGTATGCGCCATACTTGACTTTGAAGGCGGATCCATACATTGGACTGCAATAGAACAAATCAGAGTTTGTTTTTGTACATAAATGACAGATCGCCTCTTTGAATGAGTTCGCATTTATTGCCCTTGCTACATGTTCATGCACCACCGCCCCATTTCCATGTTCGTTCACATATTTCTTCACATATTCCGGCAGCTCCATATATTCTTTTGAGGCAAGATATTCACCATCATCTACATATCCACCTGCGACCGCTCTTAATCGGCCAACTTTTTTTCTGATAGCTGATTCAAAGCATTTGCAGAAATATACATGTCCATCGATTTTGTTATAGAAAGTTTGCCGCCACTCCCATACACCTAGCATGGATGGCCTAAGATGTTGACTACTCCCGACTTGCTTGATGATTTTATTCAATATATTGGCGTCTATGCGCAAGTCCAGCAATCGGATTGAAACCCTATTTTTTGTTTTTAAGTTGTGCTCTTTGACCAGTATTTTTTTTGAAACCCCAAATCCATAGTTGAAGTCAACAAGACTTATAAAATCGGGAAGAACAACCGTATCAACGGGTAAAGGGTGCTCTTTCTTTGAGTAGATATCAATCTCTGGATAAGGAAACTTAATGCATCCTTGGTTGATGTACTCTTGGAGAGATAAATGCTGATCATAGTATTCTGTTTTGTAGCTTTGCTTTATTTCTGTAATATTTTGGCTTTGATCAAAAGAAGTAATGAGAAAGTACGCAAGAGCTTCATACATATCTTGAAAAATAGTCGTTTCTTTCCTTCGAGCATTATTTGCGCAAAGATCAACGAATTTCTCTTCTGAAAATTCAAAAATCAGTTTCAAAATAAACGCTCCAGCACTGCGAAGCAGCGCGTGGTTGATAGCCTTGTATGTGCTTACTCAACACTAGCTATTAGCGCAATTACCCTCTTCTTGGTATAACCCTCAAGAAGTTCTTTTGACACCTTCCACAAAGTCCCAATGGAAGCTTCTTTAAATTCTGATTTTATAGTTTCCCAAACTTTGCTGTTGCGCAATGCTTCAATGAAATCTTGCCCATTTGCGGTAAGACGTAACGGAACTACGGACCAAGTAACAGAACCATCTGCACCTTTTGTGTATCCAAGCCCAGAACCATGCTCTTGTTCGACCAGTGCTTGATCGGCAAGAATATGAAGATGAAAAATGAATTTATCATCTTCATAGTTGAAGCCCTGCTGTTGTAATTCTCGGATATCTGTTGTCGGCTTCACTGCTGCCTCAAACGCTTCCAACAATCCCTTCAAATAATCTTGGTCAATTTTCATGACTCCCCCATGTTGCACATAACGTAAAGTATGCACCTGTTTAGGTGTATAGCAAAAACTACAATCCGGTGTATATCGTGTGAGATTTATTCTAAGTGATTGCAAGATCAGATGTCCTTCGGCTGTTATGTCTCTCTGAATAAATCTGCGGACACACCGGTTTTTCCCCTAAATTATTGAGTTTCGGATTTTCATCAGCTTAACCATCATGGCTTCAATGATAGTCTAAAATCGAATCTTTTCAAACGCCTTAACTAAGTTGGCAAAAAGTTGGTTATGCCATAGGTGTTAACCTTACGAAACTTGCGTGTTGGAATCACTTGCCGATTTAGTCATCTAAAATATGGCATTTTCCAACTTTGCTGTTAAATTATGCGGTTAATTAAAAACCAATAAGAAAAAGAAGGCAAGTAATTTAATGGCGAACACCAAACATATCATCATCGTCGGCGCGGGGCCGGGGGGATTATGCGCCGGCATGTTGTTAAGTCAACGCGGTTTTAAAGTTTCAATTTTCGATAAAAATCATGAAGTCGGCGGACGCAACCGGGCGATCAGCATGAACGGCTTTACCTTCGATACCGGCCCGACCTTTTTGCTGATGAAAGGCGTGCTGGATGAAATGTTTGAACTGTGCGGCAAGCGCAGTGAAGATTACATGGACTTCGTGCCGTTAAATCCTATGTACCAATTGGTTTACGATGACCGGAAACTCGATGTGTATTCCGAGCCGGACAAGATGCGCGCCGAACTGGATCGGGTATTTACGGAAGGTAGCGCCACTTATGATCGCTTTATCAGCGAATGAACGGGCACGTTTTAATCAGCTTTATCCCTGCATTACCCGGGATTATTCCTCGTTAAGTTCGTTTTTATCGTTGGATTTAATCAAGGCAATACCTTGGCTGGCGTTCCCAAAAAGCGTGTTTACCAATTTGGGCCAGTATTTTAAGGAAGAAAAAATGCGGCTGGCGTTTTCCTTCCAGTCCAAATATTTGGGCATGTCGCCGTGGGAATGCCCCGCGCTGTTTACCATGCTGCCTTATCTGGAACACGATTACGGTATTTACCATGTGACCGGCGGGTTAAATCGCATTGCGACGGCGATGGCGCAAGTGATCAAGGAATCCGGCGGGGAAATCCATACCAATGCGCCGGTGCAATCCTTAATCATTGAAAATAAAAAGGTTAAAGGCGTCAGGCTGGAAAATGGCGAGCAAGTATTTGGCGATGAAGTCATTGTGAATGCTGATTTCGGTCATGCCATGTCGCATTTGGTTGAACCGGGCGAGTTAAAAAAATACGACCGTGAGCAATTGAAAAAACGCGATTTTTCCTGTTCAACCTTCATGCTGTATCTGGGCTTGGATAAGGTTTACGACTTACCTCACCACACCATTGTGTTCGCTAAGGATTACCACACTAATGTCCGCAATATCTTCAATAATAAGACCTTAACCGAGGATTTCTCGTTTTATGTGCATAACGCCTCGGTGACTGATGCGACTTTAGCCCCGGAAGGCAAATCTGCCCTGTATGTGTTGGTGCCGATGCCGAATAACGACAGCGGTCTCGATTGGCAGGCGCACTGCCAGCAAGTGCGCGAGCAAACACTGGATACCTTGGGCGCGAGGTTGGGGTTAACCGACATTCGCGCGCATATCGAATGCGAAAAAATTATTACCCCGCAAACCTGGGAAACCGAGGAAAATGTCTACAAAGGCGCAACGTTTAGCCTGTCGCACAAATTCAGCCAGATGCTGTACTGGCGACCGCATAACCGTTTTGAGGAGCTGGATAATTGTTACTTGGTTGGCGGCGGCACGCATCCCGGCAGCGGCTTGCCGACGATTTATGAATCGGCGCGGATTTCCTCCAACCTGATCTGTAAAAAACATCAAGTGACGTATAAAGAAATCAAGCAAAGCGCTTGGTTGAAACAAGGCTAGAATTCAACGTGGCTAGGATTCAAGCCGTATCGCCGATTGACGGGAAAATACTGGGCGAGTTTGAAACCAGACCGTCCGAATCTATATAAGCGGCAGATACAGTCTGCTCGGTCAGCCGCGAAACATGGGAGGCGGTTGAAGGTTAAAGAGCGTGGCCGTATCCTAGCGCAATTCAGTCGGCATTTATTAGCCGAGATTGATTCCGTTTGCGAGGTTATTAGCCGCACGACAGGTAAAGTGCTGACTGAAGCATTGTTGGGTGAAGTCTATCCTGTGTTGGACTTAGTTAAGTATTACGAAAAACATGCTGCCCGTATATTACGGAATCAAGGCATTGCTACATCACCGTTTGCATTTCCCGGTGCAACGGCTGAAATTACCCGCAAACCTTATGGCGTTGTCGCCATTATTTCACCGTGGAATTATCCCTTCCAGATCACAGTTGCCCAGATGTTAAGCGCACTCTTTGCCGGTAATGCTGTTCTTTTTAAACTATCTGAATTAAGCCTGCCGGTTGGACAACTCATTATGGATTTATTTGCCAAGCTGGATTTGCCGCAAGGTTTGGTGCAGTGGGTAGTCGGCGATGGCCAATGCGGCGAGCAGCTGATTGATGCTAGTCCCGATCTGGTGGTGTTTACCGGAAGTTTGAATACGGGTCGTGCCGTAATGCAACGTGCCGCGCAATATCCCATTCCGGTAATTCTGGAGTTGGGCGGTAAAGATGCGATGATCGTCTTTGACGATGCCGACCTTGAGCGGGCGCGCGACGGTGCTTTGTACGGTGCGTTTTGCAACAGTGGGCAAGCATGTGTCTCAGTCGAACGTTTGTATGTGCAGCAGTCTTGTTTTGATTCTTTTTTGCAAATGATAATTGACGGCGTAGCAAAACTGAAAATCGGTCATGGTGCAGAAGGCGATTTAGGCGCGATGACATCCAAACGGCAGATCGACATTGTGCAAAAGCAATATGAGGATGCCTTGGCAAAAGGCGCTAAAGCTTCCGGACAGTTAGAATTTGAAGCAAATTACCTTAATCCGGTTGTATTGTGGGATGTTACGCCAGATATGCTGGTCATGCAGGAAGAAACCTTCGGGCCTATATTGCCGGTAATACCTTTTATCAGCGAAGATGAAGTCATCCAGTTTGCCAACAAAGGCGACTTCGGCTTGAATGCCAGCATCTGGAGCACAGATATTGCAAAAGCGGAACGTGTTGCTCAAGCAATTAGAAGTCGGCAACTGGTCGGTCAACGATGTCTTGAAAAATGTCGGTCATCCGGGCTTGCCGTTCGGTGGCGTCAAAAAAAGCGGTTTTGGCCGTTATCACGGCGCAGAAGGGTTAAGGAATTTTACGTATCCGGTTTCCGGCTTAACTAGCCGAAGTCATTTAGTCAAGGAACCTAACTGGTTTCCTTATTCGGACGAACGTTATCAACAATTCAAAGGTTATATCGACTTTGTTTAT
>CAWBFT010000031.1:0-10496 GCA_963788135.1 uncultured Gammaproteobacteria bacterium
GCGATACCGACAAGCCAGCGTTTACCGCTGGACGGATACCAGAGTTAAATAAGTTGCTTTCTAGGAAAATCTGTCCGTCGGTTATAGAAATAACGTTGGTCGGCACAAAAGCGGACACGTCACCGCCTTGGGTTTCAATAATCGGCAAAGCGGTTAATGAGCCTGTCTTGCCTTTTACCTTGCCGCCTGTAAGTTTTTCTACTTCATCTGCGTTAATACGAGATGCTCTTTCCAGACAAACGCGAATGCAAATAGAACACGTCACCTGGATATGCTTCTCGACCTGGTGGACGACGTAACAACAAAGAAACCTGGCGATAAGCCCAGGCTTGTTTAGTCAAATCATCGTAGATAATCAGGGCATCTTCACCACGATCTCTGAAGAATTCGCCCATTGAGCAGCCCGTATAGGGAGCAATGAACTGAAGTGCAGCCGATTCAGAAGCTGATGCCGAAACAACAATCGTATGCTCCATTGCACCATGTTCTTCCAGTTTCCGTACAACATTGGCAATTGATGAGCGTTTTTGACCGATAGCAACATAAATACACTTGATGCCTGTGCCTTTTTGATTGATGATTGCATCAATCGCAATGGCTGTTTTACCGGTTTGTCTATCTCCAATGATCAATTCCCGCTGTCCACGTCCTACTGGAATCATTGCATCAATTGATTTCAGGCCTAGTTGCACAGGTTGATCAACTGATTGGCGGGCAATTACGCCCGGTGCAATTTTTTCAATGGGAGCCGTGTCTTTGGTATCAATAGCCCCTTTACCGTCGATAGGATTGCCCAGGGCGTCAACAACACGTCCCAAAAGTGCCTCACCAACGGGTACTTCCAAAATTTTTCCGGTACATTTTACGGTATCGCCTTCTGTAATGTGCTGGTATGAACCTAATATCACCACACCTACAGAGTCTCTTTCAAGGTTAAGTGCCATTCCGAAGGTATTCCCAGGAAATTCAAGCATCTCACCTTGCATGGCTTCAGAAAGACCATGTACTCTTACAATACCATCAGTCACACTGACTACGGTACCTTCTGTATGCGCTTCGGCACTCAAGTCGAAGTTTTCGATCTTCTTTTTAATCAGATCACTTATTTCAGATGGGTTTAATTGCATGTGCTTTTCTCACTCTAAAGTTAGAGCCTTTTTGCTAATTGTTGAAGCCGGCCTCTAATAGAGCCGTCGATTACTTTGTCGCCCGCGCGCACGAGAACGCCGCCAATTAATGACTTATCCACGGTTACGTTCATATGGATTTTTTTGCCCAGGGTCTTTTCCAGCGTTGTCGTTAAATCGTGCTTTGCTTCTTTGGATAAAGAATATGCACTAGTCACTTCAACATCAATATAACCTTCATCTTCTGCTTTATAAGCTTCGAAAAGCTTAGCAATAGGAGTTAATAAGTTTAATCGATTGTTATAAATCAGTAATTTTAGAAAATTTTCATTCTCGTCATTAATGTGCCCTTGGCAAATATCCAGCATAAGTGCTAATAACCTTTGTTTGTTCACTTTTGGGTTATCGACTACAACAGAAATGTCGTTATTCATTAAAACAGCCGACATAAACGCCAAGCTCTGCGACCATTTTGCTGTCGCATGAGTCTCCTTGGCCCTTTTAAACACTGCCGCTGCGTAAGGCCTTGCCAATGTTGCCAGTTCGCTCATTATACTGCCTATCCTAATTGATTAGAGACTTTGCTAATAATGTCCTGATGCTTAGCTATATCAATTTCTGCTCCCAGGATCTGTTCTGCAGCACTTAACGCTAAATCAGCCACTTCTTGACGCAAACCTTCTTTAGCTTGCTGTATTTCCTGTTCAATTTGTGCTTTTGCTGCAACAATCAAACGCTCGCCCTCTTTTTTAGCGGCGTCTTTTGATTCTTCAACAATTTCATTGGCACGTTTTTGTGCGAGGGTAACAATCTCTGAAGATTGTTCTTTAGCTTCTTTTAAAACACCTTTGGCTCTTTTCTCAGCCAAAAGAATTTCTTCGTGCCCTCTTTCAGCGGCAGCTAAACCATCGGCAATTTTCTTTTTACGTTCTTCTAAAGAGTCAAATAAAGGAGGCCAAATGTACTTCATGGTAAACCATACCAGAAGTGCAAATGTAATCATTTGCCCAATCAGAGTAGCATTGATACTCACGATGCGTTCCTATTGTTGCTATTAAAATTAGACAGCTTTTATCATTAACCCGCAGCCGCAGCTTGGACAGCAGACAGGAATGGGTTTGCGAAAGTGAAGAACAACGCCAAACCAACGCCAATCATTGTTACCGCGTCTAATAGACCTGCAACAACAAACATTTTTACTTGCAGCATAGGAACCATTTCCGGTTGACGAGCTGCGCCTTCCAGGAATTTTCCACCCAATAGACCAAAGCCTATTGCGGTTCCCAAAGCGCCCATACCAAGAACCAGACCCACTGCGATAGCAGTCATGCCTTGTACGTCAGCAATTAATTTTGCAATTTCCATGAAACCTCCAAACGGTTAGTTAAGTAATAAAAAAACAGTTAAACAATAATTAATGATCTTCGTGCGCCATGCTCAGGTAAACTATGGTTAATACCATGAATATGAAGGCTTGAAGAGTAATAATTAAAATGTGAAAAATTGCCCAGGGGAAACTTAATACCGGTTGGATATACCAAGGCAATAAGGCAATCAAAATAAAAATCAATTCACCCGCATACAGGTTTCCGAACAAACGAAGCGCCAGTGAGATTGGTTTTGCAATTTCTTCTACTAATTTCAACAGCAAGTTGAAGGGTAATAACCAAGGACCGAAGGGTTGAAACATTAACTCTTTTGCGAATCCCCAGGGCCCTTTAATTTTGATGCTGTAAAATATGATCAAACAAAAAACTGATATAGACATGGCAAATGTCGCATTCAAATCGGTACTTGGGACGACCCTCAGGTACTCAATGCCCATGATCGAGCCAATAAGCGGTAAAATATCAACAGGGAATAAGTCCATAAAGTTCCATAGGAATACCCAGCAAAATATTGTCAATGCCAAAGGCGCGATCAGTTTACTGTGGGCATGAAAGCTGTCTTTAACCTGATTATCAACAAACTCAATCAACATTTCAGCAAAATTCTGCACTAATCCAGGTACACCGGAAGTTGCTTTTTCTGCTGCCGTCTTAAAAAACCAAATGAACAAGCTCCCTAAAACGGCTGAGAAAAACAAGGTGTCAAGATGCAGTGTCCAAAAACCTTCACCAACGTGTAATGGGGTTAAATGGTGAATAATATATCCGGTTGCACCTTCGGCGGCATGAGCTTCTGTAGCCATCGTTCCTCTCTTTAAAAATTAGTGTTAACGCATCAGTAGTGCGAACCAAAAAACCGATAATGCTGCTATGTATCCAGTTAGCAGCGGTAAAATTTGTATGTTTGGTACTTTAAAAATCATTATGAACAGAGCGGCTGTTAACAATAATTTGCCTGATTCTCCAGCATAAAAAGAATTGACTATCTTTCGTGCCGGCATACCGGAGGATCTGACTATGCGCAATGCAAAGTACAGGTTGGGAATAAAAGCTGCAATCCCTCCTAAAGCGCTAGACAAGCCTTGATGCCATCCTTCTGCAATGGCGAAGCCAGCAGTAATTATCAGTATTATCATGACTTGATAACTTAGAATCTTACTGACAGTAGATAATTTTCTAGCTGTCACAGGGCTCTCCAAACATAATGGCTCGGGGATTATAGCTAGCGGGCTTTATTAAATCAAGGTTGATTAAAATCAAGTAGTCAAACCTTGAGGTCTGAGACGATTATCAGGCTAACCAAGTCCAACTGATTTTCAGGCAAGAAAGGCGAGGACTGGCGCAAAATAAACGATTATTGCTGCGTACCCTCCAATGATTGCTAACTAATTATAAATAGTTTATAGCTTGATGATGATCAACAACCCTGGGTAACCAAGACAATGCCTAATACCACGAGGCATGTGCCGACAAAACGTATGACGGAAAAGGCTTCGCCGAGCAAAAACACACCAAATAGCGCAGTAAGAATGAACCCCAAACCGACAAAAGGATAAGCGATGCTCACATCAATTTTCGCCAGCACTCCCAACCAGAGCAATGCACCTAGCGCGTACAACATGAGACCAAGCCACACATAGAGGCTGGTGGCAACCACGATAACAATTTCCAGCCAGCCGCCGGTAAGTCCCTGTTGAACAGCTGGCGAAGACATGCCGTGTTTCAAGGTAACTTGAGCAACCGCGGAAATAGTGACACTGATAAAAATCAGCGTTAAAACTGTCCAGGAAATTGTCATTTCTTTCATATCGCCACCAGGGTAATCATCATCGTATTGATAAAAACGATCCAACTGGCCTGGTCTTTTAAACTAAAGACCAGTGGATCATCGTGCATTTCACCGCGCGAGGTTTTTAGCCACAATCGAGACACCCAATAAGCCATCAATGGGCATAGCAGCCACAATAAAACCGGATAGGTATATTTGCCAACACTCTCCGGGCTGCTAATAAACAAGGCTAACACCAGAATTGATATATAACCAGACGCAACGCCCATCGCGCTGAGCATTGGGTAATCGGAGGCCAGATACCCCCGGCCTTTCATGGTTTCGCGTGCTAACCGTTGCATTGCCAATAATTCGGTGCAGCGCTTGACCAAAGCCAGACTGAGAAATATAAACATGGAGAATCCCAGCAACCACGATGACACTGGCACCTCAATAGCATATGCTCCCGCAACAATACGAATGGTGTAGAGTGAAGCCAAAAGCAACACATCTACCAGCACAACCCCCTTAAAGAAAAATGAATAACTGATTGTTAATCCCAAATAAACCAACAGTGTGAACAAGAAATGATCGGACAGCTGAACGGCAAGGCCAAAACCCGCGCCGAACATGACTATCATGCCCAGAATACCTGAAATCAAACCGATATTGCCGGCGGCAAACGGGCGTTTGCATTTTCGGGGATGATGGCGGTCTGCAACCAGATCAAGTAAATCATTCAGTAAATAAGTGACGGATGCTACCAGGCCAAAAGCCGTAAACGCTCCGGCTATTTCAGCAATTGCCGAGAAATTAAACGCATGCGCTGTCAAAATAGGCACGCCCAGTAATACATTTTTGGCCCACTGATGTATCCGGAGAGCGCTTATCCAGGTTTTTGCTATTGATGGACGATCGTCAAACACCCGCTGAATGTCAACGCGACGCTTCTTGGCCGCAGCAATTACACCCATGCCGGGATTGACCAAAATAGCGCGCCGCGCTTTCGCCCAAATGGCAAAATCAGCTCGCTCATTGCCTGCATAGTCAAATGCAGAGCCATTGCAACAGGTCAGTATAGTCTCCAGTTTGCGCGCCCCTTTCAAATTACGATGCCCATCACTGGCCAGGACTTTTTTGAAAATCCCCAGCCGATTTGCCACCGGCTCAGCCAAGCGGCGATCAGACGCAGTCGCCAGATATAAAGTTCGCCCATGCCTGGCCTCGTTATTTAAAAACTCAACAAAGTCTTTTTGTAGTGGCAAGACGCTAAAGTCCAATACCGACCGTTTCGCTATCTCTTCTTTGAGATGGGCTTTACCGAATGCCAGCCAGTAAAGCATGGCAAACACAATCCAGGGCTGTTTTTTTAATAAAAAGAAAGCACTCTCGATTAACAAATCGGTTTTGATTAAGGTGCCGTCAAGATCCACAAAAAGGGGCACAGAATCGTAGGCCACATTGACTTCTAAAATAGGCTCCTCTTGCAGGGTGCTTTTACTCATTTGAATGACTCTTGGGTTAGTCTGATTTCCGCTTCCCGGTATTTTTCCGCACAGAACGCTGCCACTTCCGGTGGTAATGAAGGTCCAGGTGCAGTTTTATTCCAGTCCAATGTTTCCAGATAATCGCGAACATACTGCTTGTCGAAGCTGGGGGGACTGATACCTACCTGATACTGGTCAACAGGCCAGAACCTTGATGAATCTGGGGTTAAAGCCTCATCAATCAGGTATAAATCCCCGGCATCATCAACACCGAATTCAAATTTGGTATCCGCAATAATAATGCCCCGCTCTTTGGCATAGGCTGCCGCCTCTTTGTATAATTTCAAACTGGCATTACGCACTTGTTCTGCCAAATCTTGCCCCATCAACTTAACGGTTTGTTCAAATGAAACGTTTTCATCATGCTGATCGACGGCCGCCTTTGTCGATGGCGTATAAATGGCTTCGGGTAATTGCTGTGCTTGCTGCAGACCAGCAGGTAATTTAATACCACAGACAGCGCCTGATTTTTGGTAATCTCTCCAGCCGGAACCAATAAGATAGCCGCGCACTATCGCTTCAACCGGCAGCGGCTTTAATAGCTTAACCACAATAGCTCGCTCCTCGATCAGGGCGCGTTCATCAGCATCGGGTATGATCTGCTCCAACGGAATATCGGCTAAATGATTGGGTATGATTGCCTGCAATTTTTTAAACCAGAAATTGGAAATGCGGGTTAAAACGCGCCCTTTGCCAGGTATCGGATCAGGTAAAATCACATCAAATGCGGAAAGCCTATCCGTAGTTACTATTAGCATGTGCTTATCGTCAATATCGTAAATATCACGCACTTTTCCACGAGCGCGTAACTTTAGAGAAGACAGGGCTGATTGATATAGAGCTTCTGGAGCGGTCATAAGTCCTCGCTAAGTTTTGAAAGAGTGATAATGTTATAATTTTACCATTATTCTTTACACAACAGGATCGATAACAATGAGCTGGTTTAGCACAGTTGTGGGCGGTGCCTTCGGATTTCTGCTTGGCGGACCTTTAGGTGCCATTTTAGGCGCATCCGTCGGGCACCAGTTTGGTAAGGGTTTGGACGGCATAGAAACGGGTGAAAGGCTCAATCCCGGCGATCAGCATCGAGTACAAATGGCATTTTTTACAGCCACCTTTTCTGTCATGGGCCACATTGCCAAGGCAGACGGCCATGTCTCCCCTGAAGAAATTTCTCTGGCCAACCGTGTCATGAATGAAATGGCGCTTACGAGCGATATGCGAGCAACGGCAATCAATCTCTTTCAGCAGGGAAAGCAAACAGATTTTCCGCTGAATGATGTCCTGGCCCAATTCTACAAAGAATGCCATCGACGCACCGATTTAATACGCATGTTTTTGGAAATCCAGTTGCAAGAAGCTTTTGCTGACGGCACTCTGGCTGATAGCGAAGAAAGGCTGCTTTTGCATATTTGCAGTCAACTAAGAATTTCCCGTTTCGACTATGAACGCTTGAAAATACAGTTTCAAGCACAACAACGTTTCCAGGGGCGCGGCTCTTATAGCCAAAGAACCCCGCAAAAAACCAGCCTGCAAGATGCTTATAGCGTTTTAGGCTTGACACCTTCCGCCAGTAAGTCCGAAGTCAAAAAAGCCTATCGACGCTTAATGAGCCAAAATCACCCTGATAAATTAGTCGCGAAAGGACTGCCCGAAGAAATGATGCGACTGGCCAAAGAAAAGACTCAAAAAATTAGCAAAGCCTACGAAACTATTCAAAAAGCCGGTTAATAATAAACTTGGGGTCTAGCACAGCGCGTAACAATGCCTGGTCAGTAGCTGCGAAGAAATTAAAACCCCGCCAGGTTATGTTTTGGACGGTTTTGGGTTCGGTGAGCTTTTGTAATGCGCGTTTTTCATCTGAATGGTCATCCAGCGAGGAAAGGAAGTCGAGATAGCGTCGGTTGCAGCCGAGGAGGATTTCCCGCAAATCGATAAGGCTATAGATGGATTTTTTCAGTGGTGCCAGTTCCCGTGTTTCGGTACCGTTTTTGTGTTCCACCTTGCGGTGGTGTTTGAAAAAGGAGACATCATTGGTGGTGGTTTCGATACGCAGCACTTGACCATACTTATCGTAAATTTTAACTGAGGCGCTGCCCATGCGATGTTTAATACAAGTGCCTTCGAAGCGGGTGGAGAGTCGGCTGCCGATTTCCTGGGCTAATTGAGGGGTTATTTTTTTGCCGAGGAAACTCGATACATTTTCGGCTTTGACGGCGATGACTGCTTGCCTGGAAAGCTGCTCGTAGATCGGTTTTAATGCGGTTTCGGAAGTAAACACCAGATCGGTCGAATACTCGGTTTGCATCAGGCTCCAATGATAAGTCTGCGCAAAGGCGTCAACCACTGGACAACACACCTTGGCTTAAGTTTCGAGAAGCCGGTGCAGATCGTCGGGCCGAAACGCATCGGCCAGTTGTTGCGCCCGCGCGAAATCGTCGATGCGAATAAAAGCATTGTCAGCCATTGCATAACCAAAGCCCTCAATAGTAAAACAAAATCGTGGCGGCTTAGTTTACCCTTTTTGGTTCCGGCTTGTCCGGCTTAGGATAGAATGAGGTTTCCATTCATTATTTTTGGAGAGAACAAGATGAAAAAAATAGTTTTTGCGCTGGTGGTTTTATTTTTGGCAAGCCAGACTGCCTATGCGGCCGATGCAAGTTGTGATACCAAGGCTGCCGAGAAGAAATTGGCCGGCGCAGCTAAAAATAGCTTTATCAAAAAATGTGAAAAAGATGCCAAGGTAAATGCTGCCAAAGCGGATTGCGATGCAAAAGCAGCTGAGAAGAAGTTGAAAGGTGCAGCGAAGAATAGCTTTACCAAGAAATGTGTCACTGATGCAAGCAAGTAAAGTAGTCATCGCAAAGTTATTTTTGTGAGTAAATAAAAAACGTTTGTGATGAACCAACGGGGTTTAAGTTTTTGGCAACCGGGCGTGTCTCAGGGGTAGTAAATAAAGCATGGGTTAACTCGTAAGAGGGTATCTACGAGTTTTTTAATGAATCTTTTTTAATGAGTACAAATAAATGAAAACAATCATCTCAGTAGTAGCCTTAACACTTATCAGCTTTGCAAGTTCTTCCATGGCAGCAGATGCAGAAAAAGGGAAAGAAATATTCACCAATAATTGCACGACCTGTCATTCAGGTGGTAAAAATGTCATGGCAGCTGGCAAGTCTTTAAGCAAAGAGGATTTAGAAACCAACAAAATGAACTCAGCCGCAGCGATTATTGAGCTAGTCACCAATGGCAAACCGCCTATGCCAGCTTTTGGCAAACTAGGTACACTCAATGCAGCCGATATTGAAAATGTAGCGGCTTATGTATTGAAAAAAGCGGATGCAGGTTGGTAATAGCGAGTAAAAGCCCTTATGAGGGGGCTACTCACGGAACGGAAAAACCGTACGTTAAGGGGCAGTTGTTTAATTCCTTAGCGTACGTTTTCGCCTCGTTAGTATTTAAACTCCCCCTCTTATAGCTGTTACAAAGCCTTACTTTATGACAGTTTACCGCCAAGGCAAACAAGTATCACAACATTAGAATGCCAAATGGTTTGGTTAAAACTTGTAAGAAATCAGGCAAAGATAAGGTGATAAAAGACGCGCAGAACAGACCGCTCGAAAGCGACACTGAAAGCTTCACGATTCAGTTCAGATGTTATCTTTTTATCTAAAAAAGTATTTGGTTGACCGGAATGGGTCGGCTGCGGATGCAAGCATTTCGAGATAGCTGACGTTCATCGTGATGCAGTTATGACGGGCGACTCACGGCCATTATGTAGAATATTCATTTCCCAACCGCCCACCAGTAACCCAAGCCCAACTGTTCTCAGCTGGGCTTTTTTATTGCTTACTCGTGCGGGGGCGTTAGTGCAGAAATAGCTTCAAATTGACCATTGTCAGCATATGCTTTTCCGTTTAAAAGTAGGCTACGGACATTTAAGTCGTTAATTTAATATTTCTGGCGGCAAATTAGGACGCTATTTACTGGTAAATTTTCAAAGTTATTTGGGAGACGCAATCCTAGTACACTTGAAAGCCCCATCAACAACCTCGGCTTCTGGCGGCCAGCTTCTTTATAACGATTTATTTCGTGGAAACCACGATATTTCGTGTGTTACCACCTGATTTCCAGCGCATGGATTTTCTCTGGCTTATTGTAACAACCTGTTACATAAACGTTATTCAAGTCATTTTTTTCAGCGGCTTTAAAATGGCCCACTTTCTGCTTATATTTAGCCATGATCGAACTACACCTTGTGCTTAAGGCACCGCCCAACAAAACCCGAACTCTGATCACCGCATTGCAAGCGCTAGCCAAAAGCGCGCGCGTAGAGCCTGGTTGTATGGCTGTCGAGGTGTACAAGACAGCAATGGGGTCACGCTACCTTTGTTACGAAGAAATTTGGGAGTCGGAAGCGGCGCTACGCCGCATGATTGCATCCCGGCATTTCAGCCAGCTGGCTGCTTTGATGGAGTTATCCAGTGAACCACCAGCCTGCGAATTCCGTTTCATCAGCCAAACCTGTGGACTCGGATTTGCCGAGCAGGTCAGGGATTGCGCCAATGACTTAAGGAACGTGCATGAAATAACTTGATTATTATATCCCCTCACGCCAACCCTCTCCCGGAGGGAAGGGAGTAAGCAGTAAAAACCGAATTGCTTC
>CAWBFT010000032.1:0-7387 GCA_963788135.1 uncultured Gammaproteobacteria bacterium
CATATTGGTAACTTCTCATTACTACAGGTAGCAGCAACCCGAATCAAATCAGGTAGCGGTTGAATGTTGTTTGCACCCATCAACCTATCTTTAAGTAACCGTTCAAAAGTTATTTAACATTTTTAGCGGGATTTTACTTTCAGGCGAAATTTACGGTATAAGATTTGCCGATATTAGCCAAGATATCGAACAACGATTCCTTCAGATTTCGAAACGATTCATAGGCAGAAAAAGGCATCCATTCGTATTTAATTTTTCGCCAGACGATTTCAATAATATTAAGTTCAGGCGAATAAGGGGCAATATTAACTATAGTTAAACCTTGTTGTTGCCACCGCTCAATATTTTCTTGAAACTCGAAACTCTTATGAATTGAAGCATTGTCCATGACCAGTACAGTCTGTCTTTGAAGTGATGGGATAAAATGATCAATACTGGCCACAACGACCGCACTGGTTATGCTGCCTTCAAATACAACTGAAGTAAACGAGCATTCTCGATTAACAAAACCTAACACATTAAGCCGTTTGCTTTTGGCGCAGGGGACTTCAATGGTTTCGCCTCGTGGTTGCCAGGCGTATGGGACGCAAGGTTCCAAAGTAAAACCTGATTCATCAAAATAAAACAAATCAATTTCTTTTTGATTGGCTTGTTCGATAAGCATGGCTAATTGCTGGCGTGACTGTTCAAATAAATCAGGATCACGTTTTGATCTCAATGATTTTCTAACCCGCTTCCAATTTAACCCTGCCCGTTTACAAATTCTTTTAAGTGTTGAGGTGCAGGGAGTGACTGTTAAATCAAGGCTCGCAGTTAATTCAGCCAGCACTTTTTTTAATGATCTGGGAGATTGATTGACACGTGTAATCGCATCAGCTTCTGCTTCGTTGCACAAAATAGGCGGACGACCACTGCGTGGCTTATCAAATAGCGCACAAATACCGCCGTCTTTCCAAGCATGTAGCCATGTTGCCGCCGTTTGTCGGCAAATATTAAAGATACTGGCAATCTTCGCCAGCTTAAATCCATTATCACTTAATAAAATAGCATGAGCTCTTATTCGAGGAGCATGACACGGATGATTCTTATGCATTTCTTCTAAGGTTAGAATTTCTTCGGGTGGGAGCGTGTTGACAGCCAGCATGGCATGGAATATAAAGTATCTTCAAATGTTAGCATGATAACTTATTACTTTAATTGGTTTTTGTTAAAAGACTTTTGAACACCTACTTATGGCGCACCTATAGGATGCTCACTGACCTCGAAGCCGTGTTTCGCTGCTTCAAAAGTGATCTGGGGTTTCGTCCTATCTTTCATAGTAAAGAAGAGCGGGCTGACAGTCACTTGTTCATCACCGTGTTGGCCTATCAGTTCGTCCAACTTATTCGTCGCTGTCTGAAAGAGAGCGGCATTAATGCCAACAGCAGTTGGCGCACCTTACGGGAAATCATGAGCACTCAATGCCGGGTAACCGCCAGTTTCCGTCGAGCCGATGGTAAAGCCCTGCATATTCGCAAAGCCACCCGGGCAGAACCAGAACAAATGACAATTTATCATGCGTTAAAAGTGAACCCAGCGCCCGGAGGTATCAGCAAAACCATCGTCTAACACACTGAGACTAGACGCTATTTTTCAAAGTGTAGTGCCACACGAAGGTTTTTTATAACACAACATATTGTTTTTAAATGGCTATTAATTGTATGTGTTAAATATGGGTTAATATTATTGAAATCGTCTGGCGAAAAATTAAATACCAATGGATGCCTTTTTCTGCCTATGAATCGTTTCGAAATCTGAAGGAATCGTTGTTCGATATCTTGGCTAATATCGGCAAATCTTATACCGTAAATTTCGCCTGAAAGTAAAATCCCGCTAAAAATGTTAAATAACTTTTGAACGGTTACTTAGACGCCCGGAAGATCCCCATAGGAACCCTCGACAATGTGTTTTTGCCAAGTGATGCTCAGGGCTTTTTCGCCGCTGTCATCGGTTTGCAAGTCGATTTGATAATGCTGGCCGATGCCGTGCTGTTTTTCTCATCGACGGCCAATGCGTTCCCACAATTTGTCTGGGCGTTTTTCGGTGCGGGGGCGTTGCAGGCCTGCGTTTATGGCGTTGAGTTCGGTTTCAAAACGACTGGCAAAGCGTTCCGCCATCGCCTGTTCTTTTTGTTCACGGCCGGGTGAATGGCAATAGAGCCGAACTTCTTGCCCGTCTTCGGCGAGTACTTTTTGGCAGCGGACCGTTTCCTGGGCAGCGGTTTCCAGCGCGATGGCGGTGTCCGCATTGAATTGACGCGAACGCTCGCGGCTGACCACCAGATAACCATAACCTGTTGTGCGCAGCCATTGAATATTGGCTTCTGTGGCGATACCGGCATCCATCACCACCAAGGCACCCGGTGGTGCATTCAGGTCTTGGAGCATGGTCTCCAGCGTACTAGCTATCGCTGACATTACCGGCAAAGGTCTGCGAACGGCGCACAAAACCGCTGCCGTCCAGGACTAAACCCAGCGTCACCAGCGGACAATCCGAGCGCTTTTCTTTTGAGCGACCATGCCGGGCTTTCGTATTGTGCGGTACTTCGCCTTCGAAATAGGTGTTGGTGAGATCGTACAGGGTAATGGTGGTCGAAAAACCAAATAAATCCGTAAGGCGCGTGAATAAGGTCTGCTCGATCCGGGTGCTGTGCTTCCACAAGGCATCAGCTGCCCGGTACATCGTCATCAAGGGCAGGCTTTGATAGTCAACCTCCAGTAACTCACCCAAGGCGCTTTGCTTCATCAGCCAGTTGTGGGTAGCCAACTCCGAACCTACACCGGCCATACGACCGATAATGGAACCCACTATCGCCGCTATGTGCGCGCCATTGATGCCCAGCTGGGCCAGCAAATCGAGGAAATTCAGTTGCTGCATGGCCCAAAGTCCCAACTGTTCCACGCCGACAGTTCTGGGTCGGGTCAATTCCAGGGAGTTCACATCGACGGCTTGCAGATCGGCTGGCGCAGCCGCTACGGATTCTACAGGCGCGACCGGCGACTCAGCTGGGCTTGAATGCCCCTCATCCGCAAGCGGTGTTTTAATGACGACCGCCCGTTGCTCGATGAGCTGAGCGGCAATGCGTTGCGCCGCCTTTTCAACGGTTGACGGTAAGTCGATAGGCAATAATTCAGCCTGGTGACTCAGCAATTGCTCAATTCGCACACAAAGCGAAGTCCAAAAATCCTGATCAACAGCGAAATGCCTACCCAGATTCAATAGGGTCATCTGACGCGGTTTGCCATCCACGCGTTGGCTGGCCACCAGGCGGTAGGTGTAATAACGTTCGCCCGTGGACGAGTTGTTGGTATGAGTTCGACGGATGTACATGACGCAAAAAATAGCGCAGTCTGGAAAAATCCGCAATAGGTCGTTCTAACTATTATGGCACTACAAAACGCCAACAACACCAAAACTCAGCTGCATAATGAGAAAATCAATGACTTACACATGACTCTCTGCTTGTTTTTGGCTAAATTCATGGAGATGGTGTTAAATATGGGTTAGGAGAAACCTGGGAGTCAGAACAGACTCAACTTGAACGGCTATTTTGTGCAGACATCACCATTCCAGAGAATGCGGTGACAGTAAGCGCTTCATTAGATGGCATCATGATACCGCTGAACAAAGCAGCCGCGAATGGTTATCAGGCGCCTGAATTAGTGGACCATCCATCGGAACAGGAGAAGCGCGACTATCAGGAAAAGACAGCAAAAGCCTTTTATCGGGAAGCCAGCTGCGCAGCGATTAATTTTTACGACGAAGCCGGAGAGCGATTAAAAACAATCCGGTTTGGACGGATGCCAGAAGCCGGCAAAAAAACGCTCAAAAACCAGGTTGAACAAAGCATCAACACGATCCTGTCTCAACAACCCGAACTCAATCTCATTAAAATAGCCGATGGCGCCGCGGATAACTGGCGATTTTTGAGTGACACCTTATTCCCGGGACAAGGAGTTGAACTACTGGACTACTTCCACGCCTGTGATCATCTGAATGATGCCATGGCAGCAGCCTATGGCAAAGGCAGTGCTAGAGCCATTGCCAAATATCAGGAATACAAAAGTCTGTTAAAAAATGAAATGGGGGGCATTGAAAAAGTCATTAATACCTTGAAATATCACTGTCAAAAAAAACCGAACAATAAAAAGCTGAAAACTGAATTACACTATTTTAGAAATAACCGTCATAGAATGCAGTATGCTCTGGCGTTGAAATCCAATTATCCTATCGGTTCAGGTGTTACTGAAGCCACCTGCAAAACATTAGTGACTCAACGAATGAAATGTGCAGGAATGCGTTGGAATGTAAATGGGGGGCAGGGTGTGTTAACAGCTCGTAGTTTAATACAAAGTGAACAATTTGATAAAGGCTGGGATGTTCTGTCAAAGACCTATATTGAAAAAATTACATTGCCAGAGAATGTCATTCCATTTAGAAAAAAATAATCATATTATGATGTTGGCTGTCACAACCAGGTCTACACCCGAAGACAACCATGGCTTCATCTTGCACAGTCAGGTGATGCAAAAAACCACCGATGACAAAGTTGCTGTGCCGATGGTTGAAGCGACTAAAGCGCAATTCCCCAGTTTTAATGCCTGCAGTTTTGACAAAGGCTTCCACAATCCGGACAATCAAAAAGAACTGAAAAACCATCTTGAACAAGTCGTTTTACCCAAAAAAGGCAAGTTATCCAAAGCCGATCAGGAACGCGAATACGCACCGGAATTTATGCAAGCGAAACAGCAACATTCAGCCGTTGAATCGGCGATTAACGCTTTGGAAGTCCATGGTCTGGATAAATGTCCTGACCACGGCATTGACGCCTTTGAACGTTATGTGGCGTTAGCGGTTTTATCGCGTAATATTCAAAAGTTGGGCACAATCAAGCGCGACAAGGAGCGGCAGCGGCTGTTGGACGAAAAACAAAAACGAGCTGCCTGACGCTGTATTTTTAAAAAGTCGTAAGGCTATCTATAGGGTAAATCCGTCTAAAATTTGAGGTTATTGAGAGTTATTCTTATTAAATAAGTAGGTGTTCAAAAGTCTTTTAACAAAAACCAATTAAAGTAATAAGTTATCATGCTAACATTTGAAGATACTTTATATTCCATGCCATGCTGGCTGTCAACACGCTCCCACCCGAAGAAATTCTAACCTTAGAAGAAATGCATAAGAATCATCCGTGTCATGCTCCTCGAATAAGAGCTCATGCTATTTTATTAAGTGATAATGGATTTAAGCTGGCGAAGATTGCCAGTATCTTTAATATTTGCCGACAAACGGCGGCAACATGGCTACATGCTTGGAAAGACGGCGGCATTTGTGCGCTATTTGATAAGCCACGCAGTGGTCGTCCGCCTATTTTGTGCAACGAAGCAGAAGCTGATGCGATTACACGTGTCAATCAATCGCCAAGATCATTAAAAAAAGTGCTGGCTGAATTAACTGCGAGCCTTGATTTAACAGTCACTCCCAGCACCTCAACACTTAAAAGGATTTGTAAACGGGCAGGGTTAACTTGGAAACGGGTTCGAAAATCATTGCGATCAAAACGTGATCCTGATTTATTTGAACAGTCTCGCCAGCAATTGGCCACGCTTATCGAACAATCCAAACAAAAAGAAATAGATTTGTTTTATTTTGATGAATCAGGTTTTACTTTGGAACCTTGCGTCCCATACGCCTGGCAACCACGAGGCGAAACCATTGAAGTCCCCTGCGCCAAAAGCAAGCGGCTTAATGTGTTAGGTTTTGTTAATCGAGAATGCTCGTTTACTTCCGTTGTATTTGAAGGCAGCGTAACCAGTGCGGTCGTTGTGGCCAGTATTGATCATTTTATCCCATCACTTCAAAGACAGACTGTACTGGTCATGGACAATGCTTCAATTCATAAGAGTTTCGAGTTTCAAGAAAATATTGAGCGGTGGCAACAACAAGGTTTAACTATAGTTAATATTGCCCCTTATTCGCCTGAACTTAATATTATTGAAATCGTCTGGCGAAAAATTAAATACGAATGGATGCCTTTTTCTGCCTATGAATCGTTTCGAAATCTGAAGGAATCGTTGTTCGATATCTTGGCTAATATCGGCAAATCTTATACCGTAAATTTCGCCTGAAAGTAAAATCCCGCTAAAAATGTTAAATAACTTTTGAACGGTTACTTATTGCCTGCGCAGTAACCAAACCCAATGGCCGGAAGAACAGCTATGGCGCACCTATAGGATGCTCACTGACCTCGAAGCCGTGTTTCGCTGCTTCAAAAGTGATCTGGGGTTTCGTCCTATCTTTCATAGTAAAGAAGAGCGGGCTGACAGTCACTTGTTCATCACCGTGTTGGCCTATCAGTTCGTCCAACTTATTCGTCGCTGTCTGAAAGAGAGCGGCATTAATGCCAACAGCAGTTGGCGCACCTTACGGGAAATCATGAGCACTCAATGCCGGGTAACCGCCAGTTTCCGTCGAGCCGATGGTAAAGCCCTGCATATTCGCAAAGCCACCCGTGCAGAACCGGAGCAAATGGCTATTTATCGTGCGTTAAAAGTGAACCCGGCCCCCGGAGGTATTAGCAAAACCATCGTCTAACACACTGAGACTAGACGCTATTTTTCAAAGTGTAGTGCCACACGAAGGTTTTTTATAACACAACATATTGTTTTTAAATGGCTATTAATTGTATGTGTTAAATATGGGCTAACTGAGTCGATAATCGGCTCAGAGCACTTTTTGAGGGCTGCAGCTGTCCAAACTCCTTGAATAGTTTCTCGCCTTGATAGGGCGAAAGTTGAGCCGTTACATAACACCCCAAGCGAGCGGCCGAAGGTGTCCAGTAGTTCTCAATAATACCGGCTTGTAATTCCAGTGGGCAAATGCATTGCCCTTCTGCACGGTATAGCGAGCGCTCGACTTGAACCGGGCCGGCTGCGCTGGTATACGTTTTATTCTGGCGTAAAACCTGACGATAGACTGTGCCATCCCGGACCACAATGGGGGTATTGATATCATACTGTGACAAGGTTTCCTGAACCATGGATTTCTCCAGTTCTACAACCAGTTCTCTTATGGCTTGCTCGGCTTTTTCAAAGGAACCGTATTTTTGTGGGACAGCGTTTATCGTCTCTAAAAACTGAATAATTGGCTTGAGAGAAGCGTTTTGTTTGTCGGTTTTTTGGACTGAATGAGATAATGACATTTGAGTAGGCTCACTTGATAATTGTTTTTTGAAGCTCTATTTTGATTTTGAGTCCTACTCTTTTCAATAGCCAGCGGGTAATTTATCAGGATAAGCAGTATGACATGATTGTAAGGCGTTGTTTTATATCTCACAAATAGATCTACACCC
>CAWBFT010000033.1:0-9370 GCA_963788135.1 uncultured Gammaproteobacteria bacterium
CCAGGAAAGCATAGATTGATGCCCTGCGGGTGACAAATCGACAATGGACAAACGCCGATGTGACAAACCTACGCCCGCGTCCGCATCATACCAGATACCGTTATCATCTGGGCCACGGTGGATGATTGCTTCGCCCCTTTTTGTCAAAATGCCTTCCTCGACTTGGTTGGCGTAATTCAAATAACCGGCAAATCCGCACATTATGTATATTCCTGCATAAGAACTTCTTGATATAGCGTTTTAAAGCGCGTTACGGCGCGTTGTAAGATTTGCAGGTGTTGCTCAGCGGGCAAAGCAAGTACTTTCAAAAGCCCACATGCTTAAGCGAGTTCATCTTCTGGCTCAACTAACACTGCGGTAAAACTGCTGGATTAACCGCAATAGTTGCCATACAGGGCAAACTCATTACCCATTGCTTCATACAATGCATTTAGGTAGCGTATTGGTCTGCTATAAATCCTTCCGCATGAACAAAATGGTGATAATCTTTTGTAGGGTCGAAACGACTTAAACATCCTAATTAACATTGGCCCAAAAAGTTTGATTAGTCATCTGGGCATTAGACCTCTGTATAAGTTGGCATGCGCTCTTGCCATATGCTCAAGACTAAAGTGGTTGATAACCTTATCTTGTAAACGTTTGCCGCGCCGACTCGCTTCCACATAATTGTTAACAACAGCATCAAGCGTGTGCTGAAGCTGGGATGATTCTACCAAATAACCACAATCATCATTTAGTATCGTACACAAGGATCCTACGGGCGTTGCAACGACTGGCAACCCGATAGCGCCAGCCTCAAGAACCGCCATCGGCATACCTTCCCAGCGCGAAGACAAGACAAAACAGTCCGCCTGTTCAAGCAATTGGGGCACATCATTCCGAACACCCAATATACGTACTCTATCTTTAATACCTAACCTGTTGATTTCGAACTCGACATCACTCCTCATAGCACCATCACCAGCCATCCAAAGTTCACAGTTCTTATGATGCATAGCTGCAAACGCTTGAACGAGTGCAATTGGATCTTTTTGAGGCTCTAATCGGCCAACAAATAAAAATACACGCCGCAACGACTCATTCTTGGCGGCAATAGCTTTACCTGGATCGACAGGAACCCCATTAGGAATCACAACTGTATTTGCAGCATTCATTTCAGGATGTTGCCCAGCATCGAATATAATATCGGCGTCACGCATTGCCCTTGTCATGTGGATTATAGTTCGACGCAGCCACGAAAAACCCTTTGCACAGTGACTTGTAAAAACTATCCGTAAATCTGGCCGAACTATCTTACAGATAAGAGCAAGCACGAGCGAATGGAACATATGTGCGTGTATTACTGAAATATTTTCAGTTTGGAGAATACCGACGAGCTTAATACTCCCCTTAATTAAAGACCACGGATTTTTTCTTACCGAAAGGGTATGTACGGGGAAAGCTGCCTCTGGATACTGTTCAAGTATAGAGAACATACGAGGGCCAGCACTTATCGTAACGACAACCAAATTAATTCCTGAAAAGGGCAGACGACCCGCTAACTCCATAACCACTCTTTCTGCACCACCAACGCCCAAACCGGTAATAAGTTGTAAGACAACGGGATTTGATGAGTTACTTTGGCTCTTAATTAAATTCATAAGGTAGTCGCCCATTCAGTGATTGGCGTTCCCACTTCAGTCCAGCCATAACAAATGACTTGCTCTGCATTTCGACAAGAAATTTCAAGAGAATGTGTTCTAGTTATCAATAAGTTATAGGATTGGTTATACATAATAATTAGCTTGAAGTCCTTAACAAGGAGATAACCATTTTCCAAGGATTAATCAATTCATCATAAGCGTAGGAATTTGAAGTTAACACCGCTAATCCCCATGACATAGCCTCCAATAAAGCAGCAGGGTGCTCCTAAGAAAATGAAGTTGTTAAAAAATTTGCGGATTCCTTAATTGTTGAGCAACTTCATAATATGTCATAGCCCAAAAAAGGTAATAATTGCCTCTGCTCCATCCGCTTTAAAATTAAAGGTTATATCACATATTTTCAAAGTTGGATGCCTATTTGTTGAAAAAGCAAGTCCCACTGCCTTAGTATTTTGCCTAAAGAATAACGCTCTATCACGGATGCTCGTGCGTGGCTTCCAAGCGCCTGCCTTAAATCAGCATCTAACATCAAACGCTCCAGTGCATGCTCTAATGCTTGTTCATCATTCATTGGTACCAATAGTGCCACTTGCCCGTCCAGGCTTATTTCTCGCGGACCACTGGGACAATCGAAGCTGACACAGGGTAAACCTACCGTCATTGCTTCAAGCAATGCATTAGGAAAACCCTCATATTTTGAAGTTAACGCAAAAATATCAGCCTTCGCTAATTCTTCTCCTATAGCTGTCGATCGTCCTGCCAATTCAACACGCGCATCAAGACCAAGATCAGTTATTTGTTGTTGTAAAGCAGTCCGTAAAGTTCCTTCGCCAACAATCCGAAGCGACCAATCAACATGACGTTGCGCAAGATTGGCAAACACCTTAATGAGCACATCAAATTGTTTTTGCCCCTCTAATCTGCCAATACTTAGCAGCCATTTTGTCGTAGTGACAATGGAGCAGTGTTGAGTGTTCTGTATTTGCTCAGGGATTGGATTAGGTATTACCCACAGCCGCTTTAATGACCAACCTGAAGCGACATATTTAGTCGCTACTGCCTGTGTCTGTACCATCAATACATTCGCTAATGGATAAGTAAAGCGACAGGCCCAGGTTATTGGCCCTACAAACGGATCGTTGCGTTCACAGATAATAACGGGAATACCCAAACCAATTGAAGCAATAATCGCCGCTACATTAACATTAGGTAAAAAAGAAACAATGACATCGGGTCGTTCATTCGTCATACATCGACGTAATGCGAGTAGACGAGCGATCTGATTAACTAATGTTTTATCTCTGCTTGAGACCAAATCTGCCAAATAAATAAGGCGAACTTCTGGAGATAATTCGTAAAAACAATCCCCCCGCCCTGAAAATGTCGGCATGAGTGTAACTTGATCGCCACGAGTTACCCACGCGTTTGAGAGTGTAGAAGCAACGCGCTCTGCACCACCGCTGGACATTGATGAAACGAGAAGCAAGATGTGCATTAGATAATTTTTAACCAAATATAAATAATTTGATAAGCAAATAAACCTCGTATAAATAACGCTCTTACTCGTATTGTATACATAGAATTGGAGTTCAAAACAATTGGAAAACTTAAAAACGTTCATAATATGCTATATTACACAAAAAAAACAGCATGTGTGACTATGAAAAAAACCCATAGCGATGGCGCATGGCAACCCCGATGAGAAAATTCTCGACTGGACAGTCGTGTGCGAAAAAATACAAAGCAGCAAGCTCCTCAGAAGTCATCGATTAGTGATGACATAGCCTAAATAAACGGTTATCATTTTTTTCGAGAGGTGGACTTTGTCTTTGTTATCAGTTTTCTGGATTGTCAATTATCACAAGCATTACGCAATGTGGCTGTATTTAATCATAATAATAATGAATTGAAAATTTACACTACGTTTAACGGTGAAAAGCCGGAATTCACCCTATTAAAATTTAACAATTATTTCAGGCATTTCTAAACAAAGTACCACTTTCATGACGTTTCCAAAGTATCGCGTATTGGAATGTAAAGAACTAAAAAAATAGCTCTTTTAATATCTTATTCAATTTCCCCGTTGAGTCATCGGTTAATGAGCTGCTGCTGGCGCCTATAATCACCGGGGATTTCCAGAATACCTAACATCAATTACTTACTCCTATTATTTCTCATGAATATTTTTGGCGCAATCGGGAATCGAATAAGCAATCTAAATCCCGATCATCATGCCATTGTTCGGGGAATGATTTGGGTTTCTTTATTTGTTTTTTTAGGCAAACTTGCGGGAGCTGCCAAGGAAATGGTAATTGCCTATCGATATGGTGTTAGCAATGAAGTTGATGCCTATCTTTTTATCTTCAATATAATAACATTACCCATCAGCGTATGGTTCAGTATCCTTACCATTATACTAGTGCCGTTAGCGGCTCGTATTCGACAAGATGCATCGGCAGACCTCCCACGCTTTCGAGCAGAGCTTCTTGCTTTTGCTCTGGTATTAGGTTGTGATTTGACTCTCATCGCCTGGTTTGGCCTCCCAGTACTACTGCACTCGTCATGGGTGGGACTTTCTGAATCAACTTTAAGCATTGCTACCGATATAATACCTGATATGATTGCACTGATCCCCTTGGGCGTATTGATTAGTCTTTTTTCTGCGTGGATGCTATCGTCCGAACGGCACGCAAATACCTTGTTGGAAAGTGTGCCTGCTCTGGTAATTTTAGCAGCCTTACTAATCTTGCCCCATGATGGGGTAAGTCCCTTGGTGTGGGGTACACTGGCTGGTTTTATTTTTCACGTCGCCAGCCTTGCTGCTCCTTTGGTATGGAAAGGTGAAATCGAAATGCCGCGATTTACTAGCCATTCACCGCAATGGCCGGTGTTTTGGCAGGGTTTTGGCATCATGCTGGTAGGCCAGACGCTGACAAGTTTCACCGGTATTGTCGACCAGTTTTTCGCTGCTCACTTGGAGACCGGGGCCATTGCTACCCTTAGTTACTCTAATCGTATTTTGTCATTGATTCTTGGGCTTGGCGCCACAGCTGTTTCACGAGCTACATTACCCGTTTTTTCCAGAATCAAATCACAAGAAGGGAAACAATTAAAAAAAATTGCCATGTTTTGGGTGCAACTAATGATTGCATTGGGCATAGTTACCCTGATTATTAGCTGGTGGCTTGCGCCCTGGATAGTTAAACTTCTCTTTGAGAGAGGTGCATTTACTGCCCGAAATACTGAAGCAGTCACGGAAGTATTTCGCTATGGATTGATACAAATACTATTTTATTTTCCTGCCTTGGTGATTGTTGCCCTCCTGGCGAGTTACCGAAAGCATAATTTGATTGCCATCAGTGGCATTACTAACCTGCTGGTCAAGACCGGAGCCAACTATGTCTTAGTACCGTCAATGGGTATCAACGGCATTATCCTGGCGACGGCAATCATGTACATGGTTTCCTTTATACAACTTTATTGGTTTGCTGCCACTGTATTAAAACAACGTGAAACAGGAATATAAATTCAGATGCGACTACTGATCTTAATTCACTCCATGAGCAGCGGCGGCGCCGAGCGCGTATCAGCCAACCTTGCCAACTACTGGGTCGCCAAGGGATGGGATATCACTATCGTTACTCTGGCGCAACAAAGTCGGGATTTTTACGCATTACACCCTGGGATCAAGCGAATTGCGTTGGAATTGGCAGGCGAGAGCTCCAATGTATTGGCTGGATTATGGCAGAACATACGTCGTGTGATCGCACTGCGGCGTGTGCTGCGCCAGACACAACCCGATATTGCTCTGGGGATGATGACTACAGCCAATGTACTGTTGGCTCTGGCGGCCTGGGGCTTGCCCACTCTGCGCACAATAGGCGGAGAACATATCCATCCACCACAACTGCCGTTGGGTTATTTATGGGAAACTTTACGCTGTCATACCTACGGCCTTTTAAGTGCTGTGACAGCCTTGAGCAGTGAGGGCAAAGACTGGATCAAAAACAATACTAATGCCCAAAGGGTTGCGGTAATTCCCAATGCCGTTACCTGGCCTTTGTCAGGGCAAGAGCCTCGAATGAATCCAAGTGCGCTGTACCAATCTGAAAGACAACTATTGCTTGCAGTTGGGCGCTTGGATGCGCAAAAAGGCTTCGATTGGCTGATTGAAGCATTTTCCAAGCTTGCGCAGAAGCACCCTAACTGGGATCTGGTGATACTCGGTGAAGGCTCAATGCGCGCGATGCTGGAGAGACAAGTTCGAGAATCCGGTTTAGAACACCGTATTTTTCTCCCAGGCCGGGCCGGCAATGTCGATGAATGGTACGAAAGCGCCGAACTTTTTGTAATGAGCTCCAGGTTTGAAGGATTTCCAATGACCTTAGTCGAAGCGATGGCTCACGGTCTCGCTGTGCTAAGCTTTGATTGTGACACTGGGCCGCGCGATATTATTCGTCACGAGGTGGATGGTCTGTTGGTAGCGCAGGGGAATGTGACTGAATTAACTGCAGCGTTGGGTCGGTTGATGAGCGATGCCTTAATACGGCAGCGTTTCGCCGAGCAGTCGGTGGAGGTTAGAGAGAGATTTTCGATGGAAAGAATTTCGGGTATGTGGGAAAAATTATTTGAGGAAATAATACGTGATTCGTAGTGAATATAAAGTTAATTTAGTATTATCGGGTCATATTGCGCCTGCTGGGTTCCCATATTTTATTTACGAAAGGACAAGAACAAATCTGAACAAGCTAAAGTTATTTTTTATCAATGTCTGTCAATGTCATAACGTGTTCATTGATGAACTTATTTTGTTAGCTTCGGTTGCTAAACATGCGCTCTAATTCCTATCAATTGGTATCTCTTGAACAGTGTCGCCAATCAATAACACATAAGGATGCAGGACAGGGCTTTTTTAGCATGTACTTACAGGTTGCTATAGCTATGGTCTTAAGTTTGGTTTATCTTGATATTCCAGGCTATATTTATATGGTAAACCCAAGCATTTTTCCGAAGTATTTTTACTATGCCCTGTTTGTAATTATAGCTCCTATTTTACTTGTGAAGTTCAGGGAATTCTTGCTGTACATGGCATCGCCATACTCTTTGTGGGTGTTTGCAGAAATTGTTATTAATACCGTGTATCCGCTTGATACTAACGAAGCTGTAGTTGATCTGATTAAAGAGCTAGATCAATTTTTAATACTGTCTATTATGTTTGGTTTCATTGCTTCAGTTATCCGAACAGAATCTTACGAAGGTCTTTTTCCAATATTGGCGACTATAATCCCCGTGTGTACCATTATCGATTTTATGTTACCGGAATCTTTCTATCCTTTTGGTACGGAAGGCACGGTGGTCGGACGAGCATCGGCAATGTATATTAATCCAACCAGGACGGGTGAAGCAATCTTGATCATCTGCCTGCTCGCTATTCCAGTTATGCGTAAATGGTATCGCATGCCTCTCCTTTTTTTAGCAGGTGTTGGCCTTTTCGTGACGTTTTCTCGTGGCCCTATTCTAGGATGGATGTTGTTTTGGATTTTTTTGCTGATAACACGAACATTACCCAAATACAGCTTTGTTTTTTCCGTAGCTATTATTGCCATTCTGTCCCTATCGTTAAATAGCTTTAAGAGCTACATACTAGGACGTCAAGACCTTGAAGGGGGCTTTAATAATTTGATTGAGCGCCTGGATTTTTTTAAAACAAAATCCCTCGAAGACGATAGTGCACAATCAAGATTGGAAGCACTGATGGAGGGAGTGAGAGTTTTTTTAGAGAATCCTATCTTAGGTGCCGGTACAGGCGCAACGACTTTTTGGTCGCATGGTATGGGTCCGCATAACCAAATCGCTGTGGCCGCTGCCGAGCATGGTATATTCGGAATAATATTGTGGATGTGGTTGATCTTTATTTTATGGAGAGGCAGATACTTTCAGGACAATAGATTTCAACTGGTTGCTGCTACCGGAACATTCTTCATGTCGTTTTTTAATCATAACATGCTTACTACTTTTTACTGGCTACTTATGTTTGCACTAGTTTCTGGGCGACGAAAGGCTTAAGTGGTGATAAAACTAGTCTTTATCGATTCTGGACATTCCATCAGCGACACCAGGACAATCGCGCTATATTGTTCCCGTCAGTAATTGCTGGCAATACTGATCATTAGCCATCGCCTTGTTCCGATTCGGCGAATTAAATTCAAGGTCATTCTTCGCAGCGTTCCGCCCCGGACATTTTCGTACTCGCCACAAAAAATCTTCGATTTTAGATGCGCTCAAGGGCAATAAAGTTGGTACGGTGGTGGATTGTAGCTCGTACTCGGTAGGTGAAATAACGGAAGAAGCCTGCCCTGAATCTCTGAATAGGTAAAATCTTCTTCGAAAATAACCTAATGAGTCTGTGAAAGTATTATCAAAAACGACTAAAATCGACATAAAAAACAAAAAAGAATTTAGAATACATTCGCGTCTCTAATAGCTTATGCCCCGCTTGCAAGCACAAGCGGGGGGCTAGAAATACAACTTACATAACTCAAATATCTCGTAAGTCTTTTCAAGGGCAAGTTAAGGTGCAGTATTACCACTAATCGTGTTGCTGCCAACTTGGTCCCAAATATTTCTTCTTGTGTTGCCGGTTACGGTATTGTTAATGATAGTGTTATTGTTTGCATTATCATACATGTAGATACCAACACCACGCTCCACGGAATCAGTATGATTTCCATTGTTAGTGACAGTGTTGCCGGAAACAACATTATTTGATGCTCCATACAGGAGCCATATTCCGCCCTGGAGATTGTTACTAACGATGTTATTGGTAACGCTGTGACCCGACGTTGTTCCTGACACTTGGATACCCTCCAGATAACCGCCAAGACTGCTATTACCAGTAACAGTATTTCCATCTACCGTTACGTTATAGATAAATGCTTTTCCGGCGAATACGACAGGAACACCTACTTGTATACCACCACCTTTGTTGTTGAACATCTGCGAATTCAGGATTTGCACATTATTGACAGCCTTCCCTTCGTCCGGCTCTATATCAATTCCGCTCATCGGGGCGGTTCCATTAGTGTTTTTGAAGATGGAGTTTTTCACTACCATACCGTCAACATCGATTATCGACATCCCTTGACGGCGATTGTTGTCCGCGACAACCATGCAAAATGTCACATTTCTGGCTTTCCCACCACCCCATGTATCTACGTAAAAGCCATCCCCCCAATTGTCTCTTGCAGTTACACCTTCAACAACTATGTTCGCACCATTGTAAATCGCGAGCCCCATACCCCACTCACCGGTAGTGCCGGTATGCGAAGATCGCTCACCCATCAGCGTCCCGCCGATTACATTTAGATCTGTTGTATTGTTTAAGGTTAGTATTCTGTAATTTTCTTGATTATTCGGCATTGCCTTGAGAACAGCGTTCTTACTCATACGAAATGTCATTTTGCTTCCGAGCCAAACATATTTAGTAGCGTCGATCATATAAATACCGTCAGGTACAAAGACCGTCCCGCCTGTCTCTGCAACCTGATTGACTGCCGCTTGGATAGCAGCCGTATCATTCGCGATACCGTTACCAATTGCGCCGGTGTCTTTCACGTTGACGACAAGGGACGAGGTTGGTGCCAGCGCACAGCTAGTGGTAATAGAGCCCGCAACAGTGTTGAAAGTGAAATCCTTAGAGACCGATTCAACTCCAATTTGGTTCGAGG
>CAWBFT010000034.1:0-11074 GCA_963788135.1 uncultured Gammaproteobacteria bacterium
CGATTGTTTTAAGGTTTTCACCCTTTTAAAATGCTATTTTTATGACGAGAGAGTAGGCAATGGCACGTTTACCCCGTTGCAACATTTGGGCAGTGGAGGCATGTAGATAACTTGCAAAACATGAGGAAATTTTTATCTTGCCTACTCAATTTACGAGATCGCTTAAAAACCGATCAAAGGCATCCGCTATAATCGGCAAAATATTGAGCAGTCGATGGTCTGCATCGAGCATATGCAAAGAGGCGCGATGTTGTTGGCAAAAGCGCCAAGCATTTTCAGGTGGCACAACATCGTCTTGCCAACCATGAAATACCTCGATGCGGTCGGCGTGTGGCTTGAATTCAGTGCATTGATAACCAGGCAAGTAAAAAGCAGGTGCGATCAAGAACAAGCCCTTTGGCTTGATGACCTCGGATGCAACTGTTGCCACATAAGCCCCCATGCTGGAGCCGACCAAAACGATTTCCTGGTAAGCCGATAAATCCATTGAGAGAAGTTGTTTAACACGCAGGTCAGGATCATTGCTTGCCTGGTAGTCCGGGCTTATGAACATAAAGCCGTGCCGTTTGGCAACGTCTGCCAGCGCTATGGCTTTTTCACCCCAAGGGATACTGTCTTTGCCATGATTGTAGAGTACGAGTTTTTGCATAAGATGGGTTTCGTTTGAAACTAATGTGTTAAATGGTTAGAAAAAATGTATCTATTCAGCCAATCCAAAAACCCGCAAATGGCTGAGAGCATTCTCCCTCTCCCGCTGGTAAGGGATTATTGAGGGATTTATTTGAAAAATCTCCCCTAACCCCTCTTTTTCAAAGAGGGGGACTGAATAGCTACTTCACGACAACTATCCAACCCACGGTCATGCTGATAATTGTTATAGGCAATACCGGCCTTTTCTAAAACCGCCTCTGTACATGCGGTGCAAAGCGTTCCTGTAATATTTTCATCTGCAAACAAATTAAAATTGGAACCCTCTGCAATACGATTGGACAACTCATTGAGCAATCTTTCTTTTTCAGATCGTGTTGCAAAACACTCGCTCCAAATAAAAACCTGTTTATCAAATGATAACGACTGAATCTGAGCGCAGACAATGTGTTCAACATTTTGGGTTAATCGACCGGCACCCATCGCTCTGTCTGCGCCGATTTCGATCATGTTATCCGGATAAATACCGCTATAAAGATAATTGCGGAACTTGATATCATCGGCAATTGCTTCTACAAGAGTAGAAAATCTACTGGAATTCTTTGTCATATTTCAAACCCTTCCTTGATAATTTAGAGAGTTCCGCATCACCGGTTTGGCGGGAATCTGAATTGTAGCATGGTTGGGATTGCTGGAATTGCCCGTCATGGATTTATATGCCATAGGGCGCTTAGGAACGTGCACGAAATAACTTGAACATCTTGCTCCCTCTCCCTCCGGGAGAGGGCCGGGGAGAGGGGATAAAATACTCAAGTTATTTCGTCCGCGTTCCTTATTAATAAAATAGCGCGGGAGTCCCAGTGTTACAATGCTCCCTCTTAAAAACGACCTATAAGGCTTTTGCCATGCGATCTACACTATTTTTTGTTCCTGCTTTGATGCTTTTTTCATTTTCCTCGTTTGCGGAAGTGCCTTTGAGTCAGGCGGATATTCTAGGTACCTGGCAAATTGATAAAGAATCTCTTCAAAGTGACGGCAGTAAATCAAGAAGCTTAAACAGTACCTGGACCTTTAAAAATGATGGCACCATGGAAGGCGTTTCCCAGGATTCCGATGCGCATGCTCGAACGGAGACACTTCGTGCTTCGCTTAATTATTCGATTGAAGACGGAAAAGTGCTCAAGCAGGCGGCTCCGGGCCGTTCAAAAATGGAAACGTGCACAGCTATCGAGAAAGAAAACGATAAAATGGTGCTTAAATGCCAAGCCATTTACTTTTTTATGACTAAAAAATAAGGGCTTTCCACTTAACACGAAACAGACTTGATAGGCTTTATCAACCCTTCAAGTCTAACGCCGATCTTTTTGTCTTGCCTAAAGTTGTTAGCCTTTTTTGTATGAGCATGATTGTGTGGCGATGTTATAATTTAACGCATAATCGAAATTAGCTGGAGCAAGCACATGTCTTATTCGATACCGCGTGATGTGTTTCTTTTACTGGAAGCAGCATTTAACAACGATCGTGAAAAAGCGGAAGTTTTCGCCAAAGCAATAGAAGGCTCGATTCAAGCTATTGAGAATCAGGCAGACGAACGCATTACGCATAAAAAAGAAACGCTTAAATCGGAGCTGTACAATGAATTGCGTGCAGAATTGGCAACCAAAGAATTCGTCCGTGCGGAGATTAGTGAAGTTCGTGCAGAGCTTAAGCAAAATGCTTTGCTGCTAAAAATATTGATCGGAATTACTGTTTTTGGATTGACGTTATTTAATCCGGCGTTCGTCAAATTAGTCGAGTTGGTTATGAAATAAAGCTGTAAGGCCGATTCGCCATCACACAATCCGCCACAAATGGAACGACAGAATTAAACCCCTGCATGGACTTTCCCAGGCAGGGGTTTTTTATGATCGATTGTTTTTGATTTTGAAAAAAAAGAGGTCTCTTCATGAACCTAAAAAAATCAGTTGAGCTAACCTCTGCTAAAAATATTCAGCATAAACTTGACAAGCCAATAGGGGCTATTGGCACTATTTAGCAGTCACAATTTATCAAATCCGGAGGTTTTAAAGGAGCGCCCTTCAGGTATTTTTTCATCGCTTCACTCAAAATACGGTACCAGCATTGTAATGAAGTCAACTGCGGCGCAATGGCTTTCAGTTCATCAAAAAACGCACAGACTCGCTCATAGGCGGCTCTTACATAAGAGGCTCGACCATGCGTGCTGGTTATGGTGAGGGTCTTTTGCGAAGCATGGCTGGTTTGTTTGCCGACACCATGCAATAGCAAAGGTCTGGAAACGATGGCTTCATAATGCTTATCCGGTTCTGCCAGTCTGACAAATAATGACCACCAGTTATAGATGAGCGCAATCATCCGTGCGATAAAACGGCACGGTTTGATTTTGTGGGTCACAAATCCGCCCCAGCCCCATTGGTTTTTTATTTCATCAAAGTTATTTTCGCAATCGGCACGATCCCGATAATGCTGAACGATGGTTACCACCTCAGAAGCTAGCGAGGTAACCAAGACACTGTATTCGAAAGCAGCCATGTCTTCAGCGGGTTCAAGAAGCGATAGCTGCTGGGGCAATGCTTGGTCTGAATCCGGTGCGATGACGATGTTTTCTTGTAAACGACGCCGAACCAGGACCACTCGACGCGGCTGTTTCCAGGAACTCAGCTTGAGTTCAGCGGCTAATGCTTCCCAGCCGACATGGGTTTTCTCCCAACCGGGTTTGCAATGCTGCTGAAGGATCAATTTTTTCACATACGGTGATTTCCGGAGCTTGAACAAATAGTCGATGCCGCGCTGCTCGGCTTCGGTCATGATGGTGTCGCTACCCCAATCACAATCGCCCCGAATAAAAGCGGGCCAGCTCGTGCGCGGCATACGGTCCAGTAAGGCCCATAAGCCTGGCGCGGAATAGGCAGCTGAACTTTGATCGCCGTCCTGAACTTCAACCTCAAGGATCAAGCGCAGATTCGCGATCATATACGTGTGATAGGTGTGCGAAGGACGGCCCTGCTTATGCGGATTATAACCAACCACAGCACCTTCCTGTTTGCCATACAAGGTTTTAACCGTCACATCTGCATCCAGTATCCACGGTTGACTGAGCAAGGGCGTGTAGCAATAAGCCATTTGCTCTTGCAGCCAATGGATACCTTCTTCCTCATCTATCTTCCACAGCGCTCTGCGAGCACTGTCATCACTGACCACTTTAGTCATGCCTAATAATTGGGTGTTGACAGTATCCCCCATTAAGCTGGTGATATGCGCATAGCGGTTATGACCCGCAAGGATTGACAGTAACAACGATCCCAGGATATTGACTTTTTTGGGTGCGTTATTACTGGCATAGCGCAACGGACATTCATCAACCCAAGGTTCGAATAAATGCCCCATTTTTAAAAACTGGATAAAAAACGGCAGTTGTCCCAAGGGGGTGACTTGGGCTTGCGGATCCCATTCAATATGAATTTTCCCGTCAAATGTATCGGCAACGAGTGCGCTGATTTCACGCTTTTTAAGACTTAATTTTGTGTCACCCTTTGGGTGAATAACTTTAGGCGGTAATACCATGGCTGAGCTCAAGTAATTCGGTTGCTTCAGATTATAACTTTAAGCTCGACTGATTTTTATAGGATGAAGCCGTTCCCAAGGGCGTTCAGACAGTCCACCGTGGCGAGAATACTGAACTGACTGCGGATTTACTGCACGAGACTAAACAGGATACGATCCGTAAGGCCAGAAGCGGCGAACCCTCTAGCAGCAATGATACCCATACCGGGCTATAAAAGCCTGTTCATCAAAAAGCATGTGCCGATTTTCAGCGTCCAGGCCGAGAGCGTTATTATTGCTCGGACTTTACCAGGGCCGGGATATGCGGTGTCACCTTTAGGCTTAAGCAGCGCGGTGCGCACCCGACTCTGACCGCCAATTATTATCAACTGGGCGCATTATGCGCACTTCCAGTTGATACCGCGTTTTGTAAGGATTTTTTGCGCATCAGCACTACCTTGTTCAGCAGCCTTGAGATACCAGAATACCGCTTGTTCGTCATTTTGTTCTATTCCGCGACCATTCTGGTACATCCAACCTAAATTATTTTGCGCGTTCGCATAATCTTGTTCAGCGGCTTTACGATACCAGAATACGGCTTGTTCATCATCTGTCGCTACGCCGCTACCGTTTTGGTACATCACGCCTAAATTGCTTTGCGCAATCGCGTTACCTTGGTCAGCGGCCTTGCGATACCAGAATACTGCTTGTTTGTAGTTTTGTTCTAAACCACGACCTTTGCCGTACATCCAGCCGAAATTATTTTGAGCTTTCGCATAACCTTGTTCGGCAGCTTTTTGATAGCAATACACAGCGTGTTTATCGTTTTGCGCTATTCCTTGACCGTTGGCATACATCACCCCCAGATTAAATTGCGCTATCACTTCCCCTTGTCTGGCTAAGTGCCTATAAATTTGGAACGAGGTTGTGTAATCTTGCTGGCTATCTAGTTTAAATGCATCTTCAAGAGTTTCATTTCCAGTTATTGGTGTCGGTTTAGTTATTTCCGGGTTGCTAATTATGGCGACATTTTTTTTGCTAGATCCGGTGCGCTTAGCCGTACTTTCTCTAAATTGTGGGGTTGAAGCTTCATCTTTAATACTTGCCAAACGAAGAAAAACTAACCCAATTGCAATGCTGTAATCTAACGCACTATCCGAAAGCTTTCTTTTTATCTTAAAATGGCTTGTAAGGGTAAATATGCTAGAACTGTTTAGTTCAGGTAATTTCTTTTTGGAAATTGAAACGGTATCTGTTACGTAATTTTGAATTGTTGTACCTGACGCTTTGGCATATCGATGTAAAAATGGCATGACAGAAGTCGCATTATGGACAACAAGGTTTGATTTACCAATGAATGAGATGAATTTTGGAAAGACAATATCTGGTGTAAGTGCTCGGCTTATTTCTGACCTAAAGGAAGTATTGCGTGTTGTATGTATGAGAGACTGAAAGTTTTTAATAACTTTGCCATTTTCAAATAGTGCGGCTCCAATCTCAGATATATCATCATAATTGTGATATTTTCCTGTTGTTTTTATATTAACTGCTATAAAAGTGCTTTTTCGTGGTGATGGAATGTCTGACTTGGCTCTGGCGACTTTGAACGCCGAATGCTGAGTGTTATGGCAAGAATAACAGAGGGTAACAAGATTTTGAGGTTGATTTGTACCAAACAGAGACAGCGGAATAATATGATGTACATGTAGCTCTGAATCAGAACTTGCTTTATTGCAAATTACGCAGGCATGCCCATCTTGAGATTTAATAAGGTCCCTTAAACTCTCATATTCATCTTCATTAGGGCGATTGAGGGTTACATTCTCAGCATTGATTAATCCAAATAGGTAGGCACGCAATAGGCGGTCGTTTTTTGATTTAAGCTGTTCAGTAGTTGATTTCAGCACTCCGATATAATTATTTGTGTATTCCTCGATTTTATTAGGTATGCTGCCTTTCAATTCTAAATAGCTCTTTTTTGCTTGCTCTATTGAAATTAATTGCTGTCTGTAAGTTTCCTTCTTCGCTTCATAACGTTCAATAATTTCCTGCTGTATCCTTAATTTAATTTTCTCTGCTTCTTTTTTTCGTTCTTGATCATTAACAAGGCTACGATATAAAGAGGTTAGCACACCTTCGTCGTGCGTTGCTTCCCTCAAGCTAACAGAAGAAGCTAGCTGTAACTCTGCATCGGGATATATCGGTGGGGTTGGTTGCGAATTCGCGAGATTCTTTAAAGGTCTTATTTTTCCTATCTCAATTTTTTCATAGTTCAGCCGCAAGGAGTCGATAATAGCCTTTGGGGCTTCTTCCTTATCCTTTATTAGTTCAGATACACACCACTGACAAAGCACTAACCGACTACTTTTAAATCGCGTCTGCCGCTTAGGATTTAAACAAATGTTACATGTCATGGCGTTTATAGAAAGAAATTACGATTGATATTTAATCGACCAAGGTCGTGATAGCCCAAATAAATAATGATACCGTGTTATGCATACTATTTTCTGCATATACTGGACCATTCTTTAATGTCGGATTTGTAATATTGATAAGTAAGCCATAAGTTCCCACTAAATTCTGTACATCATCCATAAACTAAGGCTCTGAATAAGGCGACAAAACAATGTTTTCAATTATTTATTTAAAATCTAAAGACATTGGCTCTTATAGATTTCATTTGTTTCCTACCGGAACAGCAGGCAAACCATTTTCTATATAGCTAGATTTAGCGCTAAGCACGGAATAGCGTAGCATATTCCGCTGAACGAAACCGCCAACCAGACCAGGGATACACCTTACGCGTTTATGCTAATTAAAATTATCAATTTAGATAACATTTTGATGAATATTCGACAAAATGTTTTTTTATTCGACAATTGATGCCTTTTAGATTACGTTAGGCATCAACTCTACAGAGAACTTCTCGTATGATTCATAAGCTTGGTCAAATACTAAATGCCGTGCTGTCTTCACCACAATTGCACACGCTGTCGATAGGTACGGCATCACTAGGAGCAGCAATCCTAGCTCTTTCAGAGTGGGCTCCAAAAATAGGAGCGAATCTAACGGGAGAAGAAATATCAAACTTCCGCTTGTATGGACTATCAATCCTATTAGTTTTATATTTATCCCTGTCAGGAATTCTTGTTTTGTACGAGTTAAAAAACCGTCACACATCGAGTAATCCCCATAAATTTACTGAAACGCTAAACGTCGCTCTTAATGCGATCCGTACTAGGCAATACGTATCTTCGGTAAGCATCGGTCAACTAAAAACTGTTTTCGATAGCAATAAGCTATATCTCGATCCTCACACTGAACAATTAGTAAAAAACATTATCGAGCAATTGTGGAACGTTCAAACGTTTAACTCCGAATTAGAAGATCAAAAAAACTCTGAGACCGCTAAAAAAGAAATAAGCTCTAAAATTTTACGGTCTTACAGCGCTTTAGACGCTTATGAAAAAGAAATTGAGCAGCGTATCCGAAAGATTCATATGAGTATTCAAAGTTCACCCTAATGTCTTCTGGTCTCCATGTCTAACCGGTCATTAAAGTCGAGACGCTGTTCCGCATCGGAGTTCTTTTTACCCGTCTTTTTAGCGTGGTTTAGTTCTGCGTTAAACACATCAATCTTTTTATTATTTACAGGAGCTTTGAATGACACAAAAAGAAAATAGGCGCGGAATAAACGTTGGTCCCCAAATGAATCAAGTTAGCCCAGTTGCCTACTGGCAAAAGCATGGTCACTTCAAAAATGAAGATGAAGTTCGGGGCGTCTTTCGGCTTGCTTATCAGCAAGGCTTAGATGGTATGGGACAGAGCATCCAAGAATGGATGGGCCTGTCAGTGGAAGAGTTTGATGCTTGGATGCGCAATGATGAATTACCTGAAACACCCAAACGCGCCTAACCCATTAACGCACTTGCGGAACGGGGTTAGTAACCTCGTTCCGAACTTTTTAACGTTGCCGTAATCTTTGAAGCATATGAGATCATTGAGGACGAAGCCAAGTCGGGCATGCTGTTTATGTCAGACATCCCAATGTTTCAATATGGCAATGGCTTTCCAACTTGTCCACCCCCGTTCTAAAATCGGCCGATGAAATTCAGGGAACCTCTTTTTATATTCGACGTATACCTGTTGAAATATGTCGATGACAGTATGCAAACCCGTCGATGTCCCGATTTCGAACACCGTAATATTTGACAACGATTAGTCTGTTGCCCAACCTAAGGGGCTATCAAGCACTGGTTAAAAATTACGGCGATTTAAAGCTATAATCACTGCAAAACGAAATGCCCTATACACAGCTATAAATTATCAAAAGTGAGGTGCCACCATGTTAGAACAACAAATACTTAAAGAGGCTTTAACGCTCGCACCTAAAAACAGGGCGAGTTTAGTTGAAAAATTATTAGCAAGCCTCGATCAGCCGGATAAAGCAATAGATGAACTTTGGGCAAAGGAAGCGGAAAGCCGGATCGATGCTTATGAGACTGGAAACATGAAAGCGATTAGCGCTGAACACGTATTTGGCAAATATAAAAAGTGAACGTTAATTTTTTAGATGCTGCTGAAAAAGAACTTGATGAGGGAATCGATTATTACAATGCTCAGAGACCAGGCCTTGGTTTTGAGTTTCTTGATCAGGTGCAGTCTGCTGTAGCACGAATTAAACAATACCCTGATGCGTGGCAGCAATTGAGTCAACGCACACGACGCTGCCTCGTCAAACAATTCCCTTATGGCATTATTTACCAAATCCGGTCTAATGAAATATTGATTGTAGCTATAACTCATCTCCATAGAAAACCGGATTACTGGACAAATCGGCTTTAACCCTCCATGCCGGACCGGGTTTTTAAACCCGGCCGAACGTTTTGACGCTGCCGCTATCTTAAAACTATGCAAGAAACCTTACGAACGGGGTAACATCATCCATCCGGCTTTGATATCCTTTTTTCCTCGTGAATTAAAAGTAGCATTTGAAGGTGGCGGCATTTTTATAGTCAACCGGCAATACCAGAATAGGAGACATAAAATGACTATGAACTATCAACCTTACATCATCCGCGACCCGGCTATATGCGGTGGCGAACCTGTAGTTAAAGGAACCCGGGTGACGGTGCGCACCGTGCTAGGTTGTCTTGCGGAAGGCATGACGGTGACTGAAATCCTCCTGGATTTTCCGACCCTGGACGAAAACGCGGTGCGTGCGGTAATCGCCTTTGCAGCCGTTTCCGCCGAAGAAGACTTACCTGTTCAGGCCGTACCGACCTTAGCATGAAGATAAAGCTGGACGAAAATTTACCTGCCAGATTAGCAACTCTGCTGGAAAGCATGGGGCATCAGGTGGATACCGTAGCAGACGAAGGATTAACCGGCAAGCCGGATAGCGATGTTTGGATTGCAGCCCAAAAGGAAAGCAGATTCCTTATCACGCAAGACCTCGATTTCTCGGATACGCGCCTATTTCAGCCAGGCACTCATCCTGTAAAATTACTTCCGCATCCGTGAAAGCGCGAGATCATAAACTTCGTTTCTATCGCGCTTACCAACAGCGATCACTGTAACCGTTATTGTCTTATCTTCAACAGAGTAAACGAGGCGATACCCAAGTTGACGCAGCTTGATTTTATAGAGGTTAGAAGCACCCGTTAATGCGGCAGAAGGTACATGCGGATTTTCAAGCCGTTCTTTGAGTTTCTTTTTAAACTGATCTTTTTATGGGTTGGCCTAATTTGTTCCATTCCTTAAGCGCGGATTTTTTAAATTCGAGCTCATAGGTCATCAAGCGAAACCTTAACCGATTCTTCTGCAAGCCGGTCTTTGACAACTTTCAGTAACTCAATGTCGTCAATCAGTTCCATCATCGCTTCATAGGCTGGCGCAGGCACGCAATAAAACGCGGGTTGATTCCTGTTTAAAACGACAATAGGCATGCCTTCTCCACTGGCAACTACTTTCATAGGATTGGCTTTAAGTTCGGATATGCTGGCAGCAATTTCTGTAAGTATATGAGAGGACATAAATTGACCTTGTTTGATTGTAAAAAACTAATCCTGGATCTTCTAATGCATCATAACAAAACCGTGATCCATAGAAGCTTTAAGGCAGTAAGGGGATTCGCTGTTAGTCAAACTGTCATAAACGAAAGATTCAACCTTAACCCCGCTTGATCTATTTCAAGCAGGTGTTTTTGTATTTTACGCCGCCAAATCCCGCAATGCTTCCGGATGTTGTTCGGCAATTCGCAACAATGTTTTAGCTGCGCCGGAAGGTTCACGACGGCCTTGCTCCCAATCTTGCAAAGTCCGCACGGAAACACCCAGCAGGACGGCAAATTGCGCTTGTGTTAAGCCTGTCTTGCTTCTTGCCGCCAGTACCGGTGAAACCGGAATTACGGTTTCTTTGGCACGCCGGTTTTCCTTCATTTCGCGAACGGATTGCAACAGGTCTTCATAAAATTCTTTCGTTTCTTTATCCATCGTTGATCTCCTCTTTTAACCTATTCAAAAATGCAGGCGGTAGATTGTCGAATTTGGCTTTTGCATACACAATTAATAGCCAAATCTCACCATTTTCAAGACGATTGAAATAAATCACCCGCACACCGCCCCGTTTGCCAATGCCTTTACGTACCCAACGTACTTTTCGCAACCCGGCCGTACCGGGAATAACATCACCGGCTTCCGGATTTTGAGATAACCAGTTAATGAACATCTCACGCTCGGTATCCGACCAAATATCGGCAGCATATCTCTGAAAAACAGGGGTTTCTATTACGGTAAGCATGGGGGAATATTATACGGCATAGCCGGATTCCTGCAATCTCATACAAACCTGTCGCCCTATACAA
>CAWBFT010000035.1:0-9821 GCA_963788135.1 uncultured Gammaproteobacteria bacterium
TGATCTAGGCGATGAGTGCGGGATGAGAAGCGGCGCAGGGTCATTATGTTATTAAGGACGTGGGAATTTAAGGAAACTTTTTGTAAAAGCCTTCCCGATTATCAACACGTAAAAACTGTATAAGCTCATTTTCACAGTAAATACCGATACGATAGCGGTAATCAAATTTAACCCGGTAATAATTGGGAAAACCGGACATTTCTTCTAAATCGCTAATATTGACAAGGCTTTCAGCTTGGCTTGCCTCAATAATGACCTGCTTAATTTTTGCCAAAATACGTTTGTCGGTGATTTTCTGAGTATCTTTGGAAAAACGTTTGCTAATCTGAATTTTCATTGCGGCAGGCTATCAATAAATGCCTTCTGTTCCTGCTCGCTTAAAAATTCGTTTTCATCCTTTGCTTCTTTACAGTCCAGATAAAAACTCAGGTCTGCCAGTTCCTGATGTTTTTTTTGTATTAATTCCTGCAAAAAAGCTTGTTGCACTTCATTCGGTAATGTTTCGTAAAGTACATAAAGACTATGGGCTGTGTTGGTGGGTGCTGTATTCATGAGGTTATCTCCTCTATTGAAAAAGGGCTTAGAAGTCTCGAGTTGTCGATTTTCATTTATATTTCTGCATAACCGCATCATAACTTACCGTTTTCAGCTCCTCAGCTTGGTAGACCTGCCATCTTTTTTGTGCTTCATCACGCCAGATAGTATCGATTTCCGGATCGGGTGTGTCCAAATCGGCCAGTAATAATTTCGCCAGGCGTAATTTTTCTATTGCTGGCAACTGGTTTTCTTGCTGGTAGAGTTCTTGGCAATTAGACATAGACTTTTTCTTGGCAAGGTGAAAGTAGGCGGAATGGGTTTGAAATTAAATCTTTAACGAAAATAACCCTTCGATTGATTTTGCTAAATTGTTAATACATTCCAAGATGGAATGAGGATTTTTCTATATCTGTGATAGTTTTTGGAAATCGATGACTGCTTATAATAAATTCTTGGGTATATTTTCGAAATGCAGTGTTATAAAAATTTCGCAAAAGAAAGATAATAAATATTTCAGGGGTAAGTGGTTCAGAAACTGGAATTCTACAATTCTTATACTGACCAAATGTTGCATGAGTTTTGGGATGCTCTATTTCTTCAAAATTATCAGGATCATAATCAAAGCGAATAGGAAAAGTAACAATATTTCTTCCTAAAATATCAGCATAAATTTCGTCATCTTCATAAATATCCGGTTCATTTTGAAAACTTTCTAAGTTTGGTGCTGGAAAAAATGCTAGTCGATGAGAAACTAACTTGTTATCACGATAGCTATAAAGCATTTGAATTAATGCGCCATCAAGCATTTTGATATTGTAATTTTTGGTTTCTTCCAACTTTTTGTATATCTCTTCATAAGCTATATTTTTCATAGCAATAGAGACATCTTGCATTCCCGAATAAGTAATATGTCCATACTGGTTTGAAGGAAAATTTTGTTGTGTCGATAACCCAATTTCAATCAGCTTGGCGGTTATTTTCTCGATTTGCCTAAAAATAATTACAGAGCCAGGCATACTTAGAGCAATGCCTTTAATTTTGCTCTTGCTTCTTCCGATAAATCTTCTTTATGAATTTCACCATTCATCAGGCTTTGAATTAAGTCATCTACTGAAGCAGATTTTTTTTGTAATTTTTTACGTTCTTGCTCAGTCATATCCCTATTAACTATATTTAGTTTTTTGCGCTCTTCTGCTGTTGGATAAGTAAATTTAAGTTCAAAATTATTGTTTTTTACTTTTTGAAATTCTTGTTCCAATGCTTGCATGTTCTGTCCATATCCAATTACACGCACCCATGCTTTGCTACGGGTTAAAGCAGTAAATAACATATTTCGTTTTTGAGCTATATTAAAAGCGTCAAAACATTCTTGGGCGTTAATGATATAAACCATAGAAGCTTCATTACCTTTGGCACGATAAATCTGAGTAAATACAACAGCGTTATCTTTAAAGAATTCATCAGGTGATGTAGATACGCCTGCTAAATTAGAGTTTATTCCTTTGTTGAATAGTTCTTCCCTTATCACTCCTACTGCCCGCTTTGCGGTGTAGGGTTCAGGGTGAATTACCATGATGTCATCTAACTTTAATTCATCTTCCTTAATATTTTTTTCAATCTCAGCAATAAGATAAGTAATTTGCTCAGCATCATTATTAAACGATTTAAATGCGATTAGATCATCAATAGTCGAATGATTTTCTAAAAACTCAGGACTGGATTTCTCGTCTCTGGTTAAAGTGACTGATTCACCATCCGCTAATTTACCGTCCTTAACGTTGTAACCTACATCTTGCCAGAGTTGGTGCTGTTCAAACATCTGGATGAGGCCTTTTTTTCTATAAATGCCAAATCCAAGAGCATGGGCTGTGGCTAATACAGGTCTGGAATTACGATAACAAACATTTAATACAATATCCTGCTTAGGTTTTCCTTGAGTGTTATATAAAGAAACAAGAGGTTTACCATTGCTATCTAACCCAAATAATTGTTCAGGTGATGGCATTTGATTATTACTTATATTTTGCAATTCATCATAAGCATATACTAAGCGTTTTGGCGACCTTAAAGTTCCATAACATAAGCGTAGAAAATAAGGTGAAAAATCCTGTGCCTCGTCGATTAAAACAATATTGTAATATTGCTGAAACTCTTTGATTTCGTTGTATGCTTTTTCGCAAGCAACATCAAATCCTTTACCATAGCTTTTTGCCCTAGATTCAGCAGCTCTGAAATCTAAGTATTCGATATTATGTTTTAGACATATTTCATAATACATGCCTCGCATTGAAGGGCTACCCCAAGCGTGAATAATATCAATTTTGTCCCAATCAGGTTCTTCATTGGTATGTTCCAGAGTAAATAAAGTAATAAAATGCTTTAGTTGGTTTTTTAGTGCCCGGCTATTAAAGGTAACAGCTATACGCCAATCTGGATTTTTTGCATGTAAATAAGCAACTTTAAGGGCTAAAACAATAGTCTTTCCTGAACCAGCCAATCCGCGAATACGCTGGACACCTTCAACTGTTTCAATAACAGCGGTACTCTGTTGACGGTCTAAATTAGCAATAGATTCTTCCAGTTTTTTTAATTTAGCACCTTTAGAATCGGGGTTTTTAACATAGCCACGTTTATTTCTATTTCTGATAGTCGTAATGGACTGGATTACAGAAACCAGTTTTTGATAAGCGCTGTTGTCTAGCCATACCTTAGAACCCAAAAAAGATGTTAAATCGCTATCGGAAACCAAAATAGGATAGTCAGCATTTATATCTGAACGATTTACCCATGCGGGTGCAAAGCTAGCGACACTTAATTCAACCGCCAATTTGCGTTTATTTGTTAAATCCTTATGTTGCTTTAACTTAGATTCTAATTTTGTATAATTTTCATCTTGAATATCAGCGACTTCAATTTCTTCGTTATAAGCACCCTCGACAAGATGAAAAACAATCGCGCCATGCTGTTCTGAAAGCAACAAAGCGTCAATCTGATAGCCGCCGTCAATAGTGCCAATTATGGGATAACCTAGATATAAATAGCCTTCAATATCGGTTCTTGTTTCAAAGTAATCGGCTAACCTTTGGCTACTGACTGGTTTACCAGTACCACCTCTAACAACAATCATTTTTCAATCCTAAATTTAAACAATATTCGGTAAGAATGCAGTCTTTCTAATAATACGTTCAATATTCGTATTATTTTATAGATAAAGGCTGCCTCATGTAAGTTTACTCTCAATACTTTGCTTTGTGAGGTTTATGATAATTTTAGTATTGTTTTTTCGTCCCCATGCTGTGCGTGGAAATCAGGGTATGACCTTAAGCCAAACGTTGATTGCGCATGCGTGCGTTAAGAATTTCCGCCGCGTCGCGCACTTTAGGCACGCGTGTTTTGGCGGCGATAAACTCAGCCATGTCAATCAACAGTGGGCGGGCTTCCAGAAAATTGGTCATGTCGGAATGCAGGAAATCAATCACAGTTTGCGGTTCTTTGTCTTGCAGCAGTTGTTGCAGGGCGATGATGAGCTTGCCCAAATAAGTGGGGCCGATTTCGGTGCTGTCGGTTAAATCACGGGAGGTAAATTCCTCGATGCTTTTCAGTCGCGCTTTGTTGGGCGCCATGCTGGCCATCAGTTTGGTGTAATCCTCGACGTGAAACGCTTTGGCGAAGTTTTGGTAATTATCCAGTTTCGAAGCGCCGGTGGTTTCTATATCGAGCATCCGTAGATAAAAACGTTGGATGCCTTTCACCGCGTTCCAGGTTTCGGGCTGCAAGCCTTCGGGAATCAGCAAGCTGTTGGCGGCTTCCGAGGCTTGTTGCACGATTTCATCGACCACGGTGATCTGACCTTTTTGCCGGGGGCGCAAAGCAAAGGTGGTGGCGTCTTCATCGCCGATGTGAGTATAGGCGGTTAAGACTTTCAGCGCGGCGGCGTAACCGGCCATTTGTAAATCGGAGTCGTTAAACACCGGTTCACCAAGTTTGTTTTTTACGTCTGCGTTTAAGTGCAGCATTTGGGTGATTTGCGCTTCCACTTCGCGGCGCACGGCGGGCAGGATTTTTTGTTTAAAACCCGGATTATCGCCGGCCGGGCGTTTACGCAGCATTAGAATCACCGTACCTTGCACATAACCACCTTTTTTTAGTTCCGAGGTGGTTTCGGTGGCGATATACCAAGCTCCGACCACCTGCAAACCGGCGGCCCAGAAAATGCCGACCATATCCGACCACACGCCGGTGTCCTGATGGGTAAACATTACACATTGCATGCCGTTATCGGGCATATGTTGCGTCATAGCGGTGTAAGCCTCGACCATGCCGCGCCGGAAGTCATCGCCGCTGCCTTTGATCGCTAACGCGCGGCGTGAATCCCAGACCCATTCGTTGAACGGCGCGGGCGGATTTTTGCGTAGCCAGGCGATGAAGTATTCGGTGATTTCGTGGTAGTGGACAGCGTCGGCGTAAGGCGGGTCGGTGACAAATAAATCACAAGTAGCATCAATATTAGATGATGAATGTGTTTTAACGTCGCAATTGGTACTTATTAGATGATCCTTTAATTGCGTTGAATAAATAGAATCGAGACTTGCCCATGAGCGTGAGGCAAAATTGTATAGAGTATTTAAAGCTTGATTTGAAAACACATTTGTAGGAACTTCACGCCCTCCGCCTTGGCTATGAGCATTTGCAACGGACCATCGAGTTAAACGTCCAGCATAATCAGTTAACGTGGCAAATTTCAATCTAAGGTAAGAGCTTGCTAAAGGTGATCTACGGCTTGAATATTCATTAAATAAGCTAAAAAAATGCAATTGCCGCGCATTAAACAAATGATGCCAATACGTCCAGCCGCGTTCACGAATTGGCTGGTCGGTGTTATAACCGGGTTCAATCGCCATATCCGGCACTAATCCTTGTTGCTGCCATTGCTCGATATTTTCAGCGACGATTTGTTCAACCCGGCGTTCCCGATCCAAATCCTCTTCCGTGACTGCGGCAAAAAAAGTTACTTTTCTGCTTTTTGTCCAGGCTGTCGGCGGTAATCCATTGAATGCAATACAGCCGCTCCTGAAAAATATCGTCCGGGCGCGGCTTGAACTCATGTTTTTCCCAGCGGCGCAGGCGGTTGGCGTTGTTGCCGTCGGTATCTTTGTAATCGCCGCGCAGGGTTTTAATTGGCGTGGTATAGGTTTTGCCGTTGAGGCTATAGGTTAAACAGCCGTTTTGTACTGTGCCAAGTTCTGCTTGTTGCATTTCTTCCGCCGATACGCCGCTAACAATGTCAATGTCAAAGCGTTGCTGTTCGGGGTTGGGAATGAGTTTGGCCACCACGTTGCGGGTTTTTGAAATCGACCCAACTCGGCGACAACGGCACTATCCAGCCGGTTTCCGGGCAACGGGTTTCCAGACAATACAAATAGGCCTTGGCACGGTTACCGTGGCTGTCGTGCTCTATGCCCAAATTGGTAATTTCCGCATCGACCGCAGGCCGCTACTTCACGTTGAGCTTCTTCAATTTCGGCACGTTTTTCCGGCGGGGCACCAATGATGTTCAACGCGCCCCAGGTCAGCATGCAGGCAATGGGGTTTAAATCCGAGGCATAGACATCGCAGCCTAGCCGCGCGGCTTCAAACGGTATCGAACCGCCGCCACAGAAGGTATCGCCGACTTTGGGCCGATGTCCGAAACGCAGAATGCCCAGTTGTTCAACCAGTTCCTGATGCGAATGGGCGTTAATGCCCAAATGCCGGTAATGGCTATTGACCGCCGCCCAGACCGGCGCGAATAATTCCGTCTGATCCAGTTCTTCCGGGCGTTTGCACAACGCGGCGCGGGCTTCGTAATTGGGCAGGGTGTGCAGCATTTGCAGGTATAAATCCAGCTTGTCGGTCTCGCTGAGGTCGCGCTGCCAGCGTAGTGTGAGGCCGACGTTCATCGCTATCGAACGGTGTTTGCCAGCTTTCGACCTCTTCAACGATCAGGCCGCTGTCTTTAAGCGTGTAAGCAAAATAGTGCCAGGGATTCGTCAGTGTCAGGGTTTGCGCAATCTCTTTGGGTTTAAAGGCATTATTCGCCAGGGCTCGCCGCGCCAAACCGCCTTTATCAAAGGCCAGCAGTTGTTCGTAAATTTCCAGGTCCTTTTCGGCATCACCGGTCGGCGGCAATAAACTGCCCAGCACAATCGCCCGCACCAGAATCAACGGTTTACGGCCTTTCCAGTAGGAACCCAGCGCCGTTAAGGTTTGTCCTGCACCGGCCTTGCGTTCGCGTTTTGCGATTCAAACGAAACTTTTTGCGCCGGAAACACCGATTCAATCAGCGCAGGCGTGTGTTGCAGGGCAAAGGGGGTGAGTGTGGTCATGAAGTACCTGAAAAAATAAGAGTCTAAGTGAAATTCAGTGGCTAAAGAATCGGATGTTTTAATCAGCGTCGGGGAAAAGTAAATCCGTTCGTCCTGAGCCCTTCGACTGCGCTCAGGAGAGCCTTGTCGAAGGATGAACGGATTTACTTTTGGCCAAACGGCTAACTTCCGCCCAATCACCACGCATCATGGCTTCTTTCTTTTTGCGGCTCCAGCCTTTGATTTGTCTTTCCGCCGATAATGCTTCTTCTCGCGTTGAAGTTTCTTGCGACCAGACAAGTTCCACTGGTAGACGCGCCCCTGTATATCCGGTACATTCTCCGGTCTGATACCGCCCTATTCGTCGTTCGAGATTGTCGGTATGCCCGGTGTAGTAACTGCCATCGGCGCAACGTAGAATATAAACCCAAAACATGTATTTTCTTTATTGTCTAGTTACGAAAAAACTCCAGCTATTTTCTCCGTTCATCCTTCGACAAGCTCAGGACGAACGGAGAAAATGGCAAACTCGACTTTCTACCCACTTTATTTCGCATCGACCAAACACCTAATGCTGCACTTTGGTATTAAATGCGGTGCTGGATAACAACAATGTTAGTTGTCTGTTGCTTCCGTTTGTATCCGTGAACAGAAAAGTGCGACCACCAGGAAAATTTTCAAAGATCTGCATAAGATTCATCATCGGCTGCGGAATTCCATTCGCTTAAGGTGCCTTGTGATTGTTCTGTCAATGCGTCGGGATAAATCTTCTCGTTGACGCTAACCAGGACTTGATTGATAACAGCGGCTGAAATGCGAAAATCAGAGGCGTGTAAAACCTCAAAAACCGCTCGTGCCGACGGGATCAAGCCTTGTTTTTTGGCCAGTCCGATAATGGCAGCGGTGCCGATAACGCGAAGGCCTTTTTCCTTCGCCACAGCACGACCCGCACGCTCATCCATGATCATTAAAACCCCATCAACATGACTCAAACCCAAATTGATACAGTCGGTTTCGCCTGCATCAAGATCAATCTCTAATTGGGGCGCTATAGTCTCAGGCCATACTTTTAACCAGCCTGCCGCTATGGCTTGAGCAATTGCCTGTTCACCGCGCGCGGCTTTGCCCGGCAACACTTCTTGTTTGACGGATTCAGGCAGAAAAACCACATCGAACAGTTTGGGCAACCACGCCAAACCATCCACTATTGCCAGGCCGATCAAAGGGCTGGAATCAATAACTACAATGCGTGCCATGAGCTGTCAGGCCTCTTTCAACCATTGCTCCAGGGTGTCCATATCCTCCCGCACTTCATCAGCGGTTTGATTGATGACCGGAATCCCTAAACGTGAAACATGGGCTATAAAGTCGGCCAAGGGTATGTCGGCCAGCTTGGCAGAGCGGGCCAATGATAAATCGCCGTCTTTGAATAATGCGGTTGCCAAAGCCTTACGCACCCCCGGCATACCGATAATTTTGGCCGATTTAAGCCCTATCATTAAGGCGTCCGGTTCGTTTCTGTTCATGACCAAAACAATATCATCATGCGCCATCCGCAAGGCTTCACTGGGGTTATTCTTTAAACCGCTGACATTTACTGTTTTCATGGGCTTACCTTATAGGAAGATTACAAGGGTACATTATAGGCGTGATTGCTGCAAAACTAACACTGATTATGTTTGATACACTTCATCATGACTCCCGACATTGACCAAAATAATTTCCTTTTCAGTGATGATCATTTCCAGGGTTATTCGATAACTGATATTGATCGATACCGAATGCAAAGCTGCCAGCTTGCCTTTTAGCGGGTGCAGTCTCAGTGAAGGGTGGTAGGGATTTTGAGCCAGCAAGAGCAAGGTTTTTCTATACTGCTCTTTTAATTCCGGATGTTGCTTTGCAAAGCGCTGGGCGCGTTTTTTGTAGCTGTCGGTAAATATCAGGCTGTAGCTCATTCGATGAATAGCTCGGCTACATGATCATCAACGCTGTCTTTGCTGAACCGGCCCGCTGCGAGATCCTGTTGCGTCTCATAAAGTGCGGCTTCCAGTTCCATTTCACGCAGGTAGTGGTAATGCTCGATCTTCATCACGACAAAAGACTCTTTGCCCCGGACAGTAATCATGGCCTCCGGCTGATTGGCAAGGCTTTCTTCCAAACAGGCAATACCTTTGGTTTTTAAATCGTTTGCTGTAATCATTTGAGTCACCTGATAAATAGTGCGATTGACTATATGATTAAGCGTGGTATTCGTCAAGTAATGATTAATATGCTAAAGCTCAAAATCGAACAGGCTGAGCGTGCCATTTTCACGTTATTTGGCGGTTTCCCGCCTTACGGACTGAGAGGACCGCGGCTTGAAAAGTTCGCTCTGTGCTACATCACCCAGGGCATGACGTAATGCCAAGCGACGGCCTTTGCCGCCATCATTGACGCCGCCGGTGGTGATGGCTGTCATGCCGAACAGCCACCAGCGTGCTTCCGGGCGCAAGGCCAGCCCGTTACGCACGGCAATCGGGAATAGGCCTTCGTCCATGCCTTCTATGGCCCAAGCCAGCACACAGGGTTCGTTGACTAATAAACGATCAACCGGACTAGCGCCGACTTTCCAGGCCGATGTTTTTAGATTGCGTTCCTTGAGCCTTACATTAAAGGCTCGCTGGACTTCGCTGCAAATGGCCGTCCAGCGGGGCGTTCTAAAATGACACGCGCTATTAGGCTTTGCGTATGATCGTGGCTTTGTAGGCCCAGGTTTTCGACAATGCTCACCGTACCGGTATTGTTACGCGGTATTTCCACGACAAAATGGTGTGGGTTACTGGTGGCTGGTACGCCAAAACCCAAGGTCGGGTGAACGATGGGCTTTTCGGCAGCTGCTTCTTTGTTGCGAGTAGTCATTGCCTAGGCTTCTTGTATCACATCGCCGGGTTTTAGTTGCAA
>CAWBFT010000036.1:0-12905 GCA_963788135.1 uncultured Gammaproteobacteria bacterium
CATAAAGCGCATAAAGACTATGTGCGGTATTTGTTGGTGCTGTATTCATGAGTTTTTCTCCTCTATTAAAAATAGGGCATAGCAGATTTTGGACTTTGCTTATCGCTTTATACACGTGCTCTAACCTGAATATTTGTTCTAATTTGGCTGTATAACTCGATTTCTTTCTCATGCTCAAAAATAACTGATATGCAGTAATCCTGAACTCTGCTTGAATCAGCTATCCATTTGTTAAAGTTCAAAAGAACTAAGGAAACGGGTGAGGCAGGTCTATTTTTGGGTTCCCTTTTATACTCTTTCCACGCTTTTTGATGACACCCTGCTTTTCTAGTATTTCCACCTGGAAAGAAATCTATTTCAAATTTTTTTAAATCGTCAGGTACACCGCCAGATTGTTCGGTGTTTTCAGATATAACACCGTATTTTTCAATTAAAACCTGTGGATTTATTGAATGAAAAAGATGAAATTCCATTCTGTTACCCAGATAGCTATCGCCACGGGTAAGGCGAGTTTCAGGGTTAAAAGTGAGTGTTACGATTATTTTCTTTTTACCCTGCTCGGTAAAGAAAATATCTGGAAGTTGTAATGAATAAACTTTTATCTGATTCAAGCCAATTTGGCCTTCATCCCAAAGTACAGCTCTATTACTGTATGAATTCACTGCTCTATCAAAGTCACTTAATCCGAAACCGCAAACAGAAAGGTGCTTTGTTTCAGCTTCTTTCTTATCTTTGACAGAATAAAAATCTTTGCCTGGTGAAAATGGATAACTCGCACCCACGAGCATCATATTCTTAATAAAATTCCCTGACCTTTGTGGAAACTGGTTTGCAATTTTACCTGCCAAATGAGCTACTTTAGGCGCAGAAAAACTTGTTCCATAATCAAGTTTGATAATATCGCCTGTAGTTTGATTGTTTAACAATGCAATCTTACCGCCTCTATCCTCTGACATTCTTCCATGATTACTAAAGAAAATCAGATTTCCACCTTGTTCTACCAGTTCAGGCTTAATCATGCCATTTATACCGTTACCAGTTCTGGTAAAAGGCGATGGTTGATTTTCTTCTGCAATAACAGTTTTTATATGTTCTGAGCCATATCGTTCCTGCTCGATTCTAACAGCACCTGCAATAGAGCCAATCGTTAAAGCTAATGCAGCACTTGCGGGGTTGATGATTTTAAAATCAGGATTTCCCGTAAGGTAGGCGGGATAATTGTCGTTTATTTCGGCAATTGTCTCAAACACAGCTAATGGGTGATGATTACCTGTTGAGACTACAAAAACCACATTAGGATAAGTAAAAGCCAACTCATCAATAAGCGCGGCAAGCGGTAACTGACGGAGATAGTTTTTATGCCACACTTCATTACTGTTACCAAGGGAAACATTGACGACACGGATGTGGTAATCGGGATTCGATAAAAAACTTTCTACGGCATCTTTAAATTGATGCTCGATTAGCTTTTCAGGATCATAAGCTGCGGAAACTGTCCCGTTAAAATGGGTGCGACCTCAATTTAAAGCAGCCGCAACAGAAGGAACGCCAAAGAGATTTATTTTTTGCCAAAACTGAGTCCATCGTTGAGCCGTTAAAACTAATGCCCGTAAATTTAAAATGCCAGCAGCACCCGGTTGTTTCCAGCGCATACCGGCAAGACAAAATCTCTGTTTTATAAGCGTTTTACAAGCCGCTTCTGTCACACCCGAGCCAATCGGAATATTTTGCTCGGTGTAACTGATGTAGTCCATTTGGTGCCGATGATTTTTATAATAGGTAACGGCGGCTCCCAGCTTGTCTCGTAGATGTTGCGGTAATTTTTGGGTACATTTTCGTGCTTGTAGCGCCACCATTTCATCATAAAGCGTCTCGGCAGCCCCCGCTGTGTGTTTCAATTGATGGCAGCGATCTTCCAACCAGGCTTTGTGAGCACTTTTATCCTTTGGATATTTTGCATTAGCGACGGCGCCCAGATAACTGCTCGCATGATAAAAATCGAGAATCTGTGTCTGGGTGTGCGGCGTTAAGAATTGCCAGTTGCTTTCTGCGCCATCGGCTAGCCCGACCCTCTTTGCATTCGGAAAGTGTGCTTTTACGCGCTCAATCTCTGCGGTAAAGCGGCGCAAGAAATCCGCTTTACCATATTCAGGCGTAGCGCCCAGATAAACAGTATGTTGCCGTTCGCCTTTGGCATCATAAAAACTGATCGTGCCCGCCATGGCTTCCCGCCAACCTTCTTTGCTCAGGTGCATACAGGTGCCGTCCAGGCTGATCGCTATTGATACAATTGGCTGCTGGAAATTGGGCAGATCATAATGCCACTGGGTTTCCTGTTGCTCGGCTATGCCCGCTACTTTTTGAGACAAGTTTTGCAGGAACGATGCCGATATTTTTCTTCCTTGGCATTCCAGGAGATCCTGTTGGACATCAAGTGCAGCGTTACAAGCCATTTTAATGCTCACCTGCTTGGCAAACCGGGGCGTTGAACTACCAATGATGCGCGCGGATTGCTCCAAAGGGCAGAACGTTTTTCCGCGTCCGTGGTGGTGATAAACATGCCTCGCACATTGAATTTCGCCATAAGGCGTTTGGTAGAACTTTTGTTCCTGCCCCTTGCTTCGCCATTGTTTGCCTTCTATTTCAATCGCTTCACCTTGGGTGTCGAATTGCTTCAAGGCTTCTTCAGTAGCGAGACTGCCGGCCTCATTGACGACGGCCTGAATCGCTTCCTCACTGTCCAGCATCGAATCTTCGAGATCAATTGTTATCTCTATAATGAGTTTTTTCCCTTCTTTTCTTATAATTTTTGCGGCCATGTCTGTTCTTGAGTTTTAAGGATTGAATCCGTTTAAGCTTCTATCTCAAAATATAGGCATAATGTCCATCTGTTTCTTTAGGCTGTCATAAAATTGAGGTCGCACCCGTTAAAATCATTTTTTTTTGCATACATAACTTTGGCAGAAAATATCCAGTTTGACGAGGTGAATTCTTTATTTCTAAGACAGACTTCAATATCACCATAAGCTGCACAACCTGAAACAGCAGTGCCATGTCCCACGGTATCATGCGTTTCTATCTCGCCTGTTTGAAAATTTTCTGCACCACCTACGCATTTTTCCAGCATCGGATGATTTGAAATAATGCCGGAATCAATGATTAATATACCCGATGCATCTTCTTGAGGTTCATTGATTTGAATATCTGAAATATCAGGGCTTGTATATTCAAATGGGTTAAATTGGGTTATAGACGGTCTATCGGCTCTTGAGATTTCTTTAAGTTCTATGATTTTATTAAACTGAAGTTTCCCAATTTTTCGGGAGCATGAATATTAGAAAATGCTAATTTTTCGAAAAATATTAGCTAACTCTAATATTCTTTTACGAACTACCCGTTTGTTCTTTAAAAAACAATAACTTATTGATGAGTGAGGCCTTATTTTATTGTATAATACAGGATTCTAAGTCACTGATTATACAAATAAAACGGCCTCATTCATGTTTATTCTACGCGATCTTTTACGCCCACTCCAAGCCCATTTTTCCGATACCGATCTAGGCCGGGAGCGCTCCTCATTATTTGCCTACACACTATTGGCTGTCATCATCCCGTTCACATCATCCATGACGTCTAATTTACTGCGTTCCCTGGTTACCTTGTTCGGCATTGACATCAAAAAGAAGCGCTTCTACACGTTTATGGCCTCCTCGACATTGCCCTGGCAAAAGCTTTGGCATACTGTTTGGGGATTGATACCTTCCCCTGAAACGGATGGCCGGCTATTGGTGGCATTAGATGACTACATCAATCCCAAGATAGGGAAAAACATCTTCGGTTGCGAAACAATTTTTGATCATGCCGCCAAAGCCAATCAAAGCCAATATCCGTGGGCACAAAATATTGTCGCGGTCGGCTTACTGAAGCAAGTCAAAGGTCGTTGGGCCTGTTTGTTTTTAGATTTTCGTTTTTACTTCGCCAAGAAAACCATTGAGGCGGAAAAGGCTACCGCCAAAATCAAAGGCGTGGTTGTGCCTTTTCAGACTAAATTGGAACTGGCAGGGCAGATGTTGATAGGCCTCGGTCATTATTTTCCCACATCGCCACTGCTGGCCGTTACGGATAGTTGGTTTGGGAATCAGAGTCTGTGGCGGCAGGTTCGGAAGGTATTGGGGGATCGCTTTCATATTTTATCCCGGCTACGCTGCAATAATATGTTGTATGCCGTGCCTGATGCATCGCAGTCTGGACAGCGAGGGCGTCGCCGCAAGTACGGCAAACGCTTGGGATCGGTGACCGAGATGGCGGCCGAGGCTCGGCAAAAGGCCAAGACTTATACCGTCAACCTTTACGGTAAACACCGGGATGTTTGCGCTTATGACGCTGTTGTCATGCTGAAAACACTCAAATGTTCTGTTCGGGTCGTTTGGGTGTTCCGTAAGACACAGTGGATAGCAATGTTCACCACTGACCTGGAGCTTTCCGTAACACAGATCATCGAGTATTATGGGGCTCGCTGGAAAATTGAATCCGGTTTTAAAGAGCTCAAACAAGACCTCGGCAGCCGGACAAGCCAATGCCGCAATGCCCAGGCAGTGAACAACCATCTGCAATTTTGTATGATGGCGTCAACGATCACGTGGCTTTATGCGGATCGCTTGAAAGCCGACCCGGAACGTCGGCATAAAGTGAAGGGGCGAACCAGTTTTGCCTTTTCGGATGTTCGGCGACTTATCGCCGAGGCTGCACTCAATGATGATTTTGATAGGGTTTGCCCCAAACCCGGCAAACCCACAAAAAATTCTCTGGTGGCTGTGTTGCTACGCATGGTGGCCTGATGAATTTTTAGGAAACTTCAGTTATTAAATATACTTTTGGTTAATTTAATCCTCAAAAGTACGAATGTTTTGGTTATTAATGTATCTGTGATTCTGAATTGTGCCCAATCTGTATATGTCTGTTTTAATTCAGCAATAAATTGTTCATTTTTTTGCGGGTCAGTCATTCGCCACAATTCTATATCAATGAAATCTGCTGTTTCATCGAGTGGACTATCCTGTAAGGCCTTGCCAATTTTTTTATCGACTGGAATATCCTGAAAAGATTCGATGGCGTTAATAAAATCGTAGTTAGAACCATCTGGTTGTCCATATGTTGTTAGTTTGTTTTTAAATTGAGTTAATTCAACATCGTCAGCAAAAACAATCCAATATCCCTGCTTATTTTCTGCTACCGATAAAACATGAATACCCATTCTGGCTAATTCGTCTTCAAAGCCATCAGGTGAAACGGACTGATTTATTTTAATTTCAAAAATAAAAGATGGATTTATACTTTTGGATAATCTATTTTTCAGTGAGATAAAAGAACTTTTGATTGAATCAGCTTTTTGTAGAGCTTGCCGTGCAAAATCAGCTTTGTTTCTACCGGATGGTGAGGTATAACCGCCACCACCGCCTCTTGTTAGTCTCTCTACATTTCCTGCAATAGGGGGAAATCTAAGATGTTCGTACTTTTCCATTATTTATCGCCCATAAGATTATTCCTTACCTTTTCTCTACGAATAAATTTTTGAATAGCACAATCAATTTCATTTTGCCCAATATGATTTTTTGAGCTGATAATTGCTGTTTTCATGGCTTCTTCTGTCACCATTTTTATATCAGCCGGGGAAAAGCCATCAGTCAAGCTAGCTGCTATAGCCATATCAATATCAGCATCTTTTTTGATAGGTTTTAAATAAATTTCGAACAATTGCTTTCGAATGTTTTCATCGGGCAGTTCGTAATAAATAACATCATCAAATCGTCGCCATATTGCTGAGTCAAGCATATTTTGATGATTGGTTGCAGCTAATATAATGCTGTCGCTTTTTAGGTTATCGAGCATCTGCAAAAAACTATTGACTACTCTTTTTATTTCACCATGTTCGTGATTATCGTCTCGATTTTTGCCAATAATATCAAATTCATCAAAGAGAACTATCCATGTACCACTTTCAATATAGTCAAACACCTTGCGCAAATTGGACGCTGTCTCACCAAGATATGAAGAAATAATGGCATCAAATCTGATATAGACTAGAGGAAGATTCAAAACAGAACTTACAATTTGTGCAGAAAAAGTTTTGCCTGTTCCGGGTCGTCCACAAAAGAGTATCTTTTTTTTATTCTGCAAGTTGTACGTAGCCAAAATATCAGCGTCTTTAAATTCTTTAATAACTTGTTCTAACTGCTCTTTTATTTCTCTTGATATTATTAAAGAATCGATACTTTTATCAAAATGTTGAATTTCCAGTAAAGGAAAACCTTTCTCCGTATCCCTTGGTATAGGTAATGTATTTTTAAACCGTTTACCCCCATTTTGTGCACTACTTACGGAAAAAAGAGCTTTTTCCAAATCCTTTGCGACTACTGTGTGTTTTTTTCTTTTTTCACGTTCTATATATTCTCTCGCAGTTTGGACAAAAGTATCGTTATCCTTCTCATTGAAAGACAGGAACAGTTTTTTTATTAAATCTGTAGTTGTCATTTTCTACCTCTTTGCTTCGCAGAATTAAGCCAAACGTTGATTACGCATGCGCGCGACAAGAATTTCTGCTACGTCGCGTACTTTAGGTACCCGTGTTTTGGCAGAAATAAACTCGGTCATATCAATCATCAACGGGCGGGCTTCCAGGAAATTGGTGATGTCGGAATGCAGAAAATCAATCACTGTTTGCGGTTCTTTATCTTGCAGCAGTTGTTGCAGGGCGATGATGAGCTTGCCCAAATAGGTGGGGCCGATTTCGGTGCTGTCGGATAGATCACGCGAGGTAAATTCTTCGACGCTTTTCAGTCGCGCTTTGTTGGGCGCCATGCTGGCCATCAGTTTGGTGTAATCCTCGACATGAAAGGCCTTGGCGAAGTTTTGGTAATTATACTCCATGCGGTCAAGTTTTCGGTTTTTTAAAATAACTGGAAGTTCATGGTCATCAAGCTTTGCATCTCACTTTTGAAACAAGTGCCAAGATCATTGATGCAGTTATTGATGCTGTTTCTAAAAGTATCGAAACGGTCGTAATGCTTGCTATACAGAACCTGCTTTTTTACGAAACGCCATAACCGTTCGATCAAATTCAGGTTGGGTGAATAGGGCGGTAAATAAAGCAACTCAATATTCAATTCTTTTGCCTTGTTGGTGACCGACTGACATTTTTGATACCGAGCGTTATCCAACACCAGAGTAATAGGCAGTCCGCTATCGGCGTATGCGTTAGAAATTTTTTCGAGGAACTCACAAAAAACGTCCTGGTTAATATACGTATCATTGGTTACCGTGATAGCCTCATGCGAGATCGGGTCATAGGCACCCAAGACATTGTGGCGTTTGCGCCCGCTGGCAGACGGCAGCAAGAGACGCACGAAGCTCCAGACCATCCCTAAAAATGCACCCATCACGAAGTGAGCCGCATCGACGAACAGAACAGTACCTTTGCCTTGTTTAGCCTCATCCAGAGTCGGTTGTAATTGTTTGTCGTGAAATTCCTGTTGCGCTTGACGCTGCTTTTCATCATCCATCGCCTTACCGGGAACCAAGCCGCAACGTCTGCATTTCATGCCGATCTTCTTCAGAAACGCCCTGCAAGCAGAAGGCTTCAAACAGATGCCTGTTTCTTTATCGATCATTTCTATAGCTTGGTTGACAGTATGGGGCACTTGCTTTTTAAAGAATTCCTTTAACTGTTCTGTATACGGCTCCAATTGGCTTTTTGGTTGGTGATAATTTTCCTCCAGTAAGCCTTGTAAACCGCTTTCGTCGTACTTCTTCGTGTAATGGGTCACCGTGTCTTCGTCAATTCTTAAGAGCTCCGCAACTTCCTCGCGCAGGTATCCTTTTTTTCTAAGGTAAACCACCAAGCATTTTTTTCGTACGCGTGAATTCGTATTCAATGTCATTTCAGGAAAAAGTTCGTCCAATTGCTTTTCAGTCATTATTTTGCGCTAGAGATTAATTAGTTTGGGTATTTTTACAATATTTTAGCCTAACTGGAAACCGATATTTTGACCGCACGGAGTATATCAAGTTTCGACGCGCCGGTGGTTTCTATATCCAGCATCCGCAGATAAAAGCGTTGGATGCCTTTCACTGCGTTCCAGGTTTCGGGCTGTAAACCTTCTGGAATCAGCAAACTGTTGGCGGCTTCCGAGGCTTGTTGCACGATTTCATCGACCACGGTGATCTGACCTTTTTGCCGGGGGCGCAAGGCAAAGGTGGTGGCGTCTTCATCGCCGATATGGGTATAAGCGGTTAAGACTTTGAGTGCAGCGGCGTAGCCGGCCATTTGTAAATCGGAGTCGTTAAATACCGGCTCGCCTAGTTTGTATTTTACATCGGCGTTTAAATGCAGCATTTGGGTGATTTGCGCTTCCACCTCGCGGCGCACCGTGGGCAGGATCTTTTGTTTAAAGCCCGGCTTGTCGCCTGCTGGACGTTTGCGCAGCATTAGAATTACCGTGCCTTGCACATAACCGCCTTTTTTCAGTTCCGACGTGGTTTCGGTGGCGATATACCAGGCGCCGACGACCTGCAAACCGGCGGCCCAGAAAATACCGACCATATCCGACCACACGCCGGTGTCCTGATGGGTAAACATCACACACTGCATGCCGTTGTCGGGCATGTGTTGCGTCATCGCGGTGTAAGCCTCGACCATGCCGCGCCGGAAGTCATCGCCGCTGCCTTTGATGGCTAGCGCGCGGCGCGAATCCCACACCCATTCGTTGAACGGCGCGGGCGGATTTTTGCGTAGCCAGGCGATGAAGTACTCGGTGATTTCGTGGTAAGTAGGTGTTCAAAAGTCTTTTAACAAAAACCAATTAAAGTAATAAGTTATCATGCTAACATTTGAAGATACCTTATATTCCATGCCATGCTGGCTGTCAACACGCTCCCACCCGAAGAAATTCTAACCTTAGAAGAAATGCATAAGAATCATCCGTGTCATGCTCCTCGAATAAGAGCTCATGCTATTTTATTAAGTGATAATGGATTTAAGCTGGCGAAGATTGCCAGTATCTTTAATATTTGCCGACAAACGGCGGCAACATGGCTACATGCTTGGAAAGACGGCGGCATTTGTGCGCTATTTGATAAGCCACGCAGTGGTCGTCCGCCTATTTTGTGCAACGAAGCAGAAGCTGATGCGATTACACGTGTCAATCAATCGCCAAGATCATTAAAAAAAGTGCTGGCTGAATTAACTGCGAGCCTTGATTTAACAGTCACTCCCAACACCTCAACACTTAAAAGGATTTGTAAACGGGCAGGGTTAACTTGGAAACGGGTTCGAAAATCATTGCGATCAAAACGTGATCCTGATTTATTTGAACAGTCTCGCCAGCAATTGGCCACGCTTATCGAACAATCCAAACAAAAAGAAATAGATTTGTTTTATTTTGATGAATCAGGTTTTACTTTGGAACCTTGCGTCCCATACGCCTGGCAACCACGAGGCGAAACCATTGAAGTCCCCTGCGCCAAAAGCAAGCGGCTTAATGTGTTAGGTTTTGTTAATCGAGAATGCTCGTTTACTTCCGTTGTATTTGAAGGCAGCGTAACCAGTGCGGTCGTTGTGGCCAGTATTGATCATTTTATCCCATCACTTCAAAGACAGACTGTACTGGTCATGGACAATGCTTCAATTCATAAGAGTTTCGAGTTTCAAGAAAATATTGAGCGGTGGCAACAACAAGGTTTAACTATAGTTAATATTGCCCCTTATTCGCCTGAACTTAATATTATTGAAATCGTCTGGCGAAAAATTAAATACGAATGGATGCCTTTTTCTGCCTATGAATCGTTTCGAAATCTGAAGGAATCGTTGTTCGATATCTTGGCTAATATCGGCAAATCTTATACCGTAAATTTCGCCTGAAAGTAAAATCCCGCTAAAAATGTTAAATAACTTTTGAACGGTTACTTAGTGGACGGCGTCGGCGTATGGAGGGTCCGTGATAAATAAATCACACATAGCATCAATATTAGATGATGAATGAGTTTTAACGACGCAATTGGTACTTATCAAATGTTCTTTCAATTGTGTTGAATAAATTGAATCCATACTTGCCCAGGAGCGAGAGGCAAAATTATATAGAGGATTTAATGCTTGATTTGAAAACACATTTGTAGGAACTTCGCGCCCACCGCCTTGGCTATGAGCATTTGCAACGGACCATCGAGTTAAGCGTCCAGCATAATAAGTTAACGTGGCAAATTTCAATCTAAGATAAGTGGATGTTAATGACGACCTAAGACTTGAATAGTTATTAAATAGACTAAAAAAACACAACTGCCTTGCATTAAACAAATGATGCCAATACGTCCAGCCGCGTTCGCGCTGTAGGCGGGTCGTTTCTTCCCCCGGTTCAATTGCCATATCAGGTACCCAGCCTTGTTGCTGCCATTGCTCGATATTACCAGCAACAATTTGTTCAACCTGGCGTTCCCTCGACAAATCCTCTTCCGTCACCGCGGCAAAAAACGTGACATTCTGCTTTTTGTCCAGGCTGTCGGCAGTAATCCATTGAATGCAATACAGTCGCTCCTGAAAAATATCGTCTGGACGCGGTTTGAAGTCATGTTTTTCCCAAAGACGTAAGCGATTTTGAGTATTCCCTTCGGCATCTTTATAGTCGCCGCGTAGGGTTTTAATCGGCGTCGGCTTCTGGTAGGTTTTACCGTTCAGAGTATAAACCAGCTTGCCATCACGAACAGTACCCAACTCAGCCTGGTTCATTTCCTCGGTTGACACGCCGGCCACAATATCAATGTTAAAGCGTTGCCGTTCGTGATCGGGAATGAGTTTTGCCACAATATTGCGGGTTTTGGAAATGACCCAACTTGGCGACAACGGCACCATCCAGCCGGTTTCGGGACAACGGCTTTCCAGACAATATAAATAGGCCTTGGCACGGTTACCATGGCTGTCATGTTCTATGCCCAATTGGGTAATTTCCGCATCGACCGCTGCCGCTACTTCAAGTTGCGATTCTTCAATTTCAGCACGCTTTTCAGGTGATGCGCCGATGATATTCAACGCCCCCCAGGTGAGCATGCAGGCGATAGGGTTTAAATCCGAGGCGTAGACATCGCAACCGAGCCGCGCGGATTCAAACGGAATCGAACCGCCGCCACAGAAGGTATCGCCGACTTTGGGCCGGTGTCCGAAACGCAGAATGCCCAGTTGTTCAACAAGTTCCTGATGCGAATTGGCGTTAATGCCCAAATGCTGGTAATGGCTATTGACCGCCGCCCAGACCGTCGCGAACAGTTCCGCCTGATCCAGTTCTTCCGGGCGTTTGCACAACGCAGCGCGGGCTTCGTAATTGGGCAGGGTGTGCAGCATTTGCAGGTATAAATCCAGCTTGTCGGTCTCGCTGAGGTCGCGTTGCCAGCGTAGTGTGAGGCCACGTTCATCGCTATCGAACGGTGTTTGCCAGCTTTCGACCTCTTCAACGATCAGGCCGCTGTCTTTAAGTGTGTAAGCAAAATAATGCCAGGGATTCAACAGTGTCAGGGTTTGCGCAATGTCTTTGGGTTTAAAGGCATTATTCGCCAGGGCTCGCCGTGCCAAACCGCCTTTATCAAAGGCCAGCAGTTGTTCGTAAATTTCCAGGTCCTTTTCGGCATCACCGGTGGACGGCAATAAACTGCCCAGCACAATCGCCCGCACCAGAATCAACGGTTTACGGCCTTTCCAGTAAGAGCCCAGCGCCGTCAAGGTTTGTCCTGCACCGGCCTTGCGTTCGCGTTGCGACTCAAAGGATACTTTCTGAGCCGGAAAAACTGATTCAATCAGCGCAGTCGTGTGTTGCAGGGCAAAGGGGGTGAGTGTTGTCATGGTTTATAGATTTTATATTAAAGGGGTGCGATCAATTAAGCCGTCATTCCGGCATGGATTGCCGGAATCCAGAAGCCATGGATGGCGATACCAAGTCAGGCCACAAGTCCAGCCAGTTTGGATTATGAAGTTCGATCAAGCGGATTTTTGCAAGCCGTGACCATTTCTTAAGTTGCTTCTCGCGCAGAATGGCACTTTCCATCATCTCGTGGACTTCATACCAAACCAAATCATGAATTCTGTAGCGTTTGGTGAAACCGTCAACCACTTCATTTCGGTGCTGATAAACCCGTCGAATAAGATCGGAGGTCACCCCAATATAGAGCGTTCCGTTTCGTTGGCTGGAAAGCAAGTAGACACAGGGTTGTTTATTCATATAAGCGCTATATCACATCCATGTGAACTGGATTCCGGCAATCCCTGCCGGAATGACGTGGAACCCAAAGACTTGTGTATAACGATGAGCGCGGTGCGTGGGAACCGGAAAATTTTTCAAAGATCGGCATAAGATTCATCATCGGCTGCGGAATTCCATTCGCCTAAGGTGGCTTGTGATTGTTCTGTCAATACGTCGGAATAAGTCTTCTCCTTGACGCTAACCAGGACTTGATTGATAACAGCGGCTGAAATGCGAAAATCAGAGGTGTGTAAAACCTCAAAAACCGATCGAGCCGACGGGATCAAGCCTTGCTTTTTGGCCAGTCCGATAATGGCAGCGGTGCCGATAACGCGAAGGCCTTTTTCTTTCGCCACCGCACGACCCGCGCGCTCATCCATGATCATTAAAACCCCATCAACATGACTCAACCCCAGATTGATACAGTCGGTTTCGCCTGCATCGAGATCAATCTCTAATTGGGGCGCTATAGTCTCAGGCCATACCTTTAACCAGCCTGCCGCTATGGCTTGAGCAATTGCCTGTTCACCGCGCGCGGCTTTGCCCGGCAACACTTCCTGTTTGACGGATTCGGGCAGAAAAACCACATCAAACAGTTTGGGCAACCACGCTAAGCCATCCACTATT
>CAWBFT010000037.1:0-135376 GCA_963788135.1 uncultured Gammaproteobacteria bacterium
GGGATGCGGGCGCGCACAGCATGATGCGCGCATCGGCGGCAATCGGCTCGGTGCCCGCCTCGCCGACCATCAGCGGGTTGATGTCGAGTTCGGCCGATGTCGGGAAAATCGGTCGCGAGCTGGCTGACGCGCTGCAGGCCCGCGGCGATGGAGGCGACATCCACGCCGCGCTGTCCGCGCGCGCCCTGGAGCAGCGCGTAGGACCGGGTCGCCGTGAGCATCTGCAGCGCGTCCTCGGCGGTGATCGGCGCCAGGTGAAACGCCACATCCTTCATGACCTCGACGAAGATCCCCCCGAGGCCGAACATCAGCATCGGGCCGAACTGCCGGTCGCGGGTCATCCCGAGGATCACCTCGAGACCGCGCGGCACCATGCGCTCGACGTAGAAGCCCTCGACGTGCGCCTCCGGCGCGTGCTCGCGGATGCGCAGGCTCATCAGGTCAAAGGCGTCCCTGACCTCACGGCGCGTGGTGATGCCGACGCACCTCGCCGATGTCCGATTTGTGGACGATGTCCGGGGAAACGACCTTCATCACGATCGGGTAGCCGAGGTGCTCCGCGGCCTCCACGGCCTCGTCGGCGGATGTCGAGAGCACCCCTCCGGGGATGCGGAAGCCGTAGGCCGCCAGGACGCTCTTTGCCTTGACCTCGCCCAGCTGCAGCGGACCGGTCCTGATCCGGCGGGAGATGATGCGCTCGACGCGCCGGCGGTTGACGCGAAAGCGCGTCACGATGCGCGGCGGGCGCCGGCGCCACATGGCGTACTCGTACATCGCGCGCAGCGCCGCCACGGCGCGCTCGGGCGAGGGGTACTGGGGCAGCCCCCGGCGGCGACGAGTTCCTGGCGCCCGGGCATCACGTCGCGCCCGCCCATGAAGGCCGCGAGCACCGGCTTGTCGTGGCGCAGGCAGCCGGCGATGGCGCGCGCGGTGTCCGCGGCGCGGGTCATCGCCTGCGGGGTCAGCAGCACCAGGATCGCATCGACGCCGGGGTCGTCCTGCGCCGCCTCGAGCGCGGCGACGTAGCGCTCGGGGTCGGCGTCGCCGAGCACGTCCACCGGGTTGCCGGTGCTGGCGGCCCGCGGCAGGCGCGAGCGCAGCGCGGCAGCGGCGTTGCGGCCGAGCGAGGCCACCTGAAGGCCGGCCTTTTCCACGGCGTCCGCGGCCATCGTGCCCGGGCCGCCGGCGTTGGTGATGATCAGCACCCGGTCGCCGCGCGGTAGCGGCTTGATCGACAGGGCGGTGGCGTAGTCCAGGATCTGCTCGAACACGTCGGCGCGGATGACCCCCGGCGCGGTGGAAGGCGGCGCCGAAGGCGATCTCGGTTCCCGCGAGCACCCCGGTGTGGGAGGAGGCGGCGCGCTGGCCGGCCTGCGTCGTGCCCGACTTCATCAGGACCACGGGTTTTTTCGATGCGGCCTCCTCGGCGGCCTCCATGAAGGCGTCGCCGGTGGCAATGCTCTCGAGGTAGCCGACGATGACCTTCGTCTGGGGGTCGTCGCCGAGCGCAGTCAACAGGTCGACCTCGGTGATGTCGGCCTTGTTGCCGATGCTCACCAGCTTGGCGAGGCCGAAACCCCGGCCGGCGGCGTGGTCGAGGATCGCCGTGCACAGCGCGCCCGACTGCGAGAAGATCGAGATGCCCCCGGGGCGCGGCGTGCTTCCCGGCGAACGAGGCGTTCATCCGGTGGCCGGTGTTGATCAGGCCGAGGCAATTGGGGCCGAGCAGCCGCACGCGCTGGGCGGAGCAGAGGCGGGCGACCTGCGCCTCGCTTTCGGCGCCCTGGGGCCGGTCTCGCGAAAACCCGCGGTGATGATGGCGATCGCCTTGGTCCCGGCGCGGAGGCAATCCTGAACCGCCTGGAGCACCGCGGCCGCCGGGACCGCGATGACCGCGAGTTCGGCCGCCTCCCCCGCAGCCTCGAGTGACGGGAAGCAGGGCAGGTCGAGGATCGTCGTCGCGGCAGGGTTCACCGGCACGATACGCCCGGCGAACCCGCCCGCGGATGCGGATTTTAAGAATGTCGTGCCCGACTTTCCCCCGGGGTGCGCGAAGCGCCGATGACGGCGATCGAGCTGGGTGTCAACAGCGTGTCGAGCGTCATGTGGGGTCGTCCGCCGGCTTGCTCTGCACCGATTCCAGTCCCGCGGCCCGCAGCGCCTTGTGCACCGAGTGGATGTTGTAGGTCCGCACGCGGGCGTAGACGGTCCCGGGGACGCTGCCGGCACCTGCCGCTGCTTCCGTCCGGATGAGGCGGGTACAGTCGATCCCGCCGCCCTCCAGCGCCGCGGAGATGCGTGACAACAGATTGGGTCGCCCGTCGTCGCAGACCTCGATCAGCGAGGAACCGGCCACGCCGATCCCGAAGAGCCGGCGATAGGCGGCCAGGACGTCGCGCACCGTGATGATGCCGACGAGTTTCATGTCATCGCGATCGACGACGGGGAGCGCCCCGATGTTGTGCCGATCGAAGAGCAACAGGGCATCGTCGAGCGTCGCCTCGAGCGGCAGGGTGATCGGCGAGCGGCTCATGATCGAATCGACGCGCACCTGCGCGAGGCGCGTGAGCTGGTCCAGGCGCAGGAGCGGGTTGAGAACCGTCGATGGGAAAGCGGAGCGCAGGTCGCGGTCGCTCACCATGCCGACGAGTCGACCGCCGGCGTCGGTCACCGGGAAGTGGCGGAAACTTTTTCCCGGGAAATAGTCCCGCACCTCGAGTAAGGACATCTCCGGGTGGAGACACAGCGGCTCCGGGGTCATCGATGCGGCTATGTACATGGCGCCCTCATTTCATGTGCTCGCCCGTTGAACATCCTGGTTCCCCTTTTACGAAGGGGGATCGGAGGGGGTTTGGCGTTGCGCCATAATCTGCGTAATAAATTAAAAGGAATTCTGGAAATTCTGCATAAACGTTCGGGCTTGCATTTTGGCATGATTACCTTACGTGATGTCGATGACGACACCATGAGTATTTGCGAGATTTATGGCGAAGATATAGACCGCTCGATTCGTTATCAGCCCGGAGAGGGTTTGGTTGGCGCAATCCTTGACGAAGGCAGCACCATCGTCGTCGAACGCATTGCCGACGAGCCTCGATTTTTAAGCCGTTTCGGTGTTTATAATCCTGACTTGCCATTTATTGGATCGCCATTGGCCGTCGAGCAAGGAGAAGTCGTCGGCATCATTGCCGCGCAACCTTGCGACACCAGCTTTCTGGGAGAACGGGCGCGGTTTCTGGAAATGGTGGCTAATCTGGTCGCGCAAAGCGTGAATATGCTGCGTGTATTGGAACGCAAGCAATCCCAGTTGACAAACGAGCGCGATTTTCTTAAGCAAGCGCTGGTTAAGAATTACCGCTTCGAAAACATCATTGGTCATTCCGAGCCGATGCTAAAAGTATTCGATATTATCCGGCAAGTATCAAAGTGGCATACAACAGTGCTTATCCGGGGCGAATCCGGCACCGGCAAGGAGGTCGTCGCCTTCCATTCACTTCAATTCCGCCTGCGCCAACGGCCCTTCCTTAAACTCAATTGTGCGGCGTTGCCGGACAATTTGCTGGAATCGGAACTGTTCGGCCATGAAAAAGGCGCATTCACCGGCGCGGTCGACCAACGCAAGGGCCGCTTTGAACTGGCGGATAACGGTACGTTGTTCCTGGATGAGATTGGCGATATCTCCCCGTCGTTCCAGGCCAATATTGCGGGTGTTGCAGGAGGGCGAGTTGGAGCGGGTTGGCGGAGTCAGACCTTGAGGGTGGATGTGCGAATTATCGCCGCCACTAACCGGAATCTGGAAGAAGATGTCGCCAATGGCACTTTTCGGGAAGATTTCTATTACCGGCTCAATGTCATGCCGATCTATATGCCAAGCTTATGCGACCGCCTGGAAGATATTCCCGATCTGGCCGATTTCTGGTTAAGCGCATCTCCAAGCAGCAAGGCGGCAGGCCGCTGGAACTCAAGGAAAGCGCCTTGCGGATACTGATGAAGCATTCCTGGCCGGGCAACGTCCGCGAGCTGGAAAACTGCCTGGAACGCACCGCGATCATGAGCGTGGAAGGCATTATCGACCGCGATGTCATTGTCAGCACGGGGCTTGAAAGCGAGATCGTCATCACCCGCCCTACCCCGATCGTTTTCAAGCCTGTTAACTTGCAAGACGATGAGATGGACGAACGCGAAAAAGTGATTGCCGCCCTTGAACAATCCGGCTGGGTTAAGGCGAAAGCGGCGCGCTTGCTGGACATGACGCCAAGGCAGATTGCGTATCGGATTCAGACGTTGAATATCAAGTTGAAGCAAATTTGAGATATTCTTTGATGCCGTTCGTCCTCGACTGCACGGATGCAGGAGGTAGGGCAAAGCATGGAGCATTTGCCGAGAGCTTGTCGAAGGACAGACAATAGACTCCAATTTGTTGTGTCGCTATTGCGACGGTAATTTTAAATGCCGGCTCCCGCACCGGCAGGCGGGATACTTTCTTTTGCGTTGCCAAAAGAAAGTATTCAAAGAAAAGGCAACCCGGATGCCGCTTATCTCCTGCGCTTCTCGTTTTCGACGGGAGGTGATCGAAGGGGCTTTCCTGCCCCTCGATCACCGCGATTCATCCCTGAATCGCCCCTAACGGGTTATTCCCGCCGAAAATTGCGATGCTCGGCGCGGCATAACGGGAAAGGGTGGCTGAATTTACCTCTTGCTTTTTAATTAATTTATAGGATGTGCTGAACGAAGTGAAGCGCATCAATCGCGAACGATGCGCCCCGTTCCTCGGCACATCCTATTACTCTACTACACTTTACGGTCTTGATTGCCGTCGTAACCCTACCACAGCGTTAGGTATATCTTGTTCTGCTTTGTCATTACTCCATTCACTCCAAAAGTTAATTGTTGCGCTCTCTGGTTTTAACATAGGTTCATCTATTATCACTCTTGTTGGTAATAATGACGCATCACCCACAATTAATGCTTCACCAATATCAAGGATGGGCAATACATCCGTTAATCCAGCTAAATTATCTGGAAGAAGCTTTTTTATTACCGCTTGATCTTCTGCGTTGGAAAGCCTTAAGGCGATAAAGTTGTTACATTGACTCAGAACTGTTCTGTTTACTTCTGCTGGACGTTGGCTTATCACAGCAAGGCTTACGCCATATTTTCTACCTTCTTTTGCGATTCGTTCAAAGCTTTTAAGGCCAAGTTCTGCTGCTGCATCTTGATTTGTCCTTTCTGGAATATAAAGATGCGCTTCATCACAAAGGAGGCAAATTGGGTGGCGGTTTTCTTTTAGCGTCCATTGTTGAACGGTAAAAACGATTCTCGCAACTAAGCCAATCACTAACGGCAGAACGTCTGATGGTACTTCTGAAAAATCAATGATTTTTATTCCTGATTTGTTTGTATTCAACGCGGAACCTTTCATCAAACTATCGCAAAACTTGTTCATCCAATCAATATGCAGTTCATCTTCTGAAATTTGAAACAAAAAACCTAAGCGTTTATCTTGAGATTTTGCCTCTAAACGCTGAATAAACCTTGTCAGCTTTCCATTAAAGGGCCCTTGCTTTTCAGTATTAGCCTTCGCACCTTGAACCATCTCGTCGTCTAAGCGTTTAATCTCAGTTAAAACATTATCAATTTTATAAGGAATTGGGCTGTCAACAGTGATTTGCTCTTGAACAATGAATCGCCAATAGAATTTAAGTGTTTAATTTTTTCATTGAAGACTGTTTTTGAAAATATCATTGCTTGATTAGGTGCATTGTTATCACTTCTATCAAGCAACATGGCTAACATTTCTTCATAGGTTAGAAGCCAATACGGAAGCATTAAAACACCTTTTTCAAGGTTGCCCTTTTTCCCAAGATCAGAAGGATTTGCCACCCGAAAATGTTGTATTCCGGCTGCTTTAAAATTTGCCCCGCTGTACTCGCCATGAATATCAAAAAGAAGACAATTAGCCATAGGGAGTTTAGCAATTTGTTCAATTAGTTTCGCTACACACCAAGATTTTCCTGAACCTGTGCTACCTACGATTACAGCATGTCTTTGAAAAAGCTTATCTCCATCTAAAAATGCTTGGGCATTTTCGTCGATAGAGTATTTACCTATCGAAAGTGGAATCTCGTAATTCTCTTGCGTTGAAATTGATTGCATAAACAAAGTGATGTTTTCGCCATCAATTGAATAACAATCCGCTTCAATTTCTGGAACTGTATCGAGTGTCCTTTTGAACACGTTTACTTTAGTTCCATGTTTATCGAGTAGTGTCCCTATTAAATTTACTTTAAGAATATTTTCTGTCAGTAAAAAGACATTTAAACCTAAATCGTCTCCAATAGAATTTTCTTCGTCCGTGGCCTTCCTTGTGATTCTATTTATGATGCCAATAAGATATTGTCCAGCTTTAGAACTTTTGACAGCAATCAAATGATTAACTTGAAGTTTTCTTAGCTTATCAAGTTCTTCTACTTTGACGATAATAGTCGCTGTATCTACACTAAAAACAGTTCCAATTGCCGCGCTTTCTTCAAATTTAAAAATTGCCATAAGGTTTTATGTGAATATTAATTTAAAAAATTCTGATAGTTCCCAATAACTTACATTAGGTATTAGATGCTCACCCAAATTTGACGAATAGACTTGAGTATCTTTGCCATTTTTTTCTTCCATCAAAATAAAATTCTTACAGTTATTATCAATGATGGCTTGCTTCGTTTTGAGTGTAAGTTCTTTGGTGATAACGATTATAGGTTTGTGGCGGCTTTTAATTTGGTTGATAAGCTTTGGCTGCACATGTTCGTCATTGAAGCCATAACCAATACATAAAAAGCCGTTAGCGGTCTCGATCTCGCCATCGGCTTGTGTGAAAATTGTCCGATAAGGCTCATTATGAGTTTCATAATATTTGCTTAAACCAGGAGTAACAATTGATGGCTTGCAACCGCTGGGAATTGTATGACGTAAAGGAAGCTGTATATTTTCTTCACTTGTTGTCTTGAACCAATCTAAAGAGCCATGAACTTTCCAAATGTTAACTTGCCCGTTATAGCCTTGAAGATTCGTAAAATTGTTTTTGTGGATATTGCTTGAAAAATGTCCAATGAAATTCTGAGAATATCCGGTGCAGATAGTAGCCTCGGCTAAGCTAGCGGCATATTCGGCTAAGCGATCATAATTTGTAGTGACGATAGATAATTTTTTTCCTGCTGTGTTTAACAAGTATTTTGTTAGTTCATAAAATGGAAATCTATTGGTTTTGTTAATAAAATTTTCATACGCTTGAATATCGGCTTGATTTACCAATTCCCAAGTTTTGAATACAATTTGATCCAAAACATTAGGTCTTAACTGGAGTTTCGACAAAGTGACTTCTAAGTCTCCATTCGAATCAAATGCTGTTTTAAAGTCTTCAAACTGTAATTGATCGTCTGTTTCGGTAAAAGAAATGTTATTTTTAATGTGGTCGCCAAGCTTACACATAGAGGGGAGGTCAAAAGGCACTGATGCCCCGCTTCCTAAAATAATTAGTGGAACATTATTTGTCCAATTCTGTAGTCGTTTTAGTAATGCGTCTAAATCCATTTTGGTTGAATGTAGAATTGTTTTTATGGATAAATTGTTAGGATGAGATTGGATTCTAACAATCAACTATTGCTTTGTTTTTATTGACGTTTATTTTCTGTACCTACTGAAATTTTCCACCCTATATCCCGTTATGCCGCGCCGGTACCCATAGGGCATAAATACCGGAAGTTTTGGCGGGAATAGCCCGAAGTACCCCAAGGGCATAAAGGGTGCGGCAGGGATGCCGCACGTTGCGGGAGGGACAGGAAGTCCCTTCCGGTTTATGCCCTTTGGGTGCAACCCCCGTCAAAACTGAGGAACGAAGGAGATAAGCGGCATCCGGGCCGCCTTTTCTTTGGATACTTTCTTTTGGCGAAGCAAAAGAAAGTATCTCGCCCGTGGGTACGAGAACCCACATTCAAACAATCCGTCGCATTAGCGACATAAACAAGCATCCGACTAACGCCATTGCTCATCACCCACATAATAGCCCATTTTTAAAATAAATTTTTCTAATTAACCCTGAATATCCTGCATCATTTGTACCTCACGTTAATAAAAAAATCGAACATGATTGGCGATAAAAAAAGGGCGGGGTTTTGAACCCGCCCTCTTTCATTCAATTTTTTCCATCCGCCGTGTTTTTGCTGAACCTCACAACATTATGGGTTAACCGTTGCGGAAGGCGTGTAACTATTCGTTAAAACTACAGGTACGATGAGCTTGTCCGTCGGACTTTGCGTTTCAGCACTCAACTCCAAATGATGTTGCACGGGATTATTGTTGGGGTAACTGTAAATCGCTTGGCCGTAAGCCGTATCGACATATTCAATATTGAAATCGGTTTCATGGATAGCAATATTGCTGGGGTAGCTATAGATGGCTTGCCCATAGGCTTTGTCCGCGTAAGCGATTTTCGCAAATTCAACTTTCTTGTCGTTAACCGGATTAGGCGCGTTATGGATAGCATGGACATAAGCGCGATTGTCATAATTCAACGTGCCCGACTCATCTAAGTCGTTGGCTTGAACGTAACTCGTATTGATAAAGCCAGCTATGATTACCGACATTACCATTAATTTTTTGGATTGTGTTTTCATGGTTTTTTCTCCAGCGTGTGTCGCTGTATTGGACTCGCTGGATGTCGTTAAAGTTTAACGATTTTTAGGTTTTGTCCGGATTGTGGACTACGATAGAGAAAAATAGCGTTGCGCTTAAGTGATTGGTTTTAGGTTAACAATCGGTAATATTAATAATGTGGGGTTATCGTTATTTCATTCAATAACCCCAAACCACGATTCGAAGAAGTCGTTAAGCGGCAGCGACATATTCCTGCGCTGCATTTAGAAATTCCTGGCACTCCGCTTCAATCAGTTCAAAACCGATACGGGCGGCAAACCGCCTTTCCTTGTCGGTCGGATGTTTCCGTAAAAACCAACCCCTGTGCTCGTCGGCATCGTAGGTAATGTCGCTCATGACCATGCGTTCGGAGTCACGGTTTAGCGGCAGCCCGATCAGCAGATATTTTTTGCCTTTGCGATATTCTTTTAAAAACGCTGGGATTCCGAATCCGCCCATCAACTCGGTAATGTAATCGACATAATCGGCGTCCGAAGCGATGTAGTTGGATTCCGGTCTGGGCGTACCCATCGGCTTGAACAGAATGGGTAATGCCGAATTGTACTGTTCCTGACTAATTTCCGTGTAGTTTTGTCCGTCGTATTGATAGATCTTGAAGCGGAAGTCGGTTCCGGTGATGCGCGCCAATCCGACAATCAATGTATGGTTAACATCGGCATAAGCGTCTTGCAACTGGGTGTCTCGGTTGATGTCGATGACGTAATTGGGTTTCAGTGTACCCAGCCAGGTATAAAAAGCCGCTTTCGTCCATTTGCTGTCCCTGTAGGTTTTATCGAGGAACTGACTGACAAAATTACGTCCCCGCTTTAACTCCTGGTTCATCGCGGCACGAGGAAATTCGTACATCAACTTGGGCGCCATTGGCTTGCCGCCGTTCATCGCTAAAATTAAGCTGTCGCTGTCGGCGGGTATCGGCATTCCGTTGAGCTTGCTTTTTACGTCGAACAATACACCCGGCCCCAGATAGGGCACGACCGTGTTATTGCGTAGTCCTTCGATAATTTCAGAGAAAGCGGGATTGGGCATGTTGGGTTCCTTATAAATAGTTAACTAATAAGGTCAAGCAAAATTCAATCCAACTTCGCCTTTTTAAGCGGATTACTCGCTTAAACCCCGCGAGGCCAGTGATATCAATGCGAGCCGGGCAGTATCCATTATCTTGGTATGACTCTTAACTTTGTCGGCTTTGTAACATTCCCCTAAAAAGAATAGGTGATTTGTCGTGAAATCAGTCTGTACACATTCCACGCATCGCAGCCGACATAAACCACAATTTTTGTGTTGGTAAGAAGACATCACCTTACAAAATGTAAAGTAGCGAACCTACTTTATATTCGTTGATGCAATTATTTTTAATATAAATCAATGCGATAGATTTATATTTCCTTATGGCACGGTGATTGCTTTGATATTTTTGTTTTTAACAACACATCCTTAGAGGAGAAGATCATGGCATTACGTCAATGTGCTATATACGGCAAAGGTGGTATCGGTAAATCGACAACAACTCAAAATTTGGTTGCTGGCTTGGCTGAACTCGGCAAGAAAGTAATGATTGTCGGTTGCGATCCGAAAGCCGATTCTACTCGTTTGATTTTACACGCTAAAGCGCAAAACTCGATCATGCAAATGGCCGCTGATGCGGGCAGTGTTGAAGATTTGGAACTGGAAGATGTATTGAAAGTCGGCTACCGCGACATTAAATGTGTTGAGTCCGGCGGCCCTGAGCCTGGCGTAGGTTGTGCCGGTCGCGGTGTAATCACTGCCATCAACTTCCTTGAAGAAGAAGGCGCTTACGAAGAAGATTTGGATTTCGTATTTTACGACGTTCTCGGTGACGTGGTTTGCGGCGGTTTCGCGATGCCGATCCGGGAAAATAAGGCGCAGGAAATTTACATCGTGTGCTCCGGCGAAATGATGGCGATGTATGCGGCGAACAACATTGCCAAAGGTATCGTGAAATACGCGAATTCCGGCGGCGTTCGCTTGGCCGGTTTGATTTGTAACTCACGCCAAACCGCTCGTGAAGACGAACTGATCATGGAATTGGCTGCAAAGCTCGGTTCGCACATGATCCACTTCGTACCGCGCGATAACGTGGTACAGCGCGCTGAAATTCGCCGGATGACGGTAATCGAGTACGAACCACAAGCTAAACAAGCGCAGGAATACCGCGATCTTGCTAACAAGATTATTAACAATAAAAATCTTGTTATCCCGACACCGATTACGATGGACGAGTTGGAAGACTTGCTGATGGAATTCGGCATTATGGAAGAAGTGGACGAGAGTATTGTCGGTAAAACCGCTGCTGCGGAAGCGGTTGCTTAACCCGAAACAAAGTGTCGATTGGGCTGAACTGCTCAGCTCAATCATTTAATGCCAACCACTGTTCTCGGGGGATTACCCGGAACATTAGGAGGATCATCTCATGGCAGCTATGACGAAAGAAGAAACCGAAGCGCTGATTCAAGAAGTGCTCGAGGTTTACCCTGAAAAAGCTAAAGCTGATCGTGCCAAACATTTGGCGGTTAACGATCAAAGCATGGAAAAAGCGAACAAATGCATTACTTCAAACCGTAAATCCTTACCCGGCGTAATGACCATCCGTGGTTGCGCGTACGCCGGTTCGAAAGGGGTGGTTTGGGGGCCGATCAAGGATATGATCCACATCTCTCACGGGCCGGTTGGTTGCGGACAATATTCCCGCGCCGGTCGCCGTAACTATTATGTCGGTACGACGGGTGTGAACACCTTCGGTACCATGAATTTTACTTCGGATTTCCAGGAAAAGGACATTGTGTTCGGCGGTGATAAAAAGCTCGCCAAGCTGATCGACGAAATCGAAGTTTTGTTTCCTTTAAACAAGGGGATTTCAATCCAATCAGAGTGTCCGATTGGTTTGATTGGCGACGACATTGAAGCGGTCGCCAAGGTTAAAAACAAGGAACACGGCAAGACGGTTGTACCTGTCCGTTGCGAAGGTTTCCGAGGCGTGTCTCAGTCCTTGGGGCATCACATTGCTAACGATGCAATCCGTGATTGGGTGCTGGAAAAACGCGATGGCGATGACAGTTTCCCAACTACTCCATACGATGTCGCTGTAATCGGCGATTACAACATCGGCGGCGATGCTTGGGCTTCCCGTACCTTGCTGGAAGAAATGGGCTTACGTGTAGTAGCCCAGTGGTCTGGCGACGGTACGATTGCCGAGATCGAAAAAACGCCGAAAGTAAAGCTTAACCTGATCCATTGCTACCGTTCGATGAACTATATCGCCCGGCACATGGAAGAAAAGTACAGTATCCCTTGGATTGAGTACAACTTCTTCGGGCCGACCAAAATCGCAGAATCGTTACGCAGAATCGCTGCACATTTCGATGACACGATCAAAGAAGGTGCGGAACGCGTTATTAAGAAATACGAAGCTGAATACGATGCGGTCATCGCCAAATACAAACCACGCCTGCAAGGTAAGCGTGTGATGTTGTATGTCGGCGGCTTACGTCCACGCCACGTTATCGGCGCCTATGAAGACTTGGGCATGGAAGTGGTGGGTACCGGTTATGAATTCGGCCACAATGACGATTACGACCGTACCATCAAGGAAATGGGTAATGCCACCTTGTTATATGACGACGTGACCGGCTATGAATTCGAAGAGTTCGTAAAGAAAATCCAGCCCGACCTGATCGGTTCCGGCATCAAGGAAAAGTACATCTTCCAGAAAATGGGTATCCCTTTTAGACAGATGCACTCTTGGGATTATTCAGGCCCTTATCACGGTTACGACGGTTTTGCGATCTTCGCCCGCGATATGGACATGACCTTAAACAACCCTTGCTGGAAGCAAATTAAGGCACCTTGGAAAAAGGATGCCAGCGGTTCCGAAGCGGTTAAGGCGGTCGCTTAATCGGAAGTTGGGTTAGGTCTTTAAGGCTTAACCCAACCCAGGAAATAACACTTTAGGTCGGTTTGGTTTAGCGATTTATAGCCTTACCAAGCCGATGAAATATCCAATCAACGCCAGTCCACAGATTAGTGGCGCGTTAGGAGATTATCATGAGTCAACAAGTCGATAACATTCAACCCAGCTATCCTTTGTTCCGTACCGACGAATACAAGGAAAATCTGGCCAACAAACGGGCGGAGTATGAAGAACGCCATCCGCAGGAAAAAATAGACGAAGTATTCCAATGGACGACAACGCAAGGAATATCAAGAGTTAAACTTTAACCGGGAAGCGTTGACCGTCAACCCTGCCAAAGCCTGTCAACCCTTAGGTGCAGTACTGTGTGCCCTAGGTTTTGAAAAGACCTTACCTTATGTACACGGCTCACAAGGATGCGTGGCTTATTTCCGGACTTACTTTAACCGCCACTTCAAAGAACCGATCGCTTGCGTATCGGATTCCATGACCGAAGACGCGGCGGTTTTTGGTGGTCAGAAAAACATGTTCGCTGGCCTTGAAAACGCCAAAGCTTTGTACCAACCGGATGTCATCGCCGTTTCCACCACCTGTATGGCGGAAGTCATCGGCGACGACTTGAATGCGTTTATTAACAACGCCAAGAAGGAAGGTCATATCGAACAGGAATTCCCGACACCATTCGCCCATACGCCAAGCTTCGTCGGTAGCCATACCACCGGCTGGGACAATATGTTCGAAGGCATCATTCGCTACAACACGCTGAACTTCATGGCGGACAAAGAAGTCGGCTCGAATGGCAAAATCAATTTTGTACCCGGGTTCGAGACCTATCTCGGCAACTTCCGTGTCATCCACCGGATGATGAAGGAAATGGGCGTTAGATTACTCACTGCTCAGCGATCCGACCGAAGTGTTGGATACGCCGGCAGATGGTACTTTCCGCATGTATGCCGGCGGTACCAGCTATGCACGAAGTGAAGGATGCACCCAACGCGATCACCACCATGTTGTTGCAACCTTGGCAGCTGGAAAAAACCAAGAAGTTTGTGGACATGACCTGGAAACAGGAAGTGCCCAAACTGAACATTCCGATGGGCTTGGAATGGACGGATGCATTGTTGATGAAAGTCTCCGAATTGAGCGGCAAACCAATTCCAGAATCCCTGGAAAAAGAACGCGGTCGTTTAGTGGATATGATGACCGACTCACACGCTTGGCTGCATGGCAAGAAATTCGCCTTGTACGGTGATGCCGACTTTGCCTTGGGTATGACCAAAATTCCTGTTGGAATTGGGCGCTGAAGTCACCGATGTGTTGGTCAATCATGCCAACAAACGCTGGAAAAAAGCCTGCGAAGAAGTGTTGGCAGCATCACCTTACGGTCAAAATGCAACGGTTCATATCGGTAAGGATTTATGGCATTTCCGTTCGCTGGTGTTTACCAACAAACCGGATTTCATGATCGGTAACTCTTACGGTAAATTCATCCAACGCGATACCTTCTATAAAGGTGAAGAGTTTGAAGTGCCGTTGATCCGTATCGGTTTCCCAATCTTCGACCGTCACCATTTGCACCGCATGACCACCCTGGGTTACGAAGGCGCCATGTACATGTTGACCACCTTGGTGAATGCGGTGCTGGAGCAGTTGGATAAGGAAACCAAAGGCATGGGAACCACTGACTACAACTACGATTTGATTCGTTAAATGTCGCTTATCGTAGGCTGGGTAAAGCGTAAGCGATACCCAGCTTTTTGGCGTGTATGTTGGGTTTACATTAATGTGAAACCCAACCTACGCTTTACATTGACTGGAGAAACCGATGCCCAGTGTCATGCTCAGAAAACGTGAAGACGGCAAATTATTGTTTTACGTCGCCAAAAAAGATCTGGAAGAAACCATCGAATCACTGGAATTCGATAGCCCTGACAAATGGGGTGGCGAAGTCGTCTTGGGCGATGGTTCCAAGTATTATTTTGATGTCCTGGATTCTCCCCCCAAAATTCCCATCACATTGCAAGCGAAACGCTTATAAAGGAGGCTGTCATGGCTTTATATATTGTTGCTGAAGAATGTATTTCCTGTGGTGATTGCAAACCCGTATGCCCAACCGACTCCATCAAGGAAGGCGCAGTGGTGTTTGAAATCAGCAAAAAAACCTGCACCGAATGTAACGGCGATTACGACGAACCGCAATGCGTTAAAGTTTGTCCGATCGATAACTGCATTTTGCCGTTGGTTGCTTAATTTAGGACTCAATGCGGTAAAGACAAGGCTAAAAGGGGGGCAATACATTATTGCATCCTTAGAGTACTTTGGCGATGCCAATTCAAGTTTATGGCATCTAAAACTCAACACTTCTGAACTGTAAGGATAGTGAATGCTCAGTTCTGAACAAGTGCAGCAGGTCGCTGACCATATCGGCAATCAAACCCTAACCGAAACGTTGATTTCCGACATCCGAAGCGAATTCCCCGGCATTCATTTTACCTACTGTATGGATGACGATATCCCCGAGCGGGAACCTGTCCTAAGCCATACTGCTTTTAATCTTTATCTGATCGACGGACGGGAACATTGTTTGTGTTTTACCAATAACCTCGAACACGCGACCGGCATCGTCATTGCCGAAGTCATATCTGATTGATGGAATCCAATGGCGAACCAGCAACCACCCGTTACCTTGCCGTTAGCTGATTGCAGCTTATGTCCTTATCGTAGCAAAACCTTACTCGTAGGGCGTTGCATGCCCGGCGATACTTGTATCACAGTAGAAAGTGGCCGGCAAATCGACCGCTTTTTCCGGGTGAATCCAGTTTATGCCGTCCGTTATTTAACCGACCCTTTCTGGGAGCGAAGAGCCATTGCCGTTCGTTATGCACCGTTAAAAGAGTTGGAAGCGTTGATAGACGACGAAGACGAAGTGGTCAGACGGGCGGTGGCTTATCGGTTGCCGGTTCCGAAGTTGCCCCAAATGATTAACGACCCTGACCGCGAAGTGCGGATCACTGTCGCTGACCGTATTGAGGAGCAACACCTTGAGCAGTTTGCAACCGATCCCGACTATTTTGTGCGGTTGACGGTAGTAAAACGTCTGTTGCCCGGACGTTTGTTCCGCTTCATCAAAGACGACGATGTGCAGGTCAGAAAACGCGTTGCAGAACGTATTCCTGAAATCAGTCTTGGCTTGATGATAAACGATCCGTCGCCTGACGTGCGCCGCATCGTCGCCGACCGTATGTCGCCAGAAAGTGCAGTCGTCTTACTCAAAGATAACGATTGGGTTGTGCGCTACACGGCAGCCATGAAAGTCGAGCCCCAGCAATTGTCGGCTTTAACGGACGATCCTGAACCTGACGTGCGAGAGTTGGTTGAAAAGCGCTTAAATTCAATCATTAACCAGGAAAGCAATCATGAATGAAACGCCCTTGATCCTGGCTGGACAGGATATTACCGAGTGCTGTAAAAAAATTATTCCCGGCCAGACCGACGATGTTCTGCTGGAAAAGCTTCAAGCGCTAATCCCAAACCACACCATCAATTTGGCCTTGGAAGGGGATGAATGGTACAAATTGGGCGGTGTTGTCGATATGGATGGCAAGCATGTCGCCAATGATTTAATCGAATGGGTTGAGCGTACCTATCTGGAATGCGGGCAGAACCTGCAAACCTTGATTGACCACACGCTCGAACAAAAGCTGATTGCCACCAAACAAACCGGTAAGACCTTATATTTTGTCATCCAGACCGGCAATTCTGCGGAAGATTTTACCTTGATCGAAATCGATAAGACCCATGAGGTTTCGGATCGGATGCTTGTCGATGAAAAACAGCCTCCGGAAGATTTGGAGGAGTTTATTGATCCCTTATACCCTTATTGCATTGAAAGCTATAGCTTAGGCCATTCCCGCTATACCTATCGGCGCAAGACCGATGTCAGGCTGTTCATGGAAGTTATCAACCAGCGCAATCCCGATAAACATCCGGTACAACGCTTTATGGATGACTGGAACCGCAGCAGCGCGGGCCAAAAGGTTAAAATGTCGAACGACTGGATCATCCGTCCTTATCGCCATATCGGCCGTTTCGGCGAACAAATAATGAATGTCGAAATCGTAAACACACATAAAAACAATCTTCCGCATCTGGAAGACTTTACTGGTAAAAAAGGCAGTGCCTTAAGCAACCTGCTCAGCCGTTTCGACCGCCAAGCCGGTTATTCTTTCGCTTGGTTTTTTTATATGATTAAAGGTATAAATGTTCTACCACATTGCGCGGAAAGTGTTTACAAAGACATTCTTGATGAATTTCTCTATTTGCCTGAGCGTGATATTCTTGTAGTTAAAAACTGGATTAATGATCCTTATAACTTATAACCTGCGGTACATTGAGGATGATAAAGAAGAAGATGCTCATGTCCACGGTGTGATTATCATTAAATTTTCGCAAAAAACAAATGATATAAACGTTTAGGGTTAAGTCATAACAAAATCTTGACCTTTGGCAGCTTAGACTGGCTTACTAAAGTCTTTTCCATATTCCGATATGATATTCAAAACTTTATATCTATATAAAATAAAGGATCACTTATGAAAATTCCGTTATACCTGTTGTTCGGATTACTGTTGTCACATAACTGCATGTACCACACACCACCGATTAAACCCGATAATAGTCAATAAGGAGATTACAGATATCTTAAAACCTATCTGACCTGGATGATTCAAGAGAAAATGGCCGGCCAGAGTGTTGAAGGGTTAAGTATCGCGGTGGTAGATGATCAACGGTGGTGTGGTCGCAAGGTTTCGGCTACGCTGATAAAGTTAATAGCATTGCTGCAACACCGGAAACGGTTTACCGGGTCGTCGGTTCTATTTCCAAGTTGTTTACCGATAGACTGGTGATGCAGTTGGCGGGACAAGGTAAGTTGGATATTGATAAGCCTTTACAAACTTATCTGCCCAATTTTTCCATTAAGAGCCGTTTTACCAATGCCTATCCGATAACTCCACGTAATATCATGACCCATCATTCCGGCTTGCCAGGTGATGTTGGTAGAGGGATGTGGACTAAAAACCCTGCGCAGTTCAACCAGCTTGTCGGCCGTCTAAGTGATGAGTATGTGGCTTATCCGCCCAATACCCTCTAGTCGTATTCAAACCTGGGCATTACGTTGTCAGGTGCGATGCTGCAACAAACGCAGGTGAAAACATTGATACCTATGCCGGACGGCAACTGTTAAAGCGATTGGAGATGACCCAATCCGCATTCTCTCACGGAATCGAAGGCAAACTTGCTGCTAAAGCGTATAAAACCATGAAGAAACGGTGGAAGTGCCACTACGCGATACGCCTTCTGGTGGTTTAAATTCGAATGTAGTGGATATGAGCCGATTTATGAAAATGGTATTTGCCGATGGCAAGGCTAACGGTCGACAAATCCTTAAAGCAGAAACCTAAAAGGTAATGTTACGTCCACAAAATAAATCGGTTGCTTTGGATGCCGGTTTCCAAATAGGCCTAGGTTGGATGTTACGTAACCATGAAAATATCGGCACAATAGCCGAACATAGCGATGCAACGCTATACCATTATAGTCAATTGAGCTTACTGACAGAGCATAAGCTCGGTGTTGTCGTTCTGGCGAGCGTCCATCCACAAGGTGATTTGATGAATAAAATAGTCAACTCAGCCTTAAAACTGGCAGTTGCAGCAAAGATGGGAAAGTCAGTTTCCCTTGAGACCGATAAACCAACCATCACCACGCGGACACTGACGACGCAAGAACAGAGCCTGGGAGCTGGGCAGTATGCGACATCTGTTGGCTATGTGAAATTATCGCCAGAAGGGCATTCCCTAACCACGGAGGTTGATGATCATGCTATTGATCTCGTTGCCAGACAAGATGGCACGTACGGGATTTGCTATAAACTGTTAGGGTTGTTCACGATAGAGCCGGCTGAACTGGCTCAATTCAGTTTGTCGTTAAAAAACATTGCAGGGCATGATGTGGGATTAGCGCGCATGCCGAAGATCTAACCTTTGTTTTAAGCGAAAAAAATCAAGCCAGTTCCTATTTCGACATCTTGGCGCAACCGACTAGGGGAATATGAAATCGTTAACCTTACGCCGGGCGAAACCTTGATTCCTGAGCAATGCGCCCTTAAAGAACTCGATACTTTTTTGATGCTAGAATATTCAATCCCTACATTCGATATCAAGCATTTATCACTGCCGATTGAGCCGATATTAGATAACGAAGCCATCATACTTGGCTTAGGTCGAGGTATGCAGGAAACCGTTCGAATCGTGAAGGTAAACGGAAAAGAGAAGTTTACTTATTCAGGGTATGTATTACAGAAAAAATAAATAAACCAAATGTACCCCAATTATGTGAGGTCGTTTATGAGCGAGACTTTGTTTTTTACTTACCTCTAGGCAGCGTGGTAAAGGAGCACCTCGGTGTGTAAGAGTACAGTACTTTCGTGCATCGCAGATTTCGACTGGTAGTAAATTCGGTAATATTTTTTGTACCGCTTATACCGTGACCATTTTCTGTAATAATGATGAGGAAGTAATTTATTTCATTACTGAAAATTTCAACTTTTAAACTAGAGAATAAACTATGGAAACAATCTTGAATATCACCAATGATGATAGCGCCGTCATGGACATGCAACAAGCGGGAGTTCCAGGTGACTTTCTGCCTTGGCGAGATGTTCTGCATGATGGACCAGTCCCCGCTACTCTTTCGCTAGAGCAATTATCCGACATATGAGCTCAATTTATTAGTGAGCAAGGCTGTGGAGAACCAGTGGTTATCAAGAATAGTTTCAAAGAATGAGACAGAGAGCTTTTAAGCAGTCTCAAAACCTATAGAGCAACCAATATTCGGTGCAAGCATTTTAGAAGAAAGGTTGAAATGGTAGTGATTTCACTGTAGTGGCATAATATAGCTTTAGGAACTTAAGAGAACAGCCATTAAGCCGCCGTCGATCAATCATCACTTATAAATCAAACCATGCTCTAAATTTACCAATATTTGGCATTTTTAAAAAACGGAATCTACTTACTTTATGAGTAAAAAAATCGGTAAAAATTGGATTTTGATCCGTGGCTTAGCACGGGAATCGGCTCATTGGGGGGATTTTCCTAATCTACTGCAAGCAACCTTTTATGGTTCCAGTGTTTTTACCCTAGATTTGCCTGGAACAGGTTGTCATTACAGGGACGTTAGTCCAAGTACTATTAGTGCAATAGTCGAATCGGTTCGCGGGAGAGCCAATGAAATGGGCTTGCTGCAACAATCTGTTACGCTTCTGGCACTTTCGCTGGGCGGAATCGTGGCGTGGGAATGGATGAAAAAATACCCAGCTGATATATGTGGTGGAATTCTTATAAGTATCAGCTTTGCCAGATTCAATCCGTTTTATCAGCGCTTGAAATGGCAAAATCACATAAAGTTTTTAACTTTAATGAGCCAGCATAACGTTTATCAACGGGAATTAGCTATTGTCCGAATGGTCAATAATAGCCGACATCTTGATGAGCAAACAGCCATTGCTTGGGAACAAATACACAAGATGCGACCGATTAGCCTTAAAACCATCTACCACCAGATTTTAGCTGCAGCGCAATATATACCCAGCGCGGAAAAACCAGACCAACCAGTGTTATTAATCAACTCTAAAGGCGATAAGATGGTTAACCCAGTATGTTCGGAAACTATCCAAAGAAAATGGGACCTGGAATTGCGAACCCATCCTTGGGCGGGGCATGACCTAACGCTCGATGACAGTGAATGGGTACTAAAACAACTTAAAGAATGGGTAGCTAAAAATGGTTGAATAACTCATGCAAAGTAGGATAAAAACAACTTCGGCAATTACATGATGAGATGCAAATGTTAAATTTTTGCAGGAATCTCCCTTTCTTGCATTCAAAAAATTCAACCCCTGGGCCATGAGGGGCATGTTTATTCGACTGCATAAGCTGTAAATAGCGCCCTATTCAGATTATTGTTTTAATGAATAAACTTAAAAGTCATGATATGGTAACAATTACTTAAAAGTATGAACGTTTATTATGGCAACCTATTATATAGGATTATCAGTCACTTACCACGATCCTGCGTTAGCTATTGTTAACCAGGCGGGTGAGGTCTTATTTGCCGAGGCGACTGAACGATCTTTACAAAATAAACGTGCGCTCAATTGCGAACCCGACCAGTTATTCCAGCTTCCTGAGCTCCTAAAAGAATATTGTCCTAATCCCCAAAAAATTATCATCGCCAGCAATTGGCGCAAGAAAAGGCCGCTTTACGAAACCATCGTCAAAAAATTGGGGATTTTGTCCGCTCCCGGCTTATTGAAAACCGGCATCAAACAACTGCATTCCCCACTACCGAATTATCAGCTCCATCACATGATGGCTTGCCAAAATAATAGTATTGAGCGGACGGGGCTTAATCTGGTCAGGGTTCTTGCCGAATATTACCCAGATTGCGCCATCGCTTTTAAGGATTATGATCATCATTTAACGCATGCTGCTATCGCGTGTTACGGCAGTGCATTTGAGGACGCAGCTTGTGCAGTGATAGATTCTTATGGTGAGAATGGCGCTATGGCGTTTTATCGCTATCGCAACCATAAGCTCGAACTTTTATATGAAGCCAAAGGATTAAGCAAAGCCAGCCTTGGGTTGTTTTACATGAAAATGACCAAGCTCTGCGGATTCGACTGGCTTAAAGGAGAAGAGTGGAAAATCATGGGCTTGGCTTCTTACGGCAAAGTTAACCAAGCGCTTTACGATTTACTTAACAAAATCATTACTGTAGATGGCTTTGATTGTAAACATCCCTCGGCGAATCTGCTTACTCACATAGCCGAACTGGATAAGTTCAAACAACGACCAGATAGCACGTTGAATGAATTAGCCGATGTTGCTTACACCGGCCAGCTATTTTTTGCCGAGCTTGTCACTCAGTTATTAAATCATTTAAAAAAAGTGACTCAATGCGAAAACCTGAGCTTGGCTGGCGGCTGTGCCTTAAACTCCTCATTCAACGGGCAAATAAGCCAACGCACCGGCTTTAAACAGGTTTATATTCCACCTGCCGCGGCCGATGACGGTTGCGCATTAGGCGCGGCATGGCTGGCGTATCATGAGGATTTTCCAAAGCCCAGCAAGTCGCGTGCATTACTAACGCCGTATACGGGCTCAACGATTAAGCAAGACGCAATTGATCGCTTACTTCGATTTAATAAATCGCTTAATATCCAATATTTACCCGGTAATATCTGTTACGAAACCGCCCGCTTGCTGGCCGAAGGCAAGTTGGTCGGCTGGCTGCAAGGTCGCGCTGAATATGGCTCAAGAGCATTAGGCAATCGATCCATTCTGGCAGATCCTCGGGATATAAAGATGCAGGATTTTATCAACGAAAGAGTGAAATTTCGCGAAACTTTCCGGCCGTTCGCACCGTCTATTTTGCATGAGTTTGGCGAGGACTATTTCGAAAATTATCACGAATCGCCCTATATGGATAAAACGCTGAAAATTAAAAACGCCATGAAAAATAAAATTGCAGCCGTTTGTCATGTGGATGGCACCGGACGCCTGCAAACGGTAAAAAAGCAATGGAATCCGCGTTTCCACCAGTTAATCCATGAATTTTACCAATTGACGCAGATACCGATATTGTTGAATACCAGCTTCAATATCATGGGCAAACCTTTAGTCCATAGCCTTGAAGATGCGTTAAGCCTATTTATGGCGACTGGATTGGACATTTTAGTGGTTAACGATTATTTAATTGCCAAGCCGAATAATAGCGATGATACAAACAAATCAATTGAACCTCGCTTTTGAGCCATCACTTCAACCGGTATTTTTGAAATCGGCCAAAAAAAATAACCGGCTGCCCATAAACGACAGCCGCGATTTGTTTTACGCCTTGATACATATCAGCGAACATTATTTTGTCTTACCTCAGGTCTATCATTATTTAAATCTTCAATTTCAAGCGATTAAAACGCAACACGCCAGTCATTTCAGTAAAACTTATACCCCTCATCATATAAAACAACTGCTTAACGAGGCTGAATCTAGCCATAGCAATGAATTAGTGGACATGCCTTTAAGCGCGTTTTTAATACACTATGCCCCGATTTTCTTTACTGAATTAAGTTGGTTAGCGCCAGTCACGCACACCGCAACCAGCAATACGCCGCTCGCTACCGACCTGATGGCGATCTATTTGCGGTTAACCAAAGGCACTTGCAATATCGCGAATAGCCGAGCGAGTTATGTCGGCTTGTTACTGAGTTTAGGTCATGAGCTGCCAGATGTGACTACTCGCGCTTTCGTAAAGCAAGGCGATATTGACGAAGAAATTTTTGATTTGGCGGCAATCCAATTAGGGCTAACTCAATTCCCCAGGGTATTTTTTCCTGAAATTCTTGGCTTTACCTTGTCGTATTGTCACTCCCTGAGTCTAGCTGAGCAGTTTTTTCCTAATGACAAAGTTAACGGCACATTGCCAGAACTGTTCAAAGTTAGAAATCAACGGCACAGACAGGAAATATCCTCAGTTACCGCCGTCATCCAGACTTATTTAGCGGAATTCGCCACGCAAAGCGATGACCTATGGCAGCGTATTCAAAGCGGATTTTGGCTGCACCAGATACACTCGGAGCATTGTTACCAAAGTATCACTACTAAGTTACAAACAGTACTTTCGCCCCGGCAGACCATGCACAAACTGTTGCTTATGCTTATTCCTCACGCCATTGGTCATCACGGCAAAATCCGGATCGGCGGTAAAACGATTGATGAATGGTTTAAAGAGAAACCTTTCAAAAGCGAAAATTTTCTAGCTACCTTGCTGCACTCCCCCTATGTTGACCGTGCCAAACCGGAAAATAGCCTGCTATTAAAACTGTATGACTTTAACGGTCCCATGTTTGGGGTATTGGACGACGACGCAAAAAATGTAGTCAGAAACTGGTTGTTATCCGAACTGGCTCCTGATGGGCTACAACGGAAAAAAAATATCACGAGCATCATCCACGCCCGGACGCATAAATACGGATTACAAAAAATATCGTCTGCAACAACTCGAATTGAAGGCTTGTTTGCTCCACCTTCAGGGCAGATATTTTCCACTCAGCAAATCGATTTTTATACCTTAAGCAATAAGGAACTCTATTTTTATCTGGTTAACCATGACATTTATCCCGAAGTGTTGCCCGTAGCCAAAAATAAAGCCGAACGCTTGTTAAAATGGGCGGGCTTGTTCAACCGCTTGCCCTTCAAACCGTATACCCATCAAAATTTTGAAACTTACATTAATAAGCTTTTTCAGCACGAAGTTGATACGTTTAAATCACTTAGCTTAAAACCCAAACTTTCTAAAAATACCTACATTTGGGGCATAGAACAGTTTGCCCCAACCATTCTGGCGGATGGTTGCTGGCTGCAAAGCGTGAATCAACCGGATTTTTTTGCTAATCATGCGCTTGCCGCCCCATTACAGAAAATCTATGCCGACGAAGCGGGAAACGGAATATTGAAACAAAACCATCCGCACATTTACCAACAATTGCTTGAAAGCGTGGGGATTGAGTTACCTCCGATATTTTCTATAGACTTCGTCAATCATCGTGGCTTCATCAACCATGCTTTTGATATTCCGGTTTATTTGATGACCATTTCCAAGTTTCCCAACACATTTCTGCCGGAATTATTGGGCTTGAACATGGCCATCGAACTCAGTGGCTTGGGCAAAGTTTACCCACAGATGTCTGAAGAACTTCAATATTGGGGAATTGATTCCACTATTGTCGATATCCATACCTCTATCGACAATCTGGCAACAGGCCATTCGGCATTGGCAATTCAAGCTATTCAGGCATACTTAGATGAAGTATTCACAACTCACGGCGATATTGCTATGCAAAGCCATTGGCAACGGATACATACCGGATTTTGTTCCTTAAGCTTTGTTAGCTGGCGCTTTAGGCTTAGCTTGATAAAGCATTATTTTTCAGCAAAGAAATATGCATAAAATTTTAACAAAGTATTGTAGTCATGTCGCTCAATCACTCAGTGAATAGCCACATAGCTGATATCGCCCTGAAGCTGCGTTCTTGCTATCACTTACTCTGTTTTGTCTTGCCACTTAGCACCTTTTTTTTCTTAACCACTAGACCCGATACGATCATAGGCTCTTTAGCGTGGACTTTGCCTTTCTGGTTAATGTTATTGGTCGATTGGCTGAATATCAACTTCGACGCGGGTACTGATGACGCGTTATTCCCCGAGCAAGTTTTTGATGGCATTTTATATGTCTTAATATTCCTGCAGATCGCGAACATTTATTTAATGCTCCAGTATGTTAGTAAACTTAATTGGAGTACGTCCGGCGAGATCATAGCCAACATCGTTAATCTCATCATCGTACGGTTTTTAGTCGGCACCAGTTCGGGAACATCCGGCATTGTGGTTGCGCACGAATTAATCCACCGGTCACAGCCAAGTTGGCAACTTCTAGGACGGATTTTGTTATGCACAGTCTGCTATGAACATTTTGCCATCGCCCATAAGCGTTGCCATCATCAAAATTTAGGGTTAACCAGCGATATGACGGCGGCAAGGGTTGGCGAAAACTTTAAGAATTACTGGCAACGAGTTCGGTTGGGTTATTTAAAATATACCTGGCATTCGGAACAGGAACGCTTGGCGACAACACCCAAGCAAAAATCGTTAATTTATAACGAGGCTTTCTTGGGAATATCGACCGAATCATTGCTTATACTCCTAATCATTTATAATTTTGGCTGGCTTGCCGCAGCCATGTTTATTTATCAGGCTCTTTCATCCATTCGTATTTTAGAAGCTGTCAACTACTTCCAGCATTGGGGACTGGACAATGGGAAATTCGGCAATACCTATGGCTGGGTGACTTACTCTTCAATTAGCCGCTATGTGCTTATAGGTTTATCGCATCACATCGGACATCATCAAAACGAGAGCACACACTACTATGAAATACCTTATTCAAAACAAGGCCCAAGGCTGCCTTATGGTTACTTTGTGATGAATCTATGGGTCAAATTCAGTAACGCTTCTTATCAAAAAATGGCGCTAAAGGAATTGCTAAATTTTCAAACCTCACAATTTACGCAAATTCTGAGGTAATGGTTAATAACAAGCCAAGCGAGGTGGTTGTCTGGAATAATCTTTATCCTAGCTTTCAGGTAGTCCTTTGAGAGATTTTTACTATAAAGCCATACCCTCGCAAATCAGGGGCCTTCTTGCCGGCAAGTCTCGTGCTAAGGTTTTCCGGCATGCAATGAATCAGTTTTTGACCAACTCTTCGGCTTGTACCCATCCTGACAATGCCTTGTTGACCGCCTTGATTTATGGTTGGGGTAATGAGGCCTGGAGCGCAAGGGAGGAATATCTCGCCGCCTGTATTGCCCATGCCTTGATAGCCAGAGGGCCGATCCTAGAATGCGGCTCCGGATTATCCACCTTACTAATTGCTGCAATTGCTAAAAGACAAGGTCTATCCTATTGGGCGTTTGAACATCAGCCGATATGGGCTAATAAAGTCCGAGGATATTTAAACGAATATGAACTCAATTCTGTGATACATTCAAATCCGCTCAAGGATTATGGTGATTTCTGCTGGTACGAAGCGCCTTTGAAATTGATGCCAGAAAATTTTTCACTGATTGTTTGCGACGGCCCCCCTAAACGGACGAAAGGAGGAAGATATGGTTTAGTCCCCGTCATGAAAGGTAGGCTAAAATCAGGTTGCCGTATTTTACTGGATGATGCTTATCGGTGCGAGGAACTGGAAATCGCTAATCGTTGGGCAGAGGAACTTGATGCTTCTTTTGTTATATGTGGGGCTGCAAAGCCTTATATCCTAATGACCCTGAACTAGTCCAAAAATGTCCGAATTAAAGGCTGCCGACGCCTCGTTTTCTCTTACCCACAAGTTGATGGCGCTCTATGGCTTACCACACCTGACCCATTCCATGGTGCTATTGCCCCTGGTGCTGTTTATACCGTCGTATTATGCAGATGATTTGGCGCTGCCGTTGGCCAGCGTGGGTACGGCAATCGCCTTGTCCCGGTTGCTAGATGTCGTGACCGATCCGATCATGGGTATTTTGAGCGACCGCTGGCATACGCGTTGGGGACGGCGCAAACCCTGGATGGTGTTGGGAACCCCTCTGTTGACATTATCAACCTGGATGGTTTTTGTCCCCAACGGCAAGGTTTCGGTGATTTATCTCTTTATCTGGACTAGTTTACTGTTCACCTCTTTTGATATTTTCGATTTGCCTTATAAAGCTTGGGGTGCCGAACTTTCCACCAAGTATAAAGAACGTTCGCGAGTTGCTGCCTGGCGCGAAGCTTTCGGCGCCACCGGTCATATCATTTTTCTATTGATTCTGATGTTAATGGGCTATTCAGACCATCAAAACAACAGCGAGCAGCTCTTGGTGATAGCCTCGATTGTCTGTTTTTGCTTGCCCGTTTTTGTGATTCTGGCGGTCACTAAGGTGCCGGAAAAATTGCCGGAAAAATTGAACGGCATATCTTATCGCGGCTGGTCCGGGTTAAAACTAATAGTACGTAACCAAGCTTTTCTCAAAACCCTGTTGGCACTGGTGCTGTTTGGAACGGGCCTGATGATACAGGCCACCTTGCACAAGATGGTGTTGAAGCATGTGGTCGGCAGGCCGGAACTATTTTCAACCATGATTCTTGCCGAAACCTGTGTCTCGCTAGTGGCGATGCCCGGCTGGATTTGGCTGTCAGACCACATTGGCAAGCATCGCGCCTTAACTTTCGCCGGAGCTTGGGTAGGTTTATGGGGACTGGCCTTACCGTTGGTCGGTTACGGCGATACCGGATTGTATATTACCCTGATCGTCTTTAGGGGGAGCAGTTTGGCAGGGATTATTTTCCTGTCAAACTCCATCGCTGCGGATGTTATTGACCATGATACTGTGGCTTCTGGCCGTCAGCGTACCGGTTTTTATTTTTCGCTATGGGGAATGGCAATCAAACTGGCTATTGGCTTGGGTATTTTTTTAGGCACTACCTTACCGGCTCATTACGGCTTTGACCCGTCTGTAGCCCACCATAGCCCGGCGACTGAATTTGCCCTCATGCGAATTTACGGTTGGCTACCCTGCATCTTGATGCTGCTGGCTTTCCCAGTATTGTGGAATTACCCACTCACTGAGGAAAAACAACAAGCACTACGTGCGCAAATTAAATCAAGGTTGCAATAGTTCACTTGGAGATGCCATGAGAATTGTGCTGATCAGTGACGCGTGGCATCCCCAGGTAAACGGCGTTGTTACGACCCTCACCAATACGGTTGCCGCTCTGGAAAAAATGGGTCATAAAGTCGAACTCATTACGCCCGACCGCTTTAAGACCTATCCTTGGCCGGGTTATCCTGATGTCAGGATGGCGTTTTTATGCGGACCGCGACTACGGCCCATTATCAAGGCTTTCAAACCCGATGCGATTCATCTGGTCACGGAAGGGTCAATCGGATACGCAGCCCGCCGATACTGCCGCAAATTCGGGTACCGCTATACCAGTTCTTACCTCAGCCGGTTTCCGGAGTATTTCAAACTTCGAACTGGTTTTCCTATGTGGATTAGTGCGGCCTATTTACGTTGGTTTCACAGTGAAAGCGCTCGTGTGATGGTGGCAACGCCATCCTTGCAGGAAGAAATGCGGCAGATAGGCTATCAACGTCTGGCGCGATGGTCACGCGGTGTGGACACCAAACTTTTTCGCCCGCGTACAAAAGATTTTTTTCAGGATATTCGACCCATATTCATATTCGTTGGGAGGGTTGCTATCGAAAAAAATATTGAGGCCTTTTTGAGACTGGATTTACCCGGAACCAAATACGTCATTGGCGATGGCCCGGATAGGGAATATTTGATAAAAAAATACTCGTCGGTTCGGTTTACGGGCTTTCTCCACGGCGAAAAACTGGCTTGCGCAATGGCATCTGCCGATGCATTTGTATTTCCCAGCCTTACCGATACCTTTGGCGTTGTCTTGCTAGAGGCTCTCGCTTGCGGTGTGCCGATAGCCGGATTTCCCGTGCAAAGTTGCAAAGATGTGATAACTGATGAGAATGTCGGAGTGTTAAGCGATGATCTTAAACATGCAGCCTTATCCGCCCTCGCATTAAATCCACAGATGTGCCACAGTTATGCTTTGGAATATTCTTGGAAAAAAAGCACCCAGCAATTCTTAGATAATCTCGTACCGATGAATTAATAATAAAGCATTTTAGCTACGAACATTTCCTGTTTCATCTATCTAGAGAATATATGAGGTTTAGTGGTGGCTTAACATTACAGGACGCAACTAAAGACAGGTATATAAAATCAATAAAGTGGTAATAATGCCAACCAAATACATGGGGAAATTTGAGCAATACATCACAGTTTGCAATACGGAATACAAATTTGACCAATTTCAGCGTTCGATTTTATAAAGTATGTAACATCAAAAACAGTGCGTTAAATATACGACTGGTAAAAGTCAACGTTGATTTATCAAATATATTGGTGAATATTCAACACTGATTTACACTACTATTTCTCTCCTTGACTTTTGACGGCTTTTAGAAATAGTTTGAAAGTGAAGGAGAATTGACGTTGGCAACCTTAAAGCTTAGAAAATGCCATTCTGATCGAACTTTACTGTAGATTCACGTGCTAGGGTCAATGTGGGCCAAAAGTTGAACATCAAATCAACTTTCAATTAAATGGGGGCGTTCCATGAGTGCACAAAAACGCAATCTAGCCCAAGTCCTTTACTGGAATTCTTCTTTTTGGGTTTTTAAGCACAGGCGTGATTGCCGGCAACTTGCCACTTTCTAAAAGTACATCACCTACATACGAAAATCCAAGACCTTCTCACCATCTAACTCTAACTTCTGCTGAACGCCGGGGAAGGGATATATGTGGGAAACGGCATCTAATTTTGCAAATTTAACAAGGAAAAGAGCGTTTTAATTTTCCAGTAGTATATAGATACCATATTGATTATATTAGACACAATAATTTCTTGACTGAAATATTCAGCGCTAATTAGTGGTGAATATAGAGGCTGTTTTCCAGATTAAGAACGCCGATATCGCGATGTATCAAGATAAGGTCGCTAAATTAGGTGTCTAATTGTTCTTTTCAATTGAGTTGTCAAACACGTTTTCATTTAGGTTGCAATGACTTGAATGAAATAGAGTTTATGTTACTGGAGTTAGAACGTATAAAACTAAGTCATTCCTCCTGAGCATTTTATAGTAACGATCATCACTATAATAATACGGTTATAATCTTTAGGTCATGTCTCTACCTCCCTATGGATACTCAGGATTTGCTATCTATGTGCTACCGTTTAATTCGCTGGATGATTGCCAGTTACATTTATCTTAATTTGATAGGATTCCCACCAAATGCAACAGCGGAAACCAACGAAGAAAGAAGGGCTTGGACTTATCAAAAGGAGGTAGATAAATTAACTAATCTTACCTACAGCCTCGTTCGATCACCAATGCCAAAACGGAATCAATACGATAACATCAGGTTGGAAATTACTTGTAAAGCTAACAAATTACAATTTATTGCTCAAACCAGCGCCTTAATCACTTCTCAAGACAGAGAGTTTGATTTTGAATATCAAATTGATAAAAAGCCCTCAACCGCTATTAAATTAAGAACATTTAAGGACAGCAAATACCGTGGTTATTCGGATGAAAAAGTTGACCAGATTGCGGGAGAGTTTTTGTCGGGTGAATCCATCTTCATCCGCATTAACACAATAATTAGTTCTGTATTAACCGCAGAAATCAACTTAAAAGATGCAACAAAACCTATTCAACAAGTCTTAACCGACTGTGGCATCGTAGCTGGAAAAGCCCAAACCCAACAGGCTTATAGCCTGACCGAGTTTGTGCGGGATTTTGCGGCACTTACTCCAGAACAACGAGCACAAACGCTGGAAGAAATAAAAAAAATTATGTCGGGAATCCGTTAAAGCCAAAGTCTAATACAGACAACTTATTGGATCGATTTTGGCAAAAAATTAATCGACCAAAAATTGAACCGTCTTGTGTCTACCTCGATTTAGTGCATCCTTTTAATAAATATCTTGCTTTTTAAGTGTTAAAGATTCGACCTAAAATTTTTTAGCTCATTCGAAGCAAATTTAATCATTAGCACATTGAAATCGGAGTAGATTAGGATACAAAATTATTTTTTTGTAATTTTCTAAAAACTAAAACATTTGAGGTGAAAAATGAAATCTAAAATAACCTCTGAATTAATTCAGTTTACAGCAAGTCCCCGTTGGTACGGCATTCTTGGAACCGCAATGATTCTTATCGGTGGAATAATTGCTACTCTAAGCTTAGTGTCTCCCAACGTGTATATGTTGGGCGGACACGCTTCATGGTTTCCGGTTATTGGCGTTGTTGTAATATTGGTTGGTGTTTTGAGTTGTGTCGATGGATTAGCCTCAGAGAATGCGCAGGGATTTCTCTTTAATATGCAAGGCGGCATATTAGATATCGTCGTTGGATTTCTGGTCTCCTTTAGCAACAAAACTGATGTTAACAATATTAATCTTTTAATTGTTGGTTATTTGCTCACACAGGGTATATACCGAAATGTTCTGTTATCCTTTGCAGATACCCCCAATCCACTATCCAACCGAGTGACGGGGCTGGTTTCGATTTTACTGGGGATCATGATATGGATTAATTGGCCTGCGTCGATGTGGTTTGTTGCATTTTCACTCAGTGTTGACATAAGCTTTAGGGGTTGGGTCTTGATTGTCATGGCATCCTCACTAAAATCACAACGCCCTTCATGATAACTATATAGACATTCATTTTTAGAAAATCCCGGTATCATAGTGATGGGGTTAAATCAATTTGGCTTCAATCTCTATGAAAACATATTTTTTGATGGTCGAACCCGGATTTTCACTTTTCGGTAATATTTTAGCCTAGTGACCTTCTGCAAAGACATCAGGCTGTGTTAAAAGGTTAGTAATTCTGGGATCAAGCTTTGTTTTCAATTAGAAATTCGTTCGCTGAAAATCTTGGAAGCGGAGTAAAACGTAGCGAAGATTTTTAGTCCCCAGGAGCGATTAGGGCTTTGCGATTTCACGTCCGTGCCGAAGGCGCAGAGTGAAATTGCAAAGCATTCCGACATCGCGTCCAGTCATTGCGCAGCGAAGTCACATAGAGATGTGGCGAGCGTAGCAGGACGGCTGGGGCAGCCGAAGACAAGAGCCGCCGCGTGATTTTTGCCGATTTTTCGAGCAGGATGCCCGGAAAAATCTTTCGCAAAAATAGCGGCGCTATCGTTCTGGATTATTTCGTTGATTGATGGCGGTCTAACCAAATTTTGCTGATCTCAGGTTTTTTATGCCCCACAAAACCGTTCAGCTGTTCAGTAAGAATCAAAATATAAGGTAACGGCCTCAAGCCGCCACCATTGCTTCCATTAGCGCAGGCATGCCCAGTATTTTCATTACCCTCTTAAGGTTATAGGCCAAGATATGCAGGCTCATCTCAGTACTGACATTTTTCAGGGGCTTCATCTGAAAATGGGTAGCCCCATCCATGCCTTGAGCGTACCAAACGGATGTTCAACTTAAAACGCGCATTAACATCACGCAGTTTGCCACGCTTGACCTTGTCCACAGTTGTCTTCATATTGTCATAGATACCACGTTGCGGTATGCCATCCCAGGCCACAAAGGCATGGTAATGCGCATCAAACAGCATTTCGTGGGTCTGCAACCAATAGGCCCGAACAAAGAACGCACGACTAACTCAGCTTAAAGTGGGTAATTTGCAACTTCATCCTCTCACCATCAAGCACCGCCCAATCTTCACTCCAGTCAAACTGGAAGGCTTCACCGGGGGCAAACTGCAAGGGAATGTAAGTGTGCTTGCTGGCACCTTGCTTTTGTTCTAATTGTTGACGGTGCCAATGGCGAGTAAACACGGCAACCCGGTCATAGGAACCATCAAATCCCAAGGCACACAAATCAGCGTGCATTTGTTTAACCGTGCGGCGTTATTTGCGTGGCCTGCGTGCCTCGTCAACCAGCCATTGCGTTAGCTTGTCGGCAAAGGCATCCAGCTTACACGGGGTATGCCGTTGCGGGTAAACCGGTTCTACCGTCCCGTTGCGAAGATAATGCCGGACCGTATTCCGGGAAAAACCGGTACGCCGCGTTATCTCCCTGATAGATAGCTAGTCACGGTAATACCAGCGCCTGATCTGACTTAATATTGCCACGTTGAGCACTCCTTTCTCCTGTTTAAAAAACTAAACAGGATAGTTGTTAAACGTGGGTCAATTTTCGATGCAAATTAACAAACTAAGCCTAAAATCAACCGGATTGTAAAAACTAAAACTTGTACGACAAACTCCCAACAAAACTACCCCGGCTACCGTACCAGCAGTCGCCCCGAGATAAACAGGTCGAGAGATAGCTTTCATCGGTGAGGTTATTGGCGTTAAAGGCAACACGCCAACTTTTGTTTTCATACGCCAGCATGGCATCGAATAAAGTGACTGCCGGAACATTCAACTTCCCGGCTTCGTCGTGGTTGGCACCGATATAACGGACGCCACCGCCAACCGCAAATCCGTTAATGCCGCCCAACGAAAATTTATACGTTGACCATAAAGAGCCGGTGTGCGGATGAATTTCGGCAATATTTCGGGTTTCGCCGGTAATGTTATCGCGCGTGGTCGCGTCGGTATAAGCGTAATTGGCAATCAGGTCGATGTTTTCGGTGAGATTGGCAACGCCCTCGAATTCGATTCCCCAGGCATGGGCGGAGGATTTTTGCACACTAAAATTTGGGTTCACCGGATCGCTGGTTAAGCGGTTGGTTTCGGTCAAATCGTAAGCGGAAAGCCGTAAATAACTGTTCGAGCTTTCGGGTTGATAGCGCAGCCCGACTTCATACTGCTCACCGCGCTTCGGTTTGAAATTATCATCAAATCGGGTAGTTCCTAATTCCGGATTGAACGATTGGCTGTAACTGATATAAGGTGCAAGTCCGAGATCGCTTAAGTAAACCAAGCCAACCCTTCCGGTCAGCGCGGTATCGCGCTGAGCCTCGCCGCCTTCGGTATGGTTATCCAGCCAATCATGCCGCAAGCCGCCCGTTAGCGTCAGATGCTTTCCGAACTTAATTTGATCTTGCGCGTAAACCCCAATTTGATCGACGGTCTGATCGGGCAAATCGCTAGCAACCGGCAATTCGCTGGCGGGTACTTGTCCGTAAACCGGGTTATACAGGTCGAATAAGGTGGAACTGAAACTAAAGCCGTTCCGCAAATCGATAAAGGAATGAAAATAATCCACGCCGGCCAATAAGGTATGGTGGCTAAAGCCCAAGTCGTACTTGGCTTCAAGCTGGTTATCCAAGGTAAAGTTTTCTGCGGTTTGCTGGTTGACCCAGCCGAAACGCTGAACTTTGCGCTGGCCGACTGGGTCAACGGGAAATTGATTGTTGCCGACACCATAGAAAATGTCCGGATACAAGCTGGTATAGTCCAGATCCATATCGGCAAAGCGGCCATTTTGCCTAAACGCCCAGTGTTCGTCGAATTGATGCGCGAATTCCCAGCCGATCGACTTTTGCCGGATGTAATAATGATCGAAACCCGGCTCGCCGGTAAAACGGTTGTCTGGGATGAAACCGTTTGGGTTATTCGATATCGTACCGGAATGTGGCGGGAAGGCACTGGTTGCGCCGTGCGTACGGTCTTCCCTGAAATCGGTGAGTAAAGTTAATTGGGTTTTATCGTCCGGTTTCCAGGTTATAGAGGGCGCCAACTGCCAACGGTTATTACTAGTGAAATCGACCTGGGTGTCGGTGTCGCGCACCAAGCCGACAAACCGGTAAAGCCAGTCGCCCTGTTTAGTTAATGGCCCGGTGAAATCGACCCGTGCCTGCTTGCGGTCGAAATTGCCGTATTGCAGTTCGATCTCGCGTTCCGCATCTTGCTTAGGCCGTTTCGAGCGCATATTGACCAACCCGCCGGGCGTACCGGAACCGTACAACACGGACGCAGGCCCGCGCACCACATCGATTTGCTCCAAGGTATAAGGATCAGGCCGAGGAATGTTGAAGCCTTGGGAAAATACCCGTAAGCCATCCAAGTATTCTGTATGTTCGGTGCCTCGGATAAACAGCCAGTCGCCTCGGTTGTCCAAGCCGTAAGAATCGGCGGTCACACCAGGGACGTAACGCATGGCTTCTTGCAGCGTTTGTACGCCACGGTCGGTTAAGTTCTTGCTCGGTGACAACTGAGATGGCCTGTGGCAATTCCAATAACGGAGTATCGGTTTTGGTAGCAGTTCTGCTGCCATTGGCTACATAGTCTTCAGTCATCTCGGATGGCGTGACCGCCGTATCTTCAACTTTCACCTCTGGCAGAGTAACATCCGCTTGAGCTTGATTTATTGGTTGTTGACCAGATGCTGAAATAGCGGGAACCCTTAGAAGCAATGCAATCAGAAAGGTCGAATAAGGTAATTTATTGAGTGTCTTGTTTTTTCGCATGGTATTTTCCGTAACGTAAGCATTTATGGTTCAAGGCTGGCTACAGGCGATACCGCGTTGGCTGGCAAAAGAATAATGGATGGGTTAAGAAGAATTCATTGCTTAACCCTGTTAGGAAATAGAACATGACAATAAGTGGCACAGACAGAAAGCTAAGCGCCAGATATTCAATGAGGCCGTCTTTTATCAAAGCCCCCACTAAACCGACCAAGAGTCAATACACCTAGCATAGAAGGCCAGAAAAAGATTTGCTTGAGCGTCTTAGCTTTCACTTCGGTTGTCCCCACGAAGATATGCCCCTGTCTGTGTCATGCTCGCTTCTATTGCAATCGGCTTATCCGCGCGCTTTTTCCACCACAGCATTAAGCCCGTCCAAAGCACGACTATCGTCATCAGGTCGAAGACCAGCCAAATGATCTTGAGCGGCAAACCGCCGTAATCACCGAAATGCAAAGGCTGTGAAATCAATAAGGTTGCCAGATACCAAGGAACTTCGCGGCTGTCGGTCAATTTGGCGGTTTGGGCATCAATCAAGACGGGTTTAAACAGGCGCGAGGTCAAGGGGCTGTCGCCGCGCATGAACATCCCGTAATGGTGCGGACTGGAGAAATCTGTCCCAGGAAAGGCTATAAATCCTAAGCGCATGTTCGGCTCCCGTGCTTGTGCCGTTGCAACGGATGCTTGCAAGGAGGCGAATTGTGTTGGCGGTGGCAAGCCTTTATAAGGTGCAGTCATGGCGGACATTTGGTCGAACTGCCAATATTTGATCACGAGGTCAGACCATGCGTTAATGATGCCGGTGACACCGACGACCAGCATCCATACCAAGGTCGGTCGCATGCCGATGAAATTATGGGTATCCAGGCGTTTTAGTTTAGGTGTGCGGTGCTGCCGGATTTGACCGAAATCCAGGCGGCGCATAAACGGGGCGTACAACACCACGCCAGAGATAATTGCGATCACAAACAACAACCCCATAAAACCCAAAAACAACATGCCGGGCAGTCCCGCGAATAAATCAACATGCAGCTTAAACATCATGTACATGAAGCCTTCGTCAAACTTCGGTTGAGCTAACACTTTTGCCGTTCTAGAATCCACCACAACTTGCTTAATATCGTCTTCCGATGTCGGTGTCTTGCCTAAGCTGACAGTCCATGTTTTGTCTTCGTCACTATCGCGAAACACAAACTGGACGGCAAATTCAGGATATAAAGCTTTGGCGCTGGCTAAAATGTCATCCATGCTCGCAAGCTTTACGCTATCGGGTAAGTCGGGCGTTTTGACTTCTTTGCCCGACCATTCATTGATTTCTTCATAAAAAATGAGCGGAATTCCGGTAATGCAAAGCATAAGCAGGAAAACGGTGCAAATAAGGCTTGACCACTTATGCAGCCAACTCCAGGTTTTCAATGATTTCAGCAGCATCTGTTTGTTAACAGGGCCATATTATTTAGGTTCACTGATGAATCCAATTTTTGTTAAGCCCACCGATTGTGCATCAGTCATCACTTCCGCAAGGATTTGATAGCGGGTATCTTTATCGGCACGCAAGTGCAATTCCGGTTGGGGTTCTTGCTCGGCAATTTCTTTTAATTTCTCGGTTAATTCCGCCTTATTGATGATCTTGTCATTCCAGTACAGCTTGCCCGCCGCATCCAGTGCCAATGAAACGACTTCCGGTTTTTCCGGTTGGGCTTGGCTGCTGGTTTTCGGCAAATCGATTTTCACCGCATGGGTTAACAGCGGTGTGGTGATGATGAAAATCACCAGCAGCACCAGCATAATATCGACCATCGGCGTGGTATTGATTTCAGCCATAGGTTGGGTGTGCGGCTTATCGCCGCCAAAGCCGCCGTGACCCATCATGATACGACCGCCATGTTTGCTTTGCTGGATGTTGTCCGTGTTATTGGCTTTTCTGCTTGAGCAGTTCCAAGCGTCAGTGAGGTGAACAGGTCATGGGCGAAATTCTCCAGTTCCGCCATCAACAGGCGGTTATCGCGGATGAACGCGTTATAAGCCAATACCGCGGGCATGGCGACCGCTAAACCGAAAGCGGTCATGATGAGGGCTTCGCCGACTGGGCCAGCCACCTTATCGACAGTCGCCTGTCCGCCAACTGCAATCGCACCCAGCGCATGGTAAATGCCCCAGACAGTCCCGAACAAGCCGACAAAAGGCGCAATACTGCCGATGGAAGCGAGTAGGGTTAGGCCGATTCCAGTTTGAATGCCTCATTGTTCATTGTGCGGCGTAACGTTTGGCCTATAAATTCATCACGTTTGTCGTGTACTGGTTCAGTGATCTATCTCTGGCACAATGCCCATACTGCTCGGAAGCATGAAGTCCCTGAAAGGTTAGCGAGCATATGGGCTAAACGCTGGCTTGGCTTGTCCGTTTAATAACGGTGCACATTGCTGTCTTTATGCTGTCGTGGTCGAAGAGCATGCCGTAAGCCAAATCTGGCGTATTATTCCCTAAAACGAGGTCGTAATGATGCTCGGCTGAGTTTTAGTGTTGCCACAAAATGGGTATTTTGTCTTCTTAATCGCCTTAACTGAACGGCTTTAACTACCATTAATGATCCAACTGCCGATGGACATGGCCAACAAAATAGCGGCGACGATAATCGACACGATGCCGCCTTGACTGATGAGTTTCAAGAATTCGATTTGCATCATTAACTTATCCTCCTAATGAAAATTTAATGGGTACTACGACAGATGCGCTAACCGCTTGACCACCGCGTTTCGCGGGAACAAAGCGCCATCCCTGACGGCATCAAGCGCTGCTTCGTCAAGCCGACTGATGAACCACTGCTGGCTTGCAGGGCAACTGAAATCGCCGCGCCGTCCGCCGACACCATAACCTTTAACAACACTTTGCCCTGCTCGCCCAAACGCCTCGACATTGCAGGGTATTTGGGTGGTGGATTATGCAAATAGCCTGCATTAAAGCTGGGGGCTTGATATTTCGTATCAGCAGTGTTGGATTTTGTATTGTTTGTTATCTGAACCGCAGGGGTCGAAGCAGATTCTTGCTTGTCGGAAGTGATCGATAATTTTTCCGTAGCCAGCCCCTCATTCGTAGGTTTCCGTTCTACAACAGGTGGTATTGCAGTTTTCGTAGGCACTTTTTTATCGGGCTTGATTTCGGTTTTTTTTGTTTTATGTTGTTTCGGTTTTGGGGTAACTGGTATTTTCGGTGTCGGGCTGGGTGCGTTGGCAATCTTGGGCGTTGGGTTGGCAGGTTGGCCGTTAAATAGACTGACCATAATCGGCTTGGGAAGTGTTTCGGGAACAACAACTTGGGATTTGTTCTTATGCAAGGCGAACAACACAGTGAAATGAGCAACAGCTACAAGGCCAAAGGCGAACCAAGATAATTTATGGCGAGCGGTAGCAACGCCATAAGGATTCCTTGAAAAGACGGCTCTTTTATCGCTTTCCAGAAAATAAGCGTTTGCAGCCGGATATAACAGTTTAGTGAACAATTTTGCTACTCACAGCCTGTACCGGCTCATTCACGGCGGCAAAGTTATCCAGCCGATTAAGCCTGACCTTAGCTTGATTCAAAACCGAACTGAGCGAATGCATCGATTCTGGGTTAAGGCGTAAGGTTAACGCCCCAATATTCAATTCGAGTGTATTGCAATCCTGACAAAAAACGACATCACAATCATCGTTTCCGGCCAGCCGAGTTTTGAAATGCTGTTTCTTTGAGGTAACTGAATCCATTGGTTTCACCATCCAAATGTCCGGGAACCTTCTGTTTTATCGCTAAACAGATTGAACCGCGTGGGTTATTTACATTGGCTGGCTGGGCAACGGTAAGTGCTGCGTGGCTGGCTGGTTTTAATACGCTTTGTACTTTGCTGTTAGCATACTCATCCAGATGAATTAAAGGAGAGAGGCCAATGAAAATTAGGACAAGTCACCAACAACAAAGTACAAAACGTACAAAAAGGCTTATTTCGTCAGGATGAGCTTCCCCTGCCGGGTCAAACGTAAGCCGGTACTCTTCACCTGCATGCTCAATCACCACTTCGCGCGCCGTACCGATACCGAACAAATCAGCACTAAGTATGCGCAGCCTGGAAACCGGTATTGCCCCATGCCTTGTAGAAAGCTCAAAATCAGCAGAAACGATAGTGGCATGGAGTAGTTTTTTCATTAATGAAAATAATAATTATTATTATTTATAATGTCAACGCCAAAATGATACCTCAATGTGTGGTTTTGGAATCTGACGTAACAACTTGCCCTTTTTCCAACACGGTGGCGGTAATGTATTGCCATTGTTCCAGTAGTTGTAAATACAACTTCCTGCAATCAGTGGAATTAACGATGTCGGGATGTTCAATCACCAAGCGAATATGCCTGACAATAAAATAGGCCAATTTAGGGCATTGATCTTTTATAAACCGTGTGATCAAAAAACAAAGGATAGAATGAAACTTAACAAAAGAAATATTCAGTCTTGTTTTCCTCAATTAGGGCTGCAAGCTCTTCCAAGTTTTGTTCCATCTTATCTTCCTTATTAATCCACTGAATTAATTTCAATCTGAACAAGCTGATTCAGTTCATTTTGCAGTTTTAGGCTATGCCTGGAACTGGTGATATGCAGATCAAGCCAAGACTGGGAATATTTGGCGTAGCTTTCTTTTTGTTGCTGGCAACATTTAATGAACTTAGTAAGTGGTAATAACGAGAAATGTACAGCGCAACACAGGGTTTTTGCAGAGAGTCATATTGAATTCGTAAATATTCAATAGCCATCAGCAATACTTCTTGCTCATCTGTTTCGGACATGGTGCAGCCTCTCAGCGGTCAAATACGTATTCATTTTTGATTTCAGGCAGGATAAAAATAACTCACAAACGATTTTTTTCGATGCAGGATCCAGGCATTGGAAATCTACGCCATGCAAAGATTCACTCTGGATGAGTTCTGCAAGCGTATTCGGGGCGAGGGAAATGTTAACCAAGGTTTTTGTCGTCATGATGGAAGTTTCTCTGTTATTTTATAAAAAAAATAATCATTCTCATTTAATAAATCAACACGAGCCGAGACTAATTTTTGAAGGTGCTACCCAATGTGTGCTCAACGAGCTATGGCAAGCTGACTCTTCCGATGTTTCGGAGAGTTTGGATCAAACGGAAGCGAGTACTAAAGTTTAAGTCCGCTTGAAAGAGAGGGTTCAGGCCTCAGGTTTGTAATTGAAGATAATTTTTCAAACCAATCTTCTCGATTAAGCCTAACTGTTGTTCCAGCCAATAGGCGTGGTCGCGTTCGGTGTCTTCCAATATTACTCTCAATATCTCGCGGGTTTGGTAGTCTTGTACTGATTCGCAAAAAGCCATGACTTTGCGTAAATTTTGCACCACCTTCAATTCCACCTCCAAGTCGTTGTTCAACATTTCCTCAACAGTATTGCCGACTTTTAGCGGTTCGCGTTTCGATAAATCGGGCCTTCCTTCCAAAAAAAGAATTCGCTTAATCAAGGCGTCGGCATGATTAGTTTCATCCCCTACTTCATGAGCAATGCGTTCATATAGCTTCGTGAATCCCCAATTTTGATACATTCTTGAATGAATGAAGTATTGATCAATGGCGGTAAGCTCCCCCGCCATTAATTCGTTTAAATATGATATAGTTTGATGATTACCTTGCATGTTTCTCCCCAAAATCTTATTGAAACTATACTTATCATCCCTATTAAAATGACTTAACGAAAATCATCTTAAAACGAGACAACTGCTACTTTATTTTACCTCTGTTAACAAAATAGATTTGCAATAGTTAAAATCAAAGCAAGTGAAAACACAACACTAAATTCTTAAATGAAGAAAATCTTTAGCATATCTAGTTATTGATTGCCTTACCTCCAACTATTCGATTAAAAATATAAAGCAGTTAAATCGGAATTTTGAAAAAACTCTAATTAAAGGGTTGAAATAGAGATAGATAAAAACAAACTTGATAGCCTGATTTTTGGGCATTGAAGCTTTCAATTATTTGACTAGATATAAATCCTGAACGGTCGCTTTACGTTTTATGGCAGGTATCAAGAAATAGCTAACGTTTTTGCCCGACTGCAATTTTTAAGTCTAAAAATGTTAGCACGCTTGAGTATTGTGCTCTTTTTGAGCGCCCGAAGGTATCGTTTTGAACGTCCACTATAGAAAACATCGAAAGGCTGAAGTGGCCGGTGGTTATTGAACTTCAAATTTTCAGACAATTTGTTAGGCGACTGTCGGCAGACACCAAAGGGGTTGTCGGGAATTCCTAAAAGATTGGTAACATTGTCTGAACAAGAAAAGGTAATCTTTCTGAAACTTTTGCGCGAGCCAGAGAGCTTCTTCCACTGAAAAGCAGTTTGCCAATGTAATTGGCATCGATATTTTTTTTCGAACCTATTTGTTTTCAATTTCCGGTATTAGAGATTTAAATAAATATAACCAGCAATTACTAAACAACCGATTCCAACAATTTTGAATTTGTTCAACAAGTTTTGTTGGTTCCAGTAATACAGCCAGCTCGATTTTTTGCGCGATCCATATAAAAGCACACTACCTTTTAATCTTACAATAGCGTGTAAGCTCTTACGCCCCAAAAAGTATGATGATACCAGTCCAAAAGCAATCAAAGTATAAAAAACTACAACTTGCGTCTCATGTGTGCCGGTATGAAAATGATGTTCAATAAGATGGTCTAGCCCCATTTCTAAAAACTCAAAGACCAAGTGGAGCATATGCAGGATGATCTCGAGCAAATGATGAAGGAAGCCCACCAGTAATTCCCAGGCATGGCCAGGGGCAGATAGAATCGCCACAATGAATGCGGTGATTAAGCCCTTTATAATGAACTGCTGTTTTCTTATGATGCTTACATGTTGATTCAATAATGCAGTATCTTCTTCAGTCATATTGATAAACTGGGCGCCAATTGAATAAGGATGGCGATTATTCTCATACGGATTACTGGGCTTACAATAGATGACTTTGCAACCGGTCATCACCGCAGTCATGCTTGATAAAAATAGTATCCTGAGCAATAAATTATCCCCCGCTTTCAATTCCTCCATGCAAGTAAAGGCAATGCCGCTGGAACTAATATTCACATTCAAAGTATCGTTTTGTAGGCTTCGGGAATAGGGCAATGAAGAGACAGCTGTTAAGCCATTAGATGGCTCTGATTGAGCAATGCTTTTAAGTGTGGGATCAACACAGAATTGATCTTGGCTATCCTGGCTACTGTTAATTTTTTGGTAGAACAGATTAACTTCTTCGTAAACACGCAACGCAATCCTGCGATTTGATTTTTTCTGCTCTATTTCTGTAAAATACATCGTATATCCCAAACAATTGAATGTTACAACCTGTTAACTGATAATAGTCGAAGACGCTAAATTCTCAATCTAGGGATATGGCTTGTTGTCCATAAAGAAATTTCTCTATTAATGAAAAGCTACTGCGTGGCTTATTTTTTGCTTTGATAAACAGGTAAGAATCAAACAAGAATAATAAATCGGATGAAAATTTATAATTTATTTCCATATTGTTGATTTGCGTCTAATCCTGACCCACCTTTTGCATTGAATTGTGCCCCACCATTTGTAGGTTTATTTTACGCGTTTAGGTAAAGGGTAATTAGCTTTGTTATTCTTTTTTTTGGTTTATTAGCCGAGCTTTTTTTAAAACGGTAGCTGTATTGCCGGTTTCGACAATATGGCAAGGTGGGTGGCAGGTCTAGCAGGGCTGTCGCCATCTTTGCGTCCCCAAATACCGATGACCATTCGGCAAAGCTAAGGTTGGTCGTGGCGATCAAGCTGGTGCGTCCCTACAATTTACTCATCAAGTGGAACAATGACGCCCCCCGGTTCGGCTAAAGGGCAAATAACCCAGTTCATCCAAGACCACCGACCCTGCGTGCAAGAGCCTTGCCGCCAGTTGCCCTGCTTTACCCTGTTGTTTTTCCTGTTCTAAGGTGTTGACCAGTTCGACAGTGGAAAATAAACGGACGCGGCGGCGGTATTGCTCAATCGCTTGGATATCGATATCGGTCTTAATCAACATGCAAAAATTACCAGGTAACGGGGGAAATCAATATCGAAAAGCCCCCCCCTGTTAGTGAGGATAGCCGGCATTTAGCCGAAGCAACCCTGGGTGATAACGATGGATCATATAGTCGAAATCAGGCATCGCCATTTCATCAGTGGCGAAAACATCAGTGGATTAGCGAAGAGGTTAAAGTTATCGAGGTCAACGGTACATAAAGCATTAAAGGCGGAAGTGGAGCCATTTTGTCAACGGCAAGTCCAGCCGACTCCCGAAGTAGGGAGACTCTAAAGTCCTATTGGCCGGTTGATTAGAATGGGACGCCAAGTTAGCGAAACGACAACGGCACACAGAGCGACGTTTGTTCGAATGTTTACAGGCAAAATGTTAAATAAGCTCCTATGGTCCGGTACAACATTATGTCCAGACCTGGAAATGCCAGTTCGATTGGAGTCATGGGTCTGTTGTTTTAGGCGCTGTGTTACATACCATTTCCGTTTGACCTACAGCCGTAAGATGGTTCCTGGTGGCTTATCCTCGGGAAACGCAGAAAATGGTGCTGGATACCCATATCTGTGCCTTTAACACTTTTGGCGGTGTGCCGAAACGAATGGTCTACGATAACCTTAAAACAGTGGTTGTTGACGCCGACAATGAGGTTTGCCGATTTTACCGAACTCAATGCTTGGTTAGACAGACGTTGTCAGGAATTGGCGGGGCGTAAGCATACTAGGCACACCGGTCGAACGATAGCCGAGTATTTCGCTGAAGAGTAATCGTTATTTGTGTCGTCAAAGCCGTCTTCGACCGCTATAAAGTTGCCCCTAATCGTTACAGTCTATCCACTGAATGGGCGAACCGGGTCGTATCACTGCCAACCAGCTAAGAGTCATTGCTGACCAACAAGTAGTCACCGAACATAGCTGTTCCGTGCCTGTCCCCGCCTGCGCTTGCTCAGCCATGTTGGTCAATTGATCCCGGTCAACGCCAACATTGGTCACTTCGTGAGCGACGATGAGATGGTGTTTGGTGTCCACCGCCGTCTGGACATTGTAGCCGACAATGCCTTCACCCCGGGTTTTCATGGAACGGCAATCAGGGTCGGTGAGGGAGATTTGTTTGTCCGGCGTTTCATTGAGCTTAACCTCGATGTCCTTAAGTATTTTCATCTGCTCTTTTAACGCCGCAATCTTGTCCTGGAGCGTTCCGTTCTTGCCTTTGCGATGGCAGGTTCTTGCAAATCAGCCGTATCGAGCGCCCCTAGGTATCGGTTGATGCTGGACTCGATATCTTTCATGCGCCGTTCCAGCTTGGCGCTGGTGAAGTTCCGGTCACGGACGGTTGTTGACCGCCTTGAATTTGCTGCCATCAATGGCAACCAGGGCTTCTGAAGACAAGCCGAGTTGCTGGCACAGCACCACAAACTGTCGGCAGGCACCGCGTATGGCTTTGCGGAAATTGGCAATGGTTTTAAAGTCAGGTGTTAGACGTCCAGTGAGCCACATGAGCTCCACATTGCGTTGCGCTTCTTTTTCCAGGCGACGGCTGGATTGGATACGGTTGAGGTAAACGTAAATATAGAGCTTTAAGAGAACTGAGGGGTGGTAGGGTAGTCTGCCGGTAACCGCGGGCTCGACACGGACAAAGCCTAGCTTAAACAAATCCAGTTCATCAACAAAAACATCGACCACCCGGACAGGATTAGTTTCCGAAACATAGTCGTCTAAGCTCTCTGGCATCAGGGTGGTTTGGGTGCGACACTCGCCTTCTATAAATCGCTTCATCAACTTGGTTCCATCTTCATGGGATGCCAAATTATACCATGACGTTTTTACACAGTCTGGGACGGACGCAGCCTATGCGAGTGCGGCTTTTAAAAAAATTGGGCTTTTGTTAATCGTCCTTCATGATTAAAGCATAGTCCACTGGTCGAGATGCACTTATCAGAGGCGGTTATCTGCGCAAGAAATGGAACGGTATCATAAAGATTATCGTCTTACAGATCCCGCCAGGTATAAATGATCTTCTCTAAAATAACGGGGTTAGTAAATTTTGAGTCTCCCAGAAATTGAAGTAACTTTACCTCAGGATTACATTTTTGACGGTACATTAAACATATCATAACAATATTTATAGCAAATAATAAGCATAAAACTATTATTCGATTCCGGCCCGAACAGAAAAATATTTGTAGTTACAGCACTGTCGCTAAGGTTTTGCAGTAACGCTTAATTTTTCTGATTCAATCCCAAGCAGCAATTCTCCGTTGAGTAAGCCAAGCAATTCTTTACCAGCCATGGTATAACGCCATCCATGTAGCAAATTGCTATCTTCCTCATCACCAAAAATTAGCGCTTCCAAATCTTTTCTGGTTGCCAGGATGGACGGATTTAGTGAGTTTTCTTCCGCTCGAACCCTTACCAAAGCGGTTAAAATATCCAGTATGGCTTCATGCTGCTGAGTTTTTTTTATTGACTTCCCGCTGGTCTTAAGCGGTATGGGATTCCGATTTTTTGCAGTGGTAATGAGTTCGCAAAGATGTTGACCATACCGCTGCACGGTTTTCTCGTGAATGCCTCTTATGTTTGCCAGCTCTGAGCTACTCTCCGGCTGTAATTTAGCCAAGTCGAAAATAATTTCATCTCGCAGCAACCAGCTACGGGGACGATTTTCGTTTTGAGCCAATCGTTCGCGCCACTCTGTTAACGTCTGGACAATCGATAATTGTTTTCCCGTTAATTTGTTTTTACCCCTTATTTTGAACCAGGCCTTTTCAGGATTTACTTGATATAGATTCGGGTTTTCAAGATCGGCAAAGTCTTGATGTAACCATTCTGAACGCCCAAGTCCTGCAAGTTTTTGCAGCATGATTTGATATATCTTACATAGATAAATGACATCATCCGCCGCATATTGAATTTCAGCCTGTGTTAATGGTCGCTTGCTCCAATCAGCGCGAGTATGGGCTTTATTAAGGTTAACATTTAATAAACTGGACACCAGCATGGCATAGCCTGGATTATCCTGATAACCCAGCAAAGGTGCAGCCACTTGGGTATCAAATATCGATCCCGGAATTTTTCCAGTAATGTGATAAAAAATCTCCAGATCCTGATGACAGGAATGAAATACCTTAACAATATTCGGATCGTAAATGTGTAAGAATAAATTGCTAAGATCCGATAAAGCGATTGGGTCAACACAAGCCACCCATTCAGGAGTAGCTATCTGAAGCAAACAAAATTTGGGGTAGTAGGTTTTTTCGCGTAAAAACTCTGTATCAAGTGCTATCCATGATGCTGATTGTATGCGCGCGCAAAGATTACTTAATTGCTCAGGGGTGTTGACATATTCGATTGTTGTCATTACATCTCTATTTTATGGTATGAAGTACAATACTCAAGATTGTCATCTTTCGTGATCAGGTTGATTGAAAGAAGTTAAGTTATCAGAATTTCGTTTATTGTTCCGAAATCTGCGACTACTCTTTTTTTTGTTCCTGTTCCTTAATCTTTTAATTGCCAATTTTTGCGCATTAATCTCGACAGTTTTTAAATGGTGAAAAATTTCTTGCGGCATTTCGTCGGGAAGGTCTACACACGTATAGTCATCATGAATACGCACATTAGCGATATTTTTCTCATCGACTCCCGATTCTTCCACTAATACCTTTTTGAGTTCATCTGCTGTAATTTTATGATTAAGCCCTATATCTAAGCGATATCGAATTAATCGAATTCCGGACGTAAAGGGATTTAAAAACGCTTCGGTTTTTTTTTGTTTTCCTTCGGTTGCATTTCTTTCTTGTGGGCTCATTTCGCCAAAAAAATCAATAGCTAAAGCCGCAGCACAATCAAGGTAGCTAATATTTAATTCTGCCGCAATTTTTTTTACCAGTTTTCGACTAGAGTCTAAATTTTGTTTGGCAACAATAATACGAATTTTCTCTTTGGGAGAAAGAGGCATGGAGTTCTGTTTTGGATCGTTACCTTGACAGGGGCTATTTGTCATAATTTATTGTTCGACGATCAAGTGTTATTTCAAAATCAAAGCCGGTTAACAAATATTTCTACAAACGATTCATCACGTAGTCGGCGAAGCCAAAGTTCGGTTTCTTCCTCGACTTTACGCTTCCGAAGAATATCCCTGATTTGGTTCTTTTTATATTCGCTGGTATTATCTTTATTTTCACGCTCCAGAACTTGAATCAAATGCCAGCCAAATTGTGTTTGAACAGGTTCGCTGATTTCATTAATTGCCAGCTTATCCATCGCTTCCTGGAAAGGCTTAACCAAATCATCCGGCCCAACCAATCCAAGTTCACCTCCTTTAAGTGCAGAACCTTTGTCATCTGAGTGCGCCCTAGCCAACGATTCAAATTTATCACCATCGGTAATACGTTGTTTGAGCTCCATCAAGCGTCTTTTCGCTTCTTCGTCGTTAACCAACTCATTCGTCTTGATTAAAATATGGCGCACTTTGGATTTGGTTACCATTTGTGTGCCCACGCCTTTGTTTTCCAGTAATTTAACGATGTGGAATCCGCTGGGACTACGGATAGGATCAGAAACGTCTCCCGAAGACATTTTAGTAACCACATCGGCAAATAAGGTTGGCACATCATTTTTACCGCGCCAGCCCAAATCACCGCCATTCAAGGCATTACTATCATCGGAAGAACTCATTGCAGTTTTTTTGAAATCTTGCCCCGTTCTTAACTCTTTGACCAACGCCTCTGCTTTATTTTTCGCTTTTTGAATTTCAGTACTGGCAGCGCCTTCTTTTACAGCGATCAAGATATGACCCAAGTGGTATTGCCCGATTTCGCTGCCGCCTTTTTCTTCTGTTTCGATGAAATGCTCGATCTCTCTATCAGTTACTTTGACGCGTTCACCGATTTCTTTCGCACGCAGCTGATTGATAACAATCTCACTACGCATATTGTCCAGAAAGCTTTGATACGATAACCCCTGGCGTTTTAATTCGTCTTTGAATTGCTCAAGCGTCATGTTGTTTCTTTGCGCAATATCTGTGGCTGAACTGGTTAACATTTCTTCGGTGAGATTGAGTCCAGCCCTTTCTGCCAATTGGCGCTGTAGCTTCTCGATAATCATCTTTTCCAGCACCTGTTTTTTCAGTACGTAATCAGGTGGCATTGGCGTATGGCTGGCTTGGATTTTTTGCGTGATTGCGGCAATTTCAGATTGCAATTCATGCTGCAAAATAACATCTTCTTCCACGATGGCTACGATTTTATCGAGTACTTCAGCGCAAGCTATTTGACTGGTCGATGATAAAAAACTCGACAAAAACAATATGAATATAATTTTTTTTAACATAGGTAATGAATATTAAAAATCTGTTCTCTGATAACCATAAATACTTCTGGCAAAGAAATCATCCAGTTTTTCTCCCAAGCCGGTCAAACCCTTGAGTTCAATTTGAAAATAAATACCGGTTTGGCTGTTGTACTTTTGTTCTAATTCCTCAGTGATTGCATTTGCCGCTGAATTTATATTGTTAACAAAACGCCGCCCTACCACACGGAAACGCCAGCAACAGTTTTCTTTTTCAAAGCCAAAAAAAGCATCGGCGGTCTGGTTGTAAAGCAAAGAATATTGCCAACGACCAATAGCAAACCAATTATCGTAGATCGGCCAACGGAACGAAATATCGGTTTGGATAATATCATTGCTCCTGATGATTCTGTCAGTTCGGTAGCCATTAATCGTTTTTTCAATGCTGGCATTTTGAGCTGCGCTATAATTTTCTTCTGACAGATAACCTACTTCTGTCCTTATATCGTCATTTGTTTTACTGTTTAATGTATCTCGTATCAGGGTATTTTTTCTATACGTGTAGCCGATATTAAACAGTTCTCCCGGATTCCTAACCATATGAAGCATAGCTTTACCCCTGACAATTTCATTATGTTCAGGATCCCATTGCAAGCCGGTTTCCACCGAAAAGTGTTTGTTAAATTGGCTGCTTAATTCCGCAACAAAGGGTGAAAAGCTGCTGGTTTCTTTTCGGCTTTCCAGAAAGTTAGAGCCAATTCTAACAATTGGTGCAGTCACATCGCGATCCTGGAAATAAAATATTTGCCCAAGACTCAATTTCAATTTTTCAAATCCAGTTTTGGAATCGATCAATCGTGAGGTTAAAGCGAGAGAAACCTGATTAGCGTCCTGGATTCGGTCTGTACCATTAAAACGATTTTCCCTAAATAACGCCGGATACCAGAAATCATAAAACGAAGTATCAAAGACAGGAGTTTCTTTTTGGTTAACGCGTGGAATGTACAAATAAAATAAACGCGGCTCGATTGTATGTTGATAAGATTCTCCGAAAAGATTTACGTCTTTTTCCAGAAATAAGCCACTATCTATAGATGCAATCGGCAACACCCTGCTAATTGAGTCAGAATACCCTTTTGGCTGGTTATCAAGCATATACTGAGTATATTGCAACGAGAGCTTTGGGGTAACATACGCACTGGCGGTTTTAATAGGGAGGCTGACTGATGGTTTAATATTAAAACGTTGCCCCGAAGCCAATGCTTTGACATTATCTTTCGTTACGGCTTTTAAAGCATCGAAGGTGGCCGAACCTGGCTCGCTGTCGTCATGTTGAAAATAAACATACTCACTTTCCAACGCAGTATTGATCGGAAATTCAAGAAAATCCTCAAAAACATGGTTGTAGTTGAAGTTAACTTGCGGCAACCGGCGATAAGGCTTTAACCTTCCGGTTAAATTTGGATCGATCGTTTGATAACTGATCAATTGAGCTTTAAGAGAAAAATCCTGATCTGTATAAGAAGTATCTGCTGAACTTCTTATATGACTAAAACTCGGAAAACTCAAGGCGTTGCCAAGGTCGACAAAGTATTCTTTATCCGAAACAACATTTAAGTCGAGATTAGCCGCAATATTTTCGGTAAATCTAGAATTATTTTTGATCGATGCCAGATATCGATCCTGCTTGGCGACATTGTCACCAGGCATATATTCCACATTGACTTGCCCTTTTGTCATTTCTGTCAAATAGCGAAAATCACCCGCCAGCATGATTCCTCTTTTTGTATAGTATCTGGGCCTTAATGTCGCATCCAGATTCTCGGCAATGTTCCAGTAAAAAGGAGTGGTGAAGCTGAAGCCCCCACGTCCAGTATTGCCGAACACCGGCGCTAAAAACCCGGTTTTTCGTCTATCATCTATAGGGAATGATAAATAAGGTGAATAAAACAAGGGCACACCTTTAAATTCCACCCAAGCGTTTTTAGCGGAGCCGGTGCCATCTTCTTTATTCATTTTCAGGTCGCTGGCATGGACAATCCAATCCTGATTACCGGGTTCACAGCTTGTATAGGCAACTTTTTTGTATCTGGATAGCGTTTTACTGTCACGGTAGACCGCATCAGCCTTCCCTCTGATAGGGGTAGTTGGAGAGATAAAAAGAGTATCCCTTAACTTAGCCTCATCTTTGTCCAGCTTTAAAGTTGCGTTATCAGTGTATAAAGACAATTCGTCTTCGCTATAAAACACATTCCCATGCAAATCGACGACTTGTGAAACAGAGTCATAGTTGGCGGAGTTGGATGACGCCCGTTGATCCGCACGTTTGATATCAACATTACCCTGATAAGAACCCACCTCATTATCATAGATCTCGGTGTAGTTCGCATTCATATCCGTTTCAGCAGTCTCCCTCTGGCTTTTATCCGGCACATAATACTTTTGCGTACCTAATTGCATGCTGCAGTTGCCCCAAGGGTTATTTTTCAATCGATCCCTCAAGGTGAAAAAGATATTTTCCTGTTTATTATCGAAAGTCGGATCAAAAAGGCTGCTACTTTGCTCGTCTGAAGAAACCACCCTCGCCTCGCCTTTAGGGTCGGCTCCAGTGAGCTGACAATTCCAGTTTCCGTCTTTACCTTTGGCATCGCAATTCCAGCCGTTAGGTTTAATCGAAGTACCCGCTACAGGTTTGTTAACCGATGGAACAGAAACTGGTTTCTCACTGGCCGCAACTACGGGAGGTTTTTCTTGCACACTGGGCTCATTGGCCTGAATTTCACTGATTTGACTCGAATTCGGCGGCGGTGTAGTTGATGGTACTGAATTTTCTGGTTTTGTTTCTGTTAACTTTTTTTGTTTCTCTTTCGGCAGAGCTGATTTATTGTGGTCGAACTCTACATTCAAACCTTGGTCTTTGCTTGCTGGAACCTCAGTTTTCTTAATTTCAGTAGTTTCGATCGGTGGTTCGCTGGATTTTTCTTCAACGACTCCCTTAGGTTTACCATTCTGCACCGATGTTTGCTTTTCGACTGGTTTTTCCGAGGACGCAGACGTACCAACGCAATTCCATGCTTTCGTCTTGCTGTCTTGATTGCAATTCCAATTTGCATTGTCAGCAAAGCCAAGACCGGGTAAAAAGACTAACAAGTACAGCAAATAAAATCGGCTGAGCATGAGAAATGAAGTTTAGTAGCTAATTAAATCAAAAATCGAATAGAATGCCAGCAGAAATTCTACCTCAATTTAATCTCTCATTATAACTTATCTGCCTTAACCTGAATGATTCCCGAAGACTTTAGAAAGTTAAGCTTGCTTGATTGGCTCGAAAACGATCTTTTGTTAAACATAATTAAAATCGAACCGGCCTCCAGCGATGCCAGTTTCAGAAGATATTTTCGAATCACTCTACCGGATCAGCATCTGATTGTTATGGATGCGCCGCCGGATAGAGAAAATATCCTGCCTTTTATAAAAGTTGCCGACATATTAAAAACATCCAAGATAAATGTACCGGACATTTATCATCAAAATATTAATGACGGATTTCTGGTGTTGGAAGATTTTGGCTCGCAAAGCTATCTGGACAAGTTACAAACTGGCAATGCAGATCGGCTGTATGGCGAGGCGCTTGCTACCTTATTAAAACTACAGCAAAACACCGACATCAACGCGATTGACTTACCGCGATACGATGAAGCCCTTCTGCGGAGGGAGCTGGCTATTTTTAGCGACTGGTTTATCGATCAACGTTTGGATTTGCCCATGCCGGACAAACTTTGGACGAATGTGTGCGATATTCTGGTAAATTCAGCGTTATCTCAGCCGCTAACATGCGTTCACAGGGATTATCATTCGCGCAATCTGATGGTGCTTGAGAATGATCTGCCTGGAGTCATTGATTTCCAAGATGCGGTTATCGGGCCAATCACTTATGACCTGGTATCATTACTTCGGGATTGTTATATAGCCTGGCCCCAGGAAAAGGTTAACCAGTGGGTTAACCAATATTATACAACTCTTAAAGAAGCAGGCATTCTCAGCTGCGATATAACTACGTTTACCCGCTGGTTTGACTTGATGGGAATGCAACGGCATTTAAAAGCCATTGGCATTTTTTCCAGACTAGATATTAGGGACGGCAAAATCGGTTATCTAGCAGATATTCCCCGCACTTTAAATTATGTGCTCGAACAAACCCGAAATTATCCTGAACTTAACGAGTTCGGCGAATTTTTACAACAAAATGTTTTGACTCATTTCAGTTAACCCATGAAAGCGATGATACTAGCCGCGGGACGCGGCGAGAGAATGCGTCCGTTAACCGACCATACTCCTAAACCATTATTGATGGTGGCCGGCAGACCGTTGATCGAACATACGATTCTGCAGTTAGTATCTGCGGGAATAACCCAAATTGTCATCAATCATGCCCATCTTGGGCAACAAATTGAAGATAGATTAGGAAACGGTAATGATTTGAGCGCTGAGATTGTTTACTCACCTGAAGGCGAAGCGCTAGAAACAGCGGGCGGTATTGTAAACGCTTTGCCACTGTTGGGAAATGAGCCATTTTTAGTGGTTAACGGCGATATCGCCAGCGATTTTCCGTTTGCAACACTCAAACAAACCCCAATTCATTTAGCACACTTGGTATTAATAAATAATCCTGCCCATCATTTGAATGGTGATTTTAACCTTAATAATAAAGGCTTGGTGAAGGATGAAGAGGGGCAAAAGTTAACCTTTAGCGGAATTGGTCTCTATCGACCTGAACTATTTGCCTCAACACCACCTGGAAAAAGTAAGTTAGCTCCCATATTACGGAAAGCAATGGCGCTTAATGAAGTAACAGGGGAGCACTATTCCGGTTTTTGGATGGATATAGGCACCCCCGAACGCTTACAGGAATTGGAGTCTCGCCTGAACTTAGCTTAGATCTTGTAATCCTCATTTGCTAAAAGCAATGTATTTTCGATAAGGCGAATCTTTTTGCCACGTTACCCCTTCCATGTAGTAATGCATTAATGCCAAGTAACCTAGTACACCCAAGGTAATGGCTTTGTGGAATTCTTTGCCAAGTAAATAGCGAGATGTCGCTTCAATCAATGCATCCCCGTAGGCTTGCAAGACAAAAGCCAACAAGAATGACATCACCGGCAATACTAAAAAGACATGAAGATTGCATCTTGCCGCCAGACGATAAATTGAATTTCGAGGTTGCTTAAAATGTTTGTTGTAATCATGGGTTACATAAAACACATACGCCGTTGCATCGTGAACAAACCGTGGCACCAAAATCGCCATGAAATAATAACTTTCGTAAAAAAGGAAAAAGCTGGTTAAAACCAACAAGATATTCGACCAATAAAACCATTGACCAAACCTCGTAGTCACGTATCGACGACAATACACACCGGAAGCAAATAAAAGTATGCAACCATAGCCGGCAATTTGCTTAATTAAAATGACATCTTCCGGTGCTAGGCTTTTTCTTAGAAAAATACCAATGTAAATGATCACACCAGTGGCTATGCTCAAAACCAGCAAAAGCCAGAATACCCATGCCGGTAATTGGCATAAGCCACGGGCGATACCGTACTGCTGCTTTAGGACATGGAAAACCGTCCAGGTCGCCACTATGATGTAAAGCGTACGATAAGGGAAAATCATGTTTCCGATACAATATGCGACTGCGAAGGCAACCGTCATAAGAATGATATTTCGCTTGTAGTGGTTAAAGTAATCAGGATTACTCACCAACAATATGTTGCTGGCAATAATGTGCGGCGTACCGAAGAGAATCTGGAAGAGCACAAAATGGTAAGGGCTACTGGGAAGATTATCCCGTAAATAATGGTTAAAAAACCAACCGTCGAATAAATATAACAAAATGCAGAAAGGGATAATACTGTACAGTCCTAAGATCAAACGAAATGAAACTGACAGTTTTTGTTCACCAAAATTATCCCTGAAAGAAGCGGATGTGGCAGACATGGAAAGCAACTCATCAAACTATAAAAATAAATATTATAAATAATGAGAAATCAAAAATTAAGTCCTTAAGAATGAAAATTTAATTTATTTTCGCATTCTTTAACTTATTGAATAACATCACATTACAATGCGATATCAGCTTGTTTTAAAAATATAATTTGTGTCGTATCGCTTCAAAATCAGGCATAAATTTATCAGCGATAAACTGCTTATTTAAAAATTTTTACAGAATTTCCGTTTGAACTAATTTTGATGAAAATTTAAATTTCGCATTTTTCCTGATGCATAATTCTCCAATTCATTGATGACGTTTTTATCGGATTTGTCTTGCGATCTTAATCGTGTTAACTCTGAAAAATAATCTTCAAACGTTAATTCGTTTTTGGATCGACTTCCAGAAAGCTTTTCCGTACAAAAAATTCGCCATCGGTTTGCTTCTTCGAAATTCAAAGTGGACTGATAGTTTCGAGCACGATATCTAAAAAGCATTTCGTCCAAACGGGAATCGATAAAATCTGGTGAATATTGTGCCAATTGCTCAGCCGTCATCGTTGTTATCCTATGCATAGCCTTCTTATCCCGATCAGGAAAGAAACCTCCGCTATAAATCATGAGGTCCGGATCATTTTCTGAGTTATCGGTAAAATCCTGACTAGAAAATACTTCCGCAATTTTTTCATTCAAGCTGCGACCCGCCTTGATTTTATCAAGGTTCCGATAACACATAGACAGATCGATTGCCAACCGTTGTTCATCCTCGTCTCTTAACACATTGATTGGCGCTAATACAGGACATTTGTTCGTATGGATGGTTTTTAAAGGAACTCTCTCCTCGCCCTCTGGCAAGTCGGCGACAGAGGTAAACACCCTTTTTTTGATTGCATCCGCGTTTAGCGATAGCAAAGGCTCTGGATCGATAGAGAGATCATAGACAATTACACCATTAGTGTTGGTAGGATGACGGCAAATAGGCAACACCACCGCCAGACAGTTTTTTTTCGTGGAAAATCGACCAGAAACATGTATTACTGGCGTAACGGCACCAAGTTTCAGAAGTTTATTAGCCTCTGTTTTAGTCCTATGTTGCCATAAAAATTGATATAATTTTGGCTGACCTGATTTAATTAGTTTAGCTAAGGCGATTGTAGCGTAAACATCTGCTAACGCATCATGTGCATCTTGATGGTTAATCCCGTTAGCTTTGGTCAGTTCTTCAAGTTTAAAACTGGGGTTTCCTTCGGTATCGACAGGCCAGTTGATACCATGGGGTCGTAACGCCTTGGTCGCCCGTGTGACATCAATCAAATCCCAACGTGAATTACCCTGTTGCCATTCCCGCGTATAAGGGTCGTAAAAATTACGGTAAAAACAATTTCGGGTAAATTCATCGTCGAAACGGATAGAATTGTAGCCAAGGACACAGGTATTTGGGCGAGCGAATTGATTTTGAATCAGATTTACAAATTCAGACTCGACAACGCCTTTTTGTTCGGCAAGCTGCGGTGTTATGCCTGTAAGTAAACAAGCTTCTGGATGAGGAAGATAATCGGCAGGTGGCTTGCAATAAACGACAAGAGGGTTATCGATAATATTGAGATCAAAATCAGTGCGTATCCCGGCAAATTGTGACGGTCTGTCACGCTTGGAATCGATACCAAAAGTTTCGTAATCGTGCCAGTATAAGCTAGGCTCTGCCACGATTGCTGTTAAACAATAAAATTTAAACTCGGCCTTCGGCTTCCATTTTTTTACGTTTGTCGCATTTTTCTGTACAAACGCAATTGCTATTGTTAACACCGCCGCAGGAACCTTTAATCGCGCGTCTGCCAAACATAACGCCTATAGCAAGCAGCCCAACAAACAATAACATAACTGCAAATGTCGCTACAAAATAATTCATTGTTTCACCTTTGTCATTTTAACAAAGGCGGTTGACATCTTTTCTTCAAAGCCTTTGTCAGATTTAATAATAAAAAAAGCAGGGACATGATAAGTTTCTGCAAATTGTGAGCCCTGTTCTGGGCCCATTACCATGATCGCCGTTGCCAGTGCGTCAGCTTCCATCGAGGTAGGCTTCAATATAGTAATTGAAGCCAATTTGTGAGTAATTGGCCGACCCGTGCGCGGATCGATAGTATGAGAAAAACGTTTGCCATCAACTTCGAAATAATTTCGGTAGTCACCAGATGTTGCCATGCCTGTGTCAGTGATTTCTAAAACTTTTTCTATTACCCGCATTTCCTCAGTGGGTTTTTCAACCGCTATATGCCAAGGCTGACCACTGATATTCTTTCCTTTTACCCTGATCTCACCGCCAATTTCCACCATGTAATCCATCATTCCCAAGCTCTCAAATAATTCAGCAACTTGGTCGACACCATAACCTTTTGCTATGCCGGACAAGTCTACATACAAATCTTTCAAATCCTTTTTTACAAACCATCCATTCTCTTCTTTAATTTTAAGATGATCATAACCAATTTGCTTTAACTTATCTTTAACAAGTATATCGCTAGGAGCTGATGTTGCAACATCATCCGGCCCAAACCCCCACAGGTTAACCAAAGGACCAACGGTTACATCAAACAAACCACCGGACATCTGACTAGTTTTTATTGCTTGATCAACAACTTTGTAAAATTCAGAAGAAACAGGTATCCATTCGGTATTTGTATTTTTGTTAAATAAAGATAATTCAGAATCATTGAGATAAGTGGACATTTGATGATTCACTTTATCCAACACCTCCTTAACTTTTTGATTAACTTCATCAACGGTTAAGAAACGCGGTAATTCACTAGCTTTAATGCTGTAGCTGGTACCCATAGACATGCCTTTGGCAGTATAGGGATAAGTATTGTTAACCTGTGCAGATTGATTACAACCGCTTAGTAAAACTAGCAGCAAACAACACAGAAGATACTTAATACTAGACATACTTTTATCTAAACCTAGGAATCGTTTTGATCTCTAAATGTTTTATTGATTAAAGCTATCGACGATGTTTTCGACCACTTTGAACGGATCTTAACCTGCCGTTCTCGAAAATTAAATGTTGATAAAACTTATTCCTGCCCATGTCATACGTCCATTCTTCAATCAAAATTTCTTCTTCCTGATAATATGCTTGACCATAGTTGAAACTATTGAATCGATGATGCCTCAAGGAACCATAAGTAGCATCTGCATGATTAACATTTCCTCTTCTTTCCCAATGAGAATTGAAATAATCAGGCTCACCACATGCTTCAAGCACCTCTCCCTTGTAGTCACCGGGAGTGACAATGGAATGCCCACATCGAAAAGCCAATGAATATTGAGAAAATACCAGAATCAATACAGATAAAACCAACTTAATGACATTCATTTTAATTACCTGCTTTTAAAGGCACCAACACAATTAATTTAGGTATTAAAATAACACTAAATATCTGAACTTATGCTGAACTTAAATTCGACCAGAAATTAGATCGAAAATTTAATAACGAATGTAAAAAGCGTGTTAAGAGAATAAATTAGCGGATCTTAACAACGTCAAGATCCGCTAAATTGAGTTAATGTAAGATTAGGCTAACCACCAAAATCATCAAGCATGATATTTTCAGGCTCTACGCCATTATCTAATAACATCTTGATTACGGAAGAGTTCATCATGGGTGGACCACAAAGATAATATTCGCAATCCTCTGGCGCAGGATGATCTTTCAAATAATTTTCATAAAGCACATTGTGTATAAAACCAGTATAACCTGTCCAATTATCCTCCGGCATTGGCTCGGATAAACCTACATGCCATGTAAAATTGGGATTTTCTTTCGCCAGCATATCAAAATCTTCAACATAGAACATTTCCCGCTTGCTACGAGCACCGTACCAGAAAGTCATTTTTCGTTTTGATTTCAACCGGCGTAATTGATCGAAAATATGAGATCGCATTGGCGCCATACCCGCACCACCACCAACAAATACCATTTCGGCATTGGTATCTTTGGCAAAAAATTCACCATATGGCCCAGAAACGATACATTTGTCGCCCGGCTTTAAACTGAAAATATAGGATGACATGATGCCGGGGGGTACACTTTCGTCAGCGCGCGGAGGCGGTGTTGCGATCCGGACATTAAGCATGATTTCCCTTTCCTCAGGATAGCTTGCCATAGAATAAGCCCTTAACGCTGGCTCTTTTACTGTAGATACATAACGCCAAAGGTTAAACTTGTCCCAATCATCGCGAAAACGTTCTTCAACGTTGAAATCTTTGAATTTAACAACATGAGACGGACACTCAATCTGGATAAACCCACCCGCACGGTAATTGATGGCCTCGCCTTTAGGTAATTCCAACACCAACTCTTTAATAAAAGTTGCTACGTTTTTATTGGATTTAACGATACATTCCCATTTTTTGATACCGAAAACTTCATCCTCTACTTCGATATCCATATTATATTTGCAAGCGACTTGGCAAGACAATCGCTCGCCTTGAGCTGCTTCGCGCTTTGTAATGTGGCTTAATTCAGTAGGTAGAATTTCACCTCCGCCTGAATGCACAACAACCTTACATTGTCCGCACGTGCCACCGCCACCACAAGCCGATGAGACGAATAAACCATTATCAGCCAAGGCGGTTAACAATTTTGATCCAACCGGCACTTGAATTTTCTTTTCGTGGTTAATAAGAATTTCTACATCGCCTTCAGCGACTAATTTACTTTTGGCTCCAATAATTCCGAAGACCAACGCGATAACTATCGCGGTGAAAATAATAATCCCTAGTATGATTTCCAGCATGTCTTACCTTCTTAAAGTTGGATTCCAGAGAAAGCCATGAAACCTAGCGCCATTAACCCCGCTGTAATAAAGGTTATGCCTAGTCCCTGTAGTGCAACCGGTATATCGCTATATTTAAGCTTTTCCCTAACACCCGCCATGACAGTGATCGCTAATGCCCAGCCGAAGCCGCTGCCGACCCCGTAAACAACACTTTCTGCAAAGTTGTAATCACGTTCGATCATGAACAAACTGCCACCTAAAATAGCGCAGTTGACTGTAATAAGTGGCAGGAAAATACCCAAGGCGAAATATAATGCAGGAAAGAATTTATCCAAAACCATTTCCAGTATTTGCACCAATGCACCAATAATACCGATACAGCTTAATAAGGCTAAAAAGCTCAAATCAACGCCGGTAATACCCATCCACGCCAAAGCGTTTTCTTTAAGTAAGGAATGATAAACAAAATTGTTAGCAGGCACTGTAATCGCCTGCACTACCATTACAGCAATACCCAAGCCCATTGCTGTGGAGATTTTTTTGGACACCGCGATAAATGTACACATCCCCAAGAAAAAAGAGAGTGCCAGATTTTCTATGAAAACCGATTTAACAAATAAACTGACTAAATTTTCCATTAGTGATGCGCCCCTTCACCGTGAGCGATAGTCATAATTTTAAAATCATTTTTTTCGCGTTGTTCAGGCTTCCACTGACGTACGCCCCAAATAATTAAACCGATGATAAAAAAAGCGCTAGGAGGCAACAACATGAGACCATTTGGATCATACCAACCGCCATCTTTGGTTAACTTGAAAACCTCATAACCCAATAACTTTCCTGAGCCAAGGGTTTCCCTGAAAAATGCGACAGTAACCAAAATCAAACTGTAACCTGCACCGTTTCCTAAACCGTCGATAAAACTTTCTAACGGCGGATTTTTCATTGCATAACCTTCCGCTCGTCCCATCACGATACAGTTGGTAATAATCAAGCCGACAAAAACTGATAATTGCTTGCTGACATCATAAGCCACTGCTTTCAATATTTGATCGACCACGATAACCAATGAAGCAATTATCGTCATCTGCACAATAATGCGTATGCTGCTCGGTGTGTGGTTGCGAATTGAACTAATCGCCGCGCTGGAAAAAGCAGTTACCAAGGTTAACGCCAATGCCATGATTAGAGAGGTCGACATCTTGGATGTCACCGCCAAGGCAGAACAAATTCCTAAGACTTGAAGGGTAATAGGGTTATTGTTGACTAACGGGTCGACCAAAACTTTTTTGGTTTCATCATTCAGAATCTTACTTTTTAAATCATCGCCAATTACAGCACTCATGACTTAGCTCCCTGGGTTCTAACTTTACTAAGATAACGTGCAAATCCTTCTTTACTCATCCAATATCTAACCAGATTGGTAACACCGTTACTGGTTAAAGTCGCGCCGGCCAAACCATCGACCTGATATTCCGCCCCCATCTTTTCGGAATCAACACTTCCTTTAATAAGTGCAATTGCAGGTTCACCAATATCGGCATCTCCAATCAAACCTTTATCCAAAGTTGGTTGATCGGTTTCAGCATAAACTTTTTTACCCTTCCAGAGCGCCCGCCATTTCGGATTAACTACTTCTCCCCCTAAACCTGGAGTTTCAGCTTGGTCATAAAAGTTAATACTTTGGATGGTCTGTCCATCAGGTTCGAGCGATAAAAACCCATAAAGCGTCGACCACAAACCATAACCACTGATTGGTAAAATAATCGATTTAACAGTTCCACCTTCCTTAACAAGATAAACCTTGGCAATTTTTGCTTTCGCCCGTATATGGGCAATATCCTTATCTTTAGGAATTGGAACGCTTAATTTTGGATCTTTAGTTGCTTTTCGCTGATCGTATTCGTCGGCATTCATGTTTTCAACATAATCACCGGATTCTAAATCAACCAACTTCGACTCAATTTTGTCAGAAAATGCAGCATCAATGTTCATGCCTTCATTCAACAAACCTGCAACATCAAGGATATTTTTTTTCATATCCAGATTCTTGTTATAGGCTTGCAATGGTTTTAACGCAACAGCACCAAAAGATACCAATACAGCGCAAACCAAACAAAGTGCAACAGCGATAGCTATTGTTTTTTCAAGGCTATCATTACCTAATGCTAAGACTTTATTTTTATATGCAATAAATTTTTGATACTGCGGACAATTATCAAGCTTAGTGCGAAACTTAACGAACGGATCGCTATTTTTAATGGCATTAAGCATGGCGTTTTATCCTTCTTCTAATGTTTGCTTGCATAACAAAATAATCGATGATAGGTGCAAACATATTGGAAAACAAAATAGCTAACATTATTCCTTCCGGAAAAGCAGGGTTAACTACGCGGATCAGAACTGTCATAAAGCCGACTAAACAGCCAAAAATCCAACGTCCTGTATTGGTCATGGCCGCACTAACAGGATCTGTTGCCATATAAACCATACCGAAAGCAAAACCACCCATGGTTAAATGCCAGTACCAAGGAATAGAAAACATTGGGTTGGTATCGCTGCCAATTATATTGAACAACAATGATGTAGCTACCATACCAATAAAAACGCCAGCCATTATTCGGTATGAAGCAATTCGGGTATACAGAAGAAAAGCAGCGCCGATTAAACAGGCAAGTGTGGAGGTTTCTCCCAGACACCCCGGCTCAAAACCAAGAAATGTTTTAATCCACGTATAATTTGCTTCGTAGACTGATTGCAAACCACCATTTGCCGCCAAACCCAGAGGGGTAGCCGAAGTGTAACCATCAACGGCAACCCAGACCGAATCGCCTGAGATTGAAGCTGGGTAAGCAAAATATAGAAAAGCACGTCCTGTTAAAGCTGGATTTAGGAAGTTTTTACCTGTACCACCAAAAACCTCTTTTCCTATGACTATACCAAATGAAATACCTAAACCGACCTGCCATAAGGGCATATCTGGCGGCATAATCAAAGCGTACAATATGGATGAAACAAGAAAGCCTTCATTAACTTCGTGCCCACGCACAGTAGCGAACAAAACTTCCCAAACCCCACCGACAGCTAACGTCACAATGTAAATCGGAAAGAAATACAAAGCCCCATGCATGATGTTTGATATTGGATTCATTGAGTTATAACCAAACAAACCCATAAATAAACCACGCCAATTGGGGATTTCTTTTACGCCCATAACTTCCATGGCATGGTTGGCTTGATAACCGGTATTGTATATCGCCATCAGAACACAACAGAATGTAGCAATCACAACGAATGTCATGGTTCTTTTCAGGTCATTTCCATCCCGAATATGAGTAGCGCCGCGAGTTACATCTGGCGGCGTGTACAAAAAGGTATCAACCATTTCGTACAACCCGAAATATTTTTCTAATTTTCCGCCTTTTGTAAAATGCGGCTCAATTTTGTCTAACAAATCTCTGGCCGACATTATCCTTCCTTCTCAATTTTTGTTAAATTCGCTCGTAAAACCGGACCAAAGTCATGTTTGCCGGGATCAACAAAAGTAAATAACGATACATCTTCTTCGTCTAATTCAAGGCAACCTAACAATTGAGCCTGATCGGAATCGCCAACAATTATGGACTTCAGCAAAGGTGTGGGCAAAATATCCATCGGCATGACGGTTTCATAAATGCCGACAGGGACAATCGCCCTGTTGCTACCATTTTTATTAGTGGTTAGCGGATATTTGCGACCTTTTTTACGATCCTGTTTACCTGTTATATAAACATCCAATGCAGAATATTTATCTTTTCCTGGAACAATCCAGCCGAAGAATTCGCGAGCACGACCTTCTTGTAATACCGATATCTGTAGATGATAACAACCTAAGTAAGCTTTCCAATCATCAGCTTGATGGCCGTGCAGAACTGAACCCGAAATCACTCGACTTTCAACATCAGCCAATTCACCTGTGACTAAGTCACTTATGTTGGCACCGACCCGAGTTCGAACTAAGCGCGGATTTTTGACGGTAGGACCCGCTAGAGCAACTACCCTCTCAACATTCAACTTCCCTGAAGTAAACAAAGCACCAATCGCCATCACTGCTTGATAATCAATATACCAAACGAATCGGTCAGCATTGACTGGATCGATGAAATGAATATGCGTGCTTGGCAATCCTGCAGGATGCGGTCCAGAAAACTCTGAAACAACCACTGATCCATTAGCGCATTTAGGCAAATCTGCACCTGTCGCTTTGCAAACGTACGTCTTCCCATCGGTTAACCTGGACAACACATGTAGACCGTTAACAAAATCAGAAGCTCGCTCTTTGATTACAAAAGCTGGATCTGCCGCTAATGGACGAGTATCAATCGCAGTGACAAAGATCGATTTTGGCTTGCTATCAATTGCAGGTATTTTTCCATAAGGCCTAGCCCGAAGCGATGTCCACAAGCCTGATCTGACAAGATTAGCTTTAACCTTTTCTACGTCCAGACTTGCCAAAGCAGACCCTTCGTATTTATCAAATGATTCTTGCGTCGCACCTTTAAGTTCGATCACAACAGATTGCAATACCCGTTTGTCACCACGGTTAATGCTTTTGACAACGCCGGCACCGGGTGAAGTGAAGTTAACTCCGGGATTTTTTTTGTCAGTAAAGAGGATTTGCCCTAATTTGACAGTATCCCCCTCACTCACCAGCATGGTGGGTTTCATTCCCACATAATCTGTTCCCAGGACCGCAACCGATTTAACTTTGTTGCCATTCTCTATGACCTGTTTAGGTTGCCCAGTAATTGGAACATCCAAACCTTTTTTAATAACAAATTGCATTGTGTTGAATCCGCTCCCCAGAAGCTGTGCAACGAAATTATTAGTTGGGTCTATGTTCTGACCCAATGAATTACTTGAAGATTATAAAACTTTGGCATTAGACCATAAATTGCCGACTTTCTCAACCAAACTAAATTCTTAACTATGTTAGTGGAGAATTTGATTTTTTTCCAACCTAAATCTAAGAAATGGTTAATTTCTTAACAATAAAAAACCGGCCAATAATGCCGGTTCAAAGTTCAAGCTAGTGATGGTGCCGATGGCCGGACTCGAACCGGCATGACTTACGTCACCACCCCCTCAAGATGGCGTGTCTACCAATTTCACCACATCGGCGTTGCCGTCTATTTTATTTCTGCTTAGCCTTTGGTTTCTTTTGTTCAGCCTCTGGCTTTTGTTCGATCATTTTTTCTTCCAAAACAGGCACATCTTGAACTTTTGGAGCATCGAGCTTATTTTCTACTGGAGCCTCCGGAACCACCGATGGTGTTGGCTGATCAGATGCAGCCTGAGATGGTGTAACAGACTCATTAGGCACCTTATTCTCTGGCTGTGGTATCGGAGCAGATAAATTTACACTCTCATTGTCCGGCAGAACCACATCGGATGCTGTTTCTTTACTAAACGAACCAATGATATCAACAGAAGCGCCTTTGTTGCTATTCAGCCAAGCCAAGCCCAAGCTTGTAATAAAAAACAATGTGGCAAAAATGGCAGTCATCCTGGACAGAAAAGATGCTGAACCTTGCGCACCGAAAACTGAACCCGAAGCACCGGCACCAAAACCAGCGCCCGCATCAGCACCCTTCCCTTGTTGCATCATAATTAAACCGATGATGCCTAAGCCCAGCAATATGTGAATTACTATAATTACTTGATACATAGCTACTAATTAAACTCGCCCTAGACAGAGCGATAAATTTTTAAGAATGACTCGGCATCCAGTGATGCACCGCCAATTAAACCACCATCGATGTCTGGCATTGAAAACAAACCTTTGGCATTTTCTGGTTTTGCGCTTCCACCATAAAGGATTTGAATCTTATCAGAAATAGCTTGATCTTTTGCTGCAATATATTTTCTGATGAAAGCATGAACCTCTTGCGCTTGCTCATCTGTTGCCGTTCGACCAGTACCAATAGCCCAAACCGGCTCATAGGCAATTACTGCGTTGTTAAAAGCTAAAATACCAACTTTTTCGATAACCACATCCAATTGCGTTTTTATCACATCAAAGGTTTTATCTTGCTCCCGCTCTGTTAATGTTTCACCAATACAAAGAACAGGAATAATATCTTGTGTTTGCGCTTGACAGAAACGATCGGCTACGGAATCGTCAGTATCCCCATAGTAAGTGCGTCTTTCGGAGTGCCCAACTAGCACGTACCTGCAACCATATTCCTTTAACATAGCACCTGAAATTTCTCCAGTATAAGCACCTGAAGCCTTGTCAGCGACATTTTGAGCTCCCAAAGCTAAACGGGTATTACTTAGAATTTTGAAAATATCAGGAATAAAAACGTAAGGAACACATACTGCAATATCGGCAATATCGTTTTCTAATCCGGCGACAATACCTTTTGCCAACTCTTCAGCACTGGCTTTTGTACCGTTCATTTTCCAATTACCAACGACAAGCGACCGACGCATCACTAACCTCCAATTAAATCAAACGCGCTATAATATAGTTTAATATAGGTTTATTCAAGCAGTGGCTGCCTTTGTAACTTGTTCAGCTATTTGATTGGCGTATTCTCTAACTTTTTGTTCATCTTGACCTTCAACCATCACCCTGATTAAAGGCTCTGTTCCTGATACCCTTAATAAAACTCTTCCAGTATCACTCAAATTATTCTCAACTTGAGCTACTGTTTTTTTAATGTTTTCGTCTTTGGCTAAATCAATCTTTGTTTTGGTTTTAACATTGACCAAAATTTGCGGGTACTTGCTCATGCCAGATTTAAGCTCATGCAACGTTTTTCCTGTATCGTGCATCTCAGCCAATACCTGTAATGCAGAAATAATACCATCACCGGTCGTTGTACGATCCAGACAAATAATATGACCTGAATTTTCACCACCCAAGATACCACCATTTTCGTTCAACATTTCCATCACATAACGATCACCGACGTTTGCTCTAAGTAACTCTACGCCTAACTCCTTTAAACCATGCTCCATTCCCAAATTTGTCATCAAAGTACCGATAACAGGTCCAGTGAGCTGTTTTGCCTTCAATCTCGATTTAGCGATAATGTAAATTAACTCATCGCCATCAACGATCTCACCTTTATGATCGACCATGATGAGCCTATCGCCATCACCATCAAAAGCAATCCCCATATCTGCATGTTTAGCTAAAACCGTTTCGGCTAATTGTTTGGGCTTAGTGGCTCCGCAGTTGTCGTTAATATTGACACCATTTGGCTCAACGCCAATAGCGACAACATCAGCACCAATTTCACTTAAAACATGAGGGGCTATGTGATAAGTTGCACCATGTCCACAGTCCACAACAACTTTTAAACCGCTAAAATTAAAACGCGTTGGAATTGTGCCTTTACAAAATTCAATGTAACGCCCAACCGCATCATTCATACGCCTGGCTTTTCCCAGACTTGACGACTCAACCGTTGTCATTTGCGAATCGATATATTCCTCAATTTTTAATTCGGTTTCGTCAGGAAGTTTAGTGCCGTTAATGGAAAAAAATTTGATGCCATTATCATAATATGGATTATGAGAGGCACTAATTACAATTCCAGCTTGCGCTCTCAATGTACGCGTAAGATAGGCAACGGCGGGCGTTGGCATTGGCCCCAACAAGTAAGTATCAACCCCTGCCGCAGTTAAGCCAGCTTCTAAGGCAGACTCGAACATATACCCTGAAATACGGGTATCTTTACCGACCAAAACAAAGTTATGTCCTTCGCTAGCAAATACTTTGCCGGCTGCCCAGCCCAGCTTTAATAAAAAATCGGCTGTTATAGGATGCTCACCAACTTTGCCTCGAATACCATCGGTACCAAAATATTTTTTTGCCATGTGTTTGTTATAAATTTTTAAATTGGGTAAATAAAAAAGGAGAGATTTATTCGACCTCTCCTTATATTGCTCTATTAAGCTTAAGTATAGTTAATTTTGCTCGGCGGCATCACCTATCGCAGAACCGGATTTCTCACTATCTGCTTTTTCGGTGGTACTTTTCATACCATTATCACCTCGGGGAGGGATATCCTCCCAACCTTCAGGATCTCTTACTTCCCTGCGCGCCATCAAATCATCAATTTGGTTTTTATCAATCGTTTCATACTTTCGTAAAGCCGCTGCCATTGAGTGCAATATATCCATGTTATCTTTAAGTATTTTTTCTGCACGCTCGTAATTGCGGTCAATAATACTACGAATTTCCTCATCAATTGTATGCGAGGTTTCTTCAGCAACTGTTTTATGCTGGGTAACTGATCGCCCTAAAAAAACCTCTCCTTCTTCTTCGCTATAAGCCAATGGACCTAACCTTTGCGATAACCCCCATTTTGTCACCATGTTTCTCGCGAGCTCAGTGGCCCGTTCAATATCGTTTGACGCTCCTGTGCTAACTTGTTCCCAGCCAAAAATCAACTCTTCTGCAATACGTCCACCATATAAGCTGGAAATCATGCTATCCAATTTCTGTTTGCTGGCACTGTATTGATCCCGCTCTGGTAAAAACATCGTAACACCCAACGCACGACCTCTAGGCATGATGCTGACTTTGTATACCGGATCATGCTCAGGCACAAGACGCCGACAATTGCATGTCCCGCCTCGTGGTAAGCGGTCATGGTTTTTTCTTTGTCATCCATCACCATCGTGCGTCTTTCAGCACCCATGATTAATTTATCTTTAGCTTTTTCAAGGTCAATCATGTTAACCAATCGTTTGTTTTGCCGCGCCGCAAATAATGCCGCTTCATTAACAAGATTGGCTAAGTCTGCGCCCGAAAATCCTGGCGTTCCTTGTGCAATATATTTGATTTCAATATCAGGCGCAGCAGGCACTTTTTTCATATGCACATTAAGTATCTGCTCGCGTCCCTTAACATCCGGCAAACCGACAGTCACTTGGCGGTCAAAACGACCGGGACGCAATAACGCTTTGTCAAGCACATCGGGACGGTTGGTTGCCGCAATCACGATGATGCCTTCATTGCCTTCAAAACCGTCCATCTCGACCAGTAATTGGTTAAGCGTTTGTTCGCGTTCGTCATTACCGCCACCCAAACCAGCACCGCGCTGACGGCCGACCGCATCAATTTCGTCGATAAAGATAATACAAGGTGCATGTTTTTTGGCTTGCTCGAACATATCCCTTACTCGGGATGCACCCACGCCGACAAACATTTCCACAAAATCGGAACCGGAAATAGTGAAAAACGGCACTTTCGCCTCACCGGCAATTGCCCGGGCCAACAAGGTTTTGCCGGTTCCTGGTGGACCGATCATTAGCGCACCGCGAGGTATTTTGCCACCCAAGCGCTGATATTTTGCTGGATCTTTAAGAAAATCCACCATTTCCGAGACTTCATCTTTGGCTTCATCACAACCAGCAACATCGGCAAACGTGACTTTAATTTGATTTTCTTCCAACATTCGAGCTTTACTCTTACCAAAACTTAAAGCCCCCCTACCTCCTGCGCCGCCACCTTGCATCTGGCGCATAAAGAAAACCCAGACCGCAATTAGAAGCAACATCGGACCAAACGAAACCAAAAGCTGCATCAACATTGATGGTTGTTCCGGCGGCATCGCTTTAATATCAACACCATTTGCCAGCAAATCATCGACCATATGATTGTCGTCAGGCGCGTAAGTTTTGAAGAGCTGACCACCTTGTAACTTTCCCTTGATGATATGCTCTTCAATCATCACCTGTTGAACTTGCCCGGCTTTAACAGCCTCGATGAATTGAGAATATGATAACGAGGTGTCACCATGGTCATTCTGCGAGTTAAAGTTATTAAAAACAGACATCAAAGCAATAGCTATGACGACCCACAGAATAATATTTTTCATCATGTCATTCACGTACACACCCCAGACCGTAAAGGTTCGGTAATAAAATATAACCAAATTATATCAGGATTGGCTGAAACCTGGGGACTTATGCCCATTATTAATGCAAACACATCCACATTTTTGGAGACGTGGGGATGGCTTCAGATTATTTAAAGCCTGTCGCCAAAATATAAACTTCATTACTTCTGGCTCTAGAGGCTTTCGGTTTTCTAATGACCGCTTTAGAAAAATTTTTTTTTATATCTTTATGAAAATCATCAAAACCGTCGCCCTGGAACACCTTAACCAGAAAAACACCACCTTTGACCAGTATTGATTTCGCCGTATCCAATGCCAATTCAGCTAAATACATAGAGCTTGGCTGATCAATCGCTTTACTTCCGCTCATGTTCGGCGCCATATCTGATAGCACTATATTAACAGGTGCTTTATCAAGAACGGATAATAACCGTTCTAAAACCATTGCCTCTCTAAAATCACCTTGAATGAACTCCACCCCCTCGATAGGCTCCATCTGCAAGATATCCAATGCGACTAGTTTATTTTTTTTGCCCAGGATAGGTCTTGCAAATTGCGACCACCCTCCCGGAGCCGCGCCTAAATCGACAACATTCATCCCTGATTTGATGAAATTATCCCTTTCCTGGATTTCTTTTAGCTTAAAAACAGCACGTGATCGATAGCCCTGAATCCTTGCTAATTTGACATACTCGTCATCGATATGTTCCTGCATCCAGCGGCTACTGCTTTTACTTCTGCTCATGCTTACGATTTAAGCTAAAATAATAAAATTTAAATTTGGCACAAGCATGATCGATTCAGCTCGCAAGAAAAAACTCAAGTCTCAGTCGCACGAATTAAAACCGGTCATAATGATCGGCCAAGCAGGGTTGACTGATACGGTATTGGCGGAAATAGAAATTGCCCTTGATCACCATGAGTTGATTAAAATTAAAATCCGCGCCGAACGAGACGATCGCAAGACGATTTGTGAACATATTTGCGATAAAACCAGAGCGACGCTGATTCAGACTATAGGTCAAATGGCTGTATTATATCGGCGTAATCCAAAGAAATAATATAACTCAAATATAGTCTACCGATAGGATTTCATACTCAATATTCCCACCCGGAGCTTTCACGATGACAGCATCCCCGGCTTGTTTACCAATTAATGCCCTGGCAATGGGCGAACCAATGGAAATGCGACCTTCTTTAATATTGGCTTCATCTTCCCCAACGATTTGATACGTGGATTTTTTTTCTGATTCCACATCTTCGATTTCAACCGTCGCTCCAAACACGACCTTGCCTCCAGCATCAACTTTCGTTACATCAATGATCTGGGCATTGGATAACTTCGCTTCAATCTCTGCAATACGACCTTCAGCAAAGCTTTGCTGTTCGCGCGCCGCGTGGTATTCGGCATTTTCCTTTAAATCACCGTGTTCGCGGGCGGATGCGATAGCCGCAATGATTCGTGGACGGATAACCGATTTTAACTCCTCTAATTCCGTCCGTAATTTTTCTGCACCAACTACCGTAAGCGGGACTTTATTCATTTCTTCTACTGCTCCAAAGGGTTAAATCTATTTCAACCGTTTATGTAAATCTTGTAAACAATTCACGTCGCCGGCTTCCAACTCACCAAGTGCGTAGCAAGCCGCTTTTGCACCAGCCATTGTTGTGTAATAAGTGACGCGGTGCTGCAACGCCTCCCGACGCATGGTGAACGAGTCCGAAATTGCTTTTTTACCGTCAGTAGTATTGATAATCAGCTGAATTTGTTCATTCTTGATCATATCAACAGTGTTCGGACGGCCTTCGTTAACTTTGTCAACGATTTCGCAAGGAATACCGATTTCTTTCAAATAACGCGCCGTACCCCGCGTTGCGACAATTTGATAGCTTTTACTGACCAGTATTTTAGCAACTTCAGCCAGTTTGGGCTTATCAACATCACGAATACTAATTAAAACCTTTCCACTATCATTCAGGTTTATCCCGGTCGCTCGCTGTGATTTGGCAAATGCCTCGCCGAAAGTCTTGCCCACCCCCATCACTTCACCGGTGGATTTCATTTCTGGGCCCAATAACGGATCAACTCCAGGAAACTTAACAAATGGAAATACTGCCTCTTTTACAGAATAATAATCTGGAATACGCTCTTTTGTGATACCTTGTTGCGCCAAGGTCTGACCTACCATACAACGAGCGGCAATTTTTGCCAATGGATACCCCGTAGCTTTGGAAACAAATGGGGCAGTACGCGATGCCCTGGGGTTAACTTCCAACACATAAATATCTTCGCCCTGGATGGCGAACTGGGTATTCATCAACCCACACACTCCCAATGCTTCCGCCATTTTAGCCACTTGCTCGCGCAGTTGATCCTGAATATTTTGGGCTAATTCATAGGGTGGCAGCGAACATGCCGAATCACCAGAATGCACACCAGCCTGCTCGATATGCTCCATCAATCCACCAATCAAGACGCGTTCGCCATCGTAAATTGCGTCGACATCCATTTCAACCGCATCATCAAGAAAGCGATCCAGTAAAACCGGCGAATCATTAGATACGCTAACCGCTTCTTTCATGTAACGATGCAAGCCATCTTCATTAAAGACAATTTCCATCGCGCGTCCACCTAGAACGTAAGACGGCCTAACCACTAGGGGATAACCCAATTCCCTTGCCGCCGCTATCGCTTGTTCAACCGAGCGCGCCGTCGCATTAGGCGGTTGTTTGAGATTAAGCCGCTCCAGCAACTTTTGGAAACGTTCGCGGTCCTCCGCCAAATCGATAGAATCAGGTGAAGTACCTATGATAGGTACACCGGCCGCTTCCAATGATTTTGCCAGCTTTAAAGGTGTCTGCCCGCCATATTGGACGATTACGCCTTTGGGTTTTTCCAGATGCACGATTTCCAGGACATCTTCCAGAGTTAACGACTCGAAATACAGCCGGTCAGAGGTATCAAAATCCGTGGATACGGTTTCGGGATTGCAATTAACCATAATGGTTTCATAGCCGTCTTCCCGTAACGCCAACGCTGCATGTACACAACAATAGTCGAATTCGATGCCCTGCCCTATCCGGTTTGGTCCGCCGCCCAGAATAATAATTTTGTCTTTTTCAGTGACCCGTGCCTCGCATTCTTCTTCGTAAGTCGAATAAAGATAAGCCGTATCCGAAGCAAATTCTGCCGCGCAAGAATCGATCCGCTTATAAACCGGATGAATATTTTGCTTAAAACGCACATTTCTGATTTCATTTTCTGTGGTTTCCAGCAATTTGGCCAAGCGTTGATCGGAAAAACCTTTCCGCTTAAGCCTAAACAACTCACCGTCTTTTAGGGTCGCCAAGGTTTTGGTCGCCAACGTTTGTTCGGTTAACACCAAATCCTCGATTTGCGCCAAAAACCACGGATCAATTTTACTGGCATCAAAAACTTCACCAACACTCATTCCGCTACGGAACGCATCAGCGACGTATAACAAACGATCAGGCCCAGGATGACGTAATTCACGCAGAATTTCGCCACGCGCGTCTTCTTCGTGGGGATCAACAATCTCATTCAAACCGCTGATACCAATTTCCAGCCCGCGCAAAGCTTTTTGCAACGACTCCTGGAATGTACGCCCAATAGCCATGACCTCACCCACCGATTTCATTTGAGTGGTTAACCTATCATCGGCCTGTGGAAATTTTTCAAAGGCGAATCGCGGAACTTTGGTTACTACGTAATCGATAGTTGGTTCGAAAGATGCCGGTGTCGTTCCGCCGGTGATCTCGTTTTTAAGTTCGTCCAAGGTGTAACCAACAGCTAATTTCGCCGCAACTTTCGCAATAGGAAAACCGGTCGCTTTCGATGCAAGCGCTGACGAACGAGAAACTCGGGGATTCATTTCAATCACAATCAAACGCCCGTTTTCCGGGTTAATCGCAACCTGCACATTGGAGCCGCCGGTATCCACGCCGATTTCCCGCAGAACAGCACAGGAAACGTTTCTTAGAACTTGGTATTCCTTATCGGTTAAAGTTTGCGCAGGCGCAACGGTAATCGAATCGCCGGTATGTACGCCCATCGGATCGAAATTCTCGATGGAGCAAACAATGATGCAATTATCCTTGGAGTCGCGCACCACCTCCATTTCGAACTCCTTCCAACCCAACACTGATTCTTCAATCAGCAACTCGTTGGTAGGTGACAAATACAGGCCGCGTTCACAGATTTCGACAAACTCTTCTTTGTTGTACGCGATACCGCCACCGCTTCCGCCCATGGTAAATGATGGCCGAATGATGGTTGGATAGCCGACTTCTTGCTGTGCAGCAATTGCTTCCTCCATCGTGTGCGCAACTTTCGATTTGGCAACTTCGAAACCGATTTTCCTCATCGCTTGGTTGAACAGCTCGCGATCTTCGGCTTTTTTGATCGCTTCTTTGCTGGCACCGATCATTTCGACGCCGTATTTTGCCAACACTCCATGTTCGTCCAACGCTAACGCGCAATTCAATGCAGTTTGGCCACCCATGGTTGGCAAAACCGCATCTGGGCGTTCTTTTTCGATGATTTTTTCGACTGTTTGCCAATCGATAGGCTCAATGTATGTGGCATCGGCCATATCAGGATCGGTCATGATAGTCGCGGGATTAGAATTGACCAGGATGACCCTGTAGCCTTCTTCGCGCAGCGCTTTACATGCCTGTGTACCGGAATAATCAAACTCACACGCCTGCCCTATCACAATAGGACCTGCGCCCAATAATAAAATCGATTTTATGTCGGTTCTTTTTGGCATATTTAAGTAACTGCTGAAATTATTTATTGTCCGCTTGCTTCATCATCGCGATAAATTCATCAAACAAACCTTCTACATCATGAGGTCCTGGACTGGCTTCCGGATGGCCTTGAAAACTGAACGCAGGACAATCCGTCCGGCGAATACCCTGCAAACTGCCATCGAAAAGGGAATGATAGGTCGCTTCGACATTAATCGGGAGTGTATTTGCATCGACCGCAAAACCGTGATTCTGGCTACTAATCATCACTCGTCCGGTTGCTTTCTCCTGGACAGGATGATTTGCACCGTGATGACCGAATTTCATTTTTTCGGTAAGAGCGCCACTGGCTAATGCTAATAATTGATGTCCCAAACAGATACCGAACACCGGAATCTTGGTTGTCAATATGGTTTTTATGGCTTCAATCGCGTAAGTGCATGGTTCAGGATCACCCGGTCCATTAGATAAAAACACGCCATCCGGTTTCATCGACAACACTGTTTCCGCCGGCGTTTGCGCAGGAACAACGGTAACCTTGCAACCCCGGTTAACCAATAACCTCAAAATATTTCGCTTTATCCCGAAATCATAGGCAACGACATGCTTGGTCAAATTAGTAGAATGGCTATGGCCGGTTTCCAAATTCCAGATATTTTCAGTCCATTCATAAGATTTATCCGTACTGACCACTTTTGCCAAATCCATTCCTTTTAAGCCGGGGAAGCCCTCAATGGCTTGCCTGGCTTTTCCCACATTTATCGTTTCTCCTGCTGCAATACAACCTCTTTGCGCGCCTTTATCGCGCAGCAATCGGGTTAACTTGCGGGTATCGATATCAGCAATAGCAACTACATTATTATCCAGCAAATATTGCTGCAAGGTCTTCTGGCTACGCCAGCTACTGGCAATCAACGGTAAATCTCGAATTACCAAGCCACTGGCAAACACCCTGTCAGATTCGTCGTCTTCACTATTTGCGCCGACATTACCGATATGCGGATAGGTTAACGTGACGATTTGCTGTGCGTATGAAGGGTCGCTGAGGATTTCCTGATAACCCGTAATAGCCGTATTAAAAACAACTTCTCCCACAGCATAGCCATCGGCGCCGATAGCCATGCCATTGAACACTGTTCCATCTTCCAAAACCAAAACTGCGGATTTAGTCAAACACGTCACCTTAAATGTGCAAAACGGGATGGAACCCGATGGCTGCACCCCGTTATCGAAATACAAAATTTAACAGATTTTACTGGATTCGACCTTATGGGTCATTAACAATTTTAAAAAATTAAGCAAGTCCTTCTTAAGGAAAACATTATTTAAGCCAGAGTGACTCTCAATTAAAAATTTTATAAATCAATAAATTAAGTTACTAAATCTTCTTGCAATCCACTTCTATTTCCTTTTTAACCAGTAGTTAAATCTTTTCTAAGGTTAACCGGCTTTAAAAGAAGTTAACATGGGCTACCAAGGATTATGCGACAGTCAACGTTACAATTTAAATACATAATCTGCATACTGAATGGATTGCTCAGATCGCTTTTAAATGGCGCTTTTCAAAAATCGCCACAATTAACAGGTAAACCATCAACAATGCACCTGGCAAAACTCCAAGCGGCCAAAGAAGAATCGGTTTCAAATGCAAACTCGCTTGATATAAGCCTAATCCCAAGCCAATATAAAATAAAACAGTAAGCGCATCATATTTAACTGGAAAATAAATCTGCCCCAAGACATAGGAAGCTAAAGCCATGCCACCATAACCAATCAGGTGTGCCCACGCGGAGCCGGTATAACCGTAAATCGGAATCCATTTAATATTCAAATAAATGGTCAAGCCCGCCGCGCAAAGCGAAACAATCGCGCCCATAAAGGTGCGATCGGTCAGTTTGTACCAAATTGATAAGTTAACATAGATACCCAAGAATAGATTGGCGAGCAGCAGGATAGGGACGACATCTAAACCGGAGCGAAAATCAGGGCCTACGAAATATTTAAAGAAATCTATAAATAAGGTCACCAGCAAAAAGATAAACACGCAGAAAATAACAAAATATTTCAATACCTTGGCGTAAATTACCTTGGAATCGCTTTTGTCCGCATAATTAAAGAAAAAAGGCTCGGCAGCAAAACGAAAAGCTTGGATAAATAAAGTCATCAGGATTGAAAGCTTGTAACACGCGCTATAAATCCCCAGCATTTTCATATTGGTTAAGTTATCGTAAGGCAAATAATGCTTTAACAATACCCGATCCAGCATCTCATTGATGATACCCGCAAAGCCGATCACCACCATCGGCAGGGAATATTTGAACATATTGGGAAATAAGGCGTTACTAAAGCCCCAGCGAATGCCTATTAATTGTGGGGTTAACAGTAAAAATTTACATACGCTGGCAATCAGGTTAGCAATAAACACATACCCGACACCGATCTCAGGATTGTAGATATTATCGATCCAAGGCAAGGTTTTATCAGCATAAAGTTTGGGACAAACTTTAATAAAAAACACGGTAAGCGCTACTGTAATCAATATTTCGGCAATCTTCACCCCGGCAAAGCGAAAAGCTTTGTCTTCTGCCCGTAAGCGCGCAAACGGGATAGATGCGATGGCATCCATGACCAGTATTAAACTGAAGCACAGCACGTAGGCCGGATGGTTTGCATATCCCAGCACACCAGATAACCACGGGTTAATCCAAACAATCAACGTAAAAAACCAGACGTTAACCTGAAGCACAAACCATAACGCCGTACTGTAAGCCTTATCGCCCACCAATTTTTGTTTATCACGAAAGCGGAAATAACCGGTATCAAACCCTAACAACAATAAGACTGAGAAAAAACCAGCATAAGCATAAAACTCCGAGATCACCCCATACTGCTCGGCGGAAAAGTGATAGGTTAACAACGGCACCAACAGATAATTGAGAAACCTGCCGAAAATACTGCTTAGGCCGTAAATCGCGGTTTGCGAAGCGAGCTTTTTAATAATTCCCATAGTTAATTTGGCTTATTTGGGATTTTGCAAAGTTAAGTAGCGGGATGGCGTTGAGTGGAATTGTAGCAATTGGTCAGCCGCAAATTTCTGTAACCGAAACTAAGACTAGATTAGCTTTCCCGCTTGCATCGTATAGATGACTTTACCCTTGAATGTTTGATCCCAGAACGGAGTATTAACACCTTGGCTAAGCCAGTTTGCTTCGTTTACTTGCCAACTTTGAGTTGGATCAAAGATACAAATATCGGCCGCAAATCCAGGCGACAAGCAGCCTTTTTGCAAGCCAAGGATTCGTGCCGGTTCTTGAGTGAGCGTGGCAATACCTTGGGTTAAGGTTAGGACACCTGATCGTTAACTAATTGCAACATCAATGGCAATACAGTTTCGAGGGATGAAACGCCGGGTTCGGTTTCAGGGAACGCGCCCAACTTGGCATCAAGATCGTGCGGCTGGTGGTCGGAACAAATGCAATTGATAATCCCATCGGCTAAAGCGGCACGCAATCCAAGTTTATCGTTAATTGTCCGGAGCGGCGGCTGCACATGGTAGACGCTGTCGAACGGGATCATATCCTCTTCGGTTAAGTGCAGTTGGTGAATTGCGACATCAGCGCTCACGGTTAACCCAAGCGCTTTGGCCTGTTGAATTTTTTGCACGGAGCGAGCACTACTGAGTTGGCCGAAATGCACACGGCAACCGGTTAACTCAACCAATTCAAGACACTGCGCCAAGGCTACCGTTTCAGCCGCATCGGGAATACACGGCAATCCATAATGGGTGGAAAGTTTGCCCTCATGGACGCAGCCGTTATGGCTTAACCACGGATCATTAGGACGATATATCAGCAACAAATCATGGCTGGCGGCATATTCCATCGCCCGCCTTAATATCGACAAATTTTTGATAGGTTTACTGGCATTGGTCACTGCGATGCAACCCGCTTGCTTTAACGCCAGCATATTGCTTAATTCAGCACCTTCCAACTTTTGGGTTAACCCGGCAATGGGCAAGATTTGCGAGTAACTGGATTTTTTAGCCAGCTCCTTAACCAATTCGGCAACGGCAGGCGTATCGATGATCGGGTTGGTATCAGGCTGCAAACACAAGGTTGTGACTCCAGCTGCGGCAGCCGCTCTGGTTTCGCTAGCGAAAGTGGCTTTGCGGGTTTGCCCCGGTTCACGTAACCGAGTGCTGAGATCGATAAAACCTGGGCAGACAATTAAATCCTGGGCATTAATAACTTGATCTGGCACAAAACCGTCCGGTTTCTGCAAAACAGATAAAATTTTATCTTCCGCAATATATAAGGAGCCTAGCTCATCGACATTATTGGCAGGATCGACAATACGTCCGTTTTCGATCAATATTTTAGTCGTCATCATGCGCCGCCTTGCCTTTGCATTGCCATCGCCATGATCGCCATACGAATGGCTATGCCATTGCTGACTTGGTTAAGAATGACAGATTGCGGACCATCAGCAATTTTAGAGTCGATTTCTACGCCTCGATTAATCGGCCCTGGATGCATGACGATTGCATCAGGTTTAGCGATTTTTAGCCGCTCTTCGGTTAAGCCAAAACATTTAAAATATTCGCTTTCACTGGGCAACAAGGCGGCAGTCATTCTCTCTTTTTGCAGTCTCAACATAATAATGACGTCAATGTCTTGCAAGCCATCTTCCAGATGATGGCTTACGTTCACACCCAAACTTTTAACCTGCGTCGGCAGGAGTGTTTTGGGCGCAATGACGCGAACCTCTTTAGCGCCCAGGGTGTTTAACGCTTGAATGTTGGAGCGCGCCACGCGCGAGTGCAATATGTCACCAACCACCGCAACGCGAAGCTGAGTAAAAGCTTTTTTTATCTGGCGTATGGTAAACATATCCAACATGGCTTGCGTTGGATGGGCATGTTGTCCGTCGCCAGCATTAATAACGCTGATGTTCGGCCCGACATGCTGGGCAATAAAATGCGACGCACCGCTGATGCCATGCCGGACGACAAACATGTCTACATACATGGCTTCAAGATTGCGGATGGTATCCAGCAAGCTTTCGCCTTTTGACGTCGATGAGGTTGCAATGCTCATGCTTAATACATCGGCCGATAGACGATTGGCGGCTAGTTCGAACGTAGTGCGCGTCCGCGTGCTGTTCTCGAAAAACAGGTTAACAATGCTTTTTCCCCTCAGCAAAGGGATTTTTTTGATACGCTGATCGTTAGGATTGATAAAGGATTCGGCTAAATCGAGAATCTCGATGAGTAATTCTTTGCTTAACCCTTCAATGGTTAAGAAATGTTTGAGTTTCCCTTCAGTATTGAGTTGCAATTGACTGAACATCAAGCGGCCATGTTGACGTTTTGGATTACTATCCCCAAGGGGTCGGGACCTGTCAACTTAATGCGATGCCCAATATCCAAGTGAATTGTCACGCCGGCGCAGTCAGGGCTCACCGGAATTTGCTTGCCGTCGCGCTCAATCAACACACCCAAAACAATCTGATTAGGCCGTCCATAATCAAAAATCTCATTCAATGCTGCGCGAATAGTGCGGCCAGTATAAAAAACATCATCGATCAAAATGATGTCACGGCCTTCGATTTGTGCAGGTAACTGGCTGGGCTTAACATCGGGGTTAACGCCAAGCTGAGAAAAATCATCGCGGTAAAAAGAAATATCCAGCAACCCTAACGGCTCATTAATGCCAAGCCGTTGGTGCATTTTCTCCGCCACCCACACACCACCCGTACGGATGCCAATCATTAATGGATCGTTAATATGTCTTTCTTTTATTGTTTGTCGCAGCTTATTTTCCAAAGTGGTTAATAATTCTGCGATTTCAAGTGATTTACTGCTCATTAAATTTATTATGGGTTAACCCGGTTGTCATTCAACCAGGACTGTAAAATCAATTGGGCCGCCAACTGGTCTTGCACAGCCCAAAGCTTTGTTGCATTAACTTTGACCTCATCAAACAACATTTGTTTGGCTTCAAATGTAGAAAAGGCTTCATCTTGTTGAAAAACTGCAATCTGATACCGCCCTTCCAACTGCCGGCAGAATTTTAACATACGCTGGGTAATGATATTGTCTGTACCGTCCTTTTGCCTGGAAATTCCGACGACAATACCTGCCGGTTGCCACTCGGCGATAAGCTGGCTTATTGCTCGCCAATCCGGACTTTGGTTAACCGAGGGCAAGGTAAGCAATGGGCTGGCGATACCAGTAAGCCTATGCCCAACCGCAATCCCGATTTTTTTATTCCCAAAATCAAAACCCAGATAAGTTTCGTCTTGCGATTTTAGTTGCAGCGGATCTTGATACAAACGCTGAACCATTAAATAATTAGAAGCACTGAAATACGCAAATGAACTTACTCAACCATGTCCGGCCGGCGTTGTTAATCGATTGATATTAATGCCTATCTGGTCTGCCGCCGCGTTCCAACGCTGATTAATGGGTGTATCAAACAGGATTTGTTTGGCGGAAGGCGTATTCAACCAGGAATTACTTAATATTTCCTTTTCCAACTGACCTTCGCTCCATCCTGCATAGCCCAAGGCTATCAAATATTTTTCCGGACCTTCTCCTACCGCAATAGCCTCAATCACATCACGGGAGGTTGTTAAGGAAATATCTTCCGAAACAGGAATGGTCATATCCCATTCCCTGCCGGAGGTATGTACCACAAAACCCCTTTCTTGTTGCACGGGCCCGCCAGCATAAACAGTAATGTCCGCCACTTCAGGAGAGCTAGCCCTGATATCCATCTGTTTAAAAATTGCCCCCAACTTCATATCTGCGGAACGATTTATGACTATTCCCAATGCGCCTTCCTTGGTATGTTGGCACAAGAAGGTGACAGTGTGATGAAATATCGGATCGAGCAAACTCGGCATTGCAATAATAAATTGATTATTAAGATAATTTTCGCTCATTTTCGTATCAAAAACTTTTAACAGTATCAGGGGATTGCCATCCCGGATTCATCAGTAAACTTCCATTTTCTGGTGATAACCAATACATTCAACTCTTTCAGCAGATCGCTTGGCAATGCCGGGAAACGGCGCACTCATTCGTACTATTCGCTTTGCCGCTTCATCAAGCGCCGGATAACCGGAGGATTTAGTAATCCTTATGCTATGGATTGCTCCATCCGGCTTGATACCAACATCCATCGTTAATGTAGCGGAGAAGTTTTTTCTGGAGGCGATGTCGGGATAATTAAGATTACCCACATGCTCCACCTTCCGCTCCCAATCTTTAACATATTGTGCAGCCACATAACGATGAGCGCTCACTGAATTTACATGCTTGATTTTTGTTTCGTCGGAATCGGAACTTTGCTGCTTCAACCTCATTTCCGCGCCGTATTGCGCAATTTGTTGCTGTAACGTTTCGGCAGTTATATGCGGCCTTTTCTCGACATCTTCCGTGGTTTCTTTTTGCTTGTCTGCGGCTACTTTTACCGGCGACTTTTCCTGGGAAAGGAGTTTTTTTCTCGCTTTAGGTTCAAGGTCTTCCGATTCGGGCTTAACAACTTGATGTACCTGACCTTCACCCGGGCTAGCCATGCGCTGCGCCGTGGGCTCTGGTTTTTTATATTTCTTTCCAGTCCCGACTTGGTTATCTTGCGCCAAAAACTTGGCTTGCTTTGGCGCTTTTTTAGCAGGCGCCGTTACCAAAGTCACGTCAATCGAACGTTTGTTTGACATGGGCGGCTCTGGCTCGCTAAAACTGATTCCCAACATGATCACTATGTGTACGACAGCCGCAATAAAAAGCGCCACCAATAACGGATCGTTATCGGATAGGGAAACTTTTCTATCAAAAACGCCAATCTTTGCCATTTGACTCAAGTTATTTTCGACTCAACCACATCCAGTAATCTTGCACTAATATTCAAACCGAATTGTTTATCCAATTCCTGTACACACGTCGGACTGGTTACATTAATCTCGGTTAAGAACTCACCTATGACATCCAAACCCACAAATAACAGACCTTTATCTTTTAAAACGGGCCCGACTTGCGATGCAATCCAGCGGTCCCTTTCGGTTAACTCCCTGCCTTGGCCAGTTCCACCTGCAGCCAAATTCCCCCGGCTTTCACCCTGCGCTGGAATACGCGCCAAGCAATATGGAACAGGTTCTCCATTTACCATTAATATGCGTTTATCCCCATCTTTTATTTGCGGCAAATATTTTTGCGCCATGACTGAACGGGTATCATGTTGCGTCATGGTTTCCACGATAACGCTTGTATTGGTATCGCCCTGCCGCAAATAAAAAATGGACGCGCCGCCCATACCATCCAAGGGTTTAACAATGATTTCTTCCAGCTCAAGCAAGAAATTTTTTATCCTGCTGGCATCACGAGTCACCAAAGTTTCAGTACAACATTGTGGAAACCATGCGGTAAACAGCTTCTCGTTAGCGTCTCTCAATGACTGGGGCTTATTGACGACAAGAACGCCTGCCTGTTCCGCCCGCTCCAGAACAAAAGTCGCGTATAAATATTCCTGATCAAAGGGTGGATCTTTGCGCATAATAATAGCATCAAGCTCGCCTAGCGCTATCTCTTGCTCACCGATAAATCGAAACCATTGCTTTTCGTCACGATTCACGTTCAACGAGCGCGTTCTTGCCAAAGCAGCACCATTTCTCAAATATAAATCCTGCAACTCCATGTAGTGTAAGTCCCAGCCCCGGGCTTGGGCTTCAAGCAACATGGCAAAGCTGGTATCTTTTTTGATGTTAATGCGGTCAATAGGGTCCATGACCATACCTAACTTAATTGACATTTTATTTTTACTTTGAGTGAGTGGTAACTAATATTGATTTCATTTTATAGTTACTTATTTACCTTGAAAAGATTTTTTGGTATAAAGACCGGCTATCTTTTGAATGAAGGCACCCCATAGAGGCTAATTATGTCCAGAGTATGTCAAGTGACAGGCAAACAGCCTGTTGTAGGTAATAATGTATCACACGCTAATAACAAGACTAAACGGCGTTTCTTGCCCAATCTGCAACACCACAGATTTTGGGTTGAAAGCGAAAACCGTTGGGTTCGCTTACGCATTTCAGCTAAAGGCCTAAGAATCATCGATAAAAAAGGCATCGATGCTGTCCTGGTTGATTTACGCAAAAACGGAATCAAAGCTTAAGTTTTCAAGAGGAATTAATCATGCGCGATAAAATAAAACTTATTTCCAGTGAAGGCACAGGTCACTTTTACACGACGACCAAAAACAAAAAAACCATGCCGGAAAAAATGGAAATCAAAAAATTCGATCCTGTCGTACGCAAACACGTAATGTATAAGGAAGGCAAAATAAAATAACTATTGTGTATTTTATTTCTTAACCAGCACAAACCAATTAGCTAATTGGCAATCCAGCCCGCAATGAAGTGTAAAGTCTATTAACTCATGGATTTTATCGAAGAGCAGTAAATTCAAAGCATTGCACAGTTTATAAACAATCCCTTCTCACAGGGATTGTTTATTTTTATACTTCACCAAAAATTCCTTTAGTTTTTTAAGTTGCAGAGCTAATAATTCTGTCCTCATAGATAGTTTTTGCTTTTCAATTTTCAAATGTGTTATGTTTTCTTCGAGATCGCGAACATACAGATTTAGGCGTTGATTCTCGGCTCTCAAATATTTAAGCTCCGCTTCGGGTTCTAGAACTCTTAAGTTCGGTTGATGAAACTTATCATTCGTTTGCCCTATTATTTCGTTAGTTAAATTTGATTTAACTGTCTCCTCCGGAACGAATCTAAGTTCAGATTTCTCTATCTTGATTTCTATTTCCGGCTCTGGTGAAACTGAACCATCGCTCAATGCATAAACCTTAAATTTATGTTTCAGCAACAAAAAGGCGGCAGCCTGGGACGTTTTTTCGTCAGCATAAGTAATTACCGTCCTTTCTACATCCAAGTCATTTATTTTATTCAATAAATTTAGATATGGAATATTAACTCCCATTTCTAAAGGGTTCTTTTCTGCTAATTGTTTAGAACGCACATCAATCAGCATAATACCATCATGAATCAAATCAGGAACTTTATCTGACGATATGAATTGAATTAGGGGCCTTGTTATTAAAGCCACAAACTGGTTTCTTGCCAGCTTAATGACAACAGAACCCGTGATTGCTGAAACTCTTTCTTTAGATAAAACTCCCATAATAAGGGGGTCCTCTCCAAAAGTATCACCCACGTTGAGTTTCTTCTCTATACTCCCGGTTAACCCAGGACGTATTGCAGCGCATTGACCTTTGACTATGATGTAGAAATGCTCAACCTCTGCCCCATTTTCAATAATGACATCGCCTTCGAAAAATTGAACCGTTTTGATTGATATGAGCAGCTTTTGCAGCTGAGCCGGGGCAAAACTCTCAAACAATGGAATTCTCAAGAGCACATTCAGCCAATCATCCGCCTCAGCATCTGATTCTTCAACAATGGTATAGCTATCGTTTTCTTTGTATTCGACAGACGGCGGATGGTTAATCAAATCAGCATCTAATCGAACAATCCGAACCAGGCCGTTGGCAAACACATCGATCTTGCGCGGGATTTGATGCGCAAGGGCAAATTTTGCAGAATCAGTGCCCGCTTCGATTGTTTCGATGACGAGTTCGTCCGCTTGCAAATTAACACTTCCGGTTAACAAATAAACCAGTTCGGTGTTTTGGTCGCCTCTCTTTACAATGAATTCATCCCTGACTTGCTCGACATTAAGATTTGTGCATAATTCTTCGAATGCCGCCCTGGGATAGGCTCCTAGAGGAATGAACTTTCGAAGACTTTTAGCATCTTCGGAATTAATATGAACGGCCATTAATTTAATTTAAAAAAAGGAAAAACAATTACGAATAATACCGGTAATAATACAATTGAACCCTTGTATTAAATGTTTTTGTACTTATATTGTCCAAGGCTTACGTTTAAAAATCACGGAATAATTATGATACCAACCAAATTAACTCAATCCGCTATTTTTCTGATTCTTGCGTTTGTTAATCCACTAACCAATACAACCAGTTATGCGATGGGTTTACCTGCTTTCACAGAAAATCAGGCGCTCCCTTCACTCGCGCCAATGCTCGAACGCAGCATGCCTGCTGTGGTTAACATTTCGACGTCAACCAATATTGAAATGAGTGATAATCCCCTATTGCAGGATCCCTTCTTCCGGCATTTTTTCAATATCCCCAGACAAACGCCGCGCGAACAAAAAAACAGCTTGGGTTCTGGAGTAATTATAGACAGGGAACATGGTTACGTGTTGACGAATAATCATGTTATCGACAAGGCCAGTAAAATTCAGGTCACTTTAAGCGATGGCCGCAAGTTGAATGCAGAATTGGTCGGCAAAGATCCGGAAGCTGACGTCGCCGTCATTCGCATCCCGGCAGAAAACTTAACCGAACTTCCAATTGCCGACTCCAAGCAATTGAGAGTAGGTGATTTCGTGGTCGCGATCGGCAACCCATTCGGCCTGGGTCAAACGGTCACCTCCGGAATTATCAGCGCATTGGGCCGATCCGGATTGGGAATTGAAGGCTATGAAGATTTCATCCAAACCGATGCCTCCATCAATCCAGGCAATTCAGGAGGCGCATTGGTTAACCTTAAAGGCGAGTTCATTGGTATGAACACAGCGATTCTTGCCCCCTCTGGCGGTAATGTCGGCATAGGCTTTGCTATACCGTCCAATATGGCGATGACAATCAAGGATTCTTTGATAAAACATGGCGAAGTCCGTCGCGGGCTACTTGGCGTAACCACGCAAGATTTGACGCCCGAGTTGGTTAAGGCGTTTAACCTGAAAGACATTCAGGGCGCCGCCGTCAGCGGTATTGAAAACAATTCTCCCGCAGAAAAAGCCGGCTTGGCTTTAGGCGATATTATTGTCTCAGCAAATGGCAAACCCATAAAAACGAGTTACGAATTACGCAACATAATTGGTTTGCTGCAAATTGGCGACAAAGTCGACCTCGAATATTACCGCGGCTCGGAAAAGCATGAAACCACCGCCACCATCGGAAAACAAGAACGCGTCCAGTTAATGGGAGAAAAATTGCATTTCCGTTTGAAAGGCACCGTGCTTGGCAATACTCAACGCGATCAAATCGAGGGGGTATTAATCGAAAAGATCAATACCGCGTCTTACGCGTGGAAAATCGGCTTGCGCCCCGGCGATGTCATCATATCCGCGAATCAATACAGGGTAAGGAGCCTAGACGAGTTAAAGCAGGTCGTTGATGCAAATTCCGGATTATTGCTTAACATACAACGCGGCCAAGAATCGTTTGTCGCCATGTTAAATTAATAGGAACAAAATTTCCGGCAGGATAAGCCAAGTAGCTTATTCGCCGGGTTAAGATTATTCTTAACCTAAACCAATGTCTCATCAAACTATAAAAAAGTGAATCCAGAACGCCAGTTTTTAGCTTTGTCGATCGCAGTGCTTACCGTATCCGATACTCGCACAGAGACAGATGATGTATCTGGTCGAACTTTGGTAGAGTTAATTAACTTAGCGGGGCACAAGGTTATTGAAAAAACGATTGTACCCGACAATATTTATCGGATAAGGGCAACAGTTTCCAACTGGATAGCCAACGATGAGGTTAACATTGTCATTAGTACCGGCGGGACAGGCGTGACCGGAAGAGATGGCACCCCGGAAGCGATCTCGCCATTGCTGGACAAAACCCTGGAGGGCTTCGGTGAAACATTCAGGATGCTTTCGTATCAGGACATCAAAACCTCAACCATACAATCAAGGGCGATTGCCGGCGTTGCCAACGGCACTTACCTGTTTTGCTTGCCGGGTTCAACGAATGCCTGCCGCACCGCATGGGAAGATATTATCAAAGAACAACTGGATTACCGCACGCGACCGTGCAATCTCGTTCAATTGCTCCCCCGGTTAAGGGAAAGCTAAATGAAATCTACATTCATTTTCCTGGGTGGACTATGCGCGTTGCTTGGCGTTGCTTTTGGCGCATTTGGAGCGCATGCGCTAAAAAACAGCTTAAGCACTGAAGCGTTGGCGATCTATCGCACCGCTGTCGATTACCAAATGTGGCATGCCCTGGGTTTGCTTGCCATTGGAATCCTCAATCAGCAATCGCCAGAAATTAATATTTTACGTTGGTCCGGCTGGTTAATGTTTAGCGGAATTGTTCTTTTTTCCGGCAGCTTGTATGTTCTTGCATGTACAAATACAACCTGGGTGGGTATTATTACCCCAATTGGCGGCGTGTGTTTTTTGCTCGCATGGCTATTTCTATGCTTATCCTTTCACAGAAAAAGTTCCCCCGGCAGGTATCATTAAATGCGCGAAAGCAACCCGAAAACAATTTACTTAAAAGATTACGCCGCCCCGGAATATCTTATCGAAACCGTTGATTTAAACTTTACTCTGGACGAAGAACACACCCGTGTTATTTCCAGGTTAACCTTAACCCGAAATCCCCAAAGCTACTCAAGCAGCACCGCCTTGGTTTTGCAAGGCGAAAACCTGCTTTTTTTGCGCGCCATTCTTAACGAAGATCAGGAGCTGAGTGAATCTGACTATGAAATTACCTCGGAAACGTTAACCATCCATAATGTGCCTCAGCAACGCCCATTTACCCTAACCATTGAAAACGAGATAAACCCAAAAGCCAACACCGCCCTGGAGGGGTTATATTTATCGAAATCGATGCTTTGCACGCAGTGCGAGGCGGAGGGTTTCCGGAAAATTACATATTACCTGGATCGCCCCGATGTGATGGCGAAATTTACCACCACATTGGTTGCCGATAAAAAAATCTATCCTGTTTTATTATCCAACGGCAACAAAGTCGCCCAAGGCGAGTCCGACAATGGTAAACACTGGGTGACATGGCAAGACCCATTTCCCAAACCCTGTTATCTTTTCGCCCTCGTTGCAGGCCAACTGGAATGTCTGGAAGATAATTTTGTCACCATGTCAGGGCGAAATGTTGCGTTGCAAATTTTTGTTGAAAAGCACGATATCGACAAATGCGACCACGCCATGCAATCGCTAAAAAACGCCATGCGTTGGGATGAACAAGTTTATGGTCGTGAATACGATCTAGATCTGTATATGATTGTCGCAGTCGGCCATTTCAATATGGGCGCCATGGAAAACAAGGGCTTGAATATTTTTAATACCAAGTTCGTGCTTGCTAGGCCAGATACAGCGACCGATTCCGATTATGAGCATATCGAAGGCGTCATCGGCCATGAATATTTTCACAACTGGACCGGCAACCGCATCACCTGCCGGGATTGGTTTCAGTTAAGTTTAAAAGAGGGCTTTACCGTCTTCCGTGACCAGGAATTCACCGGCGACCTGACCTCCAAAGCAGTTAAACGCATCGAAGACGTTAACATGCTTAGAACCCGTCAGTTTGCCGAAGATGCCGGACCCATGGCGCATCCCATCAGACCCGATGCTTATATCGAAATAAATAACTTTTATACCTTAACCGTCTACGAAAAAGGCGCGGAAGTGGTGCGTATGCTACATACCTTACTCGGAGCCGACGGATTTCGCAAAGGTTGCGACCTGTTTTTCGAGCGCCATGACGGTCAAGCGGTGACTTGCGACGATTTCGTCAAAGCAATGGAAGATGCCAACGCCATTGATTTAACTCAATTCAGGGGGTGGTATGGCCAAGCCGGAACGCCTGTCATAAAAGTCACCGAGAATTACGACGATACTCAAAAAGCATTGAGGTTAACTATCCAGCAACAATGCCCGCCCACTCCTGGTCAAAACAATAAAGAACCGCTCCATATCCCGGTTAACATTGCTTTAATCGACCAGAGTGGCAAATCGGTTGAATTCACGCTTAACCAGCAATACAGCTCGCAAACCGAAGCAACTTTGCAGTTAACCGAAGCGTCACAAACCTTCATTTTCAATGGCGTAAACCAGCGGCCTATCGTTTCAATCCTGCGCAACTTCTCCGCCCCGGTTAAGCTGGAAATGGATCGCACGCTGGACGAACTGGCTTTTTTGCTGAGCTACGATAATGATAGCTTTAACCGATGGGAAGCAGGTCAACAACTGACAGGAAAAGTGATTTCAGGGTTGATTAACGACATACAAAACGGTCGCGAACTTGTGCTTAATCCTATTATGGTAAGCGCATACCGTCAGGTGATAACGCAATCCTGGCAGGATTTATCATATTTTTCTTTGCTGTTAAGTTTACCCTCGGAAATTTATCTCGCTGAGCAAATGGCGACCATTGATGTTGAAGCAATTCACCTCGCGCGTGAATTCGTCGTCAAATCGCTTGCCGAGCAATTACAGGAAAAACTGGAAACTTTATACTTACAAAATCATCGTGACGAATCAGGACACTTTGATGCCGACGCTATCGGCAGGCGTCGTATCAAAAATATCTGTCTGAGCTATCTCAGTCGATTGAATGACGCAAAAATTCACCAATGGTCGGAGCAACAATTCAAGGAGACTGGCAATATGACCGACCAAATTGCCGCGCTAAGCAATATCGTTAACCAGCCCCACCCTGCAAAGGAACGATGTATTGCTGAGTTCTATGCTAAATGGCAGGACGAATCCTTGGTCGTCGACAAATGGTTTGCGATTCAATCCGCGAGCCCCATGCCGGATACCTTTAAAACAGTATTAAAACTAATAGCGCACCCCGCTTTTGATTTGAACATACCCAATCGAGTCAGAGCTGTCATCGGTTCATTTAGCCAGGGCAATCCTTTACGATTCCATGCGCGAAATGGTGAGGGTTATAAATTTCTCGCAGATCAAGTTATCGCTTTAAACCTGATCAACCCTCAAGTTGCCTCTCGCATGTTAGGCCCGCTAACCTCCTGGCGACGTTATGACGCCACCCGCCAAGGAATTATGAAAGCGCAATTGGAGCGAATCATTGAAAATCCGGCAATTTCTAAAGATGTTTATGAGGTAGCGAGTAAAAGTTTGATATAAAGATTAGCAAGGTTGCTAAATAGCTAATAAATTTATAAAAAGTTAACCATTAGAACCAAAAATAAACTTGTTAATAGTTTTCACAAATAAATCTACCGTGAAAAACCCTGAATTGATAACTAACGTTCGGATTCTTTTTTTGCCACTTTATCCCGCAAATAAACCGGTATTGCATTTTCAGCGGTCACCGCTAAACCTTGCCTGAATCCTTCTGCGCCTAACTTGGCGATTGAGCTCGCCCGAGGAAGGTTAAAATCTTCATAACCGGTTAACCTGTGAGATAGGTTCGTTTTCAAAATTTCTTCATAAATCTTCCAGCCGCTACCCACGCCAATACCATTCACTTCAGGAAATTCGATTGCGCCTGCCGGTATGACTGCCTCTGCGTCCAATAACTTGGCAAATTCAAGCTCGCCGCGCTGATATACTCCCCAATAAATTTCATTCATTCGCGCATCCATCGCGACAAAAGCGATGTTTTCATCGCTGCGATCGAAAAACTCCTGGGCGACGGCCGCAAGATTTGACACCGGCACAACAGGCAAATCGCAACCATAGGCAATGCCTTGAATAACCCCGGTGGCGATTCGGATGCCGGTGAACGAGCCCGGCCCCCTGCCAAAAGCCAAGCCGTCCAGACCAGAAGGCTTTAGTCCTGCCTCTGCCATGAGGGAATCGATCATTGGCAAAATTAACCGCGTATGGGCATTGGTCACAACCTTATAACGTTCGCGGATTTCTCCGTCAATCATCAAGGCAGCCGAACAGGCCTCCGTCGCCGTATCAATGGCAAGTAGTTTCATACTTCCTGTTCCTGTATTTCCGCGGCAAAAAACGTCCTTACATCCTCAATATTACGAGTGCGTTGCATCGACGGCACACTATCAAGAAAAATCTGTCCATACGAACGTTTTAACAATCGCGGATCGCAAACCATCAATACGCCTCGATCCGTTTCGTCACGAATTAACCGGCCTATGCCTTGCCTTAATGCAATGACGGCAGCAGGCAGTTGATATTGAAAAAAAGGATTTCCTCCAGTTTCCGTAATAGCGTCCAAGCGCGCTTTGAGCACTGGATCACCCGGCGATGCAAATGGCAATTTGTCGATAATGACACAAGACAGCGCCTCACCCCTGACATCTACACCTTCCCAAAAACTGGCTGTACCAAGTAATACGGCATTACCCAAACGTTTAAATTCTTCCAGCAATTTGGTTTTCGGCTTACTGCCTTGAATAAGTAAGGGGTAATTCGATGCGATGCTCCAGCAAATCCGCAGCCTGTTTAAGCGCGCGATGGCTGGTGAACAGGAAAAAAGCCCTACCCCGGCTGGCTTGCAATACGGGAATGACAAATTCAATGATTGCCGGAATAAAATTAGCATCATCCGGCTTTGGCAAGCCTTTCGGATGGTAAAACAAAGATTGTTTCGCGAATTCGAAAGGACTTTCCCAGTGTTGACTTTGGATATCGCCCAAACCCAGATGCTTTACAAAATGATCAAATCGTTCGGCAACGCTCAACGTCGCGGAAGTAAAAATCCAGGTGGCTTTATGCTTGCTGCATAAAAGCTTTAAATTCATTGGCGATATCCAACGGCGAACGGCTTAAGGTAAAAGTTTTGCGGTGCGTTTCGTACCAGCGAATCCATTTTCCGGAGTTATCTTCAAGCAGGTCATGCAGTTGCTCCGATACACTTTCGGCACGTTGGTAACATAAATCCAGTTCTTTGGTTTTCACGGAAGCGAGTAGCAATTGTTTGCGTAGATTTGGTTAACTTTTCTTGTACAGCAGCCAAGCCTGCGAGAATTTTTGGATTTGCGGTAATGTCGCGCCATTCGCCGCGTTTCAGTTCGATGCCAAAAGCAAGCCGCAGATCTTTAACTTCTCCTTCCAGTTCCTCGCAAGCGGTTCTTAACTCAGGCAAATCAGTCGCATCCTTGAAATATTCCATCAAAGTATCGTTAGCAAGATCAATAAGCTGTTTGCCGCCAACGTGTGTGCCCAGGAAATTTGACGCCGTTTCCGCGAGTTGATGCGCTTCATCGACAATAACAACTTCGGCTTTGGGTAATAATTCGCCGAAACCACCATCTCGAATCGACCAATCCGCACATAACAAGTGATGGTTAACCACCAGCAAATCAGCCTCCTGCGCCTGTTTGCGGGCTTTAACCAGAAAACACTCGTTATAATCCGGACAATCCTGACCAAGGCAATTGTCGGCTGTCGAAGTAGCCCAACTCCATACTGGGTCGCCTTCGTTAACATCAGTCATTTCGGAAACGTCGCCGGATTTGGTGCGGTTAGCCCAGGATTTAATTTTGGCTAATGCGACAGCTTCTTCCTTTTCGAAACCCAGGGTTGAATCGATGGCATTTTGCAAACGATAACGGCACAAATAATTGCTGCGACCTTTAAGCAACGCGGCAATAAACGGGATTTTCAACGCCTTTCGGATAAGTGGTAAATCTTTGTTATATAACTGGTCTTGTAAATTTTTGGTGCCGGTAGATATAACAACTTTTTTGCCTGATAACAAAGCCGGCGCCAGATAAGCAAAGGTTTTACCTGTACCGGTACCCGCTTCCGCAATTAAATTCTGCTCGTTCTCGATCGCTTTAGCGATGGTTTGCAGCCATGTCAATCTGAGTCGACCGGGGCTTATATCCCTCTATGGATTCAGCTAATGCGCCTTCTGGGCTAAAGAACCGGCTTAAATTGGACACTTGTGATGAAATCGGATAACACGAAAAATAAACTCGATAGAGTTAAGAATAATCTAATTAAGTCCTTCGACAAGCTCAGGACGAACGATATACTGTTGATTTCGTTCGTGGCGAGCTGTACCAAGGCACTTCCTCGGTCGTCGAACCATGAATGAAATCAACTTGTTCAGAGATTCTTTTAAGTTAACCTATATTTTAACCGGATAATACAAAATTGTGCGCAAGGAAGTTGAATCCGCCAATTGTTAACAAACTAATCTGTGTCCACTGGCAAGCTAATAAAAAACTGTATGATCCGTTAAAAACCAAAAGCGAAATGAGTATTTCCAAGACAGTCGATATCGATTTTATACTATTTCGTTAACAATGTTTCAATCGCCTGCTTCATTACCGGAGATTCGGGCGTTACATTGCTATCAAAATATTTAACAACCTTGCCCTCGCCATCAACCAAGTATTTGTTAAAGTTCCAAGCTGGCGGTGTGGTTTGCTCTGCAAGCGCTTTAAATAAAGGATGAGCGTTATCGCCCTTAACATGGATAGGCGAGAACATATCGAAAGTGACGCCATAATTGATATAGCAAACATTTGCGATTTGTTTGTCGTCATCGGCTTCCTGATCGAAATCGTTGCTCGCAAAACCCATCACCACTAAGCCTTTATTTTTGTATTGCTTGTGCAATTTTTCCAATCCGGCAAATTGCGGAGTATAACCGCAGAAACTGGCGGTGTTGACGATTAACAGCGTTTTTCCGGTATACGCTTCGCAAATGTTAAGGGTTTTCTCGGAATGAAGTTTTTTGAAGGATTGATTCAGATAGCCTGGACAGGCGGCAAAGCAATTAGGGTGAAAAAGTAACAACACCAAAGATAGGCTTAAGTGTTTCACAAAAACTTTCATAAAATCTCCAATATTCGTGTTTAAAAAATTAGTTTACCTTGCGCAATAAGTTAGGCAATTTATGTACTGGAGTTCTGTTTAATCCAATCAAATAGTTTATTCAGGTTCTATCTAAGAATAAAAGGATAAGTAACTTAAAACATCAACCTTATTTCATAGAATTCCTAAAGGGAAGGCTTAAATTTTGCTATCAGACAAGTTAATTTGTTGTAAACATGTGAAGCATGTTGCATTAATGTAAATTTTTTACGACTAATTGTCGTTTTTTGCTCAAACAACATTGCTTGTAATAAAACTGTCATATTTCGGAAGTACTCTTTGCAAAGTTTTTTAATTCTAGCGTGAGTACCCATGAAACTATCAAAATTGCCCTTGGCAATCACAACAATATTAAGTGCAGCCGTAACGTACAATGCCTACGCAATTGATCTTTACGTCGATACTAAAACCAAACAGATTTATGCCGAGCCGGGTGCACGCCGTGTCCCTTTGGGTACTTTTGAACGTGTTGAAGATAAAGCAGTAGCGGCACCAGCCGAAACAACAGAACTGGAGACCGTCAAGCAAGATTTGGAAATGAAGACTAATGAAATTAAGGCATTGCAAGAGCATGTTGCCGAGAATGAAAAAGTCAAAGTCCACATGGATAAAAAAGGTTTACAGGTTGAGTCGGCCGATAAGAATTTTAGATTTAAGTTAGGTGGACGAATTCACGCAGATGCCTCATTCCATAACGGCGGCACCTACCTCGATGGCGGCGACACTGTTGATGCCAATGACGGCACTGAAATACGTCGTGCCCGGATGCGCTTTGAAGGAGTGTTCTACAAAGACTGGTTGTTTAGAACTGAAGCAGATTTTGCCGATGACAATGTAAGGGTAAAAGATGCGTTTATTCAATACCTTGGATTGAAAGACTGGTTTACGATCACCGCTGGACAACAAAAGCAAAATTTCAGCCGCGAGTTACAGGAAAGTTCGAACGACATGATGTTTACTGAGCGGTCTTTAATGAATATCTTGAACAGCCCAACAGTAGATCGGGCTATCGGTTTGAATTTCAACTCATCGGGCGATAACTACATGGCAGAAGTTGGTGTTTTTGGCGATTCAATCACACCGGCCAGAACTCCAACAACCTCAAATGTCGTCGACGAAAACGGTAATCGTATTGGCACAGTGACGACCGGCGCAGCTACTGTCGCCGATGCCGGTGATGAGGGCTGGGGCATATCATCACGGGTTGTTTATAACCCTATCATTGATAAAACCAAGTTGATTCACTTAGGGTTGGCGGGTAACTACCGCGTGCCGGATGATTCTAAAGACGTAGCAAAAGGCAGAGACTTACGGTTAACCTACGAAACAACCAATATGTCAAATTTAGATATTATTGATACTCGCGTTCGAAACGTTAACGACATTAAAATGCTGGGGTTGGAAGCAGCCGGCATGTACGGTCCATTCTCAACGGGTGCGGAATATACGCGCATGTGGGTTGACCGTAACAATGGTTCAGACAATCTTGAGTTGGATGGTTGGTATGCTGAGGTGGCTTATTCCATTACAGGTGAATCAAGAGGTTACAAGAACGGTAACTTTGGTTACCTTGAACCTGCGAAACCGTTTAGCCTAAGTAAAGGAGGTTGGGGTGCATGGGAAGTCGCCGCTCGTTACTCTTCTGCGGACTTAAATGATGGCAATTTCAATGGTGGCGAACTATCTAATATTACCGTCGCTTTGAACTGGTACATTAATACTAATTTCCGTATTTTGGCAAACTACACCAGATTGCTCGATATAGAAAGATCTTCGTTAACCACAACAACTGGCTTACCGTTGACTGGCGATAATGCAGGTTTGGATACCTTTATGCTGCGGGGACAAGTTGCATTTTAAGAACTAGTAAATTTAATATTTTTTTATAAAATTAAAAGCCGCGTCTAAACGACGCGGCTTTTTTTATGCCTATTGTTTTTCGGTTATTATGCTAATTAACTTCTTCAAGAATTTAATAAAACATGGAGCAAGACATTGATGGGATATTTGATTTTGAGAATTAGAATGAGTTTTTTTTTAGTAGCACTTCTTTTATTGACAGCATGTACGATACAACCGAAAAAAACCGAAGCTTGGCAGGTTGAAGGTATCAGCGTGTACTCATCAGGTTACGACAAAGGTACTGAAATTATCTCAGTACAACAATCCACGTTACGTGCCGTATTAAGTAATTTCGATACTGGAGAAGTTGATTTACTTGATATCAGAAAACCTTCACACATCCAAAGACTCCAACGATTTTCATTAGGTTTAACTAAAGATGAAGAGTTAACCGCTGTTGCTTTCCATCCAACTTTAGATTTATTCGCTGCTATCATTGATGCCGGTATCAAGCCAGGCAGGCTTGAAATACGTTCAGCTTCTACCGGGAAATTGCTCGACCAGGTTAACGTAGGCTATGGACCGGATGCCGTTGTTTTCTCAAAAAGCGGTGAATTGGCTTTAGTCGCTAACGAAGGCGAAGATTTTTCTTTTGATAAAAAGACGCAACAATTTATCACGCCGGAAGGCAGCGTTTCTTTACTTCATCTTAACCAAAATGGCCGTATAAAAACGCATACAATTTTACCCTTAGCCGACATGACGAATCATGAAGGTTTTGTTATCGACAAACATGGCCGTTATCTGGAACGTGCAATCGATTGGAACGGAAACGGCAAAATCGATAAAACCCTTGATTTTGATGGTAATAACCATGTAGACAAGAAAAAGGTTAAGTTAGGTTATTTTCATGGTAGAGAAGTATTCGGAAATGAAAACAAGGGCGAATCTAAAATTTTAATTCCTATTACTGACTATTCACCATCATTGCTTGAACCCGAATATATTGCAATCACCCCCGATACGGCAAAAGCCTATGTAACTTTACAAGAAGATGATGGTGTTGCAGTTATTGACTTAACAGAGGAGAAAGTGATTAGCTATTTTGGGTTAGGTGTAACCCATCATCAGGCAGATGCTAAAAATGACGGCTGGATAGATTTTAAAACACCCATATCAGGAATACGTGAACCGGATGGCATTGCAGTTACCGGCGATGGACGATTTTTTATTACTGCCGATGAAGGCGATACAATTAACGAAGATAATGCAGAAGGGCTGGTAAGCGGGGGACGTTCGGTAAGCGTGTTTGATGTCGAGACTGGAAGATTGGTTGGGGACACGGATAACCAAGTCGATACTACAGCCTTCAAAAACCTTGTTTATCCAGAGCTTCGAAGCAATAAAAAAGGTTCCGAACCAGAAATGCTGATTTCATTTGAAATTGAAGGCGAACCGTTAATCGCTGCAGGATTGGAACGGGCAGGCGCGGTTGAGTTAATTTCGTTAGCAAATCCAACCAAACCTAGAGTTGTTGCACTAGGCAAATTGGCGGGCGACGAAGTTAAATCGCCAGAAGGAATAGCATATTTTCAAATTGGTGAAGAACATTATCTGTTAACGGCGAATGAAACGAGTGGAACTGTTGAGTGTTTCAAAGTAAGCCGTCAAGATGCCAGATAAGCTGAAGTTTTCATCAGTTTTTCGGCTAGATCCGAAAAATCAGGGATGCTCATGAACATCAATATAGTATGGCAGCCGAATAGTTTAAAGGCATTAATGCTATTTGTTTTTTCTCTGGGTAATTTCGTTTTAATGTATATCGCCAACATTCTTTTGGCGAAGATATTAAAATTAAACGAATTTGATGATTATAGCGTTGCAATTTCAGTAGTTACCCTCCTTTCAACAATTGTGACTTTAGGCTTGGAAAAATACGCTTTGCGCGTAATTGCCCTTTACCTTAAACGGGGGGATTGGCGTAAACTTAGCGGATTTTTATTGTTTTCACGAGCAATAATTGCTGGATTTGGCATTATTTTGTTCGTGGTGCTTGCCGTGAGTTTAGAACTCGTTTTGGCATGGCATGGCGCTGACTATCATATTGCCATCGTCATTTTTGCCGGATTTTTACCCGTAATTGGCATTGCCTTGTTTTTTGTAGAAGTGATTTCTGCGTTAGGTAAAAATTTGTTGGCTTTTGCAATTTATCGTCTGTTGTTACCACTACTCTTTCTGTCATTCATCATATACCTCAACGACAAGTTTGAGGCACTTAGCGTGATCACTGCAGTTATTAGTTTTGGTCTGGCTTGGTGCATTATCTTAGCCGTGTTGTGGATTGTAATTAAGATCAAACTCCCCAAAACTAACCAGAGAATGCCTGCCATCAACGGAAAAAAATGGTTAAGCCGGTCTTTACCTTTAGTAGTTAGCAGTTTGCTTATGACCATTATGACTAACAGCGGAGTCATTAGCCTAGAATTACTTTATCCATCCGGAATTGAGGTAGGAATTTACGCTGTCGCAGCGCAAACCGGCAGCATCATTAATCTAATAGGCACATCAACTAATCGCTACTATCTCCCGCAAATGGTAGTTTTATTAGATCATGACGACAAGCTAGGTGTAACAAGATTAATACAGCAACGTTCCATTTTGATAGGCAGTTTTGTCCTGGTGTTGTACATCATTTTCGCTGCCTTTGGCCATGAAATCCTAAATCTATTTGGCAATAAATTTTCTGGAGCTTACTTAACCTTAATCGTAATATCGGCGGGCGCATGTTTCAGTGCATTTTATGCGGATATTCCTTATTATCTTCAATACATTGGCCTAAATAGGTTTGTGCTTAGTAATGCCATAATTGCAGTCAGTATCATGATATTGTTGTCTTTTTTATTAGGCGCTGAATTTGGTGCAGTCGGGGTTGCTTATGCCTATGCCTTACCGGTTTCTTGCTTATTCTTAAGTTATCGATGGGCTATGTCCAACCATATTAAAATACAATAAGTTGATAAATTAGTTGGCGACAACAATCGTTCTCCACTTAGTTAGTCGATATATGAGAAAAAATTTAGCGATAGTATTCTTGATAACGTTAATGTCCACCGCCAGTGCAGAAGAAGATTTCAGCGTGTGGCTCAGCAATACTTACCAGACCGATTTTGGCGGCAGCAATTTTTTAGCCTTTCTGGAATTAGCCCCACGCACCAAAAACGATAGCGGCGCTTTTAGTCCAGTTTATTATCCGACCGATTACTAGGTTATAAGGCTCAGCAAGGAAATATCGGTATGGCTAGGGTATACCTGGCAAGGCGAATATACCAAAAATCTCGATGATAAATTCGATAATGCGACAAACGACTTAATCGAGCAAGTTGCAATGGATTCACGATTTTTCACCGGCATGGAATTTCCAGTACCGATTAAGGGTGGAACAACGCTTTTTTGCCGATGCCGATATCGGCCATCGGATACGACAGCGTTTTAGGTTAACCTATACCATCCCAGGGACACAGGCTTATTTTATAGGAGCAGATGAATTATTTATTTATCTAAACAATTTGAATGCCAGCTTTAGAGAATCGCAAGTCCAGCAAGGCATCAACCAGAATCGCTCCTACGCAGGTTTCGGATATAAAATTACCCCTGATATTAACGTCGATACCGGTTATCAACTGCAATATGTAAATAATTTCGGCAGAGCGGATTTGTTTAATCACATCTGGTTAACCAACATTAATGTAAAATTTTAATATGCAACAGATTTATAATTTTGCATTTTAATAAGCCAGTAGTTTGATACAGAAACGTGGGTATTTTTGGATAAAAACTCACTGATACTGATAGGATACTATCTAACCTTAACCACCCTATTAAACATCCGTACAAATATACATAAAAGTTCCTGATTACTTACAAGCTTCAGCGAAAATCAAAACGGTGATGATTTGAACCCTTCAAACGTCGTCACCCCGGCAGGGATTGCCGGGGTCTAGGTTACATGGATATAAGACCCAACATTTACTTAGCTGGCGAGTCACATCCCTGTTGTGTTCTCGGCAACCGCTCCTGCGTTGCCCTACGACCTGCATCCTTGAAGTCGTGGATACCGGCAGGCGGCGCAAGCTCCTACTTGCCTACCGCACTTCCACCATCCTTGGCGGTCGTCCCTGCCGGTACGACAGGGTTGCTGATTCGGCTGAAAGTTATACGTAATCAGGTAAAAGTTAATTAACCTCCCCATTTAGCTAGCTTTTTTGAAGTGTCCCTTTGCTTTCAGTTAGCTTGAAATAAATAACAGAAATTCAATTCAGATTTTTGTGATTTTTTCAAGTTCCTATTACCTTGAAAATTCAGTATTTAAGCGTATGGTTAACATTGTTTAACTAAATATAGATATAATTTTTTTACCTTTTTAAAAATAATATGAAAACGCTAATCTTGTTACTTGTTTCATTTTGCTTCTGTTCCATTAGTCATGCTGAGGAAAAATATTACGTGGTCATTGGACAGTCCAATGCAGTCAATATGGTGAAGTTGAGTAATTTAAGTTCTAAATTAACCACTATGTTTGATAATGCGCATGTCATTAATTGTGGTCACGGGGGGCAAGCGATAAGCAAGTTTTTACCGAATTGGGACGAACAATCATTTTACGGAGACTGCATAAAACAAATCGGCGACAAAACCATTGGCGGTATCATCTTCTGGCAAGGCGAAACGGACGCAATGAATCTTTATGAACCCGACCAGAAAACGCCATTGGCATCAACATGGGCACAAAAGGCAACAAGCGTTTTAAAAGGGCTGAGACAGGATACCGGTCAAATTAACATACCAATCATCTTGGTAATCATAAACAATAAGCAACATAGTGCCTTGTTCCCAAATTGGCAGTCTATAAGATTGACCCAGCAACGCTTCAATTCACCACATTTATATAAATTGGATTCGAATAGATACCCCTTTGCGATTGACTCAAAACTGACAAACGACCCTATCCATCTAACACCAGCGGGTTATAACGCCATAGGAGCCGAAATTGCCAATATTTTCTGGACATTAACAAATCGATGATTTGTTAAGCAAAATTAAATGCATACAGTCGAGACAATGGCTAGTCCGAATCGCCGATAAACTCAAACATTATTTTGTGTAGAAAAAAATGAGTGATATTTACGGCGAACACCATCGTGGCATGCAAGATGACCATGAAACCAGAAATCTGGCTGACCGACTTGATGAGATTATTGTCGCCACAGAAATTGACGATGACAAAAGACGATTTATCGAATCCCGCGACCTGTTTTTTTTAACCACTATCGATCATCGTGGCTATCCAACTTGTTCCTATAAAGGTGGATATCCCGGTTTCGTTAAAGTTCTTGACTCAAAGACACTCGTATTTCCAAATTACGACGGCAACGGCATGTTTCTCTCAATGGGAAATATTAAAGGTAATAATAAAGTAGGTATGCTTTTTATCGATTTTGAAAAACCACATCGTATTCGTGTGCATGGTACGGCATCCATTAATGAAGATAAGTCTTTACTCAATCAGTTTGAAGGCGCCCAAATCTTGGTATTGGTAACCATTACGGAAATATTTATCAATTGCCCCCGGTATATCCACACCTATAAACGGATTGCCACCTCAAAATATATCCCGAAATGCGACACTCCCATTACGCCACAATGGAAGCGAATTAATGCCGTTCAGGATGTATTGCCGGAACGTGACAGAAACATTGCTGAAACTCTTGGCGGCGTCATTACACCGGAAGAATATGGCGAAATGTTAACGAAGGGGGAAGGATAGATTCGAACCCTCCATACTTATTTTCCATTTTCTGAAGAATTTCAGGCTTAAATATTTCGGCGTTATCGACAGTCAGCTCATTACTTAAGATCAACATCAATTGATTTGCCGCTGATTCCTACCTAAGTATTTCTTTTAATCAGTGGGTATTTTCATCCGCCTCATCCTCACGTTTTGCCAAACAGCTTTTGTCTGCAAAATCGACCTCTTAAGTTATATATAACTCTTCACTTTAACTTTTTTTGATTTGCATAGCGCAGAAAAATCAAGATAAGCACAAACACTGTAAAATATGATTTCGGCATCCCACTTAATACACTATATTCAATAAGCCAACGATGGAAATCGAAAAAATCCAAGGGAATAGCAAGACTGATTCATTAAAGCATACGCCCATGATGCAACAATATTTACGTATTAAGGCAGAGCATCCAAATACGCTCTTGTTTTATCGTATGGGTGATTTTTACGAACTGTTTTACGATGATGCCAAAAAAGCTTCGCAAATTCTTGATATTACGTTAACCAGTCGCGGCCAGTCTGCTGGCGTTCCGATTGCAATGGCAGGAATACCCTATCATGCCGCCGAAGGTTATCTGGCCAAATTGTTGCGGCATGGCGAATCAGTGGCGATTTGCGAACAAATCGGCGATCCTGCCACCAGCAAAGGACCGGTGGAGCGCAAAGTCGTGCGCATTGTCACTCCCGGCACAGTGACGGATGAAGCCTTGCTTGAAGACCGTAAAGATAATTTATTGGTTGCTGTCTGCAAAAATGCCAAGCAATTTGGTATCGCCAGTATGGATGTCACTAGTGGACGATTCGTAGTTCAGCAGGTCGATTCTGAAGAACACTTATTAAGTGAAATCGACCGTCTTAATCCGGCGGAACTATTGTTTAGCGAAGACTGGATATTGCCGACAAGCTAAAGCAACGCAACGGCTTATGCCGCCGACCACCTTGGCATTTTGATCCGGACAGCGCAAGAAATTTAGTATTAAAACAACTCAATTCCCTCGATTTAAAAGGCTTCGGTTGCGATGAACTGACCACCGCCATTGCGTCGGCAGGTGCGCTACTACAATACATAAAAGACACGCAGCAAAGCACCCTGCCTCACATCCAGGGCATTCGCACAGAAAACAACGATGATTGCATCTTGCTGGATGCGGCCAGCCGCCGCAATCTTGAATTGGATTTTCACCCAAGCGGACAACTTGAATATACCTTGCTCGGCGTTCTAGACAAAACGATGACCGCGATGGGTAGCCGGTGTCTACGACGATGGCTTAACCGTCCGTTGCGCGACACACAAATCCTGCGGAATCGCTTTGAAAGCATTAGCTGGTTACTGGGCGATAAGTTGTATAAGACCGTACAAACTATATTACGGCATATTGGTGATATTGAACGGATCAGCTCACGGATCGCTTTAAAGTCGGCTCGTCCACGTGATCTGCTGGTGTTACGTAATACTTTATCGGTTTTACCGGAATTGCAGACATTGTTTAACCAATGTGAAGCCCCTCATCTTAATCGATTAATGCAAGACATCGGAACGCATCCTCAATTGTTAACTTTACTACAACAAGCCATTATCGATAATCCACCGGTATTGATTCGTGATGGCGGTGTTATTGCAGAAGGATATCATCCGGAACTGGATGAACTCAGGAATTTAAGCGCCAATGCCGACCAATACCTGCTCGACATGGAAAACCGGGAACGCACCAGACCGGCATTAATACGCTTAAAGTCAATTACAACCGGGTACATGGCTATTACATCGAAATATCTCATTTACACGCCGACAAAATTCCCGTCGCATTACACGCGCAAGCAAACTTTAAAAGGTGCGGAACGTTACATTACCGAGGAATTAAAAGCTTTTGAAGACAAAGTGCTAAGCGCCCGTGAAAAAGCGCTGGCATTTGAAAAATGCTTGTATGACGAATTGTTAAGCCGAAATTGCTGAAGATTTAACTGTCATTGCAATGTTGCGCAGCAGCTCTTGCTGAATTGGATGTGTTAACCAATTTTGCCGAACGTTCGGATACACTTAACTTATCACCACCTGAATTAACCGACAGGCCGGGCGTAGTAATCGAAAGCGGGCGGCATTTAGTGGTCGAACAAGTATCGATAATCCTTTTGTTTCCAACGACTTAATCTTGTCTAATCATCGGCGCATGTTGGTAATAACCGGTCCCAACATGGGCGGGAAATCCACTTATATGCGACAAGCGGCTTTAATCGTTATCATCGCGCATATCGGTTGCTTTGTGCCAGCCAAAAATTGGTTTGCGGGCCGATTGATAAAATTTTTACGCGTATTGGCGCATCAGACGATCTCGCAAGCGGACGTTCGACATTTATGGTGGAAATGTCTGAAACAGCAAATATTTTGCACAATGCAACATCTAACAGCTTGATTTTAATGGATGAAATCGGCCGGGGGACGAGTACCTTCGATGGTTTGTCTTTGGCTTGGGCATGCGCCGATTATTTGGCGAAACAAACAAAAGCGTTTACTTTATTCGCCACCCATTATTTTGAATTGACTACATTAAGCGAAGAACAAAAAACTATTCACAACGTCCATCTGGATGCGATGGAATATGGCGACAAAATCGTTTTCATGCATGCCGTAAAAGAGGGCCCCGCTAATCAAAGCTACGGACTTCAAGTTGCATCGCTTGCCGGCGTGCCTCCCGTTGTCATCGAGAACGCCAAAGTTAAATTGCGTCAATTGGAAGAACATGCTTATGTTGAACAGCAAATTGTATCGGGTAGTAGTCAGTTAGACTTATTTGCCAATAAAGAACCACTGCCGGTTATATCAATGCTGGAAAATGTTAACCCGGATGAGTTAACGCCTAAACAGGCTTTGGATTTACTGTTTCAGCTCAAAACAATGATTTAAGCTGATCAAAGTGATAAAAAAAGGGAGCAATAAACGACTCCCTTTTGTATGTGATTAAAGTTATTTGGGCGCTTTCTCGCTATCCAAGGCTTCCACTAATTGCTTAGGAGGCAAATAGCCAGGATACATATTGCCGTTTTCGGAGACGATTAACGGCGTACCACGGGCTTCGAAATCTGCCGCCAATTGCATGTGTTTATCAATTGGATTTTCACAAGTTTTCATGTCAAGTTTATCGTCTTTTTTAGCAGCGGTTAAAGCCGAGTTGCGGTCTTTTGCACACCACACTGCAACCGCTTTGTTGTAAGAATCCGAACCTTTGCCTGCTCTTGGGAAGAACAAATATTGAATCGCTATGCCTTGCGCCAAATATTGGTCGATTTCAGAATGTAATTTACGGCAATATCCGCAATCAATATCGGTGAAAACATAAACTTTGTACTTCCCGATTTTCGGTTTAAAGATAATCATATTATCCTGGCCAATAGCTTCTAAAGCTTTCTTGCGTGCTCCACCGAGTTTTTGCTCGGTTAAATCGACCCGGTTATCAACATCAATCAAACGGCCTTGAAATAAATATTTACCGTTTTCCGAAACATAATAGATGTTCGAACCCAGCACTACCTCATATACGCCTTTCACTTCAGAAGGATTAATGGACTCGATTTTTGCCGTCGGCATCGATTTTTCGATGGCTTTCTTAATTGCTGCTTCGTCCGCATGGACAAATGGAGCGGTTAACAAAACCAACATGAAAGCCATAAAAATTGAAGTTAAATTTTTCATAAGCAACCTGTGTGTTAAATTTCGAAAAGTAATTTAGTGGAATAAACGTTGCACGTCGACAACCATTGCAGTGGCCATTAACAATAGCAACATCGCCATGCCCAAGTGTTGAAAAAAAAGCTGAATTCTTTCGGATAACGGCTTTCCCTTTATAGCCTCGATGCCAAAAAACATGAGGTGTCCACCGTCCAAAACAGGTACCGGGAGTAAATTCAAAACTCCGAGACTAACGCTAACAAACGCCATAAATTTAATGAAATACACCAATCCCATACTGGCAGATTGACCGGCGATTTGGGCAATGCTAATTGGTCCGCTCAAATTCTTAACCGAAGCTTTGCCGATTATCATTTTGCCCATCATTTTCAGGGTCACCAGCGAATAATCGTAGGTTAATTTAACTGCGGCAGGGATGGCTTCAAGAGGCGACAAAGAATACTCAACCGTAACTGACTTCATCAAGCCTTCAGGCATTAAAACGGATGCGCCAATTTTACCTTCAGAATTCTCACCTGATTCCACAATTTCAGGCGTTATAGGCAAACTCAAGCGATGGCCTTCGCGTTCAATTTCCAAATTGATAGGTATGCCTGGACGTTTTTTGACATATTCAACCCATTGCAACCAGTCAGCAATAGGATTACCATCCGCGCTAACGACTAAATCGCCTTGTTTTAATCCTGCATGCAGCGCAACGCTGTCAGGCAAGACTTTATCGATAATAGGTTTTATTTTTGGCGACCAAGGTTGCAAACCTAAACGTTCGTATAATTTTTCAGAATCCGTTATATCGCCGTCTGTAAGATTTAATACCCGATCAAACTGTTCATTGAGATTATTTTTGGTTTTCAAACGTATGGATGATTGATTATCCATGGCTTGAGTAATGACAGTGCTCATCGCATCCGCCCAGGTTTTGACGGATTTATCATTAACCTCAGTAATTTCCTCGCCTTCAAGAAAACCCGCAGCAGCCGCAATCGTCCCAGGTTTGACTTCCCCTATAATCGGTCTCAAACCGGTTTCCCCTATGACCAACACGACCCAAAACAACAGGATTGCCAGCATCAGGTTGAATAATGGGCCAGCGACAACAATGGCAGTCCGTACGAGCAAAGATTGCCGGTTAAAAGCAAAAGGTAAATCTTCCGGTTTAACTTCGCCTTCCCGTTCATCCACCATTTTGACATAGCCGCCTAAAGGAATGGCAGAGAGGACATACTCCGTATCGTCCGGATTCTTTTGCTTTGACCATAGAACCTTTCCGAAACCTACTGAAAATCTTAAAACTTTGACGCCTAGCTTACGAGCCACCCAGAAATGGCCAAATTCATGAAATGAAATCAGTACGCCGATAGCAATAATGAAAAAGAAAACGGTATGCAGGATATCCATTAATATTTGATACTGCTGATAAATAACTTGGCCTCTTCCCTGGCTTCCCGATCTTTCTCAAGGACAATCGACAATGAATCCGCTGGAATAATGCTGACGCTATTAATGCAATGCTCTATGATCACTGGAATGTCGGTAAATTTAATCTGTCTGTTCAAAAAAGCTTCGACAGCGATTTCATTCGCGGCGTTCAATGTAGTTGGCACGGTGCCGCCGGCGCTGATAGCCTTGTACGCCAAGCGCAAACAAGGGAAACGCTCCAGATCGGGCTCTTCAAAATCCATCCGTTTAACTTCAAAGATATTCAAGGACTTGGCGCCAGAATCAAAACGTCCCGGCCAAGCCATTGCATGTGCAATCGGAATCCGCATATCTGGATTCCCCATTTGGGCAAGTACGGTACCATCGACATAATCCACCATCGAATGGATAACACTTTGCGGATGGATGACGACTTGAATCCGGTCAGGCTCCATATTGAATAACAAACAGGCTTCAATCATTTCCAAGCCTTTGTTCATCATGGTTGCCGAATCGACAGAGATTTTTTTGCCCATATCCCAGTTTGGGTGCGCCACGGCTTGTTCAGGTGTTACAGATGCCATTTTTTCTAATGGCAATTCTCGAAACGGCCCACCTGAAGCAGTTAACAAAATACGCCTGACTTCTCTTGGATGTATCCCCGTCTCATAATCAGCAGGCATACATTGGAAGATTGCATTATGTTCGCTATCAATAGGCAACAGATGCGCACCGGAGGCCTTCACCTCGTGCATGAATATATCGCCAGACATTACCAACGCCTCTTTGTTGGCCAGCAGGACTGTTTTCCCTGCTTTGGCGGCGGCAAGCGTAGGTAACAAACCAGCTGCTCCAACTATTGCCGCCATCACTGAATCGACTTCCGGCAAACTGGCAACCTGTTCTAACGCACTGGCACCCGATAAAATCTTTATACCTGAAATTGGTGAATTCTTAACCTTGGCGGCAAACTCATCTACTTTGTTTTCATCCGCAACCACAGCATATTGCGGGCTATGCACCAAACATTGTTGAAATAAAGTTTCTACATTGGAATTGGCGGTTAAGGCAACCACTTTATATAAATCAGGATGCCGCGCAGCGACATCGAGTGTGCTAACACCTATCGAACCGGTCGCGCCTAAAATACAAAGCCCTTTCACTCAATCACCCGATAAATCAGATAAATCCCGGCATAGAAAAATGGGGTTGCGGCAATTAGGCTATCGATTCTATCCAATATCCCACCATGCCCCGGTAGGATACTACCGCTGTCTTTAAAACCGCTTTTGCGTTTAACCAAGCTGAAAAATAAATCGCCGTAAATGGAAACCAGTACGGTTAACACGGACAACAAGACTATATCTAAACCGATTATAAACTGAAAACCGTAAATAACGCCGAGCAACACGCCACATACAACCGCTGAAGCTAAAGCGCCGTAAAATCCGGCTAATGTTTTGCCAGGGCTGATTTCCGGCGACAATTTGGTTGTTCCCCATTTTTTACCCACGAAATAAGCAGCAATATCAGCCACCCATATCAAAACAAGCAAATAAAGCGACATTTCGGGCCCATACAGGACTCGTAAACGCACGAAAAAGACCCATGCCATCAATAAGACAAATATGCCAATCAAAGCCTTATAACGCAACCTGAGCTCCAGCTTCAGTGCGTTAGTTGGGGCATTCCTAAGAATCAACATTGTCATGACCCAAAAAATAACCGGAGGAATAACCAAAGCTTCAAGAACTCCCGAATAATATCGAATATCAGGAATATTCAGATATTCCATAAATGAGCTGATGGATGTCCAGCCGGATTTTTTTCGCTGCTTGATAAAGATCTTGTTGCCCGCTTTCTATTAGAAATTGCAAACCTTCCAAAAACTGCGTCCAGAAGTGAATCCAGAGCATGGGTAAAATCAATCCGGCAAAAAACAGCATTTTCTTGGATGATGTGTCTATGCCGCTTAACTGGCACCATTCCCAAGCACCCAACAAAATAATTAAACCAAAAACTAAAGCAAATAAATCAACCGGCAATTTGAAAACGGCCAAAATGACCAGTGGAATCAAAATTGCGGCAGTAATAACACGCTGAATTAACATTTTATTTATTATTATGTGGTTAAAATGTGATTATGAAATTTTGTTAAGTATCTGTTCACCGGTATGGCCAAAGCGCCTTTGTCGACCACTAAAACTCTGAATAGCCTCATCTAATGAATTCTGATTGAAATCGGGCCATAGCGTTTCGGTAAAAAAGAGCTCGGTATAAGCCAACTGCCATAACAAAAAGTTACTCACTCTTTGCTCTCCACCGGTTCTGATAAATAAATCAGGATCCGGCAAATCGGCAGTCGATAAATATTGCTGTATTAGTTCTGGCTTTATTGCTTGTTGAGGTAACTCCCCACCAGCCATTTTATCAACAACTTTTTGAAATGCCTGGCACATATCCCAATGGCCACCATAATTGGCGGCAATTACCAAGGTCAAGTTATTATTATTAACAGTTTGCGTTTCCCCGTCCGCCATTTTTTTTTGCAGTATTTCGGGAAATTGAGAACGGTCACCAATAAATCTTAACCTGATGCCATTTTTATCTAAGATATCGATTTCCCTTTGCAAGGTGTCGGCAAATAGCTTCATCAGTAAAGAAACTTCATCTTTAGGCCGCCGCCAGTTTTCGCTGCTAAACGCAAACAAGGTTAAGACTTCTATTTCTCTTTTTACGCAGTGTTCAACAATTTTTCTGACCGTTTTGACACCTGCCTGATGACCCAAAGCCCTTGGCATGAAACGTTTCTGAGCCCATCTACCGTTACCATCCATAATGATGGCAATATGACGAGGCATGCCGTTTTCGGTTAAATGAGAGTTTTTGTCACCAGCGCTCATGGACAATTTCTAATTAAATTGACAATAAATCAGCTTCTTTGACTTCCAACAATTTCTCGATTTCTCTTATGTATTGATCGGTAATTTTTTGAATTTTTTCTTCCGCACCGTGAGCCTCATCCTCCGAGATCAATTTTTCTTTGAGTGCGTCTTTAATCTCGGCATTCGCATCACGGCGTATATTCCTAATGGCAACTCGACCATTCTCAGCTTCGTTTTTCACTACTTTAACCAAACTTCGACGTCTTTCTTCGGTTAACGGCGGTAAAGGAATCCTGATCACCATACCATTGGTCGCCGGATTCAAACCTAAATCAGATTTCAGGATGGCTTTTTCGATAACAGACACCATAGTTTTTTCCCAAGGTGTTATCGATAATGTCCGCGCATCTTCCACTGACACATTGGCAACTTGGCTTAGCGCCGATTCATTACCGTAATATGAAACGGTAATTTGATCCAGTAAACTTGGATGCGCTCGACCAGTCCTTATTTTCGAAAACTCATGCTTCAAAGCTTCAATGCTTTTACCCATCCTGGTCGCGGCTTGTTGTTGAATATCATTTATCATTACATGCTCCCTGTTAGCCTCGTTCGATTAGAGAACCTATTTGCTCTCCCAAAAGTAGACGTTTTACCGCGCCATTTTCGAATATATTCATCACCCGCATGGGTACGTTATTATCACGGCACAAGACCAGCGCGGTGGTGTCCATGACGTTCAAGCGCTGATCCAGGGCTTCATCATAGGTTAACCTAGAGTAGAATACAGCATCCTTGTCTTTAAGAGGATCTGCCGAGTAAACCCCCTGAACTTTTGTAGCTTTAATCATCAATTCTGCATTAATCTCTACGGCCCGCAAGCTGGCGGCAGAATCAGTGGTAAAAAATGGATTGCCCGTACCAGCAGCAAAGACGACAACTCGCCCTTTTTCCAAATGGCGCACCGCGCGACGACGTATAAAGTCCTCACAAACTTGATTAATTTTAAGGGCAGACATTACCCTGACCGGCTGCCCTAAATGTTCCAAGGCATCCTGCATTGCTAATGCATTAATTACAGTAGCCAACATCCCCATTTGATCGCTTGTGACTCGATCCAACCCTTCCGCCGCTTTCTCTGCGCCACGCAGAATATTTCCGCCACCGATGACTAAACCAACCTGGACACCCATACACAGCACAATTCTTTAATTTCTCCGGCAAGTCGCTTGAGAATTTCTGAATCGATGCTGCCGCCCGATTCGCTCATCAACGCTTCGCCGCTTAATTTCAACAATATTCGTCGATAAATGGGTGAATTCATAAATATCCAGGTGATGATTGATTACGGTATTCGCAAAAAACTAACTGCCTCTAACTTGCGCCATAACTTCTGCCGCAAAATCTTCTTCTTTCTTTTCAATGCCTTCGCCTACTTCAAAACGAGCAAATCTAACGACTTGGTTCGACTTGGCAGCCACCAGTTTGCCAACGGTTTGCTTATCGTCTTTGATAAAAGGTTGACCAAGCAATGTTACTTCAGCAAAAAACTTGCTAATCCTACCGGTAACCATTTTTTCAATGATGTCAGCCGGTTTACCGCTTTCTGCGGATTGGGCACGGAATATTTCTTTTTCTTTTTCGATAGTTTCTGGTGATACTTGGTCTTCCGAAACACAAATTGGCTTACTGGCGGCAATATGCATTGCAATATCTTTGCCAAGTTCGGTATCCGCTGACGCTAGCTCGACAATGACGCCGATTTTGCTGCCATGCAAGTAACTAGCGGTACCGCCGTCTGCTTCATATTTCTCGAAACGTCTTACCGTAATATTTTCGCCTAATTTAGCAATCAACGCACGCCGAACTTCTTCGACATTTTGTCCGTCTTGCAATGGTAACTGCCATTAGTTGGTCATTGCTTTCAATTTTGGCCGATAACAAAGCACCGGCAATTGCATTCACGAATTTAACAAAATCATCGGCTTTCGCTACGAAATCAGTTTCACAATTAACTTCTACCATCGCGACAGTTTTGCCATCATCGCTGTTTTTGTGCCGATTAAACCTTCAGCCGCAATACGGCCTGATTTTTTATCGGCTTTAGCCAAACCTGCCTTACGCATGTTTTCGATAGCCAATTCCATATCGCCGTTAGCTTCCACCAAGGCTTTTTTACATTCCATCATGCCGGAGCTGGTTCTTTCCCGCAGCTCCTTAACCATTGGTGCACTTATTGTTACGCTCATTATCTTTAATCTCTCAGTATTCTTCACTATAAAAACGCCCCCATGTAGGAGGCGCTTTTAACTCATCGAACTGTCTGTTGCTTACAAAACAACAGGATGCGTGTCCGAAATAAATTGTTATTCCGCTACTGATTCTTCGACAAAATCGTCAACTTTTGCCGATAATCCCAAGGCTGCTGTTTTGGCATCTAAAATTACAGTCGAAACCGCCTCGCAATAAAGTTTTACTGCCTTGATTGAGTCATCATTACCAGGAATAACATAATCGATACCTTCCGGTGAGTTATTTGAGTCCACAACACCAACGACTGGGATTCCTAGTTTTTTGGCTTCGCTGATCGCATTTTTTTCATATCCAACATCAAGAATAAATAAAACGTCGGGAACGCCTCTCATGTCCTTGATACCACCAAGACTGCGTTCTAGTTTTTCCAGTTCGCGCTCCATGCCAAGAGCTTCTTTTTTACCAAAGCGTTGGTAGAGCGTGCCATCAGCTTTCATGGTTTCCAGTTCTTTCAGACGCGCAATCGATTTTTTAATGGTCTTGAAATTGGTTAACATGCCGCCTAACCAGCGATGGTTAACATAAGGCATACCACAACGTGCAGCTTCTTCAGCGACGACTTTACGGGCGGATTTTTTAGTGCCTACCAATAATACCGTGCCTTTATTGGCTGTCATTTGCCCAAGATAATTCATAGCGTCATTGAACAAAGGAAGCGTTTGTTCCAAATTAATGATATGAATTTTGTTACGGGCTCCAAACAAGTAATTAGCCATTTTAGGGTTCCAATAACGGGTTTGGTGCCCAAAATGGACACCCGCCTCAAGCATTTGACGCATGGATACTGCCGACATTTATTTCTCCTAAGATTTTTTCGAAACTTCAGTTTCGAGTTGGGTTAAGCCTCCGCCTACCCCGTCTGATAACCAATCTTGTAATAAGACAAAATCAGCACCCTATCAAGCGTGACGGTAAACGTGAGTATTTAAGTTGAGTTCAACTAATCTTTATACCATATTCAGCTTTTTACAACAAGCCGAAGTCTGTTAAACTTTGACTATAACTCGCCATTTTACTGAAATTACAACATCAATAATTACCAACACGACAATGAGCATTGTCATAAAAACCGAAAGCGAAATAGAAAAAATGCGCGTTGCCGGCAAACTGGCTGCTGAAGTTTTGGAAATGATTGAACCACATGTGCACGCTGGCGTTACCACCGATGAATTAAATAATATTTGTCACGACTATATTGTCAACGTTCAACGAGCAATTTCTGCACCGCTTAATTACCGGGGCTTTCCAAAATCGATTTGCACTTCTATTAATCAAACCGTTTGCCATGGCATTCCCACCAATAAAAAACTAAAAACCGGCGATATTATTAATATCGATATCACTGTTATCAAAGATGACTATCACGGCGACACCAGCAAAATGTTTTGTGTAGGCCATGTCAGCCCACATGCCAAACATCTCGTGAATATCACTCAAGAGGCGATGTATTTAGGTATCAAGCAAGTCAAGCCTGGAGCGACTTTGGGCGACATCGGTCAAGCCATCCAAAAACATGCCGAAAGCAACCGATGTTCAGTCGTTCGGGAATTTTGCGGTCACGGCATCGGCAAAAATTTCCATGAAGACCCGCACGTCCTTCATTTCGGAAAACCTGGGGAAGGCGAGGCTCTCGAGGCCGGCATGATTATTACAATTGAACCCATGCTCAATTTCGGCAAACGCCATATTAAAATTCTGGCTGATGGTTGGACAGCAGTGACTAAAGACCACAGCCTATCAGCACAATGGGAACACACCGTTTTAGTCACTCCAACAGGATACGAGATCCTTACCCTACGCCAAGAAGAGATCAGCCAGCCATGATCGAAGCAATTAACCCAGACTGGTTTGAAGAAAAAGATAATCTGCAACGATTCAAACAACACATAAAGCAGCATGACCAGTCCCTAAAAGAAAAATTTAATCCTTATGAATCGGTTAACGAATTACTCAAAGAAAAATCCGACTTCATCGATGCATTATTGACCGCAAGTTGGCGACATTTTCTGGGCAATCAAGCTCAAAATCTTTGCTTGATGGCGGTTGGTGGCTACGGCCGCAGGGAACTGTTCCCGCATTCAGATATCGATTTGATGATTCTTCTCGACACCAACGATGTCAGAATTTATCAGGAAAAATTAACCAATTTCTTAACTTTTCTCTGGGATATCGGCCTAAAGCCGGGGCAAGGTGTTCGCACTATAGAAGACTGTGTTGCCGCCGCCGCAGGCGATCAAACCATTATGACCAGCATGATGGAAAACCGGCTAATTAGCGGCAATGCATCGTTGTACCTAAAGTTGAGGTCAGAAATAACGCCCGATAAAATTTGGCCTTCCGATCAGTTTTTTGCCGCCAAAGTTCAGGAGCAAAAACAGCGCTATGCCAAATATCACGACACTGCCTATAACCTCGAACCTAATATCAAAGAGGGGCCAGGCGGATTGCGCGACATGCAAGTCATCTCTTGGGTCTTCAAGCGGCACTATAATTCTGCATATACCCTGGCCGTTTTGCCGTTTTCAAAACTCAGGTTTGAAGGAAGGCCCAGAAAGTTTGCGGCAATCAAGATCCTCAACATCCTGATCAATGTCGGGCTGGTGGTTTTTTTCCTGGTTTTGTGTAAAGGGCAGCATGAAAAAAATGCAGATAATATATGGTCGGTTCTCTATGATCCGCGCATCGACATCGGTTATGTTTTTCTGGCAAACCTGGTTGCCAGTGCCGTTACCATGCTTTTCCTGGGTAAGGAACTGATGAGCTTCCGGCCGAAAATAGATATGAAACTGCTTCGGGAAATGCTCATCTATACCGCACCGTTGATCATCGTGGGCTTTGGAGGGATGATCAATGAAACGATCGACCGGTTCATGATTGTACAGCGTTTTAGTGGCACAGTAGCAGAAGCAAAATCTGCAAACGGAATCTACAGCGCCAATTATAAACTGGCATTGCTGATCGTTTTATTCATCCAGGCATTCAGGATGGGTGCGGAGCCATTCTTTTTTAAAGAAGCCTCAACAGAAAATGCCCCTCGTACTTATGCCAGGGTAATGAAGTTTTTTGTAATTGCCTGTTGTTTCTGTTTCCTTGGAGTGGTATTATTCCTGGACATATGGAAGCATTTCATGGGCATTAGAAATCATCCTGAATACCTCATGGGATTATCTGTTGTACCGATACTTATGCTGGCTAAAGTTTTCCTGGGCGTATATTATAATCTTTCGATCTGGTATAAGCTTACCAATAAAAACCTGATAGGCGCTTATATCACCATTGGTGGCGCAGTGATTACCCTTTTGATTAATTATTTCCTGATCCCTTACTGGGGGTATATGGCCTCGGCAGTTTCCACTTTGGTTTGTTATGGGTTCATGATGGTGGTCAGTTACCGGCTGGGAAAGAAACATTACCCGGTTCCTTATGCCTGGAAAAAACTGACAGCTTATGTAGTGATATGCATCCTTTTATTCATAATACATCAGCTTTTCAGGAAGTTTTCCCCGGGAATATGGTGGACCCATGGGTTTGCGCTACTGGAACTGTCTGCATTTACAGTATTCATACTGCGGATCGAAAAAAAGGAATTCAGTAAGCTGCCCTATATCAGCAGATTTCTCAGGTAAATAAAATTCCCCACCTGTTTAACAGTCGCTATCCATTAACATAGGGATTATGTGCTTTTTCCCAATCAATTGTTGTTGAAGGCCCATGGCCGGAATAAACAATGGTTTCACCGGGCAAGGTAAAAAGGTTGTTCTTTATACTGTCTGACAAGATTTTGGAATCCCCACCCGGAAGGTCGGTCCGGCCAATGCTTTCTCTAAAAAGTACATCCCCTGAAACCACAAACCCATTTTCAGCAGAATAGAAGCTAACACTTCCCGGAGAATGGCCGGGAGTGAAAAGAACCTGGATCTCTTCCCTGCCAAGCTGAATGTTTCTGCCGGGCACCAGGTATTCAAGGTCGCCCTGGTAATTATCAAAGGGCATATTCCACATCAGCCCGCTGGCAGGTGCAAATTCCAGCACCTTCTTTTCAAGTGGATGAATATGCAGGATAAGTCCGTATTTTTCGGATATGAACTTATTGCCAAAAACATGGTCAAGATGACAGTGGGTATTCAGCAGTAAAACCGGTTTCAAACCATGCTCAAGAACAAATGCGGCAACTGCATCCTGCTCATTTTCGTAATAACACCCGGGATCAATAATTACACACTCATTATCATCGTTATATAACAGGTATGTATTCTCCTGTACAGGATTAAATAAGAAAACTTTAACGTGTAGCATGATAGGGAATTTATACCTTAAAATCACTAATTTTATTGATAATAATACGATACCGGCAAAGAAGGGCAAAGCTTACGAACATTTTTGAATAAAAGGAATATGCATAAATTATTTTGGCTCCTGGTTGGATTTTTTTTCATTTCTCTGACCAGTCAGGCGCAGGTGAGTTCAGTGGAGTTTGGTAAAAACAGGGTTCAACATAAGAAATTTACCTGGCGATATTATCAAACACGCAATTTCAACAGCTATTTTTCTCAGGGGGGACTGAGTCTGGGCAAAATCGTGGCACAGGTTGCAGAAGAAGAATTACCGCAGCTGGAAGAATTTGTGGAATACGGTTTGCAGCGACGCTCAAATATTGTTGTCTATAACAGCTTCACAGATTTACAGCAATCCAACATTGGCATCGGTATCGACTGGCAGAACACCGGAGGGGTAACCAAACTGGTCAATAACAAAATGATCGTCTATTACGATGCCAATCACAACAACCTGCGGAAACAGGTAAGACAGGGTATTGCCCGGATTCTTGTGGAGAACCTTTTATTTGGCGACGACCTTGGCGAGTTTGCGGGAAACCAGGCGCTTCTTGACCTGCCTAAATGGCTGACCGACGGATATATTTCCTATGCAGCAGAAAACTGGAGCCCGGAGCTTGACGATAAATTAAAATCGGCTATCCTTTCCGGTAAGTACAGGACCTTTTACCAGTTTGCCTTTAAAGAACCAGAACTGGCAGGACATGCTTTCTGGCATTTTATTGCTCAGAACTACCGTAGGGATAATGTAACCTACCTGCTCTATTTATCCAGGATATACAAGAGCCTGAACTCAGCCAGCATGAAAGTAACCAGGAAGAAATTCAAGGACCTGCTTGCTGAATTTATGGAGAAGGAAGCAGAAAAATACCAGAACGACCTCCGCGGGCGCCGCAACCAACCAAAAGGCACTGCTGTGGCAGTGGAAGAACTGAAAAACGGCAGGGACTTCTATCGTTTCCAGGCCAACCCAATTCCCCGCAATAATACGTATGCCATGGTCAAATACCAGAAGGGCATTTATTGTGTTTTGCTGGAAGACCTTTCCGATAAAAGAAAGATCCTGCTAAAAGCAGGTATACGCAATAACCAGGCAGAACTCAATCCGCATTACCCGCTGATGGCCTGGGACCCCAAGGGATCCAAGCTGCTGGTCATTTATTCTGAAGCAGGTAAAATCCGGATGTTCATGTACGACGTGGTCAAGCGCATCAAAACGAATAAACAGGAATTGCCCGCAGACTTCCAGATCGTACAGGATGCAAAGTTCATGCTGGATAACAACACACTCGTGATCAGTGCCGTAAAAAATGGTCAGTCGGATATTTTTGTTTATAAGATAAATGAACAAACTACCCAGCAAATAACAAATGATACTTATGACGATCTTGATCCGTCCTTTGTAGCCTTTCCTAATAAAAGCGGTATCATTTTTTCATCCAACAGGCCTTCAGGTGATGCTCCAAAAGGAGATACGGTTATCCCTTCCCGTTATCATTTCAATATTTTCCTGGTTGACAACTGGAACAGGAGCGAATACAGGCAGATCTCACAACTGTCCAAACTTAAATACGGGCAGGCCAGGTCACCCCTGCAATATAATGTGAACCACTTCACGTTTATAAGTGATGAAAACGGTATAGGTAACCGTTATGCCGGTTTCTTCTCCACAAAAAGAGCCGGACTGGATACGATATTTAAAGTAGGTGAAGAATATTTACGCAACCCTGTTCCGGCAGATCTGGACTCCACGCTCAAAGTGTGGGGCAAGACGGAACCGGATTCAGTTGGATACATTTCCATCACATCAGACAGCGCCTATGTTTTCCCGATCACCAATTACCAGAGTGGGCTCCTGGAAAGCCGGGGAGCCGGGGATAATAACCTAGTGAGCGAAGTTAGACAGGAAGGCGACCTGAAATTCCTCTACAAACTCCGTATCAACGAGGATGCACTGAAACGCAGAAACGTAAACGCACGCCCAACAGATTATGTGAAGGAACTGATGGCAGAAGAACGCAGGGCAAAGGCGGATCCTATTTTTTATGAAAAAGATGGAAAAGAGAAAACAGATACCAGTGCAGGGAAAGATCTTTTCCAGACGGAATTCGATACGGATCCATCTAAAGTGATCGGTGAAATTATTGCTGATGCCAAAGAAAATGAAGCCAAAGAGCCCATGCTCAAATCGGCTAAACTTTTCGATTACCGATTAAGGTTTTCATCGGATTATGTGGTTTCCGGTTTCAATAACTCTGTACTGGCAACTCGTTTCCAACCTTACGCAGGCGGAGCAGGCCCCATCTACTTATCCAATACGGATATAGTAAATGGTATAATCCGGATGGGAATTTCGGACCTGTTTGAAGACATTAAGTTCCTCGGCGGATTCAGGATTTCCACCAACCTCAGAGACAATGATTACTTTGCATCATTCCAGAATTTGCGCAAAAGAATCGACTGGGGACTGACTTATTTTCGTTCGATTCAAAATGATTTTCCAATCTATAATCCGAATCTTGAGCCGATCAAAGCTTATCTATCCAATAAGTTATTCTCAAATATTTACCAGGCTAATTTCTCATTTCCATTTGACGAGGTAAGAAGTATTCGCTCTATTGTAGGATATCGGAGTGACCGTGTAGTTTTGAAGACTGATGCCAATTTCCCACCATCACTGGGTTACCAGGACACCCTGCTACGTTACGGCATGGCGCGCCTTGAATATGTACATGACAACTCCATAAATCCTGCGCTGAATATTTGGCACGGCCTGAGGTATAAAATTTATATGGACGTAGCCTCAAGGCTGGTTGCCGGTAACGAAGAAGGCAGAAACACATTCAACTTTGGTACGGATATCCGTTACTACCTCCCTATTTACCGGAACTTTATATGGGCTGGTCGTGGTGCTGCTGATGTTTCCTGGGGCAACCAGAAACTCATTTACTATCTTGGTGGTGTTGACGGATGGATCAGCCCTAAGTTCAATAATGCCAACAGGCCGGCACCGGACAATACTTATGCATTTCAATCGCTCGCACTTAACCTGCGGGGTCATAAACAAAATGCTGCCAATGGCAATAATGCCGTAGTGATTAACAGTGAATTCAGGTTACCCGTTTTCACCACATTCTTTAACAGGCCTGTGAATAATGCCTTCCTGCGAAACTTCCAGATAATTCAATTTACTGATTTAGGTACGGCCTGGAATGGCCAGTTTAAGACCATCGATCGCCCCGATGTCATATACGGAAATCCACCGGTGCAGGTAAGGATCAAAACAGGTGGCGTAGGTCCTTTTATCGGCGGTTATGGATTTGGCGCAAGAAGTACGTTACTGGGTTATTTTCTGAGGCTGGATGCCGGATGGCCAATGGATGGTTTCTTTAAGGGCAATCCCCAATGGTATTTCGCCATGGGCCTTGATTTCTAAATCCGCTGAACAGTAGTTTAAAATCTGTTACATAAAAAAAGAGGCTGGTATTTCTACCGGCCTCTTTTTATGTCTATTGCTTAAAAACCCGGGCCTGTAATAGTTACAAATAAAATCCAGCCCTAAGTGCGAGCCGGTTATAATCACGGTTTTCAAAGATATTATCACGTACCAGGGAAGCCTGCTGAAAACGATAACCAAAACTAACCAGGAAGCCTTTATTATGGATCAGGTTGATTTTAAATCCAATGCCCGCAGCTGCGGCAATTCCACCCTTATATTCAATGTCATCATTCCTTGTAGCATTGAAACCGTAGCCAAAATCAATGAAATAAAACGGAATGAATTCGCCTTTTTTGAGGATATCGCCACGGAAACTGGCAAATAAAGGAATGATCGTTTCGGTTGCAAACAGATCTGCACCGATACCAACACCGGCAAAAATCCGCTTCGAAAACCGGTAACCATTTACCATTTGAAATGAAAATGCAGCCGTAGTAACATTGTCGGGAGTTGTGCGCGTTGTAGCCAGTGCGCCAATTTCCGTATAATGCCCAAACTTACGTGAAAGCGTATCCGAAAATGTATACGACTGTGCAATACTGTTTCCCAGTCCTAAAACCATAATAACAAAAAAAGTGAAAATAATTCTCATACCCATATCATTATAATAAGTCAGTATAAATAATGACTCAAAAATATTAATAATCTGTAAAAAAATATTCAGCCTTCCGCCCAGGACTTGAATGCCGTAACCCTTTCCCTGCTTACAATAGCTTCTTCTGTTTGGCTGCCGGCAGCAATTGAAATTTTCAGCCTGCTGTTGAAATAGGACCTGATCTCCTTAATCGCATGGATACTGCAAATCACGCTTCGGTTTAACCGGAAAAAAATTCCCGGATCAAGTTCCTCCTGCAGTTTTTCCAGCGTAAAATCGATGATATGCCGGTTACCTTCCCTGGTTATAAGATATACGGTTTTACCCTCAGACAGAAAGTAAGCAGCCGAACCGGCTTCAATGAAAAACATCCGGCTGCCTGATTTAATAAGAAATTTTTGCCTGAATGTTTTTCCAGGCTTGTGTATTGACCGGATTACCGATGATATTTGCTGAGTTATATTGGAGAATCCCGTAAGTGTGTGGTATTTATGTAATGCCCTCGAAAGTGCTTCCTGTGTAACCGGTTTCAGCAAATAATCAATACTGAACAAGCGAAACGCATCGATGGCATATTTATCATAGGCCGTCACAAAGATCACCGGGCAATCAACTTTTACGCGGGAGAAAATACCGAAACTGATACCATCAGCCAGTTCGATGTCAAGCATTACCAGATCAGGATGTACATGTTGCTGAAAATACTGAACGGCGTCTTCCACGCTTTCCAGCACTGCAACAATTTCAATTGCAGGGTCATATTCAGAAAATATCATTTTAAGCCTGCTTACAGCCAGTGGTTCGTCTTCAATGATAACAACACGCATAAAAAAAGAATGTTGAATCAATAACACCACAAAAGAAAAAGTGTTTAAACAGGATGGTTTTTTATAAGTGGGATACCCACCGAAAAAGAATCTGTATCCCTATGGATATCCAAAGCAAGACCGGCAATAATTTCCAGCCGCTGGTTGATATTATTCAATCCCACCTGGGTAGACGGTCCCTTTTCAAGCCTTGGCTGAAATGAATTATAGACAACCAGGCGAGCGGCCTGATCAACATAAATTCTTACCAGGAGCGGTTTGCGGGAAGAAACAATATTATGCTTAATGGCATTTTCAATGAGCATCTGCAAGTGCTACCGGAACGATCAGGTCCTGATAATGATCCTGCGGTATATCCATTTGTACTTTTAAACCCTCTCCAAATCTCTTTTCAAGGAGGTACAAATAGGGCTGTATAAATTCAAGCTCCTCCGAAACAGAAACCAATGATTTTTCCTGGCTCTTGAGAATATAGCGATAGACCGTTGAGAATTTTTCGATAAAGGTATTGGCTTCTTCGTTTTTCTGCATCACCAGGGCTGATAAAACATTGAGGTTATTGAAGAGAAAATGTGGGTTTACCTGGTTTTTAATAGCCTGCAGACTGGCCTGGGTACTTATGGCTCTTAGTTCTTCTGCTTCATGTTCTTTTTGACGATATCTTTTGAGCAAGAAAATGATCGCGTGTATACAATTCAGGAATAAATTGATCCGGAAGGCAAAAAGTATAACCAGTTTTCCCGCTAATTCGGTTTCACGCTGATCGGCACCTAATCTCAAAGAAACGATCAGGCCATAAATGATTCCTCCGGCAAGTAGCGCAACCAAATGACTGGCACCAAAGAAAAGTATAAGTGGACGAATCTGATAATCTGCCTGCCGCAACCTGCCAGCCAATAACTTTTCCAATACCCTGTTGCCTTCCCAGATCAACAGACAGGTGCCGACAAATACCGCTAATATAATAACAGGCTTCTGATGAATGCCATAGTACCGGTATGTTTCCGAGAAGATGGTATTCAGGTATGAATATCCTCCAAGAACCAGGACGAACAGGTATCGTAGTTTATGAGAAAACATAAAAATGGGCCGGCTTTCAAATGCCGGCCCGGTTAAATATTTATGTAAAGAATATGTATATGTTAATTCGCATCAGCTTATGGTAACAATACCCTGTCAATTACATGTATAACACCATTTGTTGCTGTAATGTTTGCTGACACAATATTCGAAGCAACCTGGGTACTGCCATCAATTTTTACCGCAGGTGGCAGGGTGATGCGCAGGTTTCCGCCTTGCAGGGTTTGAGCAGTTGTATTATTTACCAGGTCAGATGCAAATACATTTGTTGTAAGTACATGGTACCTGACAACTGTATTTAATGTAGCCAGATCTACCGCATTTATATCTGTAATTCCAGCAGCACGGAAAGCATTATTTGTTGGTGCAAATACGGTGAATTTACCCGGACCAGAAATGGCTGTCAATAAGCCTACTTTTGAAACAGCTGCAACCAGGAAACTAAAACTGGTATCTGATGCAGCAATTTCCGCAATTGTTTGTGTTGGTTCAGTTAATACTTTTTCGATAACATGGATAACACCATTGTTGGCAGAAACGTCAGCTTGCTTGACTTTAATGCCATTCAGGAATACACCATTTGTATTTCGTGATGCAAAAAGACTGGTTCCGCCCAATGTTGTTACTGCATCAGAAACAGGAACAGCTGTAGATGTATACAAGTCCACTAGTACATGATATTTTAAAATGACGCTCAACTGTAGCTACGGGTAATGATGCTATTGTTGCTTCAGTTATACCGGAAGCTGCAAATGCTGCATTATCAGGAGCAAAAACGGTTATGGGATTAGTGGTTGCAAGGGCATCTGCCAAACCAGCTTTTAAAACGGCAGCTTCAAGTGTGGAGAAATTAGGGTCAGCAACAACAATATCGGTGACAGATTGTGGTGGTGTAGCGGGATCATCTTCGCTGCACGACACTGCAAATACGGATAGGGCAGTGAAAGCGATCACCGATAAACGAATTAAAGAAAACTTTTTCATACTATTAGGTTTTAGCCTATACAACAATAGCAGCTATCTTCTGTTCGTACTTCAGTTGTGTTTTTTACTGAACTGTTGATTAATAGTACTGAATTGTCATTTTCTTAACTTCAGTTACTTCATTTCATTTGCATAACCGGGTTTGCTGGTATCCGAAACAGAAGGCGATATTTTACCATATTTCTTCTCTTTCAATTTCAATTTATATCCGCCGGTCCCATTGTTTAGACATTAGGATTACCATAAATAAATTGTCATAATCATTATCAGGTATCTCTTTTATTGTGGGCTTCAGATCGAGTTCTGTCAGCATTCGTATGACCGTATTACTGTGTCCTACGATCAGGGTATTTTGTTCTGCATCGAGAATCTTATATAAGAATTTTTGTAAAGTATCATTGTTATATGACTGAATCGACAGGCCTTCCTGCAACGAAAACGGCTCTGCAGTTTGTTTTGTCCTGCGGGTATCTGTGGAATATACGGCTTTGATTTTTTTATTTTTTAGAAGCATTGCGAGGTTTTCTGCACGTTCCCGTCCTTCAGCTGTAAGGTCAGGATCCTTGGGCGGATTTGTACTTTTTTCAGCATGCCTGACTATATATACTTTGGAAGTATTACAATGTACCATTGTGCAAATGACAATGATAAAAAGACCTGATAATTTCATCTTATTTCAATTAAAGGTTACAAAATACCAGATCCTATTGATCAGGCCATTTACTTCTCAATTTACATAGGTAAGAAAAATAGATCTTTTTCTGTTCTATCCGGCGTTTTTTCTGATCATGGCAGTTTTAATACAAGGCCGGGAATAAGTTAATCAAGAATGCCGAAATAGATTTGATCATGCAACAAGCAAACAATTACTATTGGAAAGAAATGCCTTTTGCCAGGCTACTGGTTCCATTTATGATCGGATTGCTTTACGCTATATACTATGCAAAGTTCCTGCAATTTTTACTGCTGCTTACCCTGTTAGCTCTTATCCTTTTATGGCTGATCCACAGGTTACCAGCCTGGAAAGCATGGAAATGGGGCTTTTCAAGGGGTACTACTTATTAACGTGCTGATCTTTTCAGCCGGTGCATTTATTGTCGTTTGCCAGCACAAACTTCAATTCCATGACACCATCAAAGAAAATATTTATGCAGGAAAAAAACATTGGCTTGCGGTGCTGGCAGAACCTGCAATGAAAAAAAACGGACGCTTCAGGGCAACGGTTTCACTTTTTGAAATCTTACCCGACGCACATAAAATAAACAGGGGAAAAGCCATCTTATATTTCCCAAAAGAAAATCAGGATGTAAAATTGCACTATGGTTCTGTACTCGCAATAAATGCAAAGATCAACCCATTTGTAAAAAAACCGAACCCCGGTCAATTTGATTATACCTCGTATTTTTTGCGACAGGGAATTTATTACCAGGTGTTTTTACGGGAGGGTGAATACATGATCTGTTCCCATTGAGTCAGAAGGCCTTTTTAATCAATATCTTTTCTTGTTGAGGAATAAAATCCTGCAAATTTTACAAACGCATATACGCCATAAACAGGCTGCCGGACTTGCGGAAGCCTTGCTGATCGGATATCGAAACGATCTGGACCAGTCGCTGCTAACTGCTTATGCTAATACAGGTGTTGTACATGTCATTGCCATATCCGGCTTACACCTTGGTTTACTCTTTGCGGTAATGATGACACTGACTGGATTATGGAACAGAAATGGGAAAAAGAAATGGGTTCAGTTCATTTTGGTTATTCCTGTTTTATGGATTTTCAGCCTGATGGCCGGAGGTTCTGCTTCTGTGATCCGCAGCGCATGCATGTTCACTTTTTTTGGTATAGGACAACTGTTCGAAAAAAAAAGCAATCCGCTGAATACCCTCGGGGCTGCTGCATTTGTATTACTGGCATACCAGCCAAACTGGATTTTAGATACCGGCTTCCAGCTTAGTTTTGCTGCTGTGGCCAGTATCATGGTTTATTATGAAAGGATCAGGAAGATTCTTTTATTTCCGCAATCCGCTTGCCATTAAATGCTGGGAAATGATCGCGGTAACAATTTCAGCGCAGATACTGACGACTCCGCTTATTCTGTTTTATTTTAAACAGTTCCCGATCTTATTTTTATTTACAAACCTTGTTGCCGTGCCCCTTTCGGGCTGGATATTACTGGGCGAACTATTACTGTGCATATGCTATCCCTTTAATTTTATTTCCCGTAAACTGGGCCTGCTTTTGGAAAATGCGATTCTGATGCTCAATACTTATGTGCTGAAAATGGAATCAATCCCATATTCGGTTATACGTGATATTTATATTTCATCCGGGCAGGTATTGGCACTTTATATCTGTATCGGCAGCCTGACGGCCTGGATCATTTCAAAACAAAAAAAGGCATGGCTGGTTTTGCTTTCGGGAATATTCATCTACAGCAGTTTGCAACTAAATGAACACATTTCACGAAACACTCAACAAAAACTGGTTGTGATGGATATCCCCGGACAGCAATCCATCTTACTGATCAAAGGAAAATCCGGATGCCTTTTATCTAAAAATCCAACCCTGGGCAAAATGGATGTACAGGTTAAAGAGAGTACATTGGTAAAACAGTTTTTCAGGATAAACCAGGTAGAATCAAAGACCTTACCCAATAGTGGAATTATAAGTATAAAACGGGCGGGTAAAACAATTTTACTGTTTTCCGGGAAAACAGCGATTGACCCATATAAAGAATTACCCAGGGCAGATATGGGAATTTTATCTCTTAACACCGGCATAAACCTGGAAAAACTGATTCAACAAACAGGCTGCAGGAATTGGGTTGCAGATGGCACCAATTCGGTGTGGAAAATTCAGGAATGGAAAAAACAGGCTGAACAGTTACATTTGCGCTTCCATTCTGTAAACCTGTCTGGGGCATTCACAGCAGATTTTTGATAGAATGGCCCTGCCATACAGCCAGTTAACCCAGTCATTACGCCAGAACAACCTTAGATTTTTATGCAAAAAAAAATTCAGTCTGCGCTTATTTCCGTTTTTTATAAAGATGGCCTCGAACCACTTGTCAGATTATTACATGAACTGGACATTACCATTTATTCAACCGGCGGCACCCAGTCGTTCATCGAAAAACTTGACATTCCCTGTGTGCCGGTTGAAGCGGTCACTTCCTACCCTTCCATACTCGGCGGCAGGGTAAAAACATTGCATCCCAAAATTTTTGGCGGGATCCTTGGGCGAAGGGCGGTGGACCAGGATATCCAGGAAATGAAGCAATTTGAAATTCCGGAGATCGACCTGGTGATCGTTGACCTCTATCCTTTTGAAGAAACAGTGGCATCAACAAATGAGGAAAAAGCGATCATTGAAAAAATCGATATTGGCGGTCCTTCCATGATCAGGGGCGCAGCTAAAAACTTCAGCGACCTGCTGGTAGTGGCATCCCGGATGGATTATCCCGCCGTTACCGCACTACTGAAAGAGCAGGCTGGCACAACTACACTTGAACAGCGAAAAGCATATGCAGCTAAAGCCTTTTCGGTAGTGGCGCATTACGATGTGGCCATTGCGCAATATTTTAATCCCGGCGGGGAAGATCATTTTATAGAGTCCTTTACCCGTCCAACCATCATGCGTTATGGCGAAAATCCGCATCAGTCGGGCATTTTCTTCGGAAATCTCGAGGAACTTTTCACCCAGCTCAATGGAAAGGAACTTTCTTACAATAACCTGGTTGATGTAGATGCTGCCGTTCAGCTCATGCTGGAATTCAATGCTGCTGATGCACCGGAAAAAGACTAGTACTGTCTTTGCCATCATCAAACACACCAATGTTTGTGGTATTGCATCCAGGCCAACCGTAAAGGAAGCCTGGGAAGCAGCGCTTGCCGGCGACCCGGAAAGTGCTTTTGGCGGCGTACTGGCCTCTAACCGCGAAATAGATGCAGCCACTGCCGAAGCCATTCAGGAAATCTTTTTTGAAGTGCTGATAGCCCCTTCTTTTACGAAGGAAGCGATCACCATACTTTCTGCTAAAAAAGCGCGCATACTGCTGCAGCAGAAAAAACAACCTTCTGCCAAAAAACAATTTAAGTCATTACTCAATGGCGTTTTACAGCAAGGGATAGACGAAGGCAATGTGGAAAAATGGGAAGAAGCCGGTGGAAGGGAAACAAGCCGGGAAGAAAAAGCGGACCTGCTTTTTGCCAACCTCGTCTGTAAGCACTTAAAGTCAAATGCCATAGCATTGGTAAAGGACAGGCGGCTCATTGGTAAGGGATGTGGGCAAACCTCAAGGATTGATTCGCTCAGGCAGGCGTTGGAAAAAGCAAAACAATTTGGCGCCGAAACCGCAGGAGCGGTAATGGCCAGTGATGCATTCTTCCCGTTTGACGACTGTGTCAAAATGGGCCACGCGGCAGGGATATTGGCTTATATACAACCCGGCGGAAGCATCCGCGATAAGGATTCCATTGCCTATTGCAAAGAGCAGGGACTGGCAATGGTCATGACCGGCATGCGGCATTTCCGTCATTAGGATAGAAAAACAAGGCTGATATGAGAAGGATTCAGGTGAGAAGTTTTATTGAGGACCTGCTGGATACAGCCAAATCTTCTTTTCAGCCACTCAATCCCCGGCGACATTCAGAAAAGACCAGGGCATTATTTGCGGTGGCACTGGTAAGTTTTTTTTGGGGCACCACCTGGCTGGCTTCAAAAAAAGGTGTTGAGCATATGCCCGCTCTTCAGCTGGCAGGCATCCGTCAACTGCTGGGTGGAGGAATTTATATACTTTTCTTTATCATCAAAGGGTACAAATGGCCGAGCCTGAGCCAGCTAATCCGGTTTACCTGGATGAGTGTGATCATGTTTGTGATCAGCAATGGTTTCAGCACATGGTCTGTGCAATATATCCCCAGTGGTCTTGGGGCCGTCATAGGAGCCATTGCGCCTATCTGGATCGCGCTGTTCAGCCTTGCGTTGTTTAAAGACACCAGGCTAAACCTGACTACGGTAATGGGACTGATACTGGGCTTTGGCGGCATACTGATCATCTTTTACGATTACCTGGATGCGCTATTCAATTCAAATTTTTCGCTGGGGATCATTCTAGGGGTAATTGCCACCATGACCTGGGCACTTGGAACATTACTCACCGTAAAACATGCAAAGGACCTGAACCCCTATTACAGCATAGGCTGGCAAATGTTCCTGAGCGGGGTGATCCTCACTGCTGTTTCTTACATAACGGGCAAACAGATACCCCTTTCAGAAATTCCTATGCCTGCATGGTATTCTATAGCCTACCTGGTGGTCATCGGATCGATAATAACCTTTGCAGCATTTATCTATGCACTTAAAAGATTACCTCCGGCACAGGCTTCCATTTATGCATACATTAACCCCATTGTGGCAGTGATCATTGGCGCCATACTTAATCACGAAAAACTCAACCTGCTGATAGCAGGCGGTACAATGGTTACACTTATCGGGGTTTACCTGGTAAATACAGGTTTCAAAAAATCGAATGTTTAATTCCTTGCGTACTTATCTTCTTTGCAGTATATGTATTCTGACTTTCACTTCCCACTTTCGATTTTCCACTTTCCACTTTCTATAGGTCCCAATAAACAACTTCGTTCAAAAATATCTCATACACTTCTTTCCATCCGGCATAAACAGGATCATCACTGAAGAAGGAATTATGCCAGATGGTGACCAGGGTCCCATCCACTTTTTTTACCACATCGTGATAATACCGGATCTCTTCAAAAGCCTGCGCAGGCGTAAGGTCCTGCTCAAACCTGGCGTTGGCATCCATGAAGCAAAATGGAAAAATGCGCAAGCTGGAAATAGATTCCTTTTCCAGGTCATACCAGCTGTAGGGTGAAGAAACAGATGCCCGGAACCCATTGATGCTGCCATAGCCCATGGAAAAATCCGACTCAATGCCATTTTCAATCAGCAAGCGGTAAGTACCGGGAAGGGATAACCGAATATAATGCTGCCGGCTTCCGGTGATCTTTTTACCGGCCAGTGCTTCAAGCCTTGCTTTTTCACTGGCAATCAATTGTGGCGCATCACCGCTTTGCCATGAAGGGTGCAGTCCAACCGGATAACCCATTCCGTGATATTGAACCAGGTTCATGAAAGACTCCATGCGTGGATCCACATTTCTGTCGTAGCCTTTTTGCTGTTCAGCCAGCAGGAAAAAGTAATAAGGTTTTAACCGGTACTTAAGGTGCAAGGCATCCAGCCACTCATAAACATCGTAAGGATCTTTTTTCTTTCCTGCCATCACCCGAATGCGGTCAAAAAACTGATCTGGCTTTGCCTGCAAAACAGAACGTGCCGCGCCCAATGCAGACCTGCGCAGCCCCCGGCAGAGATAGGCATAAGCAATATCAATATCATAAGTTGGCATAAACCTGAAAGCAGGTACAGGCATTACCAGGGAAGGAAATCTTTTGGACAGGATATTCCGGAAATGCTTCAGCCAGATATTAACCAGCGGTTTGTCAAGGAAATGTTCCCGGAATGCCAGGCTTTGGGTGTGGGCATAGCGGCCATAGCTGTCTTTCTGGTGTGGCAGATATTCTTCATACCGGGTTAACAGGTAAAACGAAGCGGCAAAAATATCAAATGGAAAATCACTTTCCGAAGTCGGAAAAAAACAGGGAAGGCCTTCATATACTGAGACTTTGATATCCTGCTCCCGGATATTTTCCTCAAACAAAAGGCCTGCGGGCCTTACAAAAATTTCATCTTCGTGTACGCGTATATGGGAGTAATTGATACGTGCCGGACCAGCCAGGAGATACTGACCTTTATCTGTAGTATGCGTAACCGGAATACCCAGTATTTCCTGAAATAAGACAGTTGTAATATATTTCCATCGGGGCGAATCCCTGTCGGAATAGATTGTCAGCATACAATAAACAGGGTGCTGTTTTTTAGCGAAAAATATTGCCGGATAATTTTTACAGGGGATTTATTCCTGCCAGATCTGAAAATAAAACTAAGCATAAAATGATCCGCCATTTTCTTCATTGGCGATCAGCCTGTTTGTCTTTCCACATCTGGTTGAAGGTCCTGGCCGGGAATATAAGCTGTGAGCGGTGTTTCTGCCAGCCGGTAAACAAGTTATTGACGATCCAGGTTTTCATTTTCCCGTTTCCGGAATTCATCAATGACCTGCTTAGTGAAGCCTGTTTCCATATTTTCCAGGCCATTCTTTCAGCAAATCCTGATGCCCCGGATGCAACAGCTTCGTGGCGGTTATCAAGCAGGAGTTCATGCAGGTTGATTTTAACGGCACATACTTCAGTACAGTTTCCGCAAAGGGAAGAAGCGTAACTAAGGTGTTTCCACTCATCCATTTCTTTGAGGTGCGGCGTGATCACACTTCCAATAGGTCCGCTGTATGTTGTGCCGTAACTGTGCCCGCCAATATTTTTATATACCGGGCAGGCATTCAGACAAGCACCACAGCGAATACAATACAGGCTTTCCCGGGATTTAGGATGCTGCAGGATATTGGTGCGTCCGTTATCCAGCAGGATCACGTACATCTCTTCAGGTCCATCGGTTTCCCGGCTTTGCCTGGGTCCGCTGATGATCGTATTATAAACGGTAATTTGCTGGCCTGTACCAAATGTAGCCAGCAGTGGCCAGAATAATGCAAGGTCCTGTATCGAAGGGATCACTTTTTCAATGCCAACAAGTACAATATGTGTTTTAGGCCAGGCACAACTGAGCCTGGCATTTCCTTCATTTTCGGTAAGAGCGATACTGCCCGTATCCGATATGATGAAGTTGGCTCCGGTAATACCAACCTCGGCAGCAGTATATTTTCCCCGCAATTTTTCACGCGCTACAAGGGTAAGTTCTTCCGGAGACAGGCCAGGTGCCGTATGTAATTTTTCTTCAAAAAGCCGTGCCACATCTTCCTTGCTTTTATGCATTGCAGGAGTAACAATATGATAAGGAGGCTCTCCATCCAGTTGCTGGATATATTCTCCAAGGTCAGTTTCCACACTTTCAATTCCTTCCGAAGTAAGGAAATCATTCAGGTGTATTTCTTCCGTTGCCATGCTTTTGCTTTTGACAACGGTCCTGCAATTTTTCTTCCTGCAAATTTCTCCTATGGCCTGACGCGCATCTTCAACCGTCTCTGCCCAGATCACTTTACCGCCACGTTGACTGAAATGCTTTTCGAAATCCTCCAGTTGCCTGTCAAGGGTTTCTATGGCACGCCATTTAATATTCTTGGCCTTCATACGCACGGCTTCTACATCCAGGAACTGTTTCTTCCCTTGCGGAACTACAGCATTGTACTTACTTATGTTAAAATTAATTTTCCTGCGATGGTCAAGGTCGGCAGCTTTCACCAGGCTCTTAGCCATGAATGTATTTGCGGATTCACTCATGATTTATTATTCAATTTAACTGAAAAAGAAAATATTAATGGTCGTTTAAAAATTGACGCGAACAAGTACCACTAATGAATTGCCGAAATATTTCCGGAGAAGTGCTATTCCATCTCCTTATAATATTCCGAAGCTATTTTTTCAAGTGCGATGTAAAAATCCTTGCCGTATTTCCGGGTAATTGATTCCTTCAGAAATTTATACACCGGCACTTTTAACTGAACACCCAATGCACAGGCAGGGCTGCACAAAGATTCACGTGGTTCATAATTCATCATCTCATGCTCATTATAACGGCTTTGTTTGATCCTTATTGGATAGAGATGACAAGATATGGGTTTCTTCCATGTTGTCAGTCCCTGGTTATAAGCATCTTCAAAGGCACATTTTATGATGCCCTGTTTATCGCGATACCCATAGGCACAGATTTCTCCGTTCACAGTTGGCGTTACCCAGCCAAACTCGCGATCATATCTGTACAGGCCGGTTCTTTCCAGCTCCCTTGCTCCTTCCGGAGTCAAAAACGGTTTGATCTGTTCATATGCGTTTTTGACCTCCTCTAATTCTTCATTGGTAAGGGGCGCACCTGCATCTCCGTCTTCGCAACAGCCTCCTTTACATTTATTAAGGTCGCAAACAAATTGTTCTTCTATGATCTCGTCACTGATCAGTACTTTATCTATAACTATCAAAGCCGGGTTTTGATCAAAATTAGCTCATAATCTTGGAAAAGCAGTGATTAGTGGAGGGGGAAAGGAGCCAGCGGAGTCGCCAGTCGACAGTCGGCAGTCAACAGCCAAAGGCAAAAACCTGATAATTTGGCAAACTTGTTTATTAAGCCGGCATTAATTCGGTGTAATTGACTAGGCAACAAGAGTGCCAGTCAACAATCAACGTCGGCAGTAACAGCCAAAGGCAAAAACCTGATTATAAGGTGTAAATTAATTTACTTCAAAGATAAAATATCATGTTGAATTATGTTGCAATTAGTTGGTGATTAAAACTGATACATTCCTCAATATCAGACAGTACAGCGCAGCCAAAGGGCTGTTTTTGCCGACTGGTGACTGGCGACTGGCGACTGACTAATCATTTTTTCCACACAAGCGTCTCAATCAAATGTCGCATGTCTGTTTCCAGGAAATCGTTTACTACAGAAAGAGAATCGGCATTTGGGGCGCTGTCGAAATAAAGGGCGCCACGGAGAAAATGTCGCAGGCTGTCTGTAACGTAAAATTGCCTTGAGGTTGCCGCATTGCCTTCCACTTTAAAATACATCCCTGCAATACCATTAGCGGTAATGAATGGAGAATCATTGATCCCGCTGGCTTTCACCGTATGTTTCATGGTCATCCGGTAGGCTTCTTCTCGCAGGCCGTCAAAGGTATTGCGCACAACGGAATCGCGATAGCCTGTTGCAGTTTTTACTTTATACAGGGATGTTCCGCCTATAGATTTATATGACAGGTAAACCCGGCCATTGAATTGCGGAAAATCAAGGTTGATCCAGAAGGGGTTGTCTGGGTTATCTTCAAAGAAAGAACTGTCGCGGGTAATTTTACCATAGACAGGGTATTCAAACGTATACGGATAACCGGGATCATTAAACAACTGGTAGGACCTTTCCGGAAAATCGATCCGGTAATAACCACGTTCACGGGGAGTGTAGGCGCTGTTGCAGGATATGGTAAAAACCAGGAGCAAAGAGAAAAAGGCAAACAGTTTTGTCTTCATATCATTTTTCTTGCGCCGTTGGCTTGATGATTACTTTCACTTTACGGATCCGGTTCTTTTCCAGTTCAAGCACTTCAAAATGAAAATCACCACTCATGATCTCCTGGTTAACCTTTGGGATTTCACCGGCAAGCTCCAGTACCAGCCCGGCCATTGTTTCGCTGTCGCCCCGCACTTCATCAAAAGTATCCACCTCAATACCCATCTTCCGGCAGGCATCGTTGACCATCGTTTTTCCTTCAAAAACAAAAGTATTGTCATCGATCCTGGCATCTGCTATTTCATCCTCATCAAATTCATCGCGGATATCACCAATGATTTCCTCCAGGATATCTTCCAGTGTAACAATGCCCTCCGTTCCGCCAAATTCATCAACTACTACGGCAAAGTGAATACGCTTGGCCTGAAACTCTTTGAGCAGGTCTTCAATCAGCCTGTTTTCATGTACAAAAAAAGGTGGCCTGATCAAGGCCTGCCAGTCAAAATCCGCTGGCTCATGTAAATGCGGAATAAGGTCCTTGGTATGGATGATACCATTAACATGATCAAGGCTGCCCTGGTAAACCGGAAGCCTTGAATAATGCAGTTCTTCCACTTTGCTCACAAGATCCGTAAAAGATGTTCCGGTTTCAACACCGTGTACATCAAGCCTGCTTTTCATTACCTGCCGCACGGTTATGTTACCAAACTTTATAATGCCTTTCAGGATATTTTTTTCTTCTTCTGTTGCATCCTGTGGTGTGGTCATGTCAATTGCCTGGTCCAGTTGTTCCAGGCTATAAGTACTGTTTTTACTTCCCCCGAGCGCTTTTTCTATGCGGTCAGTGAACCCTACCATCCAACTGCTGATACCTTTAAACAAGGTATGTATGCCCGTTACCATGGAAGAGGAATAATAGGCAAACCGAAGATTATTTTGCGCGGCCCAAACCTTAGGCAATGCCTCAGCAAATAATACCAACAGGGATGTAACGAATAGTATTTTAATGATCAATGAAAAGAAAAAATTCGACCGTGTATCCATCCATTCATTGACAAGGAAATTACAAATGATAATGATCGCAAGGTTAACAACCAAATTGGCCAGCAAAAGGGAAGCCATTAATGCGCGCGGCTCTTCCAGTAATTTCAGGATGCGCCTGGCGGCAGGCATCTGTTTTGTTTTCAGGAGGTTGATATCTTTAAATGAAAGAGAAAATAAGGCTACTTCGGCTCCGGAAACCATGAAGGTAATTAGCAGCAAAAACAGTAGAACGAAAACCAGTATGGTCATTGCAGCCTGGGGCAATGCAGCCAGAAATATGGGATGTATCCACGATTGTAATAGGATGGTCAGCAGGTCCTGGTTCAAAAGATGACTTTTAGTGAAAAAATTGATCTGACATCAACACCTTTTCAAGGTCGAATTGCCATGATCCTGATGCAAACATAATAAAATCATTTTTTGCATCAGAAAGGAAGGTCAGGAGAATGTTCACCAAGTGAAGGTAAATCGTCCGGACCGGGGCTGTCAAAACCTGCCGGACCACCGGTTCCCGGTATACCGCCGCCGTCTGCCCGCTTATCAAGCATTATGAGATTATCACCCACAACTTCAGTGGCAAACTTACGGTGGCCCTCTTTATCGTCCCAGTTTCGGGTGCGAAGGCGGCCCTCTACGTAAATCAGGCTTCCTTTATGCAGGTATTTTTGGGCCAGTTCCGCCAGGCCCCTCCATAATACCACCGTGTGCCATTCGGTCTGGCTTATGAGTTTACCGGTCCTGTCTTTATAGGTTTCCGTAGTAGCCAGCGGGAATTTGGCTACGGCAATATTTCCTTCTAAAATTTGTACATCCGGATCTTTACCGAGGTTCCCGATCAGCATTACCCTGTTTACGCCGCGCATATAATTACGTTTATTCTGAAAGTCAGTTCCTGTCCTGGTTGCTTAATAAATTTACCCATTTTCTGTCAAATAAGAAAGGATATATTTTGGAAAGGGGATTTTTTTAAGTTCTTCTTTGGTTATCCATTGAAACCCTTCAGGTAAGGCCATTTTTCCCGAAAGCTTTTACCCTGATGAACCTGCCGTGGATTTCCTGGTGTGTCAGCAGTTGCCTGTATTCTCCCGATATTTCGG
>CAWBFT010000038.1:0-6060 GCA_963788135.1 uncultured Gammaproteobacteria bacterium
CGCTGGAAATACGGGGACGACGCCGCAAAAACCCGTTAAAGTGATTCGTGCCCAGGCGCTCAGCTCTAAAACCTATCTGGAAACGGAAGCCGAAGTCGATGCTTACCTGACCAAGTTAAGGAAGGCGTTAGTGTCCGCTCTGCAAGAAGGCAAAAAAGCCCGGATTCAATAAAACCAATTATGAGTTGCTCTTTACTTGGTAATACTCAATAATTTGTTGAAAATTTCAACAATCCAGGAGATCACTATGTCTACCGTGAATTTCAGCGTACCTGACGACGTAAAAAAAGCGTTTAATGAAGCCTACAAAGGACAAAACAAAAGTGCCATCATTGCCGAATTGATGATGGAAGCCGTGGAGCGTGCTGCACACAAACAACGCCACCGTGAAGCAATCGCCAATATTTTAGCCCGACGCGCAGAGATGGAACCGGTTACGGAAGAAGAGATTCGCGCCGCCCGTGAAGAACTCCGATCATGACTCGATATGTCATTGATGCAAACGTGTCTATCAAGTGGTTTCTTACGCTCAGGACTGAAGAAAACCATCGAAGTCAGGCACTTCATATTTTGAACTTATTACTGGACGGAGAGATAGAATGCTACCAACCGCCTCACTTTATAGCCGAAGTAATTGGAGTGTTGACTCGCTTGCGTCCGGAAAAAGCGGCCATCAGTCTTACCGATCTATTGAATATGGACTTTCATCGGGTTGAAACTGCCAAAATCTATGCAACGGCTTGTTCACTATCCATACAACTGAAACATCATATTTTTGACACGCTTTATCATGCGGTCGCCCTCGAAACATCGGGAGCAATATTCGTCACCGCTGATGAAGCGTATTACCGTAAAGCGCAGGGACTTGGTCGGATTTTGATTTTGCAAGATTTCATAAAATGAACAAAGCCAAACTCAAAACCTATGCACCACAAGCCCGTAAAGACTTTATTGCTGCGGTTACTGCCCGTGCCTATCGAATCGGACTGTCAGAAAAGAACGGTTCTGTAATGATTGCGCCCGCCGAAAAGAGTGGTGATTTCGTCATCATTGCCGGGCAATTTTGGCCTGTCAAAATCAGCCGCCAACGGGATAACCTGATTGCCCGTATTGATAAAGAACGCTTTAGCCAAACCATGGAAGCGTTGGCTTATACCTGGTTCAACCGCTTTGCCGCCTTGCGTTTCATGGAGATTCACGATTACCTCGGCCACGGTTATTGGGTGCTGTCCAGCCGTGAAGGCGGTTTGCCGGAAATACTTAACGCCGCGCCGGAACTGGCGCAAAACCGCGAACTCCCCGATCTTAATCCGCAACAGGTTATTGAACTCAAATTGGCTGGAGATCAAGATGGCGAACTGTATCGCTTAACGCTGATCGCTCAGTGTAATGCGTTGTCCAGTGTCATGCCTTTTTTGTTTGAGCGCATCGACAATGAAACCGAACTGCTACTCCCTGACAATTTATTGCTAACTGATTCGGTCATCGCCAAATTGGTTGGATCTATTCCAGAAGAAGACTGGAGTCAAGTGAAAATCATCGGCTGGTTGTATCAGTTTTACATCAGCGAGAAAAAAGATCAGGTCATCGGCAAGGTGGTCAAAAGTGAAGATATTCCCGCCGCCACCCAGCTTTTTACGCCCAACTGGATAGTGCAATATCTGGTGCAAAACAGTGTCGGGCGTTTGTGGTCGATGGCAAATCCCGCTTCGACGCTAAAAAGCCAATGGCCCTATTACATCGAACCCGCTGAACAAACCGTAGAAGTAGGAGCGGCTTTAGCCGCGCTAATCCAAATCCGGATGAACGAAGACGGCGGTAGCTTGAATCCCGAAACGATAACCGTACTCGATCCCGCATGTGGTTCTGGTCATATTTTGGTCGAAGCGTACGAGGTGTTAAAGGCAATATATCTGGAACGCGGCTATCAACCTCGCAGCATTCCGCGCCTGATTTTGGAAAAAAACCTGTTTGGCTTGGATATCGACGACCGTGCCGCGCAACTGGCCGGTTTTGCCTTGTTGATGAAAGCCCGTGCCGACGACCGGCGATTGCTCGACAAACCGCCCAAGCTCAATGTGCTGGCCTTACAGGAAAGTAAGGGGCTAGGTTCCTATGAGCTGACGCAAGCATTATCGGGTTACGCTACCCTAACCCAATCTACGATTACATCCCTGATCGACACCTTTGCCCATGCCCTTACCTTTGGCTCGTTAATTCAAATTCCACCCGATTTGAATGCACAACTGGCTATGATGGACGCAGGTTTGCAGTTGGCAATTCAAAGCGGCGACCTGCTTGCACAAGCGGCGGCATTGAATCTGTTGCTGTTGGTACGGCAGGCGAGAATTTTGGGAATGCAGTTTGATGCGGTGGTGGCGAATCCGCCGTATATGGGCGGCAAATACTTTACTCCTTTGCTTAAGACCTATTTGAAAGATAACTACAAAGGCTTTGAGAAAGACCTGTTTTCAGCTTTCATGATTCGAGATTTGTCGCTAACAAAGGAATCTGGACAGCTTGGCTTTATGTCGCCATTTGTCTGGATGTTTATTTCGTCTTATGAAAATTTGAGAAATAATTTTATTGAAAAAGCCACAATAACTTCACTTATTCAGCCCGAATATCACGCCTTTTTTGATTCTGCTTTTGTGCCGATTTGTGCATTTACAGTAACTCCATCGCACTTATCAAAATACAACAGTTCTTTTATACGTCTTATAGAATTTTCTAGTGCAGATGATCAATCAATCAAAACATTAGAAGCCATTAAAAACCCTGATTGCGGCTGGTTTTATAACGCCAAACCCGATGATTTCAAAAAGATTTCAGGTAGCCCTGTAGCTTATTGGGTCAGTGATAAATTTCGACAGCTTTTTAGTACGGGTTCAAAAATTGGAGAAATTGCTAATATCAAAGCTGGGATGGCGACATCTGATAACGAGAGATTTTTAAGGTATTGGTATGAAATTAAATTTAAAAATATTAGTTTCAAAACAAACAATACAGAAGAATCAAAATTCAATAACTTAAAATGGTATCCATATAACAAGGGAGGTGGGTTTAAAAAATGGTACGGAAATAGTGAATATGTTGTGAATTGGGAAAATGATGGCTACGAAATTAAAGAATGGGTCGTATCTAATCCAAGCGACCCGAATACTACCCATTGGTCAAGACGAATTGTAAATACAGACATCTTTTTCATGGAATGTTTTACTTGGGGCGACGTTACTTCGGGGTATCCATCTTTTAGATTTCTTCCTAAAGGTTATGTAATTGGAAATCGAGGTCCAGTGATTATAAGTGAGCCTATAAAATACAATATGTTAGGTTATTTGAATAGCAATATAACAAGGATAATCTTAAATATATTTAATCCTACACTTACTTGCAACGTTGGAAACATAGCTGATATTGCTTTTAAAGAATCTTGTGATATTAATAACTCTGAACAAATTAAAAAATGTATTGATATTTCAAAACAAGATTGGGATTCATACGAAACTTCATGGGATTTCACAGAAAACCCGCTGATTCGCCAAAATCAAAAAACACCAGCAGCCACTATTAGCCCCGTCATTCCGGCAGGGATGCCGGAGCCGTTAGACGGCGCAAGCGAATCCAGTCACAGGGATGTGAATCTGTCGGCAGGCACTCCTGCTCAATCAAGTATCTGTGCAGATGTAGCGTTACCGTCCATGGCACTGGATTCCGGCATCCCTGCCGGAATGACGGCGTTTAGCCCTGTAGGGTACGCATCGCTTACCATTAGCAGCGACCAATGCCAACCCGAAAAGATACGCGATGCGTACCCTACACTGGAAGCCTCTTACCAGCAGTGGCAAAAACAAAACCGCGCAGCTATCGCCGAAATGCAACACCTGGAAGAAGAAAACAACCGCCTCTTCATCGAAGCCTACGGCCTGCAAGACGAACTTTCCCCCGAAGTTCCCGAAGAACAAATCACCCTCGCCCGCGCCGACCGCGAAAAAGACTGCCAGCGGCTGATTTCCTATGCTATCGGTTGCATGATGGGGCGTTATAGCCTGGATGAACCGGGTTTAATCTACGCCCACGCCGGTAATGTCGGTTTTGATCCCGACCGCTACAAAACTTTCCCCGCCGACGCCGACGGCATTGTGCCGATTACCGATGAACTCTGGTTTGAGGACGATGCCGCCAACCGCATCCGCGAGTTTTTGCTGGCGGTTTGGAATGCAGAAACGCTGGACGAAAACATCGCCTGGCTGGCGGAAAGCTTAGGTCAAAAAGGCAACGAAACCCCCATTGAAACCATCCGCCGCTATCTTGCCAGCAGCTTCTTTAAAGATCACCTGCAAACCTACAAAAAACGCCCGATTTACTGGCTGTTCTCCAGCGGCAAACAAGGTGCATTCCAGGCCCTGGTTTACTTGCACCGTTACCACGAAAGCACACTCGCCAGAATGCGCGCCGAATATGTCGTGCCGCTGACCGGTAAAATCCAGTCACGCATCGAGATGCTGGAAAAAGATGCCGCCGTAGCTGCATCCAATGCGACCCGAAGCAAACTGAACAAGGACATCGAAAAGCTCAAGAAAAAACACGTCGAACTGCTGGCTTACGACGAAAAACTCCGCCACTACGCAGACCTACGCATCCAGCTCGATCTGGATGACGGCGTAAAAGTAAACTATGGCAAGTTTGGCGATTTGCTGGCAGATGTGAAGGCGGTTACCGGAGGTAAAGATGAATAATAATGATCAAATAATGGGGAAATTAACATGCTTAAGTCGCTAGTCATCAAGAATTTCAGGTCTTTGGCTGATTTCGAGGTCGCCAAACTTGGTCGTGTTAACCTGATCGTAGGTAAGAACAATTCAGGAAAAAGCTCCGTGCTGGAGGCGTTGAGGATTTATGCAGGAAATGGCCATCAGGCATTATTGGAAAAAATCGCCCAAGGGCATGATGAAAAGCATTTTTTAGATAAAAATGTAAAAGAAGGCACTAAAGTCTCATTGCCTTATGAAGACTTATTTACCGGACGAAAATTTCCTAAAGAAGAGAAGCCGATTGTTATTGGAGAACTTGAAAATGAGGACGCATTAAAAATTTATCATGTTTATAAGGTTGGAAAGGATTTCATCGCCACCGATGAAGACGGCAATAAAGAGACTATTAAGCGCCCGGTTCAATTACGAGTCTTGAGTTAACGGAACATCGCTTGATACTCGGTGAAGGCCTCTTGATAAAAAAGAAAAACAACGCGGTAAACATCGATTTTAATGTCATCAGCCCTGGTTTTAGGCGGTTTGCGACGGTAGGCGATCCGCTGCCTTGCAGCGTTATCCCTACTCAGTTAATTGCGATGAATGAGTTGGCCGACGATTGGGACAGGATTGCACTCACTGAGGCAGAAGAGACGGTTAAGGACGCCATGAGAATCATCTTGCCTGAGTTTGAAAATCTCACTTTTGTTAATGACTCTGCTTATGGTGAAAGCAAAGCCATTCGCCGAATCGCCAAAGTAAAAATCAAAGGCTTACCTCGCCCTGTACCATTGAATAGCTTGGGGGATGGCATGTTAAGGATGCTACAATTGGCTTTAAAGATCTTTCCCGCCAAAGGCGGCTTTTTTCTCATTGATGAGTTTGAAAACGGTCTGCATTACAGCGTTCAAGAAAAAATATGGGCTCTGTTGTTTGAAATGGCGGAGAAGCTGGACATTCAGGTTTTTGCCACCACCCATAGTTGGGATTGCATCGAGAGTTTTTCCAAGGTTGCCATTGATCGTAAGGACATCGATGGTGTGTTGTTTCGTGTTGGCAAGAGCGTTCGGAATAGTGATCGTGGCCGGGTCATTGCCACGGTATTCGACGAAGAGGCACTCTATAGCATCACCCAAAGTGACGTGGAGGTGCGGTAGTGGCCAATCAAGACCGTGTTTTATTGGTTGAAGGCGAAACTGACCAGGGTTTTCTTATTGAGGTGCTAAAAGTCCTGAATCTTCAAGTGGATGTAAAGGTTGCATCGCCGAAAGAGTTGGGAGGTTCTTATAACAGTAAACAAGGCGTGTTC
>CAWBFT010000039.1:0-22578 GCA_963788135.1 uncultured Gammaproteobacteria bacterium
TGATTTCATATTCACAATTTCTTGCACTTATCCGCGCCTTTTTCATCTCGAATTAATTGGTTCTATAAATTCACTTTTTCTCACATTAATTGCACACGGCGTTTTGTTTCTCGAATTAAGTGATTTTATCGGGTGGAAATTCTCACTTTAATTGATTTTATCCCAAGTCAAAAACTAAAGTCTTAACTTTGTCTTGGTCGCTTTATTTCGTGACAAGGTGAAAGCTATAGCCATGGCGTTCGAAGTCCAAAGATTCGTAAAAGGCATGTGCACCTTCACGTTTTATATTCGAGGAAAGCACGGCTTTGTAACGACCCATACTCGGTCGCAAGCTGAATTGCATGCTGCATCATTTTCTTACCAATACCTTGTCTTTGAAGAGTTGAATCGACCGCAACATCTTCAATGATGGCCGACGGCGCACCCAAGTGTCCTAAATTATCCATGATGAGAAGTGCAAATGTACCCACCACGTGTTTGCCAGAAACTGCAATATATACCTTATAATTGGGGTAGCTCGACATACGTTCAAATATTCGCTCCGCTTCGGATACGGAAAGGATTTTCCCGTCGTCCATCTCTGGCTGTGAATATCGGCGTAAATTACTTCAGGCAAGTCGGACTGAAATGCTTCACGAAAGCAAAGTGGATCATACATCGATCGTTCTCTTTTAAATTTTCAATAATTTAGCTATTTAAATTATAGCATTACGTTATTACAGCTATAGGCATGTCAGGTTTACAAAATCCCAAGCTTGTGTATTTCCTGTTGAACTCATCAGCCTTGGCCGCTGGCAATTGCCCATTGAAATACGCCTTAATTTCGCTTCTCCTGGCATTCAAGTGTTCGCATAAAGCCGCGGTATTATAGCCGTGCCTGGCTAATTTCGGTTTTAGGGTGTTTAAGTCCGGGGACAACACCGCCTCGACGATTTCAGGTCAACCGGTTTTGTACCTGTGGTGGCTTCCTTTATTAAGGCGAGCGTCAGGTAATGACAGATTTGTAACGGCGTGATCAGCCGTTCCGCCAGGAGATTAACAGCATCGGGCGTCACTATGTCATGAATAGTAGTTTTCGGTTTGCTGCAATGCGTCAATGCCCATTCAATATAGCGTTCTTCTGTTGTCCCCAACTGTCCAAGCTAAACAATTTAGCCCGCGCACCGATTTCTTCCATCGTCGGCTTATTGAGGTCATTGCCCAGTTTGGGGTGGCCAACCATGATAATGGTCAAGATGCCTTTGGCATCTTCAATCGTTTCAATCAATTGTTTAAGGCCAATCAAGGTGCGCCAATCGAGGTCATGGGCCACCATCGATAAAGAAGGCGATAGGCTTATTGATTTTACGGATCAATTCCTGAAGCTTCCTTTCCCTGATTTCGGCTTGGGTAGGCACTTTAAAATCCTTGGGGGTAGGCAAATCAGCGAATAATGCGGCATAAAGGGTGTTGATGTTGACGCGGCGTTTATCGGTCGCCAACGATTTGGCGACGATCACTTGGTTGTTCTTTTTTAAGCCATCCTGAAAATGCCGGATAACCCTGGTCTTGCCGACTCCGACGATGCCGGTAAGGGTAATAATGCCGCCAGACATGACCGCCGCTTCAAGGCTATTCAAAACATTTTTAAAGGCTTCGGTCTCAAAATAATCGGCTTTGTCAAAATCCTTAACCAAACCATAGTATTGCATCATTTCACCGTACATCAGTCACCTCCTGAACGATCGACCGAGCTTAAAGTAAAATACGCGCGAATTTTCTCCAGTACTGTCTTTTTGTCCAATGTTTCATCGAGAATCGTATTGATGGCGACAATTTTCTGGTCGGTCAACCTGGACAGCGGTTTGCCGAGATAATCGGCAATGGCAGTCTTGGCATCCAGCTTGTTTTTAAACGTGGCTGCTTGCAGGAAAGGACTGTCATCAAACGGCATGGATTTCGGTTTTTCCATCTGAACAATATTGGCTTGGTTCAACAGGGCTTGGTCACTGCTGTTGATGCCGGACAATGCCGAACGTGGCAGGCGGATCGATTTGGCCAATTGCCCAATCCGATCCGCCTTAAGTTCGAACGCTGCTTTTTTTGTGTTTACGGAACTTGCCGAACGGGATTGGCCGATTCTTCGGGATAAAAAGGCCCTGCTTCTCATTATTGAACTCAACATAGAGTTCGTTATCAAATATCCCCCAAAGCAAGGTGATGTCTTGCCCCGCCATATCATGGCTCAATTGATAACGGATGCCGTCAATACCGACACAGGCGTTGCTGTCCGCCTTGCGCTGTTCCGGCTCGCGGGCAAACGTGCGGAATCGATCCCAAGAGCACATTTCCTTGAACCCGTAGGGTGGAAGGTTCTGCAACCAATCCTCCATGCGGGAATGTTCTTCATGCCGGTGATCCATCGCGTTATATTCCTGTAAATACTTGTGTAACCAGGCATTGGCTTCTTCCAGCGTTTCCGGTTGCTGGAGATGGTACAGGGTTTCCAAGGAGGATTTGATCGTCAGGAATGAGCGTTCCACCTTGCCCTTAGAACGTGCGGTGGTGCGGCGGCCATCACTACCCTTTGGCATATGTACCCTTACTTCAACGCCCAATTGTTTCATGACCCACAAAAATACCCGGCTTTTTGACACCGGCCCGGCATCCATGTAAATAACCGAAGGGATGCCTTGGAATGGGCAGCCATTGTCTTTCTTGGCGGACATTGCATTAAACAGGAACAGCAGTGCGGTCATTGCGTCTTCACCTTTGACCACATGGTATTCTTGGTAACAAAACCCGCTCCGGTCATCGGTGACACCGGCCAAGGCCAGGTATTCCGAACCCTCTTTTAACGCTTTGCCGAAAAATTCTGGTTTTTTCAAGTCTGACGGCGAGAAATCAAACTGCCAGCACTCATTGCTATGGGTTGCCTGAAAGGGAGTCCAGGGCGGTTCAATGGTTAGGGTACGGTTGCCGTAACCCCATTGTGTTAAATAGCGGCTGACCGTGCTGAGTTTGAGCAGGCCGGGTTCAACTTTAATCAACCCTTCTGCGGTTTCAATGCCGGACTTTTCGAGGAGTTCAATACATGCTTTAGTCGATAAGTGCCGCCCCTTTTTGCTGGTTGTCCGTAGTTTTAGTGCGGCAATCAATTCGCAATAACGGCGCATGTCCGCTTCTGGCAGGCTTCTTGATTTATTGTAATCGCTACGAAACAGTAAATACGGCAGTTGGTGATCCCGTAATTGCCGCCGGACGGTGGATGCAGAAATCCCAAACGCTTCGCAGGTTACCGCAACAAGTTCTTTGCGTTGGGCGTTTCTGGGCGACAGCGCATCCAGTTGGTTTTGAAGCACCACAAGCATTTCAAAAGGGATGCGTTTACGCGGCACGAATGCTGTCCTGTTTAGAACGGGCGATGCCGTGTTTACCCATCCAGTTGCGTAAATTGGCGGAAGTCGTGCCATAGCGGCCGGCAATAAAAAACAGGGTTGCGCCATTTGCAAGCAAGGCTTCTATTTCGGGGCGGAACGGGTCGAGCTTGCTCTTGCCTGGCCCTTTGGGACGGCCTAGCGACATACCAGAGGCTTTCTTTGCGCGTAAGGCTTCCTTGGTACGCTGTGAGATCAAGTCCCGTTCGATTTCGGCGGCCATCGAAAACGCCATTGCAATGATCTTGCTCTGGATGCTTTGGTCAAGCCGCCAATTGCCCTTCACCGAATAAACATGGATACCCCGTTCCATGGCGATCGACAGGATCTCCATACATTCCAGCATACTCCGTCCTAAGCGGGACATTTCACTAACGACCAGGCTATCGCCTTTCTTGAGGTCTTCAATAACCTGGGCAATCCGGCGTTTATGCCATGAAATTTTGCCGGAGACTTTTTCCTCCAAGAATTTAACTTGCCCCAGATTATGGTGGTTCGCCAACGTCAAAATATCCGCCTTGTTTTTCTCCAAGTCCTGATCTGCGGTCGATACCCGCAAATAACCTATAGTTTGTGCCATCACCTTGCCAAAAATGCCTATAAAACCATTGGGGATAATGAAAACCCTAAAAAAGGTTTTATAATAACCAAAAATGAATCGAAAACACAGCGCTTTTCTTTATCAAAAACCGTCATTAAAAACGTTCGTTTTTAATGCACTTTTTCAGAGTAAACCAATTTTATGCCGCACAACTGACAACAGGAAAGGTAAAAAGAAACCGCATATCTTCATATGGGGTGATATACCCATGGTTCTGAGCAAATAGGATAAGCCCATTGTTTTGTGATTGGTAATCAAGGATGATAATCGGAAACTTTAAATTCGTTTGTCCTAAGCTCACAAAAAACATATGTACTGCCCTGCACACTTCGAAGAGGACAGGCTAGCTGTATTGCTAGGCCTTATCGAGCAATTCCCACTGGCCACTGTTATCGCTAATGGGCCGTTGGGCTTGATCGCTGACCATATTCCTTTGCTCCATGAACCAACCAATGGTCCATTCGGAAAACTCATTGGCCATGTTGCTAAGAGCAACCAGGTTTGGCAGCACCCACCGGAACAAGAACTACTGTTAGTGTTTCAAGGCCCATCAACCTACATATCTCCAAACTGGTACTCCACCAAACAAGAGGCAGGGAAAGTTGTTCCAACATGGAACTACGCTGTAGTGCATGCCTACGTTACACTCACGGCACTTCACGATCCAAAGGACATCCTTTCCATCATCACAAAGCTCACTGACCAGCACGAGGCCTCGCAAGCACACCAATGGAAGGTTGCAGACGCACCGGCTGATTTCACAGAAAGACTTCTTGGCAACATAGTTGGGGTAGCGTTCTCGGTTAAAAGGATTCAGGGCAAATGGAAGGTCAGCCAAAATCAGCCAATACAGAATCAGAACAGTGTTATCACTGGCTTGCTTGAAAAAGGCGATGATACTTCGTCACAAATGGCTTCGCTGGTCAAGTCATTCGGCATCAAGTGATGAGCAACGACTGGCATTCTCACCTGCCGTACTGGTCGTTAAACGTGAACGATAATGGATAATGGATAATGGTTTTTCTCCGGAACCTCAATTTTAAAGTACTGGATAAAATCAACTAAAGTGAGAAATTCCGCCAGATAAAATCACTTAATGTGAGCAGGAAAAATACTGATGGGTAGCCAGACGCGGTTGCCCGCGCCCAGCCCCCTGAGAACTGTACGTGCGAGTTTCCCAGCATACAGCTCAAGCCTCTGCAAAGGCATCTTTCGACACCCGGTTACACACCTGTTTTTTGGCGTATGATTTATGGCAACTCAGATGGTGCATGTAAAGGTTGCTTGCAGCATCCGACCCGCCATCAACTTTTTTCATATCATAGTGAACATCCCAAGGCGTGAGCTTTGTGATGGGCTTCTGACAGGCTGAACACAGGCGATCTTGTCTTAGCCAGATACGATAAAGCTTCGCACGACCTCTCGATGATTTCAGCATCATTTTGCCCCATCGGGACTCGAAATACTGCGCCCATTTAGGGTCGTGCGGATTGGCGTCTGCTTTGATCTTAACATGCCGCTGTATTGGCGTGCCCGATTCCAGGAACAAGTCGAGCTCTCTTAGCGTTCCATCTTCTTTTTTTTCTGTAGCGGAAAAGACCCAGTTCCGGGTGCCTCTGGTTTTAAAATACCTTTGTTTAACCCAGCGGGCGCCTTTTTCTGGATGCCTCCTTACCGCCCATTGCCATAGCATTGACCAGACATTGCTATCAACCCGAGCAAAGGTTTTTTTGGCGACTACATGACTGTGATAATTCGCCCATCCTCGCAAAATAGGATTAAGCAGTCTTATTAAATTTGCCTGTTTAGCCGTTTTGTTGGCCTTGATGACTTCCCTGATTTTGTCAAGATGCGCTTTGACGTTTGTTTTCGACGGTTTTATCAACAGCTTGCCGTTGTATTTGCGCAGATTCCAACCAAGGAAGTCGAATCCATCCGTGATGTTCGTTATTTTGGTTTTCTCCGGCGACAGGACTAGCCCACGTTCCGCCAGAAAGTCTACCACTGCGGGTTTGACTTCTTGTTCCAGCCTTTCTTTCGAGTTGCCGGTAATAATGAAGTCATCCGCATAACGCACCATGTTCATTTTTCGACCTGTCTGCTTCGCTTTCGGGAATTTCTCCAAAAGCATCGCTTCGAGGCCGTCCAATGTCATGTTAGCCGCCACCGGCGAAATGATTCCGCCTTGTGGTGTACCGGCGTTCGTGGGGAAGCGCTCGTTTTGATACACATATCCCGCTTTAAGCCATTTCTTTAGAATCGCCTTGTCCGTGGGGATATTGGCAATCATCCAGTCGTGACTGATAGTGTCGAAACAGCCTTTGATGTCGGCCTCCAGCACCCATTCTGCACAAGCCTTTTGAGCGAGAGCATTGAAACATTGCGCCCCCGCATCCGCAGTTGAGCGTTCCGGCCTGAACCCATAGGAATTCAGGTCGGCGGTGGTTTCCGCAATAGGTTCCAACGCCAACAAATGTAACGCTTGCATGGCGCGGCACTTCATGACGGGTATGCCGAGAGGTCTTGTCTTGGTGCCGTTTTTCTTCGGAATTAATACTCTCCGAAGTGGAAAAGTTGAGTATCCTCGTCTCTTCAACGACGCTATCGCGTTGATTTTTGCTTCCGGTGTTTTCCAAGTGACCTTATCCACACCGGGGGTGTTCTTGCCTTTATTTTCAGTCACTCGCTTGACGGCTAATGCTTTGCCGCTGAACGAATGGGTCAGCAGCCATTGCAAGGCTTTCGCCTTGTTATGTCTGCCAGCCTGTGTCGCCTTCACAATACGCGCTTGTAGCCCTCTTACCTGACGTTGAATATCGGCCCAATTGATGCCGTCCCACGCCACGCCGGAAGGTGCACGTGCTATTGATACTGCACTCATTTGCTCTCCTACCGTAAAGGTGGTTCTTCAAACTCTCTTGTGAAGAGAGACCATAAGGAAGTCTGCCCACTTTCGTGTGGGGTGATGTTGCAACCCCTATTCGCACCATTACAGTACGACGTTCGCTTTTTCCTCGTTCCTCTTCCGGCACCGCCATGAGCAGACTTTACAGTCTGCTGTCCCCAAAGGGAGCAATACCGGGTTTCCACGTTCCGCTTGCAAAAGTACATCGGGTTAGCTGCCTGCTATTGACCGGGAGGCTTATGGGTCACGAACAGCGCAGCAAACAAACGCTATTCCCACCTCCTTACCATTTTGGTTCAAGCGTAATAGCCATTTCCGCTTGTTATTAGTCACGATCTTTATCGCAGATTCACATGTGTTCAGCATACCGACTATCTAGCGCTCATCCGGCGTATGGCTACCAGAAGGGTACGCCTCTCGCGAATTGTACCCCACACCTTGCGGTGCTTCGCTGCGTTGTTAGAGTCGCTCTTTATTCAGACTCCTAGATTCAAACCCGGTGACACGGGCGGTTCCATCATTTTTTTTAAGTGGAACAACTTCTGTAAGCGACTTCGTGTCGCACGTGTGCAATTAATGTGAGAAAAAATGATGTTATAGAGTCAATTAATTTGAGAAGAAAAAGACAGATAAGTGCAAGAAATGGTGATTATGAAATCAAGAAACTACACATAACGAATTTATAGCATTTTGTTCTGAGTCCGAAATTTCGAGAATCTTGAATTTATACCTGTCTTCTACAAGCGCATTAAATTGAGTTGCCAATTTGTTAAACAAGAGATCACGACCTGTTCGTACACTTCGCAAAAATGCTAATTTACCTTTGATAACATGCAGATATGATTTCGGTTTGCTCGAAGCTCTTTTCCGTTGATTGTATTTATGGTTATATTCTTGTTCAGCAGCTTCATAGCCATGTTTCCTCCAAGCATATAACATTGAGGATATTTGCTTTATGTATTGGCGATCAACATTAAGAAATTCATTTACAGTTAGGCCTGTAACTTCCATTCTCGTTAACTTGCTACATAAGCGAACTTTATCATCGTTAATTTTGAACCCGTTCTCTTCGATAATACGAATTAGCTTATAGCCTGGATATGCTTTGTCATCCTTAAAAACAACAATATCTTCAGGTAGCCTGGTTTTGTTACATGTAAATGAAAAACTAATATCGTCAGCATAACGGGTATAAGTACTATTGGTTCTTTTAGCTAGATATTGAAGCTGGGAATCTAACTTCCACGCAATCATGTTTGAAATGATTGGAGAAGTTGGTGCTCCTTGAGGTAATGAGTTATTAAGGCAGCAAATCTGAGCAAGGATAGTTGCAACACTGTGGTTAAAATTAAAAGGTCTTGATTTAAAAAGATTTCTGATTCTACCAAAATGGATAGAACTAAAGAAGTCGGATAAATCCAAGTTGAAAATATATCTTTTATCTAAATGATTTGAAGCGTTAGTTACAATGCTTTTATTTTTTGCAAAGCCATGTACTGGCGATTTGTTTGGGTATATTTCGTAAAGAACATCCTTTAATTTAAGCTGAATTGCTTTTAGTTTTTTTGAGGGCGAGCTTATTTGGCGTTCACCGCCGTTCTTCTTGGGTATTTGAAATTGATGGTATTTGTATGTTAGATGAGTTTTATAAATTATTTTTGAAATTTCGGCATATGATAATCCAAAAAAATTAGCCAAACCGTTATGGTCGTCCAGGCTGAGAAACATTTTTTTCATTAATTAAGCAAGAGGGAGTCTGGCAATTTCTCTTTTAAAACATGAGCGCTGACGCAAGTTACAACATGATCGCGTAAGTGTATAAGAGTCACCTTAAAATGACCGTCGCAGATAGACAACGGAAAATTAATTCGTCCAGACTCCCCAAACAACTATGGCTTATTTGTTTTACTTTGTCTAAAAAAATGTAAATCGCTTCTTGACCTTGGGGCTTAGGGCGCAACGGAATATAAAACCGTGTTAAGCATCTGCGCTGGCTTGGTTGCGCAATAAAGTGATTTTGTTTTTTAAGACACTTCTTTTTGTGTGCTAATTTCTTCAAAGATTGATTCCTCAGCGGGAAAATGCTTTGTCATAGCCGATAATGAAAGTTCCTTTCCTAGAAAGGACTTAGCATTGTTGACTTGCACTACAAGACGTTGATCCCCATTTAGATCAAGACCTAGTTGTTTAGCAACATAGCTTTTAAATTGATCAGTTTTCTTATCCTTCTCATCATTGTCCAAATTGTCACCGAACCAAGTTACTGCTACAAGTCTCTTTTCTGCCTCACCTCGCAGGGCTTGTTTTAGTATTCCATTAATATGTTCATCACCAAAACCATAACCAATCACTAATATTAGTTTAGCTTCTAAAGATAAACGACGAAGTTGATATACGAGAAACAAGAAGGGATCGACATACTGTAATTTGTATGTTGTTCCAAAGATAAGCTCGCCATCATCTATTTTAATTTTCGATGTGCTATCGCTAAATGTAAGTTTGCCATTGTTAGCATCTCGAACCCAATCTATTGAACCGTGAAGTTTATAAAGGTAAAGGTTTTTTTCGGCTGGTGTCGCTTCTTCTAATAACTCGTGACTCCAAAAACGATCTTTGTCAAAACCACGCTCAGGAAATTCATTGTACTCGGCCTGAAAAGCTCTTTCCAAACACATATCATAGTTCAGAGTGAATACCCTTAAAGGGTGATTAATTTCTTTTTGGAAATTAATCAGTCCCTTGTAGTAATCAGCTTTCTCGTAGTTTGTAATCTCAATCCACTCATGTCGAAGTTTTTCAAGAATCTTTGTTTTGAAGTTTGTTACATTAAGGAAATCATGGCCTGCGACTTGTGAAAGCCGAGGATTCCATGCCCCGATAAATGGGTAGAGCGGATGTTCCTCACGACGAGAAAGCTCATCTAATGAAACAACTAGCCGCTCGATATTATAGGTGACTTCGTTAGCATAAGTTCCTCGAATACCGTCCGCATAAAAAATGGCACTCCGCACGTAATTATAGAGGTCTTTATAATCTTTCCATTCATGCTCAAGCAAAGTCTCGATTTTTTGAATCATGGCAGAGGCATGAGGTATTCCAGCGTCTACAGATGCTCCTGCGCCTAGAAGCACAAGCACCTCATCTTTCTTAAAGGCTATGCCTTGAGTCTTCATAAGAACCATGGAGGCAGGTTATCCATATCTACTTCGGAGAGGTTCGCTTGACGGAATCGACCATAATAATCCGCTATAAGTTTCGCGTAATAAACGGAAATAGGTATTGATTTCGCATTGAAACCCCGCCAGTTTGCTCCGGCAATATTCATTGCATCTTGTAGTAATCGCTTTAGATCAACTTCATTTAGGGGTTCGTCAGGATAAAGAATATGAAGATGGACAGGACGTTCTGGATGTTTTGGAGTTTTTGTGTCAGTAATGCTAACGCCAGAGAACCACATAAGGAAGTCTCTCTTAGAAAGAGGCGCAACAGTGCCTTCATAGGGTATGCGGCTATTATTATCGATTGAGAAGCCAAAAAAATCGTTATGGTCGTTAAACTTTATCGCAACAAACTCATGGTCTTCCCCTTCTTCAAATTTTAGTTCGCCTAGCAGATCACGGATAGCATTAATTTCTTCATGTTTCATACTAAAAGTCACATGAATGACGAATGACTTATACCGATTTTTATGAGAAAGCAGAACCTGTCGAAGATTTGCCTTTAAATCGTCCATGTAAACTTGACGATTTGTTGAATTACCCAGGACTTTTATGCTTTCATAAATTCCAGAGGAATCGGTTAACACGGAATAAGCGACATATTTTTCTATATTACCGTCAACTATTCTATGAGCTTGACCAATCCCCACTATTAAGCATTTCTCTGTTGAGGGATGAACCTGCCAAGGCACTCCTCCCAATTTAGCGAAAACAGCGAGGCCTATGTTAGAGATAGACCATTTTAGTGCATTACGATCATTCAAGCGATCACGATCAACAAACTGACTAGCAAGACCTTGGCTTAAAAATGCATGTTTCGCTTTGAAATAACTCAATGTTTCTTCATCAGAAACATGCTTTGAAAAGGGGACAACTACTATAGGAAGAAGTTGTTCGCCTGAATATTTTTCTTTCAAAATTATGCAAGTATTTTTTAGTTCCTCATTATCGAAACTAGAAACCTCAATACCTGAGACATTATTCTTATCTATAGGTATTCGAAACATTCTTTCCATTCCAGTAAAAGTGGAATAGGTGTCACCTCGTAGCGCACGAAAAAGATCATGCGACTTTGGACGGTCACTCGATTGGTAGACAAAGATTAGTCTTGATTTAGATTCAGGCTGTTGTAAAGGTGCATAATCGCGGAGACCGAAGAATTGGTTTTTCCCTTCTCTCCCTCCTCCAAACACATACGAACGAGTAGATAGAGTGAAACTTGGTATTACAGATAATTTATTTTCAAGTTCAATTTCAGAACCGTCGTGAAGTTTCAGCTTTTTAATAATTTCAAAATAGTTTTGCAGGAACTCGCTTATTTTTTGGTGTTGATCGAGAAAAAAATCCTCATTACTATGACCATTTTTGTGAGTGAGGCTCAGTTCCAATCGCTTTTTTGCCGATAAGCTAGAGTCAATTGGGACACGCAGTGCGAATTTGCAAAGAAATCCGAATTTACCATGAACACGCAGGTCAAAAGGCCTAAGCCACATGACTTCACGGACATCCCCATGCCTGCGAAGGACAAACCCAATCTTTCGATAAAATGTTTTCTCAGGTAACTCAAAGTTATCCGGAATATCACTTTTCGTTACGGTGTTTAATAAAGCTTTATGCAATACATCCTGAGTCAATTCAGGGTTAACCCATGCCCTGATATTAACCTTATCATATCCATCTTGTGGTTCGAGATTAACAACATAGCGGAATTTTTCTTCGATTGAAGGTGAGTCTACAAAACAATCCGAAGGCAAATACCTAGTGCCTGGTTCTGACTCTTGATTATTTTCAAGTTTTTTACGATAAATAGTGAAGGTAAAATCTTGCGATTTGACCGCAAGAAAACTTATAGCAATATGATCAGAAGCAGCCATCAGACGTGAATCCCTGAACGATCACGCAAAGCCTCATAAAGCTGCGCCGGCCCAAGTAAAATATCCTGCAACCCGCGCCGCACTTTTTCGGATTCCAGGGCTTGCTTGCTCATCGTGCTATGGGCAGATAAAGCATCCATAATGGCGTTCATCAATTCGTTGGATAAGTCGGGCGAATTGGCAAATTGTTGTTTGGTGTTGTTGGCGGCTTGTTGAACGAGTGTTTTCGATTCCAGCAACTTACCCTTGATGACATTGTTGACGTAAATAAGCTGGTCGTCATCGGACAATTCACCTTCAAACAAATCGTTCACCTTGGCGATGATTTCCGCCAGATACGCTTTTTCTTTTTCCTGCACCTGACCGCTGCCAGCCGCTTCCATCGGTGTCAGTTTTGGATATTCGCCATCGACCAAGGCTAAGGTACGCTTTCCCTCAGCTTTCAGGTTATGGTGCGTTAGCACCACCTTGGAGAGGTCAAGCCCTTCACGTTCCCGCCCGAATTCCAACAAGTGGAATTAAACGTTTGTAGAAGATATAACGCTTTTCAATGGCGGTGTTGCCATAGTCGAATATCTGGGAAAGGAAGGCATACATACGTTGGAATGCACCCATATCATGCTTGAACAGGATAAGCGCGTTCATTTCGTTCTGTGCATCTTCGGCTAGCTTTGCTATCTTCCTTGGCAATGGCAGCTTTCAGCTTTTCCTGTGCCGCTTTGTAACGATGCAAAATCCGTGAGACGACTGGCTCTAACGCTCCGGCCAGATCGCTTTGCTTGGCCTTCGGGTTAAACTCAACCTCAACCACACGATTGACCTCAAATTCATCATAAAAACCCGCAGCATCCAGCTTCATGCGCAAGTCATAAACCAGGTGCGGATCGGTGACGTCGGATAATTCGGCGGTTTCGAAAGTAGGTATTGAAGGCGGTCAGGATTTCTTCGGGGTCATTGACGAAGTCCACCACATAGGTGGTATCTTTGCCCTGATGGGCGCGATTAAGGCGGGATAGCGTTTGCACCGCCGTAATACCTGCCAATCGTTTATCAACATACATCCCGCACAACAGGGGTTGATCGAATCCGGTTTGAAACTTGTTGGCAACCAGCAGGATTTGATAGTCGTCTAGTATCAAAGGCTTCACGGATACCCTGCCCTTTCAGGTTCGGGTTCATGGTCTTGCTGGTTTCGCTGAACGGGTCAGCACCCGATTGGCTATCGTTGACCTCACCGGAAAACGCCACCAAAGTGCCGATTTTATAGCCTTGGGCTTTAATATAGGCATCAATCGCCAGTCGCCAGCGCACCGCTTCAACACGGCTACCGACCACGACCATTGCTTTTGCTTTGCCGTTTAGCAGTGGCGCTGACATTTTCGCGGAAATGCTCAACCACCACCTGCACTTTTTGGCTGATATTATAAGGATGCAGCCTGACCCAGCGCATAATGCCTTTGAGGGCTTCGTTACGCTCGACTTCTTTATCATCCAATTCTTTGCCATCATGGGCGAGTTTGAAGGCCAGCTTATAAGGCGTGTAATTTTGCAGCACATCGAGGATGAAGCCTTCTTCAATCGCTTGCCGCATTGAATAGACATGAAACGGCGCGGGAAGATTATCCGCACCGGCTGGCAAATCAGGATTGGGCAACCGCCCAAACAGTTCAAGGGTTTTGGCTTTGGGTGTGGCGGTAAAGGCCACATAGGTAATGCCGCTTTCCGCCGCCCTGTTTTCCATTTGCGCGGCCAGAATGTCTTCGGTGCTGACTTCGCCGCCGTCTGCCAAATCTTGCAATTCTTCCGCCGATAACACGGCTTTCAGCTTGGCCGCCGCTTCGCCGGTTTGCGATGAATGCGCTTCATCCGCAATCACTGCAAAGCGCTTGCCTTGTGTCGCGGCCAATTCCTGCACGGCCTTGAGCGCAAATGGGAAGGTTTGGATGGTGCAGACCACAATTTTCTTGCCGCCGGACAATGCCGTTGCTAATTCGCCGCTTTTGCTGGCACTTTCGCCTTTGATGGTGGCAACCACGCCAGCGGTGCGCTCAAAATCGAAAATCGCTTCCTGTAACTGGTCATCCAGCACGGTGCGGTCAGAAACCACCAACACCGTATCAAACAGTTTTTCATGGTTGGGATTGTGCAGATCGGCCAGAAAATGCGCCGACCATGCAATAGAATTGGTTTTTCCTGAACCCGCCGAATGCTGAATCAGGTATTTACCGCCCTGTCCTTCGGCCAACACTGCCGCCATTAGCTTACGGGTTGCATCCAACTGATGAAAACGCGGAAAGATGATATTCTTTATCTGTTTTTTCTCGTCTTTTTGCGTCACCAGATAACGGCCTAAAATCTCCAGCCAGCTATCCTTTGCCCAGATTTCTTCCCACAAATAAGCGGTGCGGTGTCCCTGTTCGTTTGGTGGATTACCCGCCGCGCCATTGTCGCCCCGGTTGAATGGTAGAAAGCGCGTTGCCGCTCCTTCTAGCCGCGTGGTCATATGCACTTCGCTATTACTGACCGCGAAATGCACCAATGCCCCATTGGGGAAAGACAATAAGGGTTCTGCGCTCCCCTGCCCCTTTGGGCGCGGTTCACGGTCAAAGCGGTATTGGTCAATCGCATCCTCAACCGATTGGGTGAAATCGGTTTTTAACTCCGCCGTAGCAACGGGAATCCCATTCAGGAACAGTCCAACATCAAGCGCGTTTTCATTGTGCAGCGAATAGCGCAACTGACGCACGACCCGCAGCCGATTGGCCGCGTATTTGGTGAGAATGTCGGGGTTTATTGCCAAGGCAGGTTTGAATTGAGCCAGCGCGAGGGGTTGGCGCAAGCCGAGCAGTTCAATTCCGTGCCGTAAAACGTCTAACGTGCCGCGTTGGTTTATGGAATCCCGCAGCCGTCCCAGCAACACATCCGCCGCTTGTGCGCCGTGGTTCTTTTGCAGGGTTTCCCATGCTTGCGGTTGAGTTTCTTGCACCCAAGCCAGCACGTCCGCCGGAAATAGCGCCCGTGTCCGGTCATAGTTTGCCGCGTCGACTTGTGAATACAGCCAGCCGTTAGCGGCCAGATGGCCACAAATTTCTACCTCGAAATTGATTTCCTTGTGTAGCTCGCTCATGCGGTCAATTCTCCTGATAACTGCGTTCGATCAGTGGACGAGCTTTCTCAAAATCAGCCGGGGTACGAACCACGACCTCCAAGTCACCTGTTCCCCAATGCCCTATTGAGCGCACATCACGCGAGAATCCTTCTTCTAAGGTCAAACTGTTCGGGTCAAGCTTCAACCAAAGACGGATATGGGGGTCTTGCTTCGGTATAACTGTGGCACACACAAAATTGCGAAGTCGCTTAAATGCGGTGTAAAGCTTTAGTGGTTTTTCTTGAACGTCGTCGCCTTGAGCAAGAATAAAACTCTTAACCTGTTCGAATAAAGCCAGCAAATCTGGAGAGGCGGATACAATCTGGTCGGCGTGGGTCTTACCCTCGGTTTTAATATGCAAACTACCATTATTTGTGCTAACGGCGGCAATTTCCTCAACAGACACGGCATTTACCAATTCAAGCAAAAGCAGGTCAGAGTCGAATAGCTTATAGCGAATTAACTCAATGCTGCGGTTTATCTGTGACACGGCGTGTCCATCATACTTGGTGAAATCCGCCGCAATACAAAGTAGGCGTGTACCACTCCATTCGATTTTATCAGCAAATTCCTTGCCTAGTTTCTCCATAACCAACCAGCGGAATTCCGCCTGATGATCAAGCAGCCAGTCAAGGTAATATAGCCCCTGATTGATGACGTTTTCGTTGGTATGTCGCTTGTATTCGATGATTACCGGACATCCGTTTTCATCCAACCCCAGCGAATCAATGCGGCCTTTGTGTGTCTTTCCGGTGCTGTATTCGGTTGCCAGAAAACGAACACCCAGAAAGGTTTCCATCTGTGCTTCAATAAGCGCCTGTAACTGTTTTTCGATAAGCACGGCTTTTCCAGCCAGCTCCGTAGCATCCTTTTGTCCATATCGAAACAACTTAATGTCGCTCATGCGGCTTGTTCCACTTCGGGGTTGGCTGAGAATAGACCGCGCACGTCAATTTTTCCGGTTACGGCGGCGGAAATTAGGGCGGTGCGGCGCTCTTGGAGTAAGGTAATGGCGGTTTTGGCTTCGGCTGTTAAGGTATCATGTTTGGCGGTTTCGCGGTCGAGGAAGGCGGCAATGTTTTGTTGTTCAGAAATAGGAGGGAGTGCAAATGTTAGCTTAGATATTACCCCGAAGTTCAAACCTTCACGAGCTGCACCAGTTTGAGCAGCGTCAATTTGTGCTTTAAGACAAGATGATTTCATAACCATAGCTATATAGCTTCCCAACTCAGCCTCAATAAGCCGAATGATGCAAACGTGCTGATTTACGTTGGCTGGTTCAAAGTTGTTTGGAACTAAACAAGTTCTACCCAATGAAGCACCTGTGATATTGAGCAGTATGTCGCCTGAGTTTACACGCGACCAATACATTTCAGAGTCTGTTTGTTCGGATATATAAACCACATCATCAAGTCTTAACCCTTCATCATATACATTCTGGCTTCTAATAAATACTACGCCACTATCAATGTAAGTTTCTGATCCCCCAAGCGGGGTTTTACCACTTCCTATTTTCTTACAAAGAAAACCTAGCCGCGTAACGTCCCAATACTTTGGCACTTCGCCCAGCCATTCAATACCTGAATCTTTCATTGGGGCATTGGGGTTGAGGCCTTTGGTGACGACGTGGGAAATGACCGCTTGACGTTTTTCCTTGAGTAGCTCGATGAGCCGTTGCTGTTCGGCAATCAGCGCATCAATTTTCGCGGTTTCGCGGTCGAGGAAGGCGGCAATGGTTTGTTGTTCTGAAACGGGCGGAAACGGCATTTCCAAATTATCCAGCGCGTATTGGCCGAGGCCAACGCGAGTAAGTCCATTCGCATATACGGCGCAGCACGACTTTACATATATTGAGTCAAATAGCCGCTTAACGAATGCGCCACAAGTTACTTCACGGGGACGCACCATTGATAAGTGGTATCCACAAATGACACCAGGCATGTTTTGTGGGACGTAGGCGGCAATTGCAATGTCATCGGGGGTTTCTGAATCCTTCGTAATAATCGTGTCACCCTCTCGCAAGGTGAATTTCTTGACCTGTTCCGCTGACGCGGTTGCTACCATAAAATCGATTTGCGGCGTTATTTTCTCGTTGTAGTAAACGTCTGTGTAATTGCAGAGAAGGACTGGCGATTCGTTCTCGTAAGTTTTTTTATCAACATTGCTCGGAAATACTTCACAGACTTGCTTTAATCGCCTTACATCCCAATGCTCCGGCACTTCGCCCAACCAGCCCACACCACTATCCTTGTAGCTAGGGTAACGCGCAAAACTCATGCCGTCAGTCCTTCAATCATGGTAAGGATACGGTCAGTGCATTGTTTCAAGTCCGCGTCAATCCCGGCCAGTTCACGCGGCGGCTCGAAGACGTAGAAATGACGGTTGAACGGGATTTCATAGCCGACTTTGGTCTTATCGTGGTCTATCCACGCATCCGACGCATGGGGTAGCACTTCGCGCTTGAAGTAGGCTTCCACGTCTTCACTAAGTGGCACGTTTTCAGTATCACGCAGACTGGAATCCGGTTGTGGCTTGCCTTTCAGTTTGCCTTTTTCACCGAGAATGACTTTGCCGTAAGCATCTTTTAGCGGGCGTTCAACGGTGATGGTGCGATAGCCAAAGTCGCTATTCTTGAAGATTTTGGCAATCGGTTTCTTGCCGTCGCTGGCTTCGATGAATTGCCCGAACAAGCGGGTAATCTCTGTGATGTGGTCATCCGATAACTCTTTGCGCTTCGAGCCAAGGCTTTTCCGCATTTTCTGCCAGAAGTTTGAGGCATCAATCAATTGAACCGTGCCTTTGCGATGCTCAGGCTTGCGGTTTGAGAGTATCCAGACATAGGTTGAAATGCCCGTGTTATAGAACATATCGGTAGGTAAGCCGATAATGGCTTCTACAAGGTCATTTTCCAATACATAACGGCGGATTTCGCTTTCACCTGAACCCGCCCCGCCCGTGAATAAGGGCGAACCGTTGAGGACAATGCCAAAACGACTGCCGCCGTCATTGGCCGGACGCATTTTGCTAATCAAGTGCATCAGGAACAGCAAAGAACCATCCGAAACACGCGGCAAGCCAGCCCCAAAGCGCCCGTTATAGCCTTGTTGTTCGTGTTCCTTGCGGACTTCTTTTTCTACCTTTTTCCATTCCACGCCGAAAGGAGGATTGGAGAGCATGTAGTCGAATTTTTGGTGTGGGTAGCCATCTTCGGAAAAGGTGTTGCCAAAAGCAATATTGGCGACGTTTTGCCCTTTAATCAGCATATCGGACTTACAGATGGCGTAAGATTCCGGGTTAAGCTCCTGCCCGTACATGATTAGGCGGGCATCAGGGTTATGTTCTGTCATGTATTGATCGGCAATCGACAACATGCCGCCGGTACCCGCCGCCGGATCGTAGATGGTACGGATAACTCCGGGTTTTACCAGGGCATCATTATCTTCAATAAACAGAAGGTTGACCATCAGGTCAATGACCTCGCGCGGGGTGAAGTGCTCGCCCGCCGTCTCATTGGAGATTTCGGCAAATTTACGGATCAGCTCTTCAAACGCCAAGCCCATTTGGTCATTGGTGACCTTATTGGGATGCAGGTCGATATTGGCGAAGCGCTCAGTGACTTGGTAGAGCAACTTGGCTTTATCGAGCCGATCAATTTGGGCATAAAACTCAAAACGCTCGAAAATATCCCTGGTCTCTGCTGAAAATCCTTGGATATAGGAGAATAGGTTGTCCTTGATATGATCCTGGTCGCCCATCAGTATTTTCATATCCAAAGGCGATATGTTGTAAAAGCCGCAGCCTGATTTACGCAGCAAGAACGGTGCGGCGTTGAGGTCCAAGTTCGATTTTTCTTGATGTTCGGCAAGGACAGCGGCCTTGGTTTTTTCGAGTATGCAATCCATACGGCGCAATAGCGTGAACGGCAGAATGATCTTGCCGTATTCGGATTGTTTGTAATCACCGCGCAGTAAGTCGGCAACCGACCAGATGAAGGCGGATAATGCTTGTTGGTTCATGAGCCCTTGTTTCCCGTTTAAAGCCAGTGCTGGCCATCGTTCTCGTTTTTATTCTCTACCGCATATTTTTGCAATTGTCGGCACTCTCACTAAAACCTAAATATTGGGCAGTATAGCACTTGGGGTGCAAATGACCGGACGGGGTGTTTGTTGTTTGTCTATATACAGAAATTATATTTTTACGATTTTAAAGGGTTATGTCACGGTTCTCTCGCCCGTGCCAAATCCGCACCACCACAATATCATCCTGTCTGATAAGATAACGTAGCCAATAGCCGCCTTGTCCAAACGGGATGAATAAGTCGCGCAAATTTGGATTGTTGATGTCCTCAACGCCCTTGCCGAGATGCGGATGGTCTGGCAATTGCCCTGCTCCCGCACGGATACGGCTTGCCGCACGGTTGGCCGCCGCCGGATTGTGAACACGGATGAACTCGCGCAGCCGCGCTAAGTCTGCGAGCGCTAGAACAATTGCTGATGGAAGCCAATTTAGGCGACGGGGCATTGCCCCTCATTCTCCGTTCCCCAAGTTGCCAGCCACTCATCAACAACCTCATGGCTGATGACTTTCCCATCCGCCTCTAACTGTGCCAAGCGTTGCAGTGTATCGAGGCGTAGTTGTTCCGTCGCCTCTTCCCGCTCCAGAAATTGCCGGATAGCCTCCTTCATCAGCCAATGCGGGGTACGTTGGCGGGTTTCGGCCAGGGTTTTTAGGCGGTCATAGATAGCCTCATCAAGTTTGACGGCTTTACTGGACATGGCTGACCTCGCGGTATTAAAAGGTAATACCTTATGCTATCTCCTTTCTGCGGGCATTTCAACAAAATGTCGTGCGCCATTAGCGTGAGGGTGCGCTTTTGCTTATCATTGCGGAATTATCCAGACTGTCCAAAAAAACGACCATTTTCTAAACAGGCTCCAACTTGACGGTATTTTATTTTTTTTCAGGTGTGGATTTAACATCCTCTTCCCAATACAAAGCCGTTTTGTTTCTTTCATAAACGTCAGTACTCGGCCTATGTCGGCATGACATACCGTTTAACTTGGCACCCTCAGAATACGCTTTATCATCGTGATAACAGAAACTTTTGGCATCATGCTCTTGCACCGATGCCGCTTTAGGTGAATTGACTGTCGGGGCAGCAAACACAGATGACACGAAGATAATTAAAGCAAAACTTATAACCGGTTTTTTCATGGATTCCCCTTAAAATTTTGAAATCAGAAGTGTTGCTAATTACACCTGCCTGGTGCGGCGATGGCTAGCTTTTTACTCACATATCACCTGTTGTCACCATCAACGGCCATCGCGGTCTTTAACTTTACTTTTTTCATTTTTAATCTCAAACGGAGCTCTTGACAATACGCTCTCCTTTAATGCCGCACGAGCTTTGCTTTCACCAAAACCCACCACTAAATCGTCATGACGCGTCTTGGTTGACGGCATATTTTGAACAAACTTGGTGATTTCCAAAGCTAATAACTTATCTTCCTTGTCACCTTTGAGCAATCCTTTTGCTAGGCTTCCGTATAAGTTATGGGCGAGCCTTCTGCTTGCAATGATTTTATCCTTGTAAGGGTTGACATGGACAATACCATTATCAACCTCTAAGTGAGCATCTTTTTCTTGCAACTGACTTATGCGTGTAAGTCCTTTTCTCTTGCTGATGTGTTTTATGGCCTGCTTTTCTGGCTTTTGAACCACGCCCCTACTCCATCTTGGGGTAGCATTTGCCTCTATGCCGACAACATTCAATTTGTCCACAAAAAGCTCCCGCCACCTCTGCAAATCATTTTTTCGGGGATTAAGCCTGATACCGTATTGGTCGGCAACTTTAACGCACAAATGCACATGGGTATGTTCCTCATCGTCATGCGAGGCAAAAACATATTGGTGATCTTTAAATTCATCGGCTGCAAATGCCCGAACTGCTTCTTTAACGGAATCCCTGTGAGTTCCAGGCGGCATAGAAAAAATTATGTTAAACGCTTCTTTCCGTCGATTCCCCTCTTCGGGGATACCGATCCTGCCCTTAGCCCATGCGTTTTTAACATCGGCTAGCTCTCTTTTACACCTATGTATATCCCCATTTTCATCCTCTAAATCAATCTCCCCATTGCGCGATATGTAATCCATATGTTCCTTTATATGGGACATATTCTTACCGCCACCTGAAATTTTGACCATGACTTCAGGGACTTTTCGCACTGCCTTTATGAGTTTTTTGGCTGTTATGCTGCCCGTTTTTTTCTGTGCGTCGTGTCCATTGGTTAGTTTTCCGCCACGTATATTCCTGCCCTTACGTGGTTTTAGCCGTTCATAATTGAGCCTTTCACCCCAGTCTTTGATAACCCCGTCAATAATCTTGGCTGTCATTTTATGCTCCATCTTTCAAGGCTGGCACGGATAGCCAAACTTACCTTATCGGTATGTTCGTCTATCTGGTTCTTTAATCGTGAAATAGCATCAACTGTTATTGGTTCGTATCGCCCTTCATTTAGCCTTCTGGCTATTTGGTTTAGGTTTGTGCCTATTTTAAGGAGCAGGTAATTGGACTGACCTAGCTCTTTAGTTTCACTGGTACTGAACTGTGGCTCATGGGTTAAGCCTACTCGAATAGCGTCTACTACCCAACGGTTACTGCTGCAATTTTCAACCTCTGCTTGTTTCTTGATGGCGGCCTTTTCAGAGGGTGTTAGCCAGACAACAAGCCTAACCTTATTTTCGGTGTCAGGAGATTCATTCTGTTGCGATAGGTTTTCTTTTGTTATCTGCTTTTGCGTGTTCTTTAGCTGTTGCTCAATTCCTTTCTTAATCGCTACGCCTGGTTTTATCCCTATAGATGCGCAGTAATCTACCCACGGCTGTTTTAGGTTTCCTAGGTAGACGTAAAGTCTTGAATCATCTTTCATGGTAATATAATAGCACTATACGTATATAATGGCTACCATTAGCCTATCCTGCAATAGTTTAAGAGCGAATTTTTATTGGTCATGACCAATTTTTTTGTACTTTTGTAGGGGAATTCCAATCTTCTTGGTCGGTTTGCTTAGCGCTGGCTTCGCCCTTAATAAATTAAGGTTAAGTGAAGCCGATAATCAGGCGGGTTAAATTTGAATTGATTTGTTGTGCCTGGCAAAACTAAACGTGGGTGAGGCTTACAATACGGCAAACATCGACTGTTACTTCATCGTCACCAGAACCATCTTGGTAACGGATATGGATATGGTTCTGTAAGCTAGGCGGTTTATCCAGCAAAACCGCTGCCAGTCGTTGGTTAATTTCGACTACCAGGACAGCCTTCAGTCCTTTAGTTTTAAAGTTTGTTATGGACGGTGTGTTTCTAAAAGTAGTCTCTTGCGGTTCTTGCTTTTGTTGTGCAATTTCTGGTTCTGTTCT
>CAWBFT010000040.1:0-64814 GCA_963788135.1 uncultured Gammaproteobacteria bacterium
GTCATTATCAAGATCTGCGTAGGCTGAACCATTGGAATAGGATTCAGGCCCGGATCCCCAGTTTATATTCTCATTTGAAAATGTGAGGTCTTTGTTATTTCTGTACAAATAATTTACATTAGGATAAAGGGGCATCTTGTCATACAATCCTTTGTCAGAGATTTTTCTGTTATCTTTTGAAGGAAAGAACCTGTTGCCCCCTGTCAGGAATTTAACATAATCCAGATCGTTAGCCCTGCGGTATATTCCACTGGTGATAAAAAGATCTTTCCATCCATCATTATCAAGATCACAGAACAGGGGCGACCAGCTCCAGTCAGTTGAATATATACCTGCCAGCAAGCCGATTTCACTGAATAATTCTCCTCCAAGGTTGAGCTGCAGGTTGTTACAGGACAAACTGCGGATTGTAACCAAAATCCTTTTTTATCTCGGAAAGTTCGTAGTCGTCTTCACCTCCTGATTGTTTTCTGATTTTCTGCTTATCAGGCAACATATCCAGAACAATAATATCCATAAGACCATCATTGTTAATATCTCCGATGTCGTTACCCATTGAAGATCTGGTAGTATGTCCCATAAATCCGGTCAATTGCTCGGAAAATATGCCATCGCCATCATTTATATACAGATAATCATTCTCGTGAAAATCGTTAGATACATAGATATCAGGATAGCCGTCATTATTAATGTCGGAGATATTCACTCCAAGTCCGTAACCAATCTGACTTGTATAGATGCCTGCTTCACTGGTGACGTCTGTAAAAAAACGCTTTCCGTTCAATTCATCATTTCTGAAAAGCCTGTCACCTGCCAGAGAATCCTTTTCATGACGCAGAGACACACTTCCATAACTCCTGGAAGTATGCACAGAATGGTTCAGGAGATACATATCAAGGTCCCCGTCAATATCATAGTCAAAGAAGGCCGCCTGAGTTGAGAAGCCCTGAAAATCAATTCCATATTCATGCGATTCCTCTTTGAATGTCAGGTTGCCATTGTTTATGAATAACTGATTCCTGCCGTTAAAGCTTTTGTAATTCCCAACCTGGCAGACATAAATATCCAGGAAGCCATCACCGTTGACATCAGCCATCGAGACCCCAGTTTTCCAGTTACCCTGTCCTGCAACACCTGCTGATTCAGTTATGTCTTCGAATGTCAGATTTCCCTTATTCAGGTACAATTTGTTTGATTCCTGATTTGAGACAAAATACAGGTCAATAAGATCGTCGTTGTTGATATCACCGGCTGCCACGCCGGCGCCATTATTAAAATAGAGGTATTCGATTATATTAAATTCCTCGTTTTCTGTCAGCCGGTTACTGAAACTGATGCCTGTTTCTGATGAGGGCATAATAGTGAATAAAGTATTTTCTTTGTTTTCCTTTGGTTTACAGGAAATTACAAAAAAGATGCAAATCAGGATAATGGCTGAATTCTTCATATTTAAGTCCTACCTGAGAACCTTAAATACCTGTAGTGGATCATTACTCCGGGAAACAACCAACAGCTTTCCATTATTGGTCGGAACTTCCAATATATCACGGATTTCTCCGTCAAGCCGGAATCCGGATACTTTAGCCGGGACATCTCTGAAACCATTTTTCCCATCGCCCAGCAATAATGAACCATAGCTTGCATCATATCGTCCAACCTCAGGTTTTACATTGAACAGATTTCCCCCGAGAAGGATATCAGGATGCCCGTCACCATTAAAGTCGCTGATCTCAGCAGCATAAACCGGTGAAAACTGCACTTCTTCAGGTAGCGATGATTTCATAAAGTTTCCGGAACCATCATTGACAAACAGAGATGTCTCAAGCATATAAGAATCAAGGCGGATCGATTTCTTCAGCTGTTCCGGTGTAAAAATGTCCGAAATCTGTTGTTCCTCGTACATTTCATATTTAGGATATTTTTTTTCGAGAGCAGGTATTTGCCTGGTAAGATCATGCTTAAGCGCAAGCGGATATGATTTATCACCGTTATAAGTGCATATTATCTGTTCAATTGCACCATTCAGGTCAAAGTCATTAACATACATGGATACCGGCTTTTCTGCCGTTGCTTTAAACCTTGAATTTAATCCATGATTTCCTGCAACAAAATCAATATCACCATCCTTGTCAAAATCCCCGGCGGCCAGACAATTCCACCAGCCTTCGGTTTTTACTGAACCAAAAGCATCCTTTTTCTCTGAGAAACTGCCGTTACTATTCAGAAATATCTTTAAGGCCATCCATTCTCCGGCAATTATCATGTCTTTATCACCATCATTGTCAACATCGGTCCATAACATATCTCTGATCATACCAATGTTTTGTAATTCAGGAGCAATCCGGGCTGTAACGTCTGAGAAATTTCCTTTTCCGTCATTTTCCAGAAGGTATCCGCTAACCGGTACTCCGTAAAGGAATGGTTTAAGCCTTAGTCCGACAAACAGTTCCATAATACCATCTTTATCGAAATCATCGGCATTGACGCAAGAGGTACTCTCATATCTGCCTGCCGGCAAAACCTGGTCAGATTTAATAAAGTGACCTGTGCCATTATTAATATATAATCTGTCACCAAGTGCTGAGGAGCTTTCGGGTAACTCATTTCCTCCGCAGGCTATGTATAAATCAAGATCCCCATCCTTATCAGCATCAAACATGGTACAATCAATTTCCTCTGACACCTTATCAGCTTCAAACAGGGATTTCTCGACCTGATTAAATTTTCCATTCTTTTGCTGCAGAAACAATCCACCGGCATTTCCTTTTGCACCGCATATATAAATATCTTCCAGCTTATCTCCGTTAACATCCCCTTTGCACATTCCCGGCCCTTCGGTAGATAACATATGATAAATCAATGATTCCCGTTCAAAATCATTGAAAACGGACTCCTGATGATTGAAGAGGATACTATTCTGGTTGCTTATATCTTTAAAATACAGATTTTCGGTTTTGAAAGAATCAAGTAATCGATAAGGATAATTTTTTTCCATCATTCTGTTTCAGAGTTAAAACCTGGTCAGTTTGAACGTTTGTCAAAACAGTAAAACGCCCGTCGGGCCATTCAACTATCAATGAATCGATATTTGTAATAGGCCCAAGTCCGAGATTAGGACGGGGATCGCTTGTTGAAAGATATCCTCTCATAGGCATCTGCTCGAGATACATGGTTTCCCCTTTATGCCTGACCGTCACTTTTGAGCCAATTGCCTCAGTATTCCCGGATTCACCTTTTAAGATTACTTTCAGGAAGTGGTTATCAGGCAATTGGTTATTTGTTTCATTACGGTAAATGAACATAGGCATGTTTACATTATTTACCACTAGATCAAGATCACCATCATTATCAAGATCTCCGTATGCTGATCCGTTTGAGAAGCTTGGTTCAGCCAATCCCCACTGGTTTGCAACATTCTTAAATATGAAGTTGCCCATATTTTTAAAGGCATAGCTTGGAATCCTGACCGACGGGATCGCATCAATAAGTGTTTTATAATCAACATTATTACCAGTAACAATTGACATGACCATTTCACGGTTTGAAAAATACTGAATGTAATCCTGATCCGTCAGGTCCTTGTATATTCCATTTGCAACAAAAAGATCTTTTAGTCCATCATTATCAAGATCCATGATAAGGGCTCCCCATGACCAGTCAGTGGCATTTACTCCGGCCAATCGCCCGATCTCACTAAAAGTGCCGTCAGCGTTATTTAATTGAAGCATATTCCGTGTAAACTGGTGGTGGTAACCATTTTCGGCACTCGACCTGTAACCCTCCCAGTTATCAAATGTGGTTTTGGTCTTTAAACGGGCGTTATCTTCCGGGACCATATCTGTTGCGAATATTTCAGGATAATGGTCATTGTTTATATCGGCCATATCTGCACCCATTGATGCTGCAGAAATGGATCTCATCATACCTGTAAGTGTTTCCCTGAATGTTCCGTCCTGGTTATTTATATAGATGTAGTCCCTTTCAAAGAAATCGTTTGAAACATATATATCCATCCAGCCATCCTGGTCGATATCTCCAACGGTTACACCAAGTCCGAAACCGATAACACTCCCGTAAATTCCTGCTTCGGCGCTTAAATCTGTAAATTTGTAATTGTCGTTTCTGAATAGCTTGTCTCCTCCGATTGAATCCCTTTTTAGTCGTTGATTGTCTTTTAAATTAAAACTTCCGATAGCCATGGAAGAATTATTCAGGAGGTACATGTCCAGATCACCGTCCCTGTCATAATCAAAAAAGACTCCATGGGTTGAATTTCCAGTATCGTCCAGTCCGAATTCTTCAGCCTTTTCTGTGAAGGTTAGATTCATATTATTGATATACAGCTCATTCCGTCTGTCATCGCCTTCCATATTGCCTGAGTTACATACATATATATCGGTCCACCCATCACCGTTAACATCAGCCATGCTTACCCCTGTCGACCAGCGTCCTGTGCCTTCAATTCCTGCACTTTTTGAAATATCTTCAAACTCAAAGTTTCCTTTGTTCAGATACAGAGCATTTGTACCCATATTGGATGTCATGAAAATGTCAATGAGTCCATCGTTATTCACATCTCCAAGTGCGACACCCCCACCATTGTAAAAGTTCCTATAGGTGTATATGTTGAATTTGGTCTTTAGCTGGATGTCGTAATCGAGATGATTGACAAAGTCAGCATGTGTTACAAGGCAGGCATTAGTGTAAACAGCTTGGTGCCGAATCTCCCGGACTTTCTGCCGCATCCATTTATTAACATAAGAACGGCAACAATCCAAAAATTCCGGTTAAGGCCCAATTTGATCTTCTGAGGTAACCATTCTCTATTTCAAGACATTGGTGTGTCGGTGGGGATCATCAGTAATCCCAGACGTATCGTTTATTTCTTTCATTACCGACATATCGGTATATACGGCCCGGACATTCATTTCATTTTCCTTGAAAATTGAAATGCGTCTGTTGCCCTGAGTGTTAATGAAAGCTGACCCCTTTTTGGGATGATCAATTTTCATAAATCGACCACCATGCTTTTTTTCAAACCATTGCAATACGTCAGTTTGCAGGCTGTCGGATGATAACTTTCGATTCCAGGGCGCCCATCCCGCATAAGTAAATTTTACAGGCATTTCTGCAATTTTACTATCCACGAAACTCGGGTAGAAATTCATTATGCCGGGATGCTTTCAATTCGTCTTCCATCCGATATTCAACTGTTGTGTTATTTGAGCCCTGTCTGATAAGCCCTTTTTGGTTAAGTTCCCAGCAATGTATGTAAAAATCCTTTTCGGGCATCCCAAGGTATAATCCCAGAAATAAGGAGTCATATCTTAGCCCGGTTGCAAGCTCATGCTTTAACCTTCGTTCATACTTTGATTTAGGAGAACACCCGGAGAACTACAAATGCGGATACTATCAACAACTCAAGTAAGATTACAATACCTTTTTTCATATATTCATTTCAGTATTTAAAGAATTTTAAATTATCATTATTTCCGGCAACTAAAATAATCCGGTTACCTTTAATAGTTAAAGTTGTAAGATCACGTATTTCACCCCTTGCAAAGAAGCCAGACTTCTCATGCGATAAGGGTTCCCATTTCCCATCATTGCTCCCTTTTAGCAAGGTACCATAACTTCCTGCATAAATGCCTGTTTCGTTGAATGACCATCACATCTTTGTCTACATGCGTGTTCACCAGGCTTTCAGTTTTATCGGCGGCCACCAAAAATACGGCCGGGAAATTCCTGTTGTTTGGAAATTTTAGGTAAGTAAACCGGCCGTCGTCATAGGCCAAAGTTGGAGCGATACCTTCAGAATCTTGGCCGATTTGCATCGAATAATTCCAGTTGCGAGGGGCGGTTTTGGCATCCAGTTTTACTTTTGCCGCCTGTGCTTCCGCCGCCTTCTTCGCTTTTTCTGCATCATCTTCCGGATAGCGGAATTCGACGCGGTAAGAAATCCGCTGATTGGTGGGTGGAGCGCCGCTATTTGAGCCAGGGAGCAGATGCAAGTCAAAGTCGTATAGTCGCAAGTTCGTTTTCACGAGCAAGTTCGTATTCCACTTTCCGGCCTCCGGCGGCATGGAAGGCTGACCGTTTTCGCCTTTAATCGATTGAGGCTTGATGTAGAGCACATTTTGACGGTCCATAAAGTTCCAGCCTTGAGTGAAACCGGAGGCTATATCAAGTACGGTTTCGTCAGGGCTAAACACTACTCTAGTGCTGAGGCCGGGAACCGTCCGGACAACAACAACATCACCGGCATTGTAATTAACATGCTGAATACGGTTGTCAAACATCGAACTTTGCGGCATGTCCACCGCGATAGTTGCCGTGCTATGCAATGCCAGGGCTATTGCTATGGAAAGTGATAGTGCGCGAATCATTGTTTACCTCCAATCATTTCAGGATCGACGCGGTAGCTCAGCACTTGAAAGCCAAACGGATTTACTAAGCGTTGACTTTCTTTAATGACAGAGGGATTGCGATATTCAAAAGCAATGGTCGCAACCCAAGATGTGGAGGCTCCCGGCCCCTCTTCATCGACTCGCTTTGTCGTTTTTATGAACCGAACCGTGCCGGTTTCGGCACCCGATGGCACGACACTGATAACTTTCACTGTTGCGCGGCTGTTTTCCCCGTAGCGTTTATCGAGCGCGTCTTTTCCATCGAACAGTTCGGCATAGGCTTTTCCAACATTCGCCGAAGACAGCAGGCCTACCTTGTCATAATCTTGCTGTAATGTGTGCCAGTCGTAGGTTTCACGGGCAAGGACGTATTGAGCGAGCCAATACTTATCCATCACTTCGTCACCCGTGACTTTTTTATCGTCCATTGCGGTTACGATGTCAGGCACACCGGTTGCATTGTCCACACGGACGACATAGGCCTCTGTCGTCTTCAGGGGCATCATGAGGACGATTGCGAGCCACGATAAAACGGTCATGATTACGGCCAATATGGCGACAGTCCAAGCTCGCCGCTCTGATTTTTCCCGATCAAGCGTTTTAGAAGCCTCCCAATCCATAGCTTCGTCGTGCAAATCTTTAGGGTTACTTCCTGACATGATTACTCTCCTGTTGATTGATAGTTGCTTCTGGAGCGCCAATTGTTGGTACCTGTTTGTTGATTGGTACTCGCTGTGTGCCGTCTAGCGTGGGTAGCATTGCTTTTTGCCCAGCGCAACCGGTAAAAACCGAAGTTAAAGAAATGACGATTGCGAGCTTCATGATTATTATCCGTTATTGGTTAATGATGTATACCATTTTACACCAATTTGGAATCCAAAGTATAGTAATTTGGTTTTAAAAAGGCAAAATAAAACGCCCTTTCCGAGTAGAAAAGAGCGGTTTATTTTTGAATGACGTTAGTGATTATTGTTTGACACTGCCGCCGCTAGCGCGACCCCAGTTTTTGCCCATGTTCTGCGCGACGTGCTGACGGTATGCAGGGTTCCACATGGTGTTACCCGCTATTAGATGGTTGCCACGGCGAGCCGTAACCATCATTCCCGACTGCATATCACGCCTGGTGCTCATTGGATTAACCATATTGCCAACGCTTTTCGTTGCGTTGAGTCCGCCAGTAACAGGCATCATAAGGTGACGGATACCCATTGCCGCCATTGACATACCACCGGCCAAACCAGATGCCATGCCCCCGACCTGCAAAATAATCCAAATTAGTACGCCGGTTAGTGCGCCGATTTGCATCGCCGCAAACATCGGGTTACTGTCGCCACTACCGGAGAAGTCGGCGGCGGCTACAAACGTATCATAAGCGGTCATTGCAAACGTCATGACGATTGCAGTAATGACGACTGTGAGCGTGTAATTCATCACCTGTGCGAACCAACTATCAAAAAATTTCGCAGTAATTGGAAACATCAAGCACATAACAAAGAGTGGTCCCAAAGCAAACATGACAGCAATTGCGAACTTTGCCACGATAATAACGGCACCGCCGATCATAGAAACCAATATTGTTCCTATCGACACGGTAACGCCGGCCGCAAACCAGCCCAGCGCTGAACCGATGTTAAAGCCTGCTTCGTCGGCCTTTTGAAAACATTGCTCGACAATCGCTATACCTTTACCAAGTGATGTATCGAGAACTTGATAGACGGAACCAGCTGGCGCACCGTTGACTGCCATAGCATTCGACACGCCGGTTTCCAGTCCATCAAATGCAACCATCACGCCATTGACATAACCGTCTACCGTCAAAGCAAACACAGCAATAATGCTGATTTTTATGCACTGCTTAACGAATGTCCAAAACGAAGACTCAACCGCACCAGTCGCAATCGCATAGCCAGTGAGCGTGATATACAGCGTGACGCCTGTTAAGGCTATCAACTGTAAGGCAACCATCAAGTTAGTCGCGGCCGGTGTAACAAATACATCGGTCGCGTTTTTGACAGTATCGCCAATAAACTGAAAAACCATCGGGTCCATATAATCGTCCTATTTATGCTTGAGGTCGGCGGCCGTTAAGGGAGCTACTTTAATAGCGCCCCCTCTGGCGGCCCATATATTGGACGAGTCGGCTCGACTCGCATTGATGCAATTAGGTGTCGCACCAATCGAACCAGGATTGTTGCGACACTTCGTCAACACGCTATTACGCTCAGCGTCGTGCGCTTTGTACCAGTCAACGGTTTGTACTGCCTCCACAGTCTGTACCGCCTCTGGCGTTGCATCCTTCGTTATGTTCGCCGCTGTGTCCGTTTTATCTTCTTTGCATCCTGCCATCACCGACAACATGCTCACCGCCATTAAAAATATTATTGCGCTTTTCATGTTGAAACTCCTTATGTTTCTATGTCGGCGGACGTGCCGCCCTTAGTTATTGTTGAATGTAATTGGTTGAGCCGATATGCCTTTCGTGGCCGCCCATGTTCTGGCGTTCATTTCACGGTGCTGCTGCTGTTGAACTTTATCTTCCGCCGCCGCCACCATTGCATACATCTGGAGCTTGGTTTGTTCATTCTGAATATTGGCCTGTTCGGTTGCGATTCGGGCTTGCAGTTCAGCAATGGCTTTCGGGTCTTGAGTATCATTGACTTTCGCCATAAGCTGGTCGATCTGTGTCATACGATCTTGCGCTTTGCTATACGCATCCAGGGCGAACCCTTTATCTTGCGCACCCTTCACGGCTGAAGATTCGCACGCCAAGCGCTGGTCATCAACTGTGATGTGTTTACAACTATCGTAAACTTGGGTGTACAACGTTTTCGCTGTACCCGATAGGCCGGTATAGCCGCCCTGTTTCACGCTGTCATAAACCTTCTGCCATTCATCCGGCAAGTAGTTGCGCAACTCCGGCTTATTCATGATAGTGCCAAGGTTCCGAGAACCATTCATGCTTTGATAGGTTTGCTGTAGTTGTTGAAGCTGGCTAGCCATTGTTGTGATTTGTTCAATCATTTGGCCGTGCTGCTCTCCCCAAGCCGCTACTTGTTGCGCGGCCTGTTCGATTGCCGCGACATCAATAACTGCTTCCTGAGCTTGAGTTGTAGATACGAATAATGCCGAAATTGCCGCGTAAATAATAGTTTTTTTCATAAAATTACCTCATTACTTCGATTTAGAGGATGCCACTCGCGCCTTGCGGCGTTCGTGGAATACTGGGAGCCAAGCATTCGGATCATCGCCCACTTCGGCGGTGATCGTATCGAGCAGTTCGACGTTATCGACACTACCGGATAGGATTGCCAACTCATCATCGAAGCCGGCTAGATCGAGACGACCAATCATCGATTGGTGGCCCTGTTTAATCAGGAACATCCGGCTTTCCTCGCCCATGTTTCTGATAATGTCAAATTCGGCTTCAGACACCTTGAAACCATTAACGTACTCGTTAAAGTCCGCCTTTGGATTCGGCAAATAAACTTCCGTAGCCACCTGTTGCACTAGGGCTGAAGCGATTTTTGAATTCAATAAGCTACTAGGCATTTGTGTTGCAAACACGCCGAAGCCGTTTTGCTTGCGGATCGTCAGCTGCTTATTGCCGGCGAATTCGGCAAAGGCCTCATCATCAACCCATTTCCATGCCTCATCCATCCAGTAAATAAAACGCCGTCCGTCAATAACCGATTCCATGCGATGCAGCAAATACATTGAAATCGGAGTACGGACATCGGCATTATCCAGAAAGTGAGTGCCGTCAAATCCGTAATTAGTATGCGTGGTGAAATCAATTTCATCGGTCGGACAATCTAACACCCAGGCAAACGGCCCTTGCCGGCCGTTGCCGTCGTCATAACACCAACGTGAAAGCCGCTTCACAATACTGTTCTCGCGGTCTTCTTTATCGGTTCCCTCGGTCATGTTCTGGATGACTGTTGACAGCCGACGTAAGCCAATAGGCATATTCATGACGGTGCGAACTGCTTGGCTAATCCGTAGTTCATCAGACGTGGTAACGCGCTGGCCTTCGCCCGATACCAGCACACGAACGAGTTTTTCCAAAAACAGAATGTTTGCTTCGTTCTTCTCCATCTGAAAAGGGTTAAAGCCTGTCGGCAACCCGTTTTTTATGGAAAGGTATTTGCCGCCGATAGCCTTGATACAAAGTTTCGCGCCTTCGTCTTTATCGAAAAAAACCGACGTAAATCCAAGTGGCGCATTGGTTTTGTACTTCTGCGATTGCAGCAGCAGTGCATTCATTAAAACGGTTTTACCTGCACCGGATTGTCCGATTATGCGGGTATTGCCAAGAACCTTTTTATCGTAAGAATCTTCATCGCCTTTCGAGTAATGAAAATTGAGATACAGCGGTTGTCCTGATGGTGTTTTGCATATCATAACGGCCTGCCCCCACGGGTTGCCGTCGCGTTTGCCCGCACGGAAATTGTGAAAACTGGATAAGCCGGCGAAATTTTTGCTAGTTAGGCCGGCTACGCGCGGCCGATAACTCCAATTACACGGCAATTGCGCGTAAAATGCGGCATCGGTTGCGGTCGCAACCAAGGCGGCCAGAAAGCCTCTATCTTGAATGATTGTCATCGCTGATGTCGTGTTTCGGCGAACCTTTTCAACGGATTCACCAAAGATCATGAGCGAATAATGATATTCACCCATGACAAACTCGCCTTGGATTAGCTGGTCAATCGCTTGCCTCATCTGTTCGAGTTGGGTAGCGCTACCGTCTTCGGCATTCTGGAGCTGCCCGAGCTGCTTTTCTAGGAATTCCTTGCCTTGCCGTTTCGCCATGAAGCTATAAGACTGCGTTACGACATACTCGTAATCTTCATACATCAAGCCGTTCAAAATGCCCGGCTCGGTATGCGCCGTGTAGTCTTTAAAATCAATGCATTGGGCGAAGCGTGTCTTTGTCGGGGAGCGAATTTCTATCGTTTCGGTACCGACGAAAATCCAAGCGGTACCGAGATATTCATTAAGCGGTGCTTTGGGAACGCGTACTTTTTGCCACTCGCCAGACACCAGAAAATTTAAAAATGACAGGGCGTGAGAAAACAACACGCCATTTTCTTCATAAGTCGTTAATTCTTCAGGTCCACCGCCTTGTTTTTCGTCCTGTCCATAACGACGCAAGCTAGATTCGACTTGATACGCAATGTCGTCTAGTTTACGGATTGCAGCCCGTTGATCCTCCATGATTTGAGCATGTGAGCGGCGGCCTGCCTTCACAAATGCTTTATCTATTCGCGATGGATTCGGCCGATACACGACAGTCAAATACAATTCGTTTGCCATCATTCGATAACCGGCAAAAGAATCGTAATACTTTGTATCGAAGTTACGACAAAACTCGTTATCAAACGAGGATTTTAATCTGTCCGATGTTTGCCTGTGGACGCAATGCGACCACAGGGCAACATTACTCGATCCTATTGAACGGTACAGCGTATTCAATTGTTCCTTGCGTAATAAGATTTCATCGGCGTCGGCCGTCTCAAAACTGATGCCGGCCAGTTTCCAGATACGCATATAATCGCCATCTTTAGTAACGATGGTGTTGAGCGAAACGTGGCTACTGTATGGCAAAAACGGCGCTACAGCTCTTTCATTGTTGATTTGATGAAAATATTTAGGTTGCGCTGACATATCGCCTCACTTAATGCGTTGTTTGAAGGGGATAGGGCTGTAGGCGGATGCTTTCCAGAAGTCGCCGTTTCGGTTGCAGTAAAACAATCGATTCAGTAGTGGTCGGTTAACACCCCTGAACATGATTCTTAGCCCCAACAATCGAAACTGCTGATCGTCGTGTTTAGTGATGAGCTGCATTACCACGATGAGGGGAATAAGCAGCAACGAGACAAGTAGTGATGTCCAAATCGATATTAGTACAACCGTTCCGGTTACGATGGTGAGCGGCACCAGTGGTACGCCCAACACCATAGCTGGCCTAGTACATCCCTTAAACAGCGGGTCGCGTGGATCATTGTCTTCCATTTGGTTCATTGTTAACTCCTTTACGTTGCCGCGAATTCATCCTAACCCAAAAGATACGCGGCTAACTCGGCCGCACCGCCAACCAGTAGACCACCACCCAAGATTTTGCCCACTTCTGCGATGTCCGCATGTTTGAACAAAAACTTGTAACCTGCCCACATAATGGCGCAGGTGACAACGGCAATAGCGATGCCTTGCAGCACGGCTAACACGTTTTGGACAAACGTATTCACTTTGTCCAAACCGCCCGCCGCGAATGCAGGCTCTACGGCCATAAGAGTCATCAGAGCCAAAAGCCCTAAAACGGCAACTTTACTATCTAGCTTCTTTGTCATGTCGTACTCCAGATTTTTTAATGAAAAATTAATTGGCAATTGCCCGGATTACTGCCGGTTTGAGTGGGATTATTGTCGTTACTTCAAGTTGTTACATCCTAAATGCTGTTTCTAGCATTGGTTTTCAGTATAAACCAAATTATACCAATTTGGAAATCGCTTTTATCTACTATTGGCTATCTTTGGTGTACGTTTTACGGGCTTGCCGTCCTTGTCATCCATCACGGTTTTGCAGCCGTCTTTAAATCCGCTACACCCCCACCAGTAGCCATACGGGCCTTTGCGCCGATACATTGTTCGACCACAATCAGGACAGGGCGCAGTTTTGAGCACGACAGGCTTGCCTTTCGCGTCATCGAGGAATGTTTCACAAACGGTATTCGTACAAAACCAACCGAAACCGCCTTTTGGTTTACCGGTTTCCTTGTCTTTTTTCCGGTAGCGCCGTAGCGGCGCAGTTTTGCATTTAGGGCAGGTATGCACAGTGGCTTCGACAGGTTTACCGTCTTTATCGTCCATGAAATGTTTGCAATCATCGTTCGAGCAGGCCCACAAATAACCGCCTCCGGCAGTCTTACGTTTAAAACGGCGCATTACCCCTGTTTCGCACACTGTGCAGGCGTAGGTTTTCCGCTCAACCGGTTTATTGTTCACGTCATCCATGAAAGTCTTACATTCGGCGTTCGTGCAGGCCCAAAATGGTGATTTTCCGGCCGGTGAATAGCGTCGGAGGCCGCTTGCACACTTTGGGCAAGGGAAGAAGCGTGGCTTCATCGTGCCAGCACTTCCCACGGCGTTAATATCGGCCTGTAGCTGATCGAAGGCGGGGGCGACCACATCCGTATAACCACGATTGCCTTCGGCAATAGCGTCTAGCTCTTCCTCAAGTCCGCGAGTGAACGCCAGTTCAATGAACGCAAATTCTGCTTTTACCAACTGATCGACCAGTAAGCCGCCGGTTTCCGTTGGTTCTAAAAACCGATTCACTTCCGTCAGGTAGCCTTTGCTCATGATATTTTGCATGATGGCCGGATAGGTGGACGGCCGCCCGATGCCTTCGGCTTCGAGTTTTGCAATTAAGCTGGCCTTAGTGAAACGTGCTGGCGGCTTTGTCTCCTTGCGGAGCAGCTTGCCGGACTCGGCCAACTTGACCGATCCAACATCGAGCAACGGCACTTTGCCGCCGCTGGCGTCGTCGCCCTCCCCTTCGTCTTCATCCTTCACGGCATCTTTCGCCGTTAGGATTAGCCATCCTTGTTCAACGAGTACGCGGCCTTTGGCCTTGAACTCGAAAGCTTGCTCGCTATCTGTTGTTTCGAGCGTGACAGTGTTCACTTTGTATTTTGCATCGGCCAATTGAGAGGCAACGGAACGTTGCCATATCAGCCGATATAAAGCCCGTTGCTGCTCATCTTCACCCGCTTGTTCAACATCAATATGTGTCGGACGAATGGCTTCGTGCGCCTCTTGAGCGTCGCCCTTTGCTTTGAAACGTCGCGGTTTACTGGGTAGCGGCCAACCTTTGCCTTCGGCAAAGCCGCGAATTTCCGCAATAGCTTCATCGCTGAAATTTACGCTGTCGGTCCGTATGTAGGTAATCACGCCTTGTTCGAAGAGTTTTTGCGCAAGCTTCGCGGTCACTTCCGGATCAAGCTTTAGGCTTACGCTTGCCGCTTGCAGCAGCAGGGATGTTGAGAATGGAGGCGGTGGTGGTTGCTTCGCCGGGCCGCTGTCCGACTCGGTTACTTTGAATTGACGGCAGGCCGCTACGCGGTTAGCCTGCGCTTCATCAAGGATATAAGGCTTGTCATCACTAACAAACGGCTTAGTATTCCATTCGGCTTGCCATGTGTCGCCATCGAAGGAAACGACAGCCCCGAAGTGACTCGTTTTCTTGAACGCCTTTATTCGCCGACCTTGATCGACGACCAGGCGCACGGCCGGGCTTTGTACTCGGCCGGCAGAAAGCGACATGCCGAGTATATTGGATAGCAACGGCGATACCAGATAGCCATACATGCGATCAAGAGCGCGTCGCGCTTCTTGCGCATGAACGAGGTCGTAATCAATCTTTCGAGCTTTATTAAGTGCTCCGCGAATCACATTGGCCGTAATAGCATCAAAGGTGACGCGCATATAATCAGATTCATCCAGTTCAAGCGATTCTTTAAGATGCCATGCGATGGCTTCGCCTTCGCGATCCGGGTCGCTGGCTAGGTAGATCATTTCGGCATTGCTCGCTTCCTTACGGATTCGAGCAACACGTTCTTCGCCGCTAGGAAACGTGCGGCCGTGGACCGTATTTGCTGGGATGTATTTATAATTAAGGGCAAAACCAGGCTGTTCAATGCCTAATTCGTTAGGCGGCAAATCGCGTATATGGCCGGCGCTCGCCATAACCTTCCAACCATTACCTAGTATGGATTCCAGCTTTTTGATTTTGTTTGGACTCTCAACGACCATGAGTTTCATAAGCGCCTCCTAAAACACAATAGCGGAGCTACGCGGTAGGTCCGTCTCTTTATTGTCTGTTCCATTGTCTATCACCTTTGGATTTTGATTGGTGACGGGTTTGTCTTGTCCGGAGGACTGGGTTGTCTCCATTGGTTTCAGTTGCACAGCATCATTACTGCGGCGCAGTAATACCGGTGCATTATCAGCCGTGGCCGCCTGTTCCGGCTGATCGGCAACAGGTGCGGCGCGAACTGCTTTAGGTTTTGCGCCGTTTGATTGGATGTTAGGGACGACCGGGATTGCTTGCGCTGCTATATCGGCATTGGCTAACACTTTCTCTACATAGCTAGGCTTACCGGCTACGTCCGGCTGAAATCCGCGCGTAAAGTTGCCGGAGTAGTAGCAGGAAAATGCTGCTTGCAAAGCGACTTGTGCGTCAGTTGTGTTTTTCCCCGCCCGCAGATAGCAATCTTCCAGGATTTTCGAACCGATGCGAATATTAGTGCAAGCATCAAAGGCTTGCTCAAGATTAATGTCGTATTTAGGAAGGTTGTAGCGGTTTACCTGAGCAACCCCTACCGAGAAATTCCAGCCATTTTCGGCTAATGCTTTAGCCGTCGCAACAGCTTCTTGGTAGCTTTTTGGCTGACGCTCAAGTCGCCCACCGACTACGCCAATTGCATAAGGATTTTTGCCTGATTCGACGCTGACGATAGCTGCCATTGTCTGAGGGGCCACGGTAGGGGCGCATTCTTGCGCCAAAGCCAGAAGGTCCAACATGGTTAGTTCTCCGTTTCAACACTGTTTATGTGTTTCCAATATACCATAATATGGTATATGCGGATACTATTAATTGGTTTTTGTTTTTCTAGGTGATTGTCTTGTTGGTTTCTTGGCCGGGCTTTCGATTTTCACCTTTTTTGTTTTTTTGGCTCCGGAGGCTCTACAATTTCTTCAACTTCTTGTAGGGGCGGCATTTTTTGCTTTCTAAGCAGCTCGAACCCAATTGTTGGGTATATTTCTTTCATATTATTGTTTAATCGGATCAAATCCTTATATAGCCTGGGTTCTGAGCGATTACGCCGGGTCGTCAAATACCATTCTTTATCCTTCGCCCAAAGAAATTTCGCGATGACATAAAATCCTTCTGGCGTCTCCATGACTATCAATTTATGGATAGTTTGCTGTTTCGCAGCCAGTTCTAAATCTCCCTCCAAAATACTATTGGCGAGACTACATGGCGATAAGTTCATGTGTGTCCTGTCGTTTCGTGAGGCCATAAAATACCCTATTGTACTGCCAAAATACTATAATTTGGTAGTCGTTAATTGTTGTTTTTGTTTTTATTATTTTTCAACTCGTAAGCTTCAGCCTACAATTTTACAGGACATTTTTAAACCTAAACAAATTTCGTCACCTTGAAAGTTGCCAAGGTTTTAAAATCAAAACATCAAGATTTATCCACATATTGAGCGGGGGGGCTTTCCAATCTGCCCCCGAAAGAGCGAAATCTGTGGGTAAATCGTCCTCAACTGCTTTTTTTAGATTCTTTGGGGCATTTTCGCTATCGCGAAAAATGGACGCCCATTCCAGGCTCGCTATTCGCTCGGTCGCGTTGCGACTTGTAAGCTGTGCCGCTTACAACCTTCCAGACCGCCTTGCCGCGCTCAAAAAGGGCAGTTGCGCCTTACCAGGCTCAACACCCCTTTGCCGCTGGGGCTTATCCCAGGAACCGTGCAAGGCTACCGCCCTACCCTTTGGTGACAGAATCAGGCTGCTGGCGGATCTTCTTTGACACCAAATTTTACCGAGTAAAGCGCATGGCGACAAATCCGCGCACTTGGTCAGCTGTATCTGTCACCAACAGCAAGGCTTTCCGTTGCCCACATCGTCCTTCAGCGGTCTTAATGCGAGAGGCTTGCTGACTGTGCGCTGACATTGACAGAAAGCCCGGCTTATTCGGTCAAGGGGCTTTCGCGGCATAAAGCCGTTCGCTTCGCTCTCTTTTTATTCCACGACCCCTTGACCGCGCCGGTCCCCCTGTCAAACAGTACGCACCGCAAGCCCTCGTCCCATTAAGACCGATTCACTCCAATCGCTGGAGTATGCCCCGTTAAAGAATAAATAAGGTGCGGCGTTGCCGCGCTTTATTTTTGATTCCCCGCTCCCCTGAACCCTTAATCCCGATTGCACAAACCATACCAAAATAGCCTTGTGTTTCAGTGATTTATTTTTTATTTTCGGTTAAATATTGTTTGACAACCGCCCCAATGGGGCGTATTATAAGAATCAGGCCGGGCAATTCCGCCAAGGCCATTTTGAGTGAGGTAGTTACCATGTTTAACAATCGCTTTTATAACACCATGAACCAAGGTCCGCTGAACAATGACGCTTTGCGCCGTTTGACTCCGTCGGTTTTCGCTGAAACTAAGCACGGCTCACGCGCTGAAAGCTATAAATTCATTCCAACCATCAATATTGTTGATGCTTTACGCAACGAGGGATTTTTGCCGGTGTTTGCTTCCGAGTCTCGCACCCGTAGCGAAGACAAAAAAGGCTTTGCAAAGCATTTGATCCGCTTCCGCCAGCATGACGGTTTTTCAACCGTTGGCGAGGTAAAGCCCGAAATCGTACTGGTTAATTCTCACGATGGTACTAGCTCTTACCAGCTCAGTGCGGGGCTGTATCGCTTGATTTGCTCTAATGGCATGATCGTTTCAGACGGGCAAATTGATTGTGTGCGGGTACGCCATAGCGGCAATGTGGTTGATAACGTCATCGAGGGAACTTATCGAATCGTAACCGAAACCCCCAAGGCAATCGAACACATGGACGCTATGCGCGGCATTGTATTGACCAGAGCCGAACAAGGGATTTTTGCGGAAGCTGCTAAGGGCTTGCGCTGGGATTCCGAAGGCGTCAACGTTAATAACGCCGAATTGTTACGCCCACGCCGCACCGGCGACCAAGGCGGCGACCTTTGGACGACTTTTAATGTATTGCAGGAAAAAGTTTTGAAGGGTGGCGTTAATGTTCAAAATCTGCAAACCAAGCACTCACAACGCGCAAGAGAGGTTAAAAGCGTGACCGAGAACGTTAGACTGAATAAAGCACTTTGGACGCTGGCTGAAGAAATGGCGAAGCTGAAAGCCGCTTAATAACGAAACTGGCCGCAAGGATGCGGCCTACTTTGCCGGAGTTAAAAAATGATCGTTTTAAGCATTGCTGAATCCATTAAATTCTATAGAGGGCAATCCGATATTGTTGCTTGTAATAATTTCAATGGTGTTTCTGGTATGCAAATGCCGACCGACCGACAAATAAACCGTTGGGCCGCTACGACTGTGCATGATTTTTCTGTTTTAAAAAACGGGATGCTTTTTTATACCGAACACACACCGGAAAACTTATAAACCGCCTATTTCAATAATTTGGCCGTTCAGAGCGATATATTCAGTTGAACTCGCGGCCTGTCCAACCTTGCCAGGTTGGACAGGCCGCGAAACGCTCAATAAGGGACAATGCGCCTTTGTTACCGCATCGGCGCAATCCCCCTTAGCCGCGGGGCTTATCCCGGTTGTGCTATCGCTGTAAACCTGCTGATTTATACACAGCTTCGCTTTTCCGGGGATTGATTGAATAAACCCCACGCTTCAGATGTGCATAAATCGCCGGTACTGATTTTCGCGGGTGCGAAAATCATCGTGTAGGCCGGGCGTCCCGCCAAGGCCAGTTTTGAGGGTAAGAGAGTGGAAAACTACATCTATAGCATGAAGAGATTAAACGGCGGCTCTGATCGATACGGGAATTGTGAGCGTTGTGGTAAGCAAGTGGATTCCACTTATTTTTTGAAAAAGATTAGAGTTTATATCAACCACGCAGGAGTTGAATCGGCGACGTATTATCTTGATTTATTCGGGCATAAGGATTGCCTTGTAAAAGCAACGCGGCCATAAATGGCGAGAGTCCCGCTATGCGCTATCGCTATAGCGTGTGCCTTTCTGGGGTATACCTTGGTGACTCGATTTTTTTGAAACAGTTTTTTGTTTCATCAGGGTTGTTTGACTTGAGACAAACTGATATTCTGGAAAGGTCTTAAACCCTGTTGAAACATTCTTTATACTCAAATGGCACTTTACGGTTACGCGCGGGTATCCAGCGCAGATCAAGATTACACCTTACAAGAGCAAGCTTTAAGGCAAGCAGGTTGCGATATTGTTCGAGCTGAAAAAGCTTCAGGCACGAGTAGGCACGGACGGCATGAATTGAAAATCCTGCTTGATTTCCTTCGACCAGGCGACACGCTAGTCGTGACAAGAGTGGATCGTCTAGCTCGAAGTATCAAAGACCTACAAGACATCGTTTTAGACCTCAAAAAACGCGAGGTATCGTTACGGGCAACTGAACAGCCTATCGATACCGAATCAGCGGCCGGCAAGGCGTTTTTCGATATGCTGGGCGTATTCGCTGAATTCGAAACTAATTTAAGGAAGGAGCGGCAGCGGGAAGGAATCGAAGCGGCCAAAGCCAGGGGGGCGTATCGGGGGGGAAAAAATCGGTCGATAACGACAAGATTAAGGAATTACATAGCCAACAGCTAGGTGTAGTTTCTTGATTTCATATTCACAATTTCTTGCACTTATCCGCCTTTTTCATCTCGAATTAATTGGTTCTATAAATTCACTTTTTCTCACATTAATTGCACACGGCGTTTTGTCTTCTCGAATTAAGTGATTTTATCGGGTGGAAATTCTCACTTTAATTGATTTTATCCCAAGTCAAAAACTAAAGTATTAACTTTGTCTTGGTCGCTTTATTTAGTGACAAGGTGAAAGCTATAGCCATGGCGTTCGAAGTCCAAAGATTCGTAAAAGGCATGTGCACCTTCACGTTTTATATTCGAGGAAAGCACGGCTTTGTAACAACCATACTCGGTCGCAAGCTGAATTGCATGCTGCATCATTTTCTTACCAATACCTTGTCTTTGAAGAGTTGAATCGACCGCAACATCTTCAATGATGGCCGACGGCGCACCCAAGTGTCCTAAATTATCCATGATGAGAAGTGCAAATGTACCCACCACGTGTTTGCCAGAAACTGCAATATATACCTTATAATTGGGGTAGCTCGACATACGTTCAAATATTCGCTCCGCTTCAAATACGGAAAGGATTTTCCCGTCGTCCATCTCTGGCTGTGAATATAGGCGTAACACTTCAGGCAAGTCGGACTGAAATGCTTCACGAAAGCAAAGTGGATCATACATCGATCGTTCTCTTTTAAATTTTCAATAATTTAGCTATTTAAATTATAGCATTACGTTATTACAGCTATAGGCATGTCAGGTTTACAAAATCCCAAGCTTGTGTATTTCCTTGTTGAACTCATCAGCCTTGGCCGCTGGCAATTGCCCATTGAAATACGCCTTAATTTCGCTTCTCCTGGCATTCAAGTGTTCGCATAAAGCCGCGGTATTATAGCCGTGCCTGGCTAATTTCGGTTCCAGGGTGTTTAAGTCCGGGGACAACACCGCCTCGACGATTTCAGTATCAACCGGTTTTGTACCTGTGGTGGCTCCCTTTATTAAGGCGAGCGTCAGGTAATGACAGATTTGTAACGGCGTGATCAGCCGTTCCGCCAGGAGATTAACAGCATCGGGCGTCACTATGTCATGAATAGTAGTTTTCGGTTTGCTGCAATGCGTCAATGCCCATTCAATATAGCGTTCTTTCTGTTGTCCCCAACTGTCCAAGCTAAACAATTTAGCCCGCGCACCGATTTCTTCCATGGTCGGCTTATTGAGGTCATTGCCCAGTTTGGGGTGGCCAACCATGATAATGGTCAAGATGCCTTTGGCATCTTCAATCGTTTCAATCAATTGTTTAAGGCCAATCAAGGTGCGCCAATGGAGGTCATGGGCACCATCGATAAAGAAGGCGATAGGCTTATTGATTTTACGGATCAATTCCTGAAGCTTCCTTTCCCTGATTTCGGCTTGGGTAGGCACTTTAAAATCCTTGGGGGTAGGCAAATCAGCGAATAATGCGGCATAAAGGGTGTTGATGTTGACGCGGCGTTTATCGGTCGCCAACGATTTGGCGACGATCACTTGGTTGTTCTTTTTTAAGCCATCCTGAAAATGCCGGATAACCCTGGTCTTGCCGACTCCGACGATGCCGGTAAGGGTAATAATGCCGCCAGACATGACCGCCGCTTCAAGGCTATTCAAAACACTTTTAAAGGCTTCGGTCTCAAAATAATCGGCTTTGTCAAAATCCTTAACCAAACCATAGTATTGCATCATTTCACCGTACATCAGTCACCTCCTGAACGCTCGACCGAGCTTAAAGTAAAATACGCGCGAATTTTCTCCAGTACTGTCTTTTTGTCCAATGTTTCATCGAGAATCGTATTGATGGCGACAATTTTCTGGTCGGTCAACCTGGACAGCGGTTTGCCGAGATAATCGGCAATGGCAGTCTTGGCATCCAGCTTGTTTTTAAACGTGGCTGCTTGCAGGAAAGGACTGTCATCAAACGGCATGGATTTCGGTTTTTCCATCTGAACAATATTGGCTTGGTTCAACAGGGCTTGGTCACTGCTGTTGATGCCGGACAATGCCGAACGTGGCAGGCGGATCGATTTGGCCAATTGCCCAATCCGATCCGCCTTAAGTTCAACGCTGCTTTTTTTGTGTTTACGGAACTTGCCGAACGGGATTGGCCCTTCTTCGGGATAAAAAGGCCCCTGCTTCTCATTATTGAACTCAACATAGAGTTCGTTATCAAATATCCCCCAAAGCAAGGTGATGTCTTGCCCCGCCATATCATGGCTCAATTGATAACGGATGCCGTCAATACCGACACAGGCGTTGCTGTCCGCCTTGCGCTGTTCCGGCTCGCGGGCAAACGTGCGGAATCGATCCCAAGAGCACATTTCCTTGAACCCGTAGGGTGGAAGGTTCTGCAACCAATCCTCCATGCGGGAATGTTCTTCATGCCGGTGATCCATCGCGTTATATTCCTGTAAATACTTGTGTAACCAGGCATTGGCTTCTTCCAGCGTTTCCGGTTGCTGGAGATGGTACAGGGTTTCCAAGGAGGATTTGATCGTCAGGAATGAGCGTTCCACCTTGCCCTTAGAACGTGCGGTGGTGCGGCGGCCATCACTACCCTTTGGCATATGTACCCTTACTTCAACGCCCAATTGTTTCATGACCCACAAAAATACCCGGCTTTTTGACACCGGCCCGGCATCCATGTAAATAACCGAAGGGATGCCTTGGAATGGGCAGCCATTGTCTTTCTTGGCGGACATTGCATTAAACAGGAACAGCAGTGCGGTCATTGCGTCTTCACCTTTGACCACATGGTATTCTTGGTAACAAAACCCGCTCCGGTCATCGGTGACACCGGCCAAGGCCAGGTATTCCGAACCCTCTTTTAACGCTTTGCCGAAAAATTCTGGTTTTTTCAAGTCTGACGGCGAGAAATCAAACTGCCAGCACTCATTGCTATGGGTTGCCTGAAAGGGAGTCCAGGGCGGTTCAATGGTTAGGGTACGGTTGCCGTAACCCCATTGTGTTAAATAGCGGCTGACCGTGCTGAGTTTGAGCAGGCCGGGTTCAACTTTAATCAACCCTTCTGCGGTTTCAATGCCGGACTTTTCGAGGAGTTCAATACATGCTTTAGTCGATAAGTGCCGCCCCTTTTTGCTGGTTGTCCGTAGTTTTAGTGCGGCAATCAATTCGCAATAACGGCGCATGTCCGCTTCTGGCAGGCTTCTTGATTTATTGTAATCGCTACGAAACAGTAAATACGGCAGTTGGTGATCCCGTAATTGCCGCCGGACGGTGGATGCAGAAATCCCAAACGCTTCGCAGGTTACCGCAACAAGTTCTTTGCGTTGGGCGTTTCTGGGCGACAGCGCATCCAGTTGGTTTTGAAGCACCACAAGCATTTCAAAAGGGATGCGTTTACGCGGCACGAATGCTGTCCTGTTTAGAACGGGCGATGCCGTGTTTACCCATCCAGTTGCGTAAATTGGCGGAAGTCGTGCCATAGCGGCCGGCAATAAAAAACAGGGTTGCGCCATTTGCAAGCAAGGCTTCTATTTCGGGGCGGAACGGGTCGAGCTTGCTCTTGCCTGGCCCTTTGGGACGGCCTAGCGACATACCAGAGGCTTTCTTTGCGCGTAAGGCTTCCTTGGTACGCTGTGAGATCAAGTCCCGTTCGATTTCGGCGGCCATCGAAAACGCCATTGCAATGATCTTGCTCTGGATGCTTTGGTCAAGCCGCCAATTGCCCTTCACCGAATAAACATGGATACCCCGTTCCATGGCGATCGACAGGATCTCCATACATTCCAGCATACTCCGTCCTAAGCGGGACATTTCACTAACGACCAGGCTATCGCCTTTCTTGAGGTCTTCAATAACCTGGGCAATCCGGCGTTTATGCCATGAAATTTTGCCGGAGACTTTTTCCTCCAAGAATTTAACTTGCCCCAGATTATGGTGGTTCGCCAACGTCAAAATATCCACCTTGTTTTTCTCCAAGTCCTGATCTGCGGTCGATACCCGCAAATAACCTATAGTTTGTGCCATCACCTTGCCAAAAATGCCTATAAAACCATTGGGGATAATGAAAACCCTAAAAAAGGTTTTATAATAACCAAAAATGAATCGAAAACACAGCGCTTTTCTTTATCAAAAACCGTCATTAAAAACGTTCGTTTTTAATGCACTTTTTCAGAGTAAACCAATTTTATGCCGCACAACTGACAACAGGAAAGGTAAAAAGAAACCGCATATCTTCATATGGGGTGATATACCCATGGTTCTGAGCAAATAGGATAAGCCCATTGTTTTGTGATTGGTAATCAAGGATGATAATCGGAAACTTTAAATTCGTTTGTCCTAAGCTCACAAAAAACATATGTACTGCCCTGCACACTTCGAAGAGGACAGGCTAGCTGTATTGCTAGGCCTTATCGAGCAATTCCCACTGGCCACTGTTATCGCTAATGGGCCGTTGGGCTTGATCGCTGACCATATTCCTTTGCTCCATGAACCAACCAATGGTCCATTCGGAAAACTCATTGGCCATGTTGCTAAGAGCAACCAGGTTTGGCAGCACCCACCGGAACAAGAACTACTGTTAGTGTTTCAAGGCCCATCAACCTACATATCTCCAAACTGGTACTCCACCAAACAAGAGGCAGGGAAAGTTGTTCCAACATGGAACTACGCTGTAGTGCATGCCTACGTTACACTCACGGCACTTCACGATCCAAAGGACATCCTTTCCATCATCACAAAGCTCACTGACCAGCACGAGGCCTCGCAAGCACACCAATGGAAGGTTGCAGACGCACCGGCTGATTTCACAGAAAGACTTCTTGGCAACATAGTTGGGGTAGCGTTCTCGGTTAAAAGGATTCAGGGCAAATGGAAGGTCAGCCAAAATCAGCCAATACAGAATCAGAACAGTGTTATCACTGGCTTGCTTGAAAAAGGCGATGATACTTCGTCACAAATGGCTTCGCTGGTCAAGTCATTCGGCATCAAGTGATGAGCAACGACTGGCATTCTCACCTGCCGTACTGGTCGTTAAACGTGAACGATAATGGATAATGGATAATGGTTTTTCTCCGGAACCTCAATTTTAAAGTACTGGATAAAATCAACTAAAGTGAGAAATTCCGCCAGATAAAATCACTTAATGTGAGCAGGAAAAATACTGTGTGCAATTAATGTGAGAAAAAATGATGTTATAGAGTCAATTAATTTGAGAAGAAAAAGACAGATAAGTGCAAGAAATGGTGATTATGAAATCAAGAAACTACAGCTAGGGGCAACAAAAATCGCCAAACAGCTTGGCATTAGTCGTGCGTCCGTTTATCGGGCGCTCAAACCTGTTAATTAGTTTTGGAGTTTTAAATGTATCGTCTTTATGAAATTTGGGTCGCTTATGCAATGTTTATTGTTGAGACCGTTTCGGCCTTCAGTCGGTGGATGGAGGACTTACCTATCATCTTCCCCTTAGGTTCAATGTTTCTTGCATTGTATGCGGTGGACTTGTTTTTGCCGCGTTGGGCGTCGCTTTCAATTTATGCGGCAACAGGTTTACCTATGGTGTGGTATCTGAGTACCCTTTTTTATGTGTTTTTCACGCATCACGATTTTACCGGCCGCCGTCGTTATAACTAAAACAAACCCCTTCGAACTGAGATAGGCCGTCATGAGTAAACCAATTGTTGAATATAACGAAGACGATTATCGCGCCGAGCTTATTCAAGCCGGCTTGTCTCCAGAGACGGCGAGAGAAGTCGCCGCCAAGATGGCGGAAAATAGACGCATTGCGTCTAGTCCTTCCACTAACGAAACTAAAGCCCAGCCGGCTACGCCGACCATAGAAAAAGCCCCGAAAAGAGTTATTAATAAGCCTCGCTCAACCACTGCAAAGCAAGCCGCTTCGAATTCGAATGAAATGGCTGTTTACGATTACCAGGCCGGACAATTACCTGAACGGGTTCGCAATCTGATCGAAGCGCATCTTGCCATTGAGGCTGAAGACGCGAAGAGTGCTGGAACACTCGGCTTTATGACGCGTTCCTTGGCGATTGCCACTTTGCCGCATCGTAACGTCAAAGATTTCCGGTTCGTTCGTAAGAACGGCGATTTTACGCTCACGATGATGACTGCTCACCCACAGGGCTTACCTTACGGCACCCTGCCTCGGCTTTTGTTGACTTGGGTATGTACAGAAGTCGCACAACGGCGAGAACGTGAATTGAGTCTTGGACACAATCTTGCAGCCTATTTGGCCGAACTCGGCTTGCATAATACAGGCGGTAAACGTGGTGACATCACACGATTAAAGCATGCCATGACGACGCTTTTTAGCTCCGTTATCTCATGCCACTATGAGGGATCGGATAAGTGGGCGCTGCAAAACGTCTTGCTTGCGGATGGGGTTGATTGGTGGACGCCGCAAAATCCGGAAGAAGCCGGCGAATGGCAATCTCGCGTCGTCTTATCTGAGCGTTTTTTCAATGAGTGTGTAGAGCACAAATTACCGTTTGACATGCGGGCAATCCGCGCACTTCGGCAGTCTCCGCTAGCGCTGGATATTTATGTGTGGCTCACTCATCGAATGAGCTATCTATCGAAGCGAACAACCATTCCTTGGATTTCGTTGTCCGGGCAATTTGGGGCCGGCTATGCCGTGAACGATCAAGGTTTACGGGATTTTAAGCGGGCGTTTTTGCGAGAGCTGAAGCATGTTCTAATAATTTACCCGGCTGCTAGAGTGTCCGATAGTCGTAATGGTCTTGTCCTGTATCCTAGCCCGACTCATGTTTCGGCTTCGGTTTCTGTTGCTGTCCCGTCTAAGCCTAAACAACTTTCTTTACTGTAACTTTTGATTAAACGTAACGCATACCCAACGTAGATGATGTGTAACAACTTGCCACTGCTTAGCGATTTTAGGCAACACATAGCTTAGCTAACACATTGATTTGACAAAAATAGAAAATTACGATGGTTTGGGCTTAGAACCCTAGATAAAGCAAACAGCCTGTTTATATTCGGCAATCATATCATCAACTGAATAATACATTGCTTCTTCCATTTCATCCCTATATTTGTTGTATATCCAATCAAATATTAACTGGTTATCCTTTCTGTTTTTGTAAATTTCATCCTGTATTCTTCTTGAAACAGTATCAGCTCCAACATTACCAGGATTAGAAAGCATATCTTGCCAAGAAGAGTTTAAATCTTGTCTCAGGTTTTTAATGTTTTCGATTGATTCCTTGTTGTCCCTGTATTGCTCTATGCAAAATATAGCTAAGGGAAGCAAAGGTGTTGCTATGTTCAAAACAAAATCTTTAAGGTTTGGGTCGGATAAAAAACCAAATACCGCTATAAGAATGGAAAAAACAACCGAAAATGCAATAATGTACTTTATGTATTTTTCTCTTAAATATACATCCCAAGAAAGATTAGCCCTTTGGCAAATGAATCTACCTATATGCAAAGGAACACCATCTACAACTGAAGAATACCAGTTATCTAACCTGGTGTACCCTTGGTATTTTTCTTTGTACTTTTGAGAGTAAATTTTTATATCTTCACTATCTGGAACACTACCTATATTTATATCGTTCCAATCAAGAGATAAAACCCTTGTATCGAATCTTTCTTGTATTTTTGCGGCCAGCTCCTTTTTTCTTTTGAGCATAGTGACCAAAAGCAACGAGTTGAGCACCGTTGTGATTACACTCAATAAAGCTAAATGTGCCGAATAGTCACATTTTGTGCCAAACCACCCATTATTGAAGGCATACACAACAAAAGAAGCAATCACAATGAGAATGACATTAAAAAAAACTTGCCACCCCATTAAATTTTTTGCACTACTGTACAAATATCGTTGAGAAGCTAGACAATCTAGGTTCTCGGTCTTATTTTGTTCATCATTAATTTTTTTATCCATAAAGTTTTTTTATCCGTAAGTAGGAAAATCAGAGCCAAATATTTCTCTCCATTTATATATCGACTCTTTTTGCTTTCCTTCACCTTCTAAAGCTCTTGCTTCAAGAGACTTGCAATAGTCTTGGTGTGCCCTATTAAAAATTTTTGATTTTTCATCAATAGTCAAAGTATTTATATCTCCCTGTATCCCTTTCGGGTCTGCTACATAACTATAAATATTATCTCTTATGTAAAGAAAAGAACCAGGAAGTTCAATATCAACAAATTGACTTGCACCAGTTGAAGTTTCATAATGATTTAATAGCATGTTTTCTATGAGGTAAGAAGACATAGTTGGCATTGTTGGCCTTTTGTTCCAATACTTCATTGTTCTTATAACATTAAGAACATTACCGCTATTTTTTTGATTTATCGTTGAAACCCTTTCTTTATCAATCCTTGGGTCTGTTTTTTTCCAATTTCCGCTACCATTAGGTATTAGATAAAATGTTTTTCCATAGTAATCTTCCTTAGTAAAAAAACAAGGAACTATATCAAAACTCCAATCATAGCTAGTCAAATTTAAGACGGCGGCCTCTTGGTTTCTTTTTATATCAGAATTCTTATACTGTGGCACACCTTTTAAAGAACTAACAAACTTATTAACTACTTTTACTGAGTTTAATGTATTAGTAAATGTGTTACATAAATCCTTTAGATTTTTTACATTTGAATCTACTGTTACTTCAATCCTATCGGTGTATTCGTTATATGATCCACCCATAGCATTCAGGCAAATCATCATATCAATATCATCAAGCGGTCTTTTTTTTGTATTTCTAGCAAATGAACCGAAATTTATATCCATTTCAGAATATAAAGCTGGGAAACTTGAATCATGTAATGGAAAAGCATGTATTTTACCAGTCAGCCAAGTTCTGCTACTTCTTGCCGACTTCACATCTTCGGCATCTAAATTAACTGTATTTTTCAAAAAATCTTCAAATGCCGATATTACGGTTATTGCCATAAATTCCTTTGTGCCTATTAAAAACTAAAACCTCCCTGCCCTGCTTTGCATCCTTTGCTTTTTCATGACAATATCGAACATCATCCCCAAGACATCTTTCTTGAACTCCTGATTGTCGGCAAAATCTTTATATAAGTCCGTAAAATCAAAAATCAAGTCCTGAGATTTCTCTTTCATCATCCTTAACTTCTTTTTTAAATCTTTGGGGCATTTTTCGCTATTCGCGAAAAAACGGACGCCCATTTCAGGCTCGTTATTCGCTCGGTCGCGTTGCGACTTGTAAGCTGCCGCTTACAACCTTCCAGACCGCCTTGCCGCGCTCAAAAAGGGCAGTTGCGCCTTACCGGGCTCAACACCCCTTTGCCGCTGGGGCTTATCCCAGGAACCGTGCAAGGCTACCGCCCTGCTTTACACGTCGTTCGTTCCTCACTTTATGCCGGGTACCTACCCGGTCGCTCAGCGGTACCCGCTGAATTAGGTCGTTGTTACATCCATGCCCACCCTTGTTGATGAGTTGTTTATTTCGCTGTGAACCTTTCGCCTGCACATACGGTAGACCAGCCGGGACGCATTGCAAGGGACGGCTACGCCCGAAATCCTCGCCCGTTCGCACTCGCTACGCTCGCTTGCGCTGCGGCTTCCGGTTTCGCCCTTGCAATACGCCTTATCCGTCCGGTCCGTGTTTGTGCAACTACGGCGAAAGGCACTCAGCGAAGCAATGTTATCAACACTAAGAGGGACACCGATGTGACTCACAAACTACAAAATCAAAAGCCGGCTCAAGCATCTTGCAACGCAATATATGAAACGATCCAAGAAAACTAAGTTAGGGGGTATCTATAGTGGTGACAACATCCGGACCTGGTAAGGCGGGATCTGTCGCCAGTGGGTGGCCCAGCAATTGAAAGGAGAAATCCATGAAATACCTTGATGATCTGATCGTAGCTTTAGCGACGTACATTCTACGGGGTGTTCTCGCGGTCGGCGCTGGGGCTGTTTACGCCCAATTTTTAGCGTTGTTATTTTTGTTATCCATGTTAGGCACCGTATCGGTATCGGTGTTGTTGGTGGTGGCGTTTGACGCCTTATTGGGAGTGTAGATCATGAAACAGAAGAACACACACATAACCGAACTGAAGGAGCTGGCCAACGAAGTTAAACCCTTGATCGAGTCGTTAGACTTAGAAATGACGGTCATTGCTGAGCGTATGGCCAAACTTAAAAAAATGGGTTTGATTTATGCCTCCGAATACTGGTGGAAGGATGGCGACGGCCAGCCGAAGTATTTCTATTTACTGTATCCACATAAACAAGGTGAGCGGCGGCGGCGCGATTACATCGGCTGTGACCTTGAACGGATAGAAGCCGCTAGACAAGGCCTTGCGCGAGCAAAAGAGTATGACGGGCTGACCGTTAAATTAAGCCGTCTTGAAGATCGAGCACGTAGCGGTATGTTCGCTTTAAAAGATGCCTTACGGCATCTTGCTAATGTCGGGTGACACAATTATTGAAAAATTATCCATTGATTTTAAAGCGTTATTTCATTTTTTGTGTCACACGCCATTCCCACTGTTGACACAATTAATGAAAAATTCCGGATTTTACGCCACCAATAGTGAAAAATTTGTCAGATGTGGAAGCTGTTGGCAAATATCCAGATTACGGATGGTCAGGTCACCATTACCTGTCTATCAACAATTCCCCATTGTATTGTATTTCTTTTGCCATTTTGACCAACTCAAACGATTCGCCGTTTGACAAGCCCTGCTTAAATCTTTCAAGTTCAGAAAATCCGCCATTTTTATAAAATGGCTCGCCTGAAAGAGTCGCCGTAAGATACAAGACCTGAACGCCTTTCTGTGAACATTGATTCTCGCATGTTGCAAGGAGGCGTGTCGCAACACCTTTTCGAGCAAAATCCGGATGCACAAAAAAGCCTCTTATCTCCGCTTTCTGGATGTCAGAAACATCAATTGCCCAACCACCGCAACCAATGATTTCCTTTTCGTGCTCGGCGACAAAAAAACTACCGGCGGTAATCAAGTCTTCTATGCCATTTACCAACTCCAATGCTGTTTCAATTTCTGATTTTTTATAGTATTGCGACTGAAGTATTCGGGCGGATTTGAAAATTAGTGCCTGAATATGGGCCAAGTTTTCCAAACCAGTTTCATAGATGCGTGGGTTCATAAAACAAACTTAAGTAACTTATTAGGCTAAGATGCTGCGCTGGCTATTATTAGCAAAGTGAGCGAGTAGTTGGGGAAGCTGCGACATATCGTCAAATGGTGTTCCGCCTTGACATGGCACGGTTTCGCCATATGGCACATATTGGAATGCTTTCATTCCTGCTGCTTCAGCTGCTTCAATTCCAACTTCACTATCTTCTACAACCACGCATTGGCTGGGCATAAAGCCCATTGAATTTGCAGCGTATTGGAATAGGCCTGGTTCCGGTTTCCAAGAACCAACTTCATACGAACTGAAGATGTTGTCTCCAAAGTAAGACGCAAGGCCGCTAATTTGTAGTGCTTGATGAATTTTCAAAGGCGGCCCGCTTGAGGCTATGCACTTAGGGAAGTGCATGGCTTCTAGCATTTCAAGAACACCGGGCATAGGTTTAAGCTCATGAGAGAAGAGTTCCGCAACACGCTGGCGATAATGCTGTTCAAACGTATCTGGCAGCGTCTGGCAAAGCTGGCTCTCAATATGAACGAGAATTGAGGCAAGCTTTTTTCCGCGATACCGCCGGGTCAATAACTCCACCGTATCAGGCAACTCTGGAAGTAAATCGAGAAACGCTTGATTACAAAGCCTCTCGCTGTCAACAAGCGTCCCGTCCAAATCAAAGATTACGCAGATACAATTCATTTATCGAGACACCTAACATTTGAAGTATGGATTCTGCCTATCATCTCTAATTCGAACAAACTAAGCAATAAACCCAGAAAATGTCTTCAGAACGCTCAAACCGGTTAATTGCACCTGCCGACCCCTCGACTTTACGGGTGGGTTATGTAAGTGATTTGTTTTAAGTCGCTGTTTGGGGTTTTCATCTGCCGGATTTTTTCGTTATTTGTGTCATTAGTTTCTCACTAATTCGGCACACTTTTCACTTTTTGTGTCACCCGACAGCTAACAAAAGTAACCAGTACTACTAATTTGGGGTTGTAAAGTAGTAGGAATAATAGTAGTATTACTACAACTATTATTAATTGCCGCGCGGGGGTATTCCGATGAGTGCTTGCACAGACACAACAAACGTAAAGAAAGCGGTTCCCGCAACACTGGCCGGGCGATGTTCTAATGGCTATGAGCGCGGGCAAGGGGTTGTCGTCCATGCTCTTGAGTGTTCTGAGCATGAGTTAAGGTTTGGGATTCGGACTTACGCAACGGCACTATGTGACAAGACTCACGGCGCTAGAAGCGCCGGGTGGACTGATCGGCAAGACTTCGAAATAACATGCAAAAAATGCTTGAAGGCTATGCAGCCTTAAAAACAACAGTAAGTATTACATCTTTTAAATTTTCCGGGAGTATTCAAAATGGCTTTAAATCCAGAGGTAAAAAGACGTATTTTTGACGCAGCTGATGAGCTTCATGCAAATAGTGAAACCGGCGAATATCCGAGCGTTGAAGCTGTTAGGCAAAGTAGTAAGGCCGGCATGAATAATGTCGTTGAGGCGATGAAAGAATGGCGTCAAAATCAACGTAAGCAAGTTCAAGCCGTGCGCGAACCACTACCGGCTAACCTGCATAGTGTTATACAAGGCATGGGGCAAAGCCTTTGGGAAACGGCCCAGCAATTAGCAAACGAATCGTTAGATGCCGCCAAGGCGGCTTTTGAAGCTGAAAAAGCCGACTTGACCCAGTTATCGGCCGAACAATCCGACGCCTATGAGAAACAAGCCACAGAGCTTGAGGCTGCGCATCTTAGTATTGCTGAATTGGAACGGCTCGCGGACGATGCCGCGACGACCGCCCAGGCTACCGCGCAACAGCTTGAAGACTTACAAAGCGCCCTACTCTCTTCCGAGCAAAAAGCAGCCATTGCCGAGCAAAAGGCCGAAGAGATAGAACACCGTGCGGCCGATCTTCGCGCCGAACTAGACCATGCTCACGCGGAGGCCGACCGCTTACGGATCGAGCGCGATAAAGCCCAGGATCGAGCGGAAGAAGCCGCAAAACAGGCCGAGAAAGCCGATGCTCGCACCGAACAACTGCGCGAGGTGTTAGCCGCTCAAACTGAAAAAGCCGATTCAACCATCGAGAAGCTACGCGAATCGCTTGCTACTCAAATAGCAAAATCGGACGCTATTATCGAACAGTTGCGCACGGAGTTGACGGAAACGCGCACCAAAGCCGAGGCCTCAGACCAACTACACGCAGAACAACGGAAACGTACAGCCGAGGAAGTTCACCGAAGCGCCGAACGCATGACTAAGGCCGAGACAGAATGCGACAAGGCCCGCATGGCCGCCGCTGAAGCTCGCGAAGAAGCCGCAACATTGCGCGGCCAGTTGGAAGCGACTAAAACCCAAAACGCGGCAATGTTGGCGGCATTAAAGCCCTCCCCCACTACTAAGTAAATCGCCGCGTGATCCACGCTGAATTTGTCTTGCTCGTCGATTCTTTGGCTGTGGATTACCCTGTGGGCTATCGAAGTTATCCACGCTGAATTTGTCTTGCTCGTAAGTCATTGTTTTACTATGTGTTTGTTTTGTTGGTGCGCTGAATTTGTCTTGCATTTACGCTGAATTTGTCTTGCATTTACGCTGAATTTGTCTTGCGAAACGTATTATAGAATGCCTTGTAGGCCACGTAAATACTGGTCTACAGGGGTTTTGCAATGACATTACCCTATATAAACCTATAAGCTTTTTCCTATAAAAAAACCTGTATTTGATAACCGTAATTTGTGGATAACGATAAATTTGCTGCGAAGAAGTTAACCTTTTATTGTTTTACTTTTGTTTTATTAATTGTTTTTCTATTGTTTTATATCTGTTATACTTTCTTTGCGGTCAATACTATATTCCACATACTTGATTTAACTCATAGAAAGGACAACTTATGTCAAAAACAGCATTTTTAATTAAATTAGTGAGCAACGAATTTTTCACCCTTCGCGCCGGGTGAATGATTCATGTCTTCTACACCAGAGATTGATAACGAGCTATTTGAACGTGTATCGCTTCAATTACGCCGTTGGTCGGATCGTTCGTTAGGCGTAGCAAAAGCGTTAATTATTGATGGTATTCCTCTTTCAGAAGCCGCCTCAAAGCACAAGATGTCACCCCAACAAGCCAACGTTATCCGAACCCGATTTGTTGAAAAAGCTGACAAAGTTCGTCTTGAGTCGTTTATGGAACGCGAAAAACCGAAGCTTCAGAAAGTGGAACTTGAGACGTTTAAACCTGAAATACAGACGCTACACGGTAAAGGCTACACGGTTGAGCAAATCATTACCTTTCTCGCTGAGAATAATGTCACCGCTTCAGCCGCCACCATTCGAAATTTTTTAAAGGGGAACTGAGCATGAAAACGCTTGTGTTAGCAAATCAAAAAGGTGGTGTCGGTAAATCCGCCGTGGCCGTGCAATTGGCTTACTTTTTCAACCTTATTATGAAAAAACGTGTCTTGGTTATTGACCTTGACCACCAACGCAATACGTCTAAAGCAATTCGAACCGGGGGAATCGCTGCTGTTTCACAACTAGTGGCAAGCCGCCTATTATCAACAAAGATTGACAGGGCCGACGTTGAAGACGCTGAATTTGTCTTGATTTCGGGCGATAATGCCGAACTGCTTAAAATGGAAAAACAAGCAGATAAACACAATAGTTTTGCGACTAACTTGCAATCGTTTCTCAAAACGATTGATGAACAATTCGACGTTTGCATTATAGATACAAACCCGAACCCTGATATTCGCCAACTTTCGGCGCTAGTCGTGAGCAACTATGTTTTGTCACCTCTGCAACTCAATCAGGAAGCTATTGATGGTATTGGCGATCTTTTGAACCATGACAATATTGGCATTCGGAAAATTCAGGCGACCTTAAACCCTACCCTACAGCTGATTGGTATTTTGCCGAATCTCGTCGAACCGACGCCTTTCCAACGGGAGAATTTCCGCGACTTATCTACCCACTTTGCGAAGCTTTTAATTCCGATGGCGAGCGGTTTCGCGGCGATCAAAAAATCAACCGCTGTGCCTGAATCGCAAGCCGTTGGCTTGCCTATCTGGAAGCTTGGCAAAACTTCTGGCCGCGACGCATGGACACAAATTAAACCTGTTTTTGAGCAAATCGCTACTACTATGGGAGTTATCTAAATGGCACTTGATCTATCTGCATTAGAAGACAAGCCGGATATTGATAAACATCAGCTCGCCGCTCATTCAGGTAAACCGTTAGACATTCCGCTATCGGATATTGAGGAAGACCCCGATCAGCCTCGTATCGAGTTTTCCGAAGAGTCTATGAAAGAAATGACGGCGAGCATTAAAGACAGAGGTGTTAAGACGCCCGTATCTGTCCGCCCTCACCCGACTAAATCAGCCAAATGGATTCTTAATTATGGTGCTCGCCGGTATCGCGGTTCGCGGGCGGCTGAAAAAGAAACTATCCCGGCTTTCATCGATGCTTCGCACGATCATTACGACCAAGTAATTGAGAACATACAACGCGAGAACTTAACACCAATGGAACTCGCGTTGTTTATCAAAAAGCGAATAGACAAAGGTGAAAAGAAGAATGCTATCGCAGAAAAGCTCTCCAAAAACAGTGCGATTATTGCTGAACATCTAGCTTTAATTGATCCTCCCGCTTGCATTGAAGATGTTTACAACACTGGTAAATGTACTTCTCCTAGAACGCTTTATGAGTTACGAAGCTTATACGAAAAATTTCCTATACAAGTAGAACAGTGGTGCACATCTGGCTCAGAGATCACCCGACGTGCTGTTTCTGAGTTAGCGGGAGAATTAAAGGGTAAAAAGAAATCGATAATTCAAGAAGCCCAGCCGGTTGACTCAGGGGATGGGAAAAATACAGGCGATGGATTGACCAACGCTAATAACGAGGAATTTTGTCATGACAAAATTTCTGGAGACGGCGGCACGATAATTAAGGACAGTGGCGAAGATAAATCATCCAAAACTAAAAAGGCCGATACCAACAATGACGACGACCAGGGCGGTAAGGATCATGGCGAGCTAACGAGCTGGCCCAAAGGTCGGGCTATTTCCGATCCTCAACGGATGAACAAGCCGTTGTTGCTTGTTGAATATGATGGCCGTTCAGCGGCGGTGATTTTGAACAGGCGACCATCTTCGCCGGGTTTATTGCATATCCGATATGAGGACGGAGGCGGTGATGCCGAAGTCGATGCGACGCAATGCAAGATTAATGTCCTTACGGATACCGACAAATGACTAGGCGGAAACTAACCGCGCTGGGTATTTTACTTTTGCCGTTCGTTGTTAGGTGTGAGGGAGCACACGCGGCCGCTTCCGGTGCGTGCGATCTTTTTTTTACAGGAGACATTTCTATAAAAAGCATACCTTTGGCGAATACTGCTGAAAAGCGGAGTAGGGGGTTATCTAGTTTGGATCATGCAGTCAATGGAATGCTGTTCAGTTGGGATGATTCAAGGCCGCGAGCATTTTCTATGCGTGGCGTTCATTTTCCCTTATCTATTGGTTTCCTTTCTGGTGAAGGAACGTTGTTTGCAATTGAGGACATGGAGGCCGACAGCGATAAATATTATTTATCCATGTTGCCGGCTTCAGATGCGGTTGAATTGGCCTTCGGTCAATTCGAAAAAGTCGGTCTTGCTGTTGGCTCTAAGCTAATCCGGCGAGAGTGTAGGACTTCCGATTAAAAGAAAGCTTCTGGGGGCGACCGCCTAGGGCGGTTTTTTTAGCTCATATATTTTGTCATGACAAAATAAGCGTAGTTAAGTGTAGGATTGCAGGATAGGCTAAACGCCGGTATAGTACGCGCGTAGTTAGCGCTTTGTTCACTCCACTTTTACTGTTATTGACCTTGGAAGCCTGTTATGGAGAAAGAGAACCCGTATTTGAACGTGTACCTTGGCTCGTTGAAGAAACCGTGGGGCGACTACTGTGAGTCCTTGGGGAAGAAGCCGGGTGCAGCCTTAAAAGAAGCTATAGAACAGCAACTAGAAAAAGCGGCAAGACTTCCAGAGCCTAAGCCCTTTCGACAAACTAGGGAATCGCCAGACGGTGAACCCAAAGTACGATTTGAAATCTTGCTAACTAAATCTGAAAAGGCGGCCATTCACGAACGTGCAAACCTTGAACGCTGTTCTCAACGTCGATGGGTTGTTGACGCTATTCGAGCAGGCCTCACGCACGAACCGCAGTTCGGCATGAAGGAGGTTGAAGCGCTGGGCGAGTCGAATTATCAGTTGCTGTCGATTGGGCGCAACTTAAACCAAATTGCCAAACGATTAAACGAAGGTCGACTCGAACCTGTTACCGTTGAGGCTATTGAACGGCTACGAACTCGCGTCGATAAGCACATCAATATTGTGAGTTCGGCCATTCGCGCTAGTCTTGAAAGGTGGAATGTCGAATGACTAAAAATAGCGATGGTATCTTTAAAGATTGGGGTGAGCGCCTAGATTACACCCCAGTCAAGGGGCGAAAAGGTAAGAACATCCGGAGCGGGAAAAACATGGTTTCTACACCTGAAAAGCCGACTCGACCCGCAACGCGCGAAAAACTCGCAAGGACTACAAGTCGAGTACCGGAGGTAATGGTAAAGATTACAGGCGGTGGTAAAAATATGAACCATATCGAGGCGAGTATTGAATATATTTCGCGCGATGGAGATGTTGAAATTGAAGACGAAAACGGAGAAATACATCAAGGACTTGAAGGTGTAAAGGATGTTCGCGATGCTTGGGCTAGGGGTAGAATTGGCCTTCCCGAAGAAGGCCAAAAGCGTAAAGAGGCATTCAATATTATTCTGTCGATGCCACCAGGCACAGACCGCAATGCGGTCAAGGATTCGGCGCGCGCTTTTGCCGCCGCTCAATTCCTGAAGCATCAGTATGTCTTTGCCTCACATGAGGATGAAAAACATCCGCATGTCCATTTGATTGTAAAAGCCGTGGCCCATGATGGTATTCGTTTGAATCCAAGAAAGGCTGATTTGCAGTTATGGCGGGAACTATTTGCCGAACAATTACGCGACCGGGGTATAGAGGCTAATGCGACACCGCGCAGGGCGCGAGGGGTGGTTAAGAAGGCCGAGAAGCAAGCAGTACACAATATCGATTTAGAATTCGAGCAAGGGAAACGTGAGTCGCCTTCGCTTATTGCCAAGGCAAGAAAGCAAGCCGCTGAACAGGAGGTCAGGACGGGTAAAAAAAGCAATAACCCAATTCAAGACAAATTCAGCGCGACCAGAAAGGAAGCAGAAAAGGTTTATGGAAAAATTGCCAGAGCGCTTAGTACAGGTAATGGCGAAGATAAGGCGCAAGCGTTGCAAATCGTTGATTTTGTAAAACAGATGCCACCAGTTGTAACGAAGCATCAACAGCTTGTTAACGATTTACGGGCGGCAGACTCACGAAAACAGGTTATAAAACCGAATGAGGTAGAAAAGGGAAGGGCGGGGCCAGAAGATGAAAAATCACGATAAGTTAATCAGCGATCTTCCAGACAATAACTATGGTGTTCTCGTTGAGAACGACAAGGATGCACATAGCCTTTTGTGGCTCGTGAATGAGATAGGGGAGGGCAGACTTGTTGCGAGTGTTGAGAAATACAACAAACGATATCCAGATTCAAAGCCGTTTATAACCACGCTGCTAAAATGGTACCGATTGAAGGTGCCAGTAAGCGTTTATTCAGACCGTTAAAGGAGTTCAACATGAACCTAAAGAATTTCCTACTCGCTAGGCAAGCAATGAAACGTTGGGTAAGCAGTTATAAACAATGTACTTTTATCGGATTCAATCAGATAAGGTGCTTTGGGTTTAAGTCGTATTATTTTGCGCACGTCTACACGTCTCGGGAGTATTTGCTTGGCATTAAAATGCCGCATGGGGTTTGCTTGACTGAGTTGAGTTTTTAATGATGGTGCGTTTTGGCGATAGCTTGCCGTCGCTCGGTGGGCCTACCTGTAACGGCTTGCATTTGAAAACTGTCGTGCTCGCATTTAACGCTATTTTCGGCTCAGATTAATTGCAAATGAATATGTGCTCCAAACTGTTCCCAGTCACGGAAATTTGCGATCCTGGGTGGACTCGCCCAAATGCAGCATACGAGCAGAGCGCGAGTCATCGGGACGCAGCTTGCTGCTAAGGTGTTAAATTGCTAAAAACCATCGGGCATAAACAACATGCCCGATCTGACTAAATCCGTTGGAGCATTAAGTTTGGTCAGAACTCTGGAAGGTTTTCAAGGTTGTCCGCAGCCTTTCCATTGTCCACTGTTTTAATATACTCAACATTATGTACTTTGATGATGTAGATAGGTTGCCCTTTCTTCCAATTTCCATCGGTACCTTTGAATATTGTGACGAACGTTATGCCCTTCTTAATTGCTGTAACGATATCCGCTCGTGCGTATTCAACAGGAGCACCCATAGTTTCGCCATTATCTTGATGTATACGAACCCTATCAATATGCTGGTGTGTAGCGTTATACCGAACAGCAGAAATTCCATAATCAGCCCATTTGCTCATATTTCCTCCTTAACGATGACTATCTGGCGTTACTTTGACAGGTTTCCACCCATGTCCTGGTTTTGTGGTTGGCGGTAAAACTTTGTTATCCGGTACAGTAGAATAATTCTGTTTTTCACCTCCTCGCGGTCCGACTTCTTGGTAAATACCGCCTTTTTTTCCGACATTATCGCCGGGCTTTTTTGCATTTGTCATAATGTAAATCCTAATATTTTGAGGAAAGGAAAGTTTGCTTTCTCCGAAAAAGTTCGGAGTATAAGCACTTTAAGTATTCCACTATAGAATTCTGTTGTCAAGTAAAAAAAATATTGCTACTCTGAACTTATTTTATGAGGAATTAATATATGGCTACGTTATTAGGAGAAAAAATTCGTACAGAACGAAAGCGTTTAAAGCTCACGCTTGACGAACTTGCTGAAAAAACAGGTTCTAGTAAAAGCTATATTTGGGAGTTAGAGAACCGACCAGTAGTGAGGCCTTCGGCAGAAAAAATCTCTAAGATAGCTGATGTTTTTGGAGTGACTGTAGAGTTTCTTTTAGATGATGAAAAACAAACACCATCTGAATCAGACATTAACCAAGTCTTTTTCCGCAGAGTCTCCCAGCTCGACGCAACCAAGAGAGCACAGTTGGAGAAATTTTTGAACGCGATAGACGATGAGTAATCCAACAACACCCCAAGCCTGGGGGATTTCGCTATCAAAACTCTGGATGGAATGCGGTCAGAATTTTCCTGTTAATGTGATGGAAATCGCCCCCGAAGTATCTAAGACAAAATTTCCAGACGAACCTATAGGCCTTATCAAAGGGCATGGTATTTCTGGTATAGATGGAATGCTAGTGAAGCGAAAAACAAAGGGCGATTGGTGCATTTCTTACGATGAAACTGTAACAGTTCTTGGTCGAACCAATTTTACTCTTGGGCACGAGTTTGGCCATTACCTTTTACATCGAAAACTACGCGAAAATTTTCAGTGCGGCCAAAACGATATGCTGGATTATGACAGCGCGGAATCAAAAAAAATTGAATCGGAAGCAAACATGTTCGCTTCTTATTTATTAATGCCAATGAATGATTTTAGAGAACAGATCAAAGGGCAAGCTGTTACTCTGGATTTGTTAGGGCATTGTGCTGATCGTTATGAAACTTCCTTTACTGCTACCGCATTAAAGTGGATCGAATTTACGGATAAAGCTGCTTTGTTGATAGTGGCACGCGATGATTTTATTTGTTGGTCTTATCCAAGCAAATTAGCGAGGAAACGAGGGGTTTACTTTCCTCCGGGGACGCCAATACCTCAACCGGCGCTTGATCGATTGAATAATTTTGGCTGTATAAAACGACAAAACCAAAGTTTAAGCGTTAAACCAGGTGTATGGCATTCAGAACTTGAAGCCGAAGAGTCCATAATTATCTCCGATCAATTTGATGCGGTTATTTTTTTAGTCCAATTTCCAACGGCGAAGAGAATAATTGAACATGAAGAGGAGGAAGAGCAAGATGCTTTTACTTTTTTGTCGGATAGAGCTCAGGGGTTTAATTGGACAAAATAAATTCGCATTTACATACTTGGTTGAGAACAAAGTTTTGCGATTATACATTGATTGCAAAATTGCATGCCACTTGCACACCTGAGATCACATGAATTGCACACTAATTGACGTTACCAAAAACAGCCACAGACAATGAGTGAAATGACGGTTGGTTGACCGGCAAAAACCGACCCATTTCGGCCAGCGAGGTTATTGTATTCAACGACAGCAATTCAACCATAACCGACTAATTGTGGTAAATCAGGTTTCGTGGTAGAGATGCAGTTAACTATTTAATTACTTATTAGCAGAATCAAGAAAGTTCTCATGAAGATCAAGCTAAAAGATTACGAAAGAGTTTATAAAACAATTAATGCAATTCTCTTAAATGAAGATGCAGATCCTGCCGTTGCATGTACATTCTTCAGTTTCTATGGCGCATATATTTTGCGAGAGCACTATAAAATCGATGCGTATCCTCTAGCTGGATTATGCATGTACCATATGGGGGGCCAAGATAATATTTTAGCATTCGGAAAAATGGTTGATGGCCAGTTTATTTCCGATATGGATGCTTTTCACTGTTGGGTAGTAGGTGATGGCTGGTTATTTGATTTTATGGCCCCAGCTTTTTCTGATATTTCAAATGCTAATGGCTTCAAGATTGAGTCAAAGATGATTCAAAAGCCTATGTCGTCTATGGCTGGTTCTGTCTCAGAGCTTAAATCCGAAGGTGATTTCTATTTTGAATCATGTCCGGAGATATTAAAAAATAGAATGGGATATCTTTCATCCAGCCTTGCATACTCAGACTTAGCTGAAATTTGCAAGCAATGGTATAAAAGGCCGCCGAAAAAAATGCAGAAGACAATTCAAATAGGTGATGCCAAAGGTAATTTAAACCTAGTTTCATTAGTAGGAAATTCGGTGGTTGGGATATGGTAATTAATTCACCTAACATGGCACTCGGTCGGACGCAAAGGAAAAATTGATGAAAACTAAAGGAAATGATATTGCAGCAATTATTGGAAAAGGGCTTCTGGGAGCAATTCCTTTTGTTGGTCCATTAGCTGCGGAAATAATTGGTAATTTAATCCCAAACCAAAGGATAGACAGAATTGAGTCTCTTCTTAAAATTTTAGAATCGAAATTTAATGAAGAAGATAAGCAGAAAATTAAAGAAAATATTTTTGATCCAAATACGGTAGATTTAATTGAAGATGGCTTTGTACAAGCAACCAGAGCGCTATCTGAAGAAAGAAAAGATTATATTGCTTCGCTATTGAAAAACAGCCTGACAAATAAAGATTTAAAATACATTGAATACAAGCGGTTACTTTCTATTCTTGGTGAACTTAATGATCTTGAGGTGCTTATTCTGAAATCATTTACTTTGTTACATGGTGAAGAAGGAAGTGATGAGTTTTGGAAAAAGCACGAACAAGCGTTAGATGAACCAATTGCGTATCTTGGGGAACCTCAAGAAGTATGGGATAAATATGAAATTTATAAAACTCATAAAGAGCATCTTGTCAGGTTAGGGCTATTAAAAATTAGGTTTAATAAACCAAACAAAGGAGAAATGCCAGACTTTGATGAGCACACTGGCATGATTAAAGCTCAAGGCTATGATATTACCTCTTTGGGAGAATTGCTCCTTAGGAGTATTGATCAAGGTGAATTGGATTTGCGCTAACCAGAGGGACAGCTTGGCTCAAAAAAGCTTTACTCCTATCGACGCTCCGCTTTTCTGGGCAAGTAACCCTTATCGTTAAATGAGCAATTTTCAACATAAACTGGCCATTCAAGAATAAACTTTGGCCGGTAGTGCTCAGTCGCAATTGAATGAGTAAGATCGACCCTTATCTAGGCATCGACTTAATAGCCAGTCGCCTAAGCGCTCGCAATAGAAAACCCAGAGAGTACAAAAGGTAATATTAAGTAAGAACACGGCCTTTTTCTATATGGTTGAAAGATGCGATTTTTACTCGGCTGGAAAGTGTTTAGTTGACGAAACGTGGAATATGCACAATAATTAGGTTGACGAATTTATTTTTTTGCACAAAAGGACGATAAATGCTTCCTCAACCTGTCCATTACCATTCTGACTTAACACATGACCGACTGACGATTGTTGCCGAAATCCTGTTGGACGAATTTTTCAAAACTGCTGATGATCTATCTTCCGATACGGATGATAACTACACGCGTGGCTGTGCGTCATTCGGGCGGCAAAAGAATCGGATCAAGCAATTGGCTTTAGCTGAAACCTATCCCTGGTTGCAGATCATGAACAGCACGAATGATTTAGTCTTTAAAATTGGCGGGGTTCCCTGCCGATTCAGTAGCGACGATCCCAATAGTCCAAAGAAAAATGCCATTCTGACCTTCAATCGCTATCAGGCATCCTTCTTTGATGAGATTGAAAACGATGATAAACCTTGTCGTTATTGCTTTATCGTTGATACCAAAGGGATTTATGACCTGGAACCATCTGTTGTGTTCATAGGATACGATGCGACTGGCATTGCAAAATGCCAATGGGAATCTGGAGCAATAAGAACATTCCATAATGTTAGTACGACATCTATTCCCACAGCAGTTGAAATTGGCAAGCCAACAGTTAAACCTAAAAATTCTTCTGTGGAAGCAGAACAAAAGGCCAGTCGGCTATGACCGCGAATTTTCTTGGGCAAAACCTGCGTCTTGCTCGTTTGTTCCATGGATTTTCCTTGCAGGATTTGGCTGAAAGGGTCAATAGATCGAAGCAATACCTTAGCAGGCTTGAATCAGGTTTAGAGCCTCCGCATGAAACGCTTGAAATTGCCTTAGCTGATGCGCTCGACGTGCTTCCTGCTTTTTTTAGGGAAGTCGATCCCATTCCGATTTCAGATGAGCAGTGCCATTTTCGTAAACAACTCACGACGAAAGTAGCACTTAAGCAAATCGCCAGAGCAAAAGGTGAAATGTTCAAGCGATTAGTATCTGTTCTCGATTATAACCTCGAATTTCCACAATATAGTTTTCTGCATGAAGAGGTCACAACGCCAGAGGAAATCGAACACGTAGCCGAAGCGAGTCGTTCTGCCTGGGGACTTGGCTTGGGGCCGGTTTCTAATATGAGCCGTGTCGCTGAGCATGCAGGTGCTGTGTTAGTCAAAATGGAGGGGTTATCGGATGAGATCGATGCCATTTCGTTTGCCACTCGACGCCCGGTTATTACATTAAATTCCGAAGGAAAATCTACTTGCCGAACCCGATTTGCAATTGCTCATGAAATTGGACACTTAACTATTCATATAGGCGTACAAACTGGAGATCGCGCTACGGAAACTCAAGCCAACCGATTTGCGAGTGCCTTTCTAATGCCGCGCTCCTACTTTATTAAAGAGTGTCAGCGAGCTTTACGAGGCAGCCGGTTAAACTGGCCAGCATTATCTGACATCAAAAAGAACTGGGGAGTGTCAAAAGCCGCCATCTTATATCGAGGCCGACAACTGGGTGTTTTTTCAGAAGAGCAATATCGCTCGGGCGTTATTACATTACGCAGGCACGGGGAAGCTATTCAGGAGCATGAGGATCGAGAGATTGTTCAGGAAGAGCCAGAGATCATTTCAGATAGCATGCAAATCTTGGCTCATGATTGTGGCATGTCCAGGAAATCAATTGCGACTGCGATGTTTGTAAAACTAGAACTTCTTGATAAGTTACTTGGTAAACAACCGGCAGAATCTTTTACAAATAATGTTGTTAATTTCCTTGACCATAGACAGCCTAAATATGGGACTGGCTAAGATGAATAAACCGTCTTCGCAGGCGATTTTAAACTCTCGACTCTGACGCGGCAATTTCATTGACAGCTCGGGGCTTATGCTGAGCGTTACGAGTGGCCGCTTTCCGACCATGACACCAATAAAACATGGTAACAAACCCAGTATCGGCCAAGGCCCGCACCTTGCTGTCGTTGTCACCACGGCAAGGCCTTCCGTTGCCCACATCGCCCTTCAGCGGTCTTAATGCGAGAGGCTTGCTGACTGTGCGCTGACATTGACAGAAAGCCCGGCTTATTCGGTCAAGTGGCTTTCGCGGCATAAAGCCGTTTGCTTCGCTCTCTTTTTATTCCACGACCCCTTGACCGCGCCGGTCCCCCTGTCAAACAGTGCGCACCGCAAGCCCTCGTCCCATTAAGACCGATTCACTCCAACCGCTGGAGTATGCCCCGTAAAGAATAAATAAGGTGCGGCGTTGCCGCGCTTTATTTTTGATTCCCCCGCTTCCCTGAACCCTTAATCCCGATCGCACAAACCATACCAAAGTATCATTGCTAAACAATGGTTTATTTTTTCTTTTCGGTTAAATACTGTTTGACAACCGCCCCAATGGGGCGTATTATAAGAATCAGGCCGGGCAATTCCGCCAAGGCCATTTTCACGAGGATCATTAAATGACTACTTTGACCATCGAGCAACAAGCTACCATCAATTCTGCCCTTGAAATTCTTTCTGGACTTTTTAAAAAACAAGACTTGTTTGCTACGTCGCCAGATAGAGTTAAACAATTTTGCCAGCTGCAAATTGGTCATCTGGAGCATGAGATTTTCGGTATTTTGTTACTGGATAACCAGCATCAATTGATTAATTCTGTTGAGCTGTTTCGCGGCACAATTGACGGTGCCAATGTTTATCCTCGTGAGGTGGTAAAAGAGGTTCTTTCTGCCAATGCTGCGGCCTGCATCTTTTTTCACTGCCATCCATCAGGTGTATTGGAACCTTCGGAGGCGGATCGTCGCATCACTACACGACTAATTGAGGCATTGAAACTGATCGACGCTCGCGTATTAGATCACCTGATAGTCTCCCACAAAGGCGCTTACAGTTTTGCGGAGGCAGGGCTTTTATAGTCCTTGACTTGAGGGGGTATAAAAGCCCCCTCTGTTTTCTTTGATACTTTAAAGAGATATTTATTTATGGAAACAGTACCTATTTATGATGTAGGCGGATCGTTACCGGTTTCGCTAGAAGCATTTAGTAACCGGCCGTGCGCCTTACCATTCAGCCACCCGGCGTATGCGCCGCCGTCACCTCAAGAGGTTGACAGATTGATTAAGTTGGCAGGTTGGTCGCAGAGCGGCATAGCTGCTCTTGTGGGCGTGTCGTTTAATCCGAAAAAAGGATCGTCAACAATCAGGAAATGGAGGGCGAGGGCGGATTCGGATGATGCACGGGCAATTCCTTATTCCGCCTGGCGATTAATGTTGCTGTATGCCGGTGTTGTGTCTATCGATGATGGATTAGCGACAATCGATAAGTCAAGCTGAGGTGAATGATGAATCAGTTCTATCCGACACCGGCCCGGTTGGCCTATCTGGCTCGCAATAAGTTCAGGTCTAAAAACATCGTGCGGATACTTGAACCAAGCGCTGGCCGTGCGAATTTGTTAGCTCCGTTCCTATCAGGTCACATGAGGCCTGATTTGATTGATTGCATAGAAATCGACTTGAACAACCAAGCGATATTACGCGCGAAAGGGTTGAACGTTATCGACGGCGATTTTATGCAGTCAGATTTGGCCGCGATGTACAGTCACATCATCATGAACCCGCCATTTAACCGCGGGGCAGATCATGTGCTTAAAGCTTTTGATTTGCTTATTAACGGGGAGCTGGTGGCAATTGTTAACGCTGAAACAGTACGCATGCCCAATACTGCAAAACGACAGCATCTAGTTAGCTTGATTCAGCGATACGGTGAGGTTGAATTCCACAAGGAGGCATTTACCGACCCTGATACACTAAGAAAAACCGATGTCGAGATTGCGTTAATATGGATGCAGAAAACAGCCGATATTAAACAAAATTTCACTGCAAAATTGGCAATTGATAATACCAGTGGAATCGATGGCGGAATAACTCAAAAGTTGGCTTTGCGGGGTAATACTATCGGAAATGCCGTTGCTGCATTTAATGCCGCCGTTGCTTCTCTGCGTGCCGCCGAGATAGCTCAGGAAGAAGCGAACTATTACAGAAACCTTTTGGGGATGCCATTAAATAGACTGCAAAACTCTGATATTCCACCGGATGGATTACAAACCCGATTCAATAAAGGCTATGACGATCTAAAGGACAGGGCTTGGGCTAACATCCTCCAATCAACCGAGTTTAGCAAGTATTTATCATCAAAAGCCTATGACCGCCTGACTTCTGATTTTGCCTCTGTAAAAAAACTAAATTTTACTGAAATCAATATCCGTGGGTTTTTGCTTGGCTTGGTTGAAAGCCAATCAGATATGAACATCCAAATGCTGTTAGATTGTTTTGATGAAATCACGAAATATATTCCTGAAAATCGAGCTTATTACAGAGGGTGGAAATCGAACCTAAAGCACAAAGAGCAAGCATATAGGGTACAAATGACGCGCTTTATTATTCCAAGAGTTAATTCGTACTACAGCGGTAATATTGCATTCGAGACTATTAGAAAGCTAGGTGATTTTGATAAAACTTTTGCCATGCTGGATGGTAAAGCTGAATGCGAGGTATCGTTATCCGGATTATTTTCTGATTCGTCGGCCGTTAAGCGATTGGAACAAGGCGAGCGGTTATCGTCCACCTATTTTGATGTAAGGTATTATCCGGGAGTTGGAAGCATTCATTTTTTTCCGACCAATAAGCCAATTATTGACCGTTTGAACCGATTAGTTGGTAAAGAGCGTCAATGGTTGCCACAAGACGACAAGCAGGCATCAAAAGGATTCTGGAATCAATTTAATGCGGCCGAAAAAATTACAAGGGCAATGAAAATGCCGGTCACTCGCTGGGGTGAAATTGAGGATGGCAAAATTGCTGCTTCGCACTTAGATGCGTGTGTTAAGGTCGGGATCGACATATCCGATATGCTGCTACAGGATATGGCGGCATAATTGGTGACAAGCTAGGGGCGGATCGGAGCCGGCGCCGGCTAGTCGCTCTGTATCGTGTGCGCTACTCGACCAGCTATGCTTCACGATTGGCGCTCATCCGCTACGCGTGTAGTCAGGCAATAAAGAAATACTGAGTAATTCAGACCCTGGGGCTAAAAATAAAATCTTTAAATGCCGCGCCGAAACAGCGACCATTAACTCAGTCCCCCGCAACTTCAGTGTACTCAGCTAGGCGCTCGTTGGCCTCGTCCTGCTCGAAGAGCTTGGGATCGAATGAGTCCAACCACTCGACAAGCTCGCGCCGGCGGGCCTTCCGCCTCCCCGCCAGGGATGGTAGGAGCGCCCAAACATTGGGTCTTTTTCTTGCATTATATAACACTAAGTGCTATAAATAATAAATGAAAATGGCGAAACAAACCAGCAGGGCAGAGTGCGGATATTCAAAAACAAGGCGTTCACGCGATTTGCCAGAAAAGCAGGGATAGACGACGCCAGCCTCTGCAAGGCGGTCAAGGATGCTGAAAAGGGATTGCTTGATGCTGATTTAGGCGGCGGGGTTATCAAGCAACGTGTTGCCCGTAGCGGCGGCGGTAAATCGGGCGGGTTCCGCACCCTGATTTTATTCCGCATCGGTTCACTGGCGTTCTTTGTGCATGGCTTTGCCAAAAACGAACGAGCGAACATAGACGATGATGAACTGGTAGCGTTGCGGAATTTGGCCGAGGTCATGCTGCACTATGACGAAGCAGCACTCAGCCTGGCATTAGCAAACAAGACATTGATCGAGGTGATCTGCGATGAAAAAACAATACCGTAGCCGTTTGATGGCCTCCGTGCATGAAACCGCCGAAGGCTTACATGAAGCAGGCGTCATGGATAAACGCACCATGCGCAAATTTGACGAACTGTGCTTAACACCGGTCAAACCCTTGCAGCCGGAAGAAATCCGTGCGCTCCGGCAACGTGAACGCGCAAGCCAAGCCGTCTTTGCGCGGCACTTGAACGTCACGACCGGCTTGGTCAGCCAATGGGAACGAGGTGAGAAACACCCAAAAGGCGCATCCTTGAAGCTTCTGTCCCTGGTCGCCAAGAACGGACTGGAAGCGATTGCCTAAAGCAAAATCGGCCAAGCCCGAAGGGGAGGAGAGGGAAACATTATGGATTCGCCATTCACCTCAAAGCCCACGACCCAGCATGGAACATCTAGCGGGTTTATAGCATTACCGGCGGACAGGGTTTGTTCGGGATTGGATCGTCGTCATGAGCTATGGCCGGATCGGCGCGAAAGGTCGATCCAAAACAGAGGTGTTCCCCAACATTATTATCTCGAATAAAAGGACTTCGGTCTTTTTAGGTATTCAAGTCTTACAATAAGGGATGATATGCAGAAAGGAAAACCCTTGGTACCAGGAATTTACTTAGTCTTCAGTAGCCCGCGAATAATCTCTTGCTTCGGCCTGAACACATCATCTGAACGTTGCAAATGACCATAAAAGAAAACCAGATCGAACAAAGCATTGATTAAAAAGCTAACCGATCTTAAATACACTCTATCGCCCAGGATATCCGCGACCGCGAATCGCTAGAGCAAAACTTCCGCAAAAAATTCGAGGCACTTAATCGAGTCAAGCTAACCGATGCAGAATTCGCCCGCCTGCGCGACGAAATCGTCACCGCCGACGTTTTCACCGCCGCCAAAACCCTGCGCGAGCGTAATTACTTTCAACGTGAAGACGGTACACCTCTGCATTACACCCTGGTCAACATCAAAGACTGGTGCAAAAACGACTTTGAAGTCATCAACCAGCTGCGCATCAATACCGATAACAGCCACCACCGTTATGACGTGATTCTGCTGATCAACGGCGTGCCTGTGGTGCAGATTGAGCTGAAAACCCTCCAGGTCAGCCCGCGCCGTGCCATGGAGCAAATCGTCGATTACAAAAACGACCCCGGCAACGGCTACACCAACACGCTGCTGTGTTTTATGCAGTTGTTTATTGTCAGCAATGAAAGCAATACCTACTACTTTGCCAACAACCACAACCAGCACTTCAGCTTTAACGCCGACGAGCGCTTTTTGCCGATTTACCAACTGGCGGATGAAGACAACCAAAAAATCGCCCACTTGCACGACTTTGCCGACAGCTTTCTGGCCAAATGCACGCTGGGCCAAATGATCAGCCGCTACATGGTATTGGTCGCCAGCGAGCAAAAGCTGATGATCATGCGCCCGTACCAAATCTATGCGGTCAAGGCGATTGTCGATTGCATCCACCAAAACCGGGGCAATGGCTACATCTGGCACACCACCGGCAGCGGCAAAACCCTCACCTCGTTTAAAGCCTCCACGCTGCTCAAAGACAATCCGGATATTGAAAAATGCCTGTTCGTGGTGGACCGTAAAGACCTCGACCGCCAAACCCGCGAGGAATTCAACCGCTTCCAGGAAGGCTGCGTGGAAGAAAACACCAACACCGAAACCCTGGTGCGGCGCATGCTATCCGAAGATTACGCCGACAAAGTGATCGTCACCACCATCCAAAAGCTCGGCCTGGCACTGGACGAAAACAGCAAGCGCAACCAAAACCAACAAACAAAAAGGCAAACTCACTTATAAAGAACGCCTGGAACCGCTGCGCGACAAGCGCATCGTGTTTATTTTCGACGAATGCCATCGCTCGCAATTTGGCGAAAACCACAAAGCCATTAAAGAATTCTTCCCCAAAGCGCAACTGTTCGGCTTTACCGGCACACCGATTTTTGACGACAACGCCAGCTACAAACAAATCGACGGCACGGTAGGCTCGTTCAAAACCACCAAAGATATATTCGAAAAAGAACTGCACGCCTACACCATCACTCACGCCATTGATGACAAAAACGTACTGAGCTTTCACATCGATTATTTCGGCAAAGACGACAAACGGCAAAAAAGCCAAACTCAAAAAAGGTGAAACCGTCTCGCCAGCAAGCCGTTGTTGAAAGCGATCTTGCAAAAACACGATGCCGCCACCAACTCGCGCCGATTTAACGCCATTTTGGCTACGGCTCCATCAATAACGCCATTGAGTATTACGACTTATTCAAAACCATTCAGGCACAAAAAACAGGCCGAAGACGACAGCTTTCAACCGCTGAATATCGCTTGCGTGTTCTCGCCACCCACTCAGGCACTGGCAAAAGACAACGACAATCAAAACGGCAAAAATGTTGCTGACATCAAACAACTGCAAGACGACCTACCGCAAGAAAAAGCCGACAACCAGGAAGCAGCCGGAACAGAAAAAAGCCGCGCTAATGGCCATTATTGCCGACTACAACACCCAGTACGGCACCAACCACAGCATTAACGAGTTCGACCTCTACTATCAGGATGTGCAGCAGCGCATTAAAGACCACAAATATTCCAATCAGGATTACCCGCGCAAACACAAAATCGACATCGTCATTGTGGTGGATATGCTGCTCACCGGCTTTGATTCCAAATACCTCAACACCCTGTATGTGGATAAAAACCTCAAATACCACGGTTTGATCCAAGCCTTCTCGCGCACCAACCGGGTACTGAACGACAGCAAACCTTGGGGCAACGTCTTGGATTTTCGCGGTCAGGAACAAGCGGTCGATGCCGCCATTAGCCTTGTTCTCCGGCAATGACCAACGACAGAGCCAAAGAAATCTGGCTGGTAGACCCCGCGCCCGATGGTGATCGATAAACTGCAAACGTGCCGTCAACAAGCTGGAAACCTTTATGAAATCGCAAGGGCTTGGACTGTGCGCCGGAACAAGTGGCCAACCTGAAAGGCGACAACGCCCGCGCCGAATTTATCAACCACTTTAAAGAAGTGCAGCGCCTGAAAACCCAGCTGGATCAATACACCGACCTCAGCGAGGACAGTAAGCACAACGTTGAACAACTGCTGCCCGAAGACACCTTGCGCGCCTTTAAAGGCATGTATCTGGATACCGCACAACGCCTAAAGCTCAAGCAAGACAAAGGCGACGAGTGACGACAACACAGTACAACAACTGGATTTTGAATTTGTGCTGTTTGCCTCGGCGGTGATCGATTACGACTACATCATGGGCCTAATCGCCAAATCCACGCAAAAAACCAGCAAACAAAAAATGACCCGCGCAGCAACTGATCGACCTGATCAGTTCCAGCGCCAATTTGATGGACGAGCGCGATGACATCATCGCCTATATCAACAGCCTGCCAGCGGGCAAAGCCTAAATGAAAAAGCCATTCGCGACGGTTACCAAGCCTTTAAAGCCGCCAAGTCAGCCAAAGACCTGGCAGACATAGCCGAAAAACACGGCCTGCAAGCCCCAAGCCCTGCAAGCCTTTGTGGATACCATTATGAGCCGCATGATTTTTGATGGTGAACAACTCAGTGACTTACTCGCACCGCTGGAACTGGGCTGGAAAGCCCGCACCCAAGCAGAACTGGCCCTGATGGAAGACCTGGTGCCCATGTTAAACAAACTCGCCCAAGGGCGCGAAATTTCAGGGTTAGCGGCGTATGAGTAAGCAAGCGAAAAAAACGTTGGTGCCGCGTTGCGTTTTCCTGAGTTTCAGGATGTAAATGAGTGGGAAAATGAACCTTTAGAAAAGTTGTATTCTTTTAAAGTAACCAACTCGTACTCAAGAGATCAATTGAACTATGAAAATGGTTCGGTAAAAAATATTCATTATGGCGACATACATACCAAATTTTCGACGTTATTTGATATCGAAAATGAAATCGTACCATTTACAAACTCGTCAGAGTCTCTCGAAAACATTAAGCCAGAGAATTACTGCGTCGAGGGAGATATGATTTTCGCAGACGCATCGGAAGATTTAGAAGATGTAGGGAAAAGCATCGAAATTATTCACCTAAATAATGAAAAGCTATTATGTGGGTTGCATACGCTTTTGGCTCGACAAAAAAATGAAAAACTTATAGTTGGGTTTGGTGGATATTTATTTAAGTCAAACCGAATCCGAGATTCAAATTAAAAAGGAAGCCCAAGGGGCAAAAGTTCTTGGGATATCGGCGGGAAGGCTATCAAATATTGAAGTTGCTTTTCCTTCAGATAAAAAAGAACAACAAAAAATCGCCGATTGCCTGTCTTCCATCGACGAACTGATCACCGCACAAACCCAAAAACTCGACGCACTCAAAGCCCATAAAAAAGGCCTGATGCAGCAGCTATTCCCCGCCGAAGGCGAAACCGTCCCCAAACTGCGCTTTCCTGAGTTTCGGGATGCAGGGGAGTGGGGAACACAAGAACTCGGGCTGACAAAACAATTAAAGTTGGAAGTGGAATCACGTCCGAAATGGTGGAGACAAAAATTACAGAGTCGTAGGAAGGCCATTTGGGAGATAGCCAAAATATTGGCTGATGGGACGTTTGATTCTCGAAGATGTAGCTTGCAAAGATGAGGCTACACATTCAACGTTTTTAGCGACAGAAATTGCTGAAGGTGATGTACTTCTGAATATTACAGGTGCGTCCATTGGTCGAAGTACTGTAGCTGACATAGAGGATTAAGGGCGGCAATGTTAATCAGCACGTTTGCATCATTCGAACAAAAATAAAGAAATATAAACCCATTCTTTTTGAACCAATTCCTTTTGTCACAAAATGGTCAAAATCAGATAGATAGTTTTCAGGCTGGCGGAAATAGACAAGGTCTTAATTTTGCTCAAATTCGATCTTTCTTGATATCGCTGCCGCCGAAAATCGAAGAACAACAAAAAATCGCCGACTGCCTGTCTTCCATCGACGAACTGATCACCGCACAAACTCAAAAAATCGACGCCCTCAAAACCCATAAAAAAGGCCTGATGCAGCAGCTTTTTCCCGCCGTTGATGAGGTTGAACGGAATGAGCGACAAGCCAAAAATTCACAAACTACCAAACATACGCCGCTTAGTGCAAAGGCTACGAGACGACCTGACGCGATACAGCCAACGGCGGTTCGGATTTTGTTTTGCTCTATGCCTATAACGGCACCGGCAAAACCCGCCTTTCGATGGAATTTAAAGAAGCTGGCAAACGCAAAAGGCGGCATTGGCCAGAGATACCCTATATTTCAATGCCTATACCGAAGACCTGTTTCATTGGGACAACGATTTAAGCAACGATACCGAGCGCGTACTGCAAATCAATTCGGATTCAAATTTCTTTAACGGTTTTAAAGAGTTGGCTCTGGAAGAGAAAATTTGTTCTTATTTGAATCGTTATGCCGAGTTTGATTTCAAAATCGATTATGAAAAATGGACTATTACCTTTTCCAAGGGCGACGCCAACCACATCAAAGGTGTCACGCGGTGAAGAGAATATTTTTATCTGGTGCATTTTTCTGGCGATTTGTGAATTAACCTTCGATGGAGCAGAAGCCTATGACTGGGTAAAATACTTTTATATCGACGACCCGATTTCGTCACTGGATGACAATAACGCCATTGCTGTCGCCAGTGATTTGGCACAACTGCTCAAGCGCGAAACCCAGCGGGTAAAGACGGTGATTTCATCGCATCACAGCCTGTTTTTTAATGTGATGTGTAACGAGCTGAAAAAAACATCGCACAAAACGTATTTTCTGCATCGCGGTAATGGTTCAGACACCTACACCCTGCGAACCACCGATGACACGCCTTTCTTCCACCATGTCGCCATGCTGGCCGAACTACAGAAAGCCTCGGAATCCGGCAAACTGTATACCCATCACTTCAATATGCTGCGCAGCATTTTGGAAAAAACCGCCACTTTTTTTGGCTTCAATGATTTTTCTGCCTGTATTCACGGCGTTGATGACGAAGTGTTATTCGCCCGCGCCTTAAATTTGCTCAGCCACGGCAAATACTCGGCCTACGAACCGAAAGAAATGGGCGAAGACACCAAGCAACTCTTTCAAAACATTTTAAGTGCATTTCTGAACCGCTATCAATTTGACTTGCCGGAAATGCATCACCGTTACAACGACACAAGCGAATTAACCATGACCGAACAAGAACTAAACAAACTAGGCAGCACGCTCTGGGGAATAGCCGACGATCTACGCGGCGCGATGAACGCCGACGACTTCCGCGACTATATGCTGTCGTTTCTGTTTTTGCGCTATCTGTCGGACAACTACGAAGCCGCCGCCCAAAAAGAACTGGGGCCGGATTACCCGAAACTGGCGGACGATGATAAGCGTGCGCCGCTATCTCTATGGTATGCAGCGAATGTCGGCGATGTGGCGGAATTTGAAAAACAAATGCGCCGCAAAGTGCATTATGTGATTGAGCCGCAGCATCTTTGGAGCAGCATTGCCGAACTGGCCAGAACCCAAAACGGCGAATTGCTGCACACTTTGGAAAAAGGCTTTAAATACATTGAAAACCAAAGCTTTTGATAGCACCTTTCAAGGCTTGTTCTCGGAGATTAATCTTAACTCTGAAAAGCTGGGCAAAAATTACACAGATCGTAATGCAAAACTGTGCACAATTATCAGCAAAATTGCCGAAGGTATTGCCGCAATTTTCGACCAACAGCGATATTTTGGGCGATGCCTACGAATACCTGATCGGCCAGTTTGCCGCTGGTTCTGGCAAAAAAGCCGGTGAGTTTTATACGCCGCAACAGATTTCCACGATTCTGTCCGCTATCGTCACTCTCGACAGCCAGGAACCGGCTACCGGCAAAAAGAAAAAACTCGATAAGGTGCTGGATTTTGCCTGTGGCTCCGGCTCGTTATTGCTCAATGTGCGTAAGCAGCTCGGCCCGCATGGTATCGGCAAGATTTACGGCCAAGAAACAAATATCACCACCTACAACCTGGCACGCATGAACATGCTGCTGCATGGCGTGAAAGATTCCGAATTCGAAATTCATCACGGCGATTCCTTGCTGAACGATTGGGATATTCTGAAAGAAATGAATCCCGCCAAAAAGCTGTAGTGCGATGCCGTGGTCGCCAATCCGCCGTTCAGCTATCGCTGGGAACCAACGAAACCTTAGGCGAAGACTTCCGTTTTAAAAGCTATGGCCTTGCCCCGAAATCCGCAGCCGACTTTGCCTTCCTGTTGCACGGTTTTCACTTTTTCAGCGACCAAGGCACGATGGCGATCATTTTGCCGCATGGGGTGTTGTTCCGGGGCGGCGCGGAAGAGCGTATCCGCACCAAGCTGTTAAAAGACGGCCATATCGATACCGTGATTGGCCTGCCCGCCAATCTGTTTTTCTCAACAGGCATTCCGGTTTGTATTCTGGTATTGAAAAAATGCAAGAAAGCCGGATGACGTGCTGTTTATCAACGCCAGCGAACACTTCGAAAAAGGCAAACGCCAAAACCGCTTACTGCCTGAGCATATCGACAAGATTGTCGACACTTACCAATATCGCAAGGAAGAAGAGCGCTATTCACGTCGCGTTTCGATGGACGAAATTGAGAACAACGATTTCAACCTGAATATTTCGCGTTATGTCAGTACAGCCAAAACAGAAGCGCAAATTGACTTACAGGCGGTCAATACCGAGTTAGTGAATTTAGAGAAAAACATTATCACTAGCACCGACAGGCATAACCAATTTCTCATGGAGCTGGGGTTGCCACCTTTGCCGTGCGTTCTAAGAGAGTAACGACCTCTAAATTTACTTAGTTGTAGCGGCCAAACCTAATTATTTTTGGTTTGTACTTCAATATCAACGCGGCGATTTTGAGCGCGGCCGGCCGCTGAATTGTTGTCAGCTACATAATCGCCAGCTGATAAGTAATTTATCGAAATAATCAAAGGCGATATTCCGTTATTCACTAAGTATCGTTGCGCCGACAGTGCGCGGTTCAGTGCGACTTGTTCATCGGCGGCGCTCGCGTGTTGGCCGTCTGTTCTACCTCGCACTACGATACGTTTAGCGTTGGTCAATAATGGAAGAAGCGCCCCGGTTTGGTCTGGTGTTGGGTTAAACTTCGTACTGTTGAATGGAAATTGCACACTGACCGTTTGCGACGTGATTAGCGATGTCTGCACTGGCGCTGGATGGATTGCCACGGGCGGTATTATGTTTTGTTCACGTAATTGTAGTAGTTCCTGTGTTTGGGCCAATTGAGCGCGAAGCGCTAATAGTTCGGTTGTCTCTCGGCTATTTATTGGATGTCTGTCGGTACCGTCAACAACTGGTGGTACCGGCAACGATGAGCACGCGGCCATGAAGACTGCGCTAGATATAACTACCATTTTTTGCATGTTGTTAAACTCCATTCTACTAAATATTTGTATACCAATATTATATAAATTGGTAAGCATTGCGGAATATTCTCGCGCTGAAACTGTCTTGCAAGACAGTTTCAGCGTTACCGGGTGCGTTCTGTTCTTTGGATTTGAGGACTTATCTGTTCCGGTTGCTTTAGCTGTTTCGCTGCATTTTTGTCGTACATCGGTACGTCGGGGACTTTGCCGGCTTGTTCGCGCTCATTCAGACGAGCGCCGACAGCCGCCTTTAAGACTTGTTGCGTCGCTGGGTTTGTGACTTTTGAGTCAATGAAGGCTGAGGCCACGGCCTCTACCACCTTGTATTTGTCCGATTTCTGCACTTCCCAAGTATTGCGGTGAGTTTCTATGTCTTTTTTACCAACAACCTTACCGGCTTGGTCGCGATCCAAGGCTTCGACCGTTACAGGCTGTTTGCCCTTGAACTCAAGTTTTACTTCGTCGCCAGGTTGCGCCTTCGAGTCTGTCATAGCGCGATTAAGGTCTACGCCCCACACGGTTTTTTCACCGGTTTTTGTCGCCAGTTTCACAAAGTAGCTTGGGTTTTCTTTCGGGTCGTGGTTGTAGTTGGCCGGGCCGTGCTCAAGCACTCGGCCTTCGAATACGCGCGATTCCGCATCTACGGCCTTTTTGGGCGTTATTTGTGGTGCTACCTTGCCGGATACCTTATCGGCCTGTTCTTGGCGGCCTGAAGAGGCGTTGCGGCCGCGTTCTGTTGAATCTTGCTCAACGATGTTCCGCATAGAATGCTCTCGACGGCCTTCGAGCGTTTTCAAGTCCTGTTCGCTGGGTTTAAAGCCCCTAACTTCAAGGCCTCGTAAACTGGCTTCCATCCAGACTTCACGCTGAAAATCGGGATGGCCGGAAACCTTGATTGTTTTCCAGCCTTTGGCGTCGGCCATTGTTGCCATTGCTTTGGCGACTCGTTCATCGTTCGAGGCCGATACCATCCGCTCGCCTTTATCTTTGAATGCAACTTGTCCGGGTTGGTCTTTAAAGTGGAATTTTGCGCCAGAAACACGGAATTGATGATGTAGTTGCTCCATCAATTCAACTTGACGGTTTTTTTCCTGTTCGGTGAATTGCTGGCTTTGCCGGTCAGTGGTATTGCTTGTGCGTTCAGCAATATCATTGGCCGTATCTTGTTCGGTTACTTTTTCCGACAGGTTTTCGACATCGATACGCTTTCCTTCGGCAAGCGTACCAAGGCGATTTTGCTCGTTCGCTAATTGGTCGCGTTCGCGCTGGCGATGCTGCGCCGCTCGCTCAACTGCATCGGCGGCGTCTATCAATAGTTCCTTTGCTGGTACCGGCTCAATAATGTTTTTTTCGTTTGCTGCATCCCGCGCTGTGCTTAACGCGTCTAGCTCTGCAACCCTCTCGGCAATAGGCGATATTTTGGGCGGGTTTCGAATATAACCAGAATAAGCGTCCTCAAGCCCATGCTTATAATCTGGATATTCACGGGTGTTATCGGCCATTGTTACCGCTGCGCGTTCCTGTATTTGCGGGTCTTGGATACGCAAAAAAGCTGCGGCGTCTGTCAATGCTAGTTTTTTGTCGGTTTCGGGGTCTACATTTTGTCCAGCTTGCGACCTCAGTTGTGCGCGACTTAAAATCTCATCAGCGCTTTCCTGATCGATGCCGGCTTGAACTTCTACCAGTGTCTTGCCGTCTTCACGCTTCCATTCTCCATCTACCTTACTGATTTGCGATACCGTTTTATCGGCGGTGTAACCTTGAAATCGTATAAAACCGAGTTCATCGGCCTTGGCGATCATTTTGTCCGCTGTGCTAATGAGATATTTTGCGTCAGTGAACGGGTCTTGTACTCCGTATCGATATTGGGCTTTCGATAAGTCGTTTTGAATTCTTTCGACTAACTCTTGTCCGCTTGTGATGTTAGTTTGTGCTTCCATAATTTTCTCCTTATCGCTATCGTTCAATGCCGGTTTCGGTTTGCTTATCCTTTTCAGGCGCGGACTCTACACGGTGGGGTTTGACTTCAGGTTGTTGCTTATTGAAGACCTGCTCGGTCACATTATTTAGGTGCTTCAAGAATGCCTGTCGCTGAATTGGGTTCTTGATATTCGCGTCGGCATATTCAGCGGCCTTTTGCAAAAGCTCTTCTGGCTTAATTGTTTTTTCGCCGGGCGGTTCTTTTGATTCGATATTTTGACTTTTATCGGTCCAGGGATAGACCTTTGCCTTATCGTTGGTGTAGTGAATTTGAATGTTGGTACCATTCAAACTCTTTTTCGCATCCAGCGTAGCCAACGAAGCGCCTTGAAAGGCCACATTCTGTTTTTCGTGGACGATTGCGAATAAGCGATCTTTCCCGACCGCTTGAACAAGATAGTTGTCATTGTTCAGAATAACGTGACCGTAATAGCTTCCGTTTTCCTTGGCCACTGAAATAGAGGCGGTAACTTCGTTTCCTTGGCCGTCTTTAATGCGATTTCCGGCCGAATCCAGAGGGGTTAATTTGTTGATAGCGTAATCCCGAATTTCCTTCGGAACTTCGTCGATTTTTGACAAATATTTGCCACTATTCTTTTTCCTTGGTTCCGTTGGAGTAGTGCGGTCATTCATGTTGAGGCTCCTTTAGATAAAAAATATGCGGTTCTCGATAAAACCGCTTTTGGGCTTCGCCCGTATTGATCGAAGCCCTTTCGGGCGTCCATCAAATTCAATGCCTTAATTCAAGTCGCGCTCTTCTTTTGATACAACTGGCTTTTCAAGCACACTTAAATCAAGTATCGGTTCATCAATCCAGTTGGGGTATTCTGGTCGCTCTTCTGCGGTCATGGCGGCCAGCATTTCCGCTTCGTCCATCACTTCGTCATCGGCCGGATAAAAGTCATCCATCATGGCCGCGAGTTCTTCGTCCGATGGTTCCACTGGCTCTATTTCATTGCTTACTTGGGCATCTAGCGTCGCAAGTTCTTCGTCGCTTGGGCGTTCGCTTGAGCCGTCTTCGTCATATTCATTTACCGCATCCAGCGCATTAAAGAAGTCGTCCACAAACGCTTCTACTTCTTCAGGCTGCAAGTCGGTACTGTCTGGAATTGAAATCTTTGATGTATCTATGGCGAGTTTGCGAAGATCGATGCCCCTCGAAACGTCTGCTGTTGTCATTGGCCGATTGCGGTCTTGCACAATAGCGTCGTGCAAATCCAGATCGATAAGCGGTATATGACTTGCCAGCTCTCCGCGTCCCCAAGTCGCTTCTAACAGTTCCTTGGAAGGTTTCGCCTTGATGGTGATGCCTTTCTTGCGCAGCCATTTTCGAATAGGGGTGTTGTCTAGCGACGCAAGCGTTGGGGATACCGATTTTAAGCGGTCAATGAAGACGTGATCCGCGTAATAGGCGATCTTTTCGCACTGAATGGGCTTTGTGTTCTCAAGGTTGATGATTTGCTTGCGCAAGCTCATTTCTTTGAGTTCTTGCGGTAGCATCAAGGCCCGTTTTTGATCCGATTCGGATTCGCTATGGCCACCTTCGTTTCGGCCGCCCCGTTGCCGGCTTAGGCCTTTCGCCTTAAAGGTGTAGTAGCCCAACATTTCCGAATACTCGTTTGCATCGCTTTGTTTTCGCGGCGTATAGAGTATTTGCAAGGCGTGATTCGTTATCAACGTCCCCGCACCTTCACGACCATAGCCCTTACGCGGTTCAGCCTCAATCTGAGACGGCGACTGAATAATGGTAAGCATTCGCATACCATACCCGGCCATGTAGGAATTTGATTTGTCGATGATTCCAATTCGGCCAGGTGCGGCGAATTCGTCCATCAACATTAAACATTGATATTTAAGTTCCGGTTTCGAGTACAGCAAATCGTCAGTGTTGAGATTCACTAGCTGCGAGAAAAACAGATTGAGCAACAATTCGGCTTCAGCGAGTTTGTTAGCTGGAATGCCAAGATAAATCGACATGCGTTTTTTGCGCACGTCCCGTAAATCAAAGTCGTTGGCACTGGTGGCAGCATCGACTATCGGGCTAACCCAAATAGTCAGCGGCGCATTAAATGTAGTTAGGATGCTTGATAGCGTGTTATCCGAAGTGCATGTAAAGCGATTTAGGGCGTCCACACATTCCATTGACAGCGGCGGTAAGCCCATGCCGTCCCAATGGAGGATAGGAACCAGATTTTTTGTGATTACACCATCCCCGTCTACTTCCTCGACTTCCCTGTAGTTGCGAGCAATAATTAGATTTTGTAGATAGCTCTTGATTGGTTGGCCTTTACCCGACGATTGACGAAGTAGCTCGCCAAAGGTGCGCGGCAAACTCGGCGTTTCACATAAGTACAAGGTCAAGCCAAGGAACAGGTTGCGGGCAGTATCATCAAAAAACGAATCCCTGCTAGCGCCCGGATATAGCGCATAACCTATTGCCAATATTTCCGTTACTCGAAGCCGTGGGTTATTGCTAATGTAGCCCAATGGGTTATAGCGGTGCGATCTCCCATCCGCCGCGAATGGGTTGAACAGGTAAACTTTTTGCCCGTGCCGGGCGCGAAATTTCGAGGTAATAAGGAAGTTTTCCAGCTTCACATCCAGCGCAACGACCGATTCTGGAAAATTCAACAAATTCGGTACGACAATGCCGACGCCCTTGCCTGAGCGTGTTGGTGCCGCCAGTAAAACGAACTGCATGCCCGGAAAGAGTAAAAACCGGTCTTTCAACTTGCCTACAATGATGCCGACGTTACCGAATAAGCCGGCTTTCTCTATCTCGCTTGTGTTCGCGAAGCGGGCTTCGCCATGCAGTGTGCGGACTTCGCGCATTAAGTCGCTAAACACAAGGAGAAGCGCACCGTAACCGATAACGGCCGCAATGATTCCCGATACCTTGAGTCGCTTAAAGACGACAGGATCATCCTGATAATATTGCCAGTATGTCCACCAAGTGGACAATTCGGTTTTATCGAATGGATTTGTCTTACTGAGCACAAAAAACACGAAGCCGGCTAGCCATGCAATTGCTGTTGTCGCGGCAGCAAATACCACGATTCCGATAAACCATTTAACCCAATTAGGCATTTCCATAGTTCAATCCTGTTTAGCCACTTGGTGACGCCGACCGCGACCAGGTAGCACTAATTTGTCACCAATGGCGACCTTGTAAGTTGTGGTGACAATCGGATGTTCTTCGAACATCTTTCTCGTCGCCAGTTGTGGAATATTTTGGAGACAGCGAGTTGCGCCGGCGGACGTGGCTTTGTCTCCATTTAAAATCACCGGGCGATACGCCCGATGATTGGTGACAACTCCGCGCGATCGATGCCGGCCGCCAGTCGCCAAATAACGGAAAACAGGCTATGCGCTGGCACCGTGCCTGTCTTCCGTTGGTGCAGGTGCTCGTTTTAGGGTCGGCTCATACCATACTTCTGTTATGTGTCGGCCTGTGTCACTCTCAATATCGTTGTGGACGTGGATCACAACATCGACCACCAAATACAGTAGCCGGCGAATGACAGGGTAGGGTAATGTCCTTCCTTGACGGTTTTGCAGAATCATCAAGGCTAAACGCTCGAATGCTAGTTGTGGCGATCCAGCATGCAAGCTGGTGATGCTGCCGCCGTGGCCGGATGCGGCCACGTTGATAAAGTCGAATGTTTCGCCGCCGCGCAATTCTGCAAGCAGAATTCGTGTTGGTTTCATCCGTAAACAGCTTTTCAGTAATGCCGCAGCTGTTACCAAGGCGTTATCTTCCTCCTTGGCTTCGCTGGGATAAAACAGGTGGACGTGATTAGGATGTGATGGCAAAAACAATTCAGGCACGTCTTCTATCGTAATGATGCGCTGGCTTGATGGTATTTCTTGCATCAACGCCTTCATAAATGTTGTTTTGCCGGAGCCGGTTTCACCGGCCACGACAATGACTTTTTCGAGCTGGACTGCACGACGGAGAAATTGAATGTAATCGTGGTTTTCTTTAAGGCGTAGCAGTTCTTTTTCGTCCTCGTTTAGTTCGCTGGCCAACGGCCGAATGTGGTTGAAAAACCCCTGTTTTTCGTAGTCGGCCAATGTTCGCACATTAAACGAAGGCTTGCGGATCGTGACCGAGATTGTGCCATGTTCGCATGCCGGAGGCAGCACGACTTGCACACGTTCACCACCTGGCAGAATGGCCGATAGAATCGGCCTCGTGTCCGATACGTCATTATTGGCAAATTTTGCCGTAGCGGTCGCTAGAGACATCAGGTGTTCGAATGTGAGTTCAGGCACTTCGTGCTTTTCCCATACGTTCAGCCTTTCGCACCAAGCCTCAAAGGGCCGATTAACTACGACTTCTGTAATTTCAGGGTCGGCCATCCATTCACGTACAAATTCCAAATGGTAATTGACCGATGTTGCCCGGTTTACTTCGCCAGCAATGTAATCATTCAGCTGCTGTGACATCGTATACGCTCGAAAAGTTAAGGTCGCGGGCGACATAAATGCCGACTTGTTCACCCTGATTTTTGTACAGAGTTGGGGGGATATTGATGCTATTGCGCAATGCTTCTGTGGCTACGTTTTGTGCGCTAGCCGAGCCACCTCCACCACCGTTAAAGTTCTGTTGAAGGCCCGCTTGACTGCTAAGATTTCCGACATAGCTCGACAACCCTTGAGCAGCGCTGTTAATCAATGTCAGCAGTAACGCTCCGCCGAACCGGTCCCAAAAGTGATTATCGACATAGCCGGGTAAGCCGGAGCCGCCGAGTTGGTCGGTACCGGGCGAGTCGAGCGCTATCACGATGCCGTTCGGGGTTTTGATACGATTCCATAGCACGAAAATTCGAGCCATTCCGTGCTTCATGTTTGACTGATATTCGCCTGTGACGGTAGAGCCGCGTTCGAGCAACAACACTTTGCCGTTATCGCTGTAAATATTGCGAGTAATCACGCATGCAGTCATACCCGGCACGGTTGAGTCCAGTCGGGTCTGCAATGCACAGTCGATAAAACTGCCTTTTGCCAAGATGAAGTTGCGGTTTCCTAGTATACCGGCTGAACTAGGCGGTGTACGGGTAGATGTCAATAGTGCTGCCATTTCGCCCGGCGCTTCGCGTTGCAATGGATTCGTCGCATGGCCGTTTAGAGCGGTGGCTTCTTGAGTTTTCGCACCTCCGACCATCATTGTTGATCCCGACTTGTCTAAGACTTGTTGCGGCTTACCGTCTGTCATTTGGGCATGCCCGGACTTGTCGAACACTATCGGCGGTTTATTTTCCGCTACAGGGATAACGGCCGGAACCGGCATGGCCGGGGCTGTCGTTTTCACAGGAAGATCGGTAAAGGTGCGTGTTGGCACCGCGCTTGTGATTTGCAGGTCTTTTTGCGCGGTATTTTGTGCATTTCGCTCTAGGTTAATCTGGTATTTCCAATAACCTAGGCTTACGGCCAGGACGATGAATAGAACGATGAAAAAGACAATTACGCCGCGTGTTGCGGTTGATGGCCCCCGCTCATTGACGCTAGGCATTCCACGCTCACCTTCGAGCGCATGTAACACAGATTCTTGTTGATTTACTTCATTCATGATTCGTCTCCTCTCCTGAAATAATGACGCGCTTCACACCCGGAACCGTTGTGCCGTCATTCGCCGGCACGCCGTCTATGTCGTAACTATCGTTATAAATACCAACGACCGAATTCCCGAGTCTAAGAACAAGATCGGACG
>CAWBFT010000041.1:0-23833 GCA_963788135.1 uncultured Gammaproteobacteria bacterium
GTCTTTCCCCAAACGGTTGCGGTATTTCCTCGCCCGTGATTCCCATTTGCTCAATGACGTATTACGGATTTTTCTTGACGGTTTGGAGAAGGCGCTGCAATCATGCTGTCCGGATACGCCAGACACTGTCCAACAATTACTGTAAAATCAGTCTGTCAAGGACATCATTTGATTGCGTCAGGTCACTTGAAACAATTGACATTGTGCTGGCCAATCGAAAAGCAGCCTGATAATTAACTACCTCACCTTCCATGAATACACCATGAGTAGAATAGTTTCCTCAATACCCGGTCGAATCAGGGTTCGCGATAATAAATTGCGCAATCAGACAACGCTGGACAGACTAAAAACTGAACTCTCGAACTTAACGGCGATTACTACGTTAGAAGGTAACAATCGAACCGGCAGCCTGCTTGTGTGGTTCAACAAAAATGTGGTTACGATGTCCTGCATAGAAGCACAGGTTGAATCTGCTGTTGATCGCGTGATCGGAAAATCTTCTTCACAACAAAGGCTGCTGTCGAAAAAGAATCTAAACCGCTACAACAAAATGGCCATGCTGTTGTTTTTAGGCACGTCTTTGTATACTTTGACCTTGGCCGGGCGGAAACGCCGCATACGCTGGCATCGATTGACGGGATACTTATTTGTCGCCAATCTCGGCGTGCATTTATTTACCTATCGGAAATCGTTATTTCGGTTGTTTCGTTGAATAGCCCTTAAGCCCAGGTAATTTGATCATGCAAAGAATGAACGATACGGGTTCTTACCGTTTTTTTTTGCGACTTGCGGGTAATCTTGGCGCGGAGAATTTGCGGTGTTATGCCTTTAAACCTTTATTCATTGCTCATTAGGCAATTGTTATTCAAGGAGTTGCAACATGGCTGATTTGTTTGCAGAAAAAGCGAGGGACTGGGATGCTAACGATATGATCAGAGGCTTGTCCCTAGGCATCGGTGCTGCTATCCAAGCCAACGTTATTTTAGATGAAACAATGAACGTAATGGACTTTGGCGCCGGCACTGGCTTGATCACTTCGCAAATCGCCGATAAAGTTGAAAAAGTGACAGCTGTTGATGTGTCTCTGGCCATGTTGGACAAACTGATGGCCAAAGAAGAGTTGCAGGGCAAGGTGGAGGCGCTGTGTTCGAATATTCTGGAACAACCGCTGGCGATTTGTTTCGATCTGATCGTCAGTGCTATGTCCATGCATCATGTGGAAGACACCGATAAGCTGGTGGCGTGTTTTGCCGAACACCTGAAACCGGGTGGCAAGATAGCGCTTGCGGACCTGGATGAAGAAGACGGGACGTTTCACCCTGCCGACATAGAAGGAGTCTACCATAACGGCTTCAACCGTGACGCCTTCCGGTCACTGTTGTCACGCCACAATTTCAAGGACATCCACTTTATGACGGCCCACACAATTCATAAAGAGGGCAAGTCGTATCCGGTGTTTCTTGTTCTGGCGACCCGAGCCTAATACCGAAAGAAAGACGGAGCATAGGATGGCAAAAACCATGCGTTGGCACCGCATCACTCTCTCGCTGCAGGAATACGAATCCGGAGAAATGGCCGTGCTCTCGGGCGCATTCAGGGCAGCTTACGTCGCTAGAAACGGGCCCGAGGGCATGGCGATGTTTGGTTGCTGGGCTGATGATGGAACGAGCTATCTCGTTTATACCACGCCTAAATCGGTACGACATATCGTCCCTGTATTGGACGCGTATTCAGCGTATCCGATCGATACGCCGGATCCAGCCGGTTTATCTTTGCTTGTTGGGGACGAATCGGGTCGCTCCTGCTCTGAGATCGGATTCGAGGCCTGAAACCGTCGGTTGACTGAGCGTTTTTTCAAAAGTGGTTCAAAAGGCAATATAACAAAGTGAATACCCTCGCCCAACTCCATGCAGATATCGAAACGCGCGTAAAAGCCATCCGTGACAGTCATTCCGATTGGTTATGCCGCCAGGGCTGTGACGGCTGTTGTCGACGGCTTGCCGAACTACCCAGGATTACTGCGGAGGAATGGGATTTACTGCAAGAGGGTCTGGCGGCGTTGCCCCCGGAGCGGCTTCGAGAAATCAGACAGGAAATCGCTGCGCTAGCGGATCAAGTATCACGTCCCATCGTTTGCCCGATGTTGAACCGGGCAGACGGCTCCTGTCTGGTCTACGCCCAACGCCCGGTCGCTTGCCGGACATTCGGTTTCTATGTCCAGCGTGACCTGGGCCTTTACTGTAAGGACATTGAATCGCACGTAGCCGATGGTGCATTGGCTGATGTGGTGTGGGGCAACCATAACAATATCGATCGTCGTCTCTGTGATCAAGGTGAACCCCGCGATTTGCCCGAGTGGTTTGCGCAATGGAAGGGAGCATAGATTAAAATGGTGGTATCGACCTAATACGACAGTCTTTAAACCCAAGGGTAATTGACAGAGTGATTGCTTCATACCGGCCATTCAGGTTTTTAAATTTTTAACGCGTTCATCGTCAACACCCGACCCACAAGAGACATTGAAGCCAGATTTCCGAAGACCAGCTTTCCAACAGAAAGCGGACAGTCGATTCCAGGGAACCTACTGACATTATCGTCCAAGAGCAGCCGGACATATATTTTACAAAATCAATCGAAACTGACCCTAATACTGCTACCTTAAAACCGTAACCTTTTGTATTTTAATATTAAAAGCATATTTCCATGTGATGAGATAGAATGATAAATATATTCATCATTCTATGCCAAGACTAAACCATGTCTATCAGTAAAAAAAACGATAAAACAACAAATCGAAAAGTTTAAAAAATCATTTTTTCAATCGCCAAACTTACCTTTTAGTAACTTTTTGGCAGATGATGATATTACCAATATTATCGAACATACGCCCCATAAACGAAACTCTGTTTTCACCCCCCTGGTAACGCTCAAAGCCTTTATCTTTCAAGTTTTAGGTGATGATGGCTCTTGCAAGCAAGCGATTGCCAGTGTGTGTCAATGCGTTGATGAACGGTTTCAGCATCGAGTGGGGGCAGGTCAAATGATTTTGCTGTCATCGCTTATCGAGAGGTTCGAAGCCGATTTACTCGAATCGTATCAGGATGTGCTGTTACCCAGTCACTGCCGCGCGTTGGCCGCCATGAAGCACTGCCGCACCGCGAATAGTCGCGTGATGCAGGCGCAATGCGAGGACTGTGAAAAGCTCAGCTTCATCCCGCACTCCTGCGGCCATCGCCACTGCCCGCACTGCCAGCAGCACGAGAGCCAGCAATGGCTGGAGCGCCAACGCCAAAAACAGGTGCCGGCCGAGTATTTCTTACTGACCTTCACCCTGCCGAAGGAACTCAGAGCCCTGGCTTGGCAACAGCAACGCAGGCTTTGTGACTTGATGATCCGCTGCAGTTGGGAGACGCTCAAAACCTTTAGCCAAAACGATCGGCAGCTGGGCGGCAAGGCCGGCGCCATCTCGGTAATGCACACGCATTCGCGTCGGCTCGATTACCACCCGCATGTGCACATCGTGATGCCGGCTGCCGCCATCGATACCCAACGACGGCGGTGGCGAACCAAAACCAGCCAAGACGATAGCCGGCATAAAACCGGCTATCTGTTCAATCACAAGGCGTTAGCCAAAGTGTTCCGCGCCATATTACTCGAGGCCGTCCGGCGCGAAGGTCTGACACTTCCGGAGCGTTACCCCGAAACCTGGGTGGTCGATTGCAAATCCGTCGGCAGCGGCGACAAGGCGCTGATCTATCTGGGACGCTATCTGTACAAAGGTGTCATTCAGGAGAAGGATATCATCGCCTGCCGGGACGGTCAGGTCACGTTCCGTTACCGAGACGGCAAGACGAAACGGATGCAGACCCGAACCGTGACCGGGGTAAAGTTCCTGTGGCTGATGCTGCAGCATGTGTTGCCGAAAGGCTTCCGGCGCGCCCGCAACTTCGGCTTTTTGCATCCCAACAGCAAGCGCTTGTTGCACTTGCTGCAATACCTGCTCGGGATCAACCCTCATCGGGCTTTAGCAGCACTGAGCAAACGCCCCGTGCTTAAATGCCCGTGCTGCGGCGGTCATATGAGGATTGTTAAAACACAGTTGCCGGCATGTTCACGAGCACTGGCACCGTCCAGCGGCTAACGACTCCAAGGGAACCGCTCGTTATGTAAATCCATTCTGCCTCCGCCCCTCCCCTTTGAATCGGCGTTTTCGGCGCCTAGGGAAACTATATTCCAATCCATAAATGAGCCTGAAATAGGAGTAAGATCCTGTTTCAGGATGGTAAAAAAATATTAAAATTTATTACTGAAATTCAAATTAATCCGTGGTGGGTAAGTTGTGGGCGGCCGGTGGTCAACCTGTGGGCAACAGGGATGTTGTCCATCAGGTTGTCCACGGGACCGTCCATAGCTTATCCACCACACCAATTGAAAGCAAATTTTGATCTTTTCAGGCAGCATAGGAAGTTCCTTCAAAAATAGTCTGGAAGAGTTTGATTCTGGCCTTTTGTAACCGTTCAGCGGCTTCGTTATCACTGATTTGATAAGCTATTTCGTCTAATTGCTTGAAGGTAGTACCGGCTTTCAGGTAACTGGCGGCGTTGGTTAATGATTTTAGTTTCTCGTAAGGAGTCATCATCTGCTTATAGGGGTAGCGTTTGCGTTGTTTTCCTTTGTTATCCACGATCACTTCGGCAAAGAAACAAGGGCGATGGTAGTTAATATAGGGATTGAGATAGTGCTTGGTTGAATTCATTAATCAGCGGCGCCCATTTTTGGGGAATATGACTATAGCCCACGTATTTGCGGACAATCGAGGCATTTTTGCTTTCTGCCAGCGCATTATCATTGGTGTGTCGGGCACGTGATTTAGTAAATTCAATCAGGAGTTTTTCGAGCAGTTTGGCGACTTGCTTGTTAATGTATTCGGAACCGTTATCCGAGTGAAACCCTTTGATCACAAAAGGAAAGGTATCAAGCAATTGCTCCAGCACCGGAATCAAATAATGTTCCGAGATTTTCTCTACAGTACACACCACCTCAAATTGGGTGATCTCATCAACGGCATTGATATGGTAAACGCCTTTTACTCCATCCTGGTCACCCTGATGGACGCTGTCTATGCGAATAAAACCGGGTTGTCCATTGGCATTGGGCTTACGCCGCTCGCCAATCTTTGAACACACTGGCTTGGTTTTTTCGTACTGATGCCGCTGCCCACTATAGGTCTTGGATTTCCTCAGATTGTACAGATGGGCAATAGAGATGCCGGCCAAGCGTTGATATTCGGTTTCACCGAAAACTTGATAAGCGCGCTCACAGAGCTTTTTGGTTGCCGGGCCGCTTAATGTGTTATGACGCTCATCGAGGGCAGCAAGCAATAAGGCGTCCTCACGTGTATATTTCAGCTGAAATCCCTTAGCCGTTCGTTGCTTACGCACCAGACGACCGGTTTTCCGATACTGCCTGATCAAACGTTTTACTTGGGCCGGCGAATAGCCCGTCATCTTCCGAATGTAACGGGTTATCAGCCCTTTATCTGTCTTGCTGAGTTGCAGATAGCGAAACTTGACCAAGGTATGCTGTAGCCAGCGATAGCGTGCGTCTTTGCTTTCAATTTGGAAGCTAACCGTTTCGGTACCTTCCAGAAATTGTCGAACCTGGTCAAGCGTTTCAAGTTGTGTGTCGTTCATGAGAGTTTTCATCCTCCCATCATGAACAGAATCTCAGCTTATTTCAGGCTCATTTCATGTTAGAAAGAGCCACCTCCTTCAGGCTCATTTCATATTGGAAGAGACTTAGGGCTTCGTTTGTCCGAAATTAGGGCTATAATGCACTCAAAAGCGTGTTTTCCGGAGAAAAACGCCATTATGCCAGCAATTCGGACCAGACCTCAGGTTAGCAAGCGGCATCGCCGCCGCAATGCCCCCGCTATCCGAAAAGCTATTTTCTTATAATTAAAGAACACCGTTAGCTTCGCAATCACCGGGCTTGTCCAACAAACGGCTCAGATTGTGGTTCGCTTTGCTCACACAATCTAACCTTATTCGTTAGCCTTCGATACTCACATTGAGACATTGGCCTCAGATAATAGAGCAAACGGATTGTACAAATGGACCGTTACCGCTTTTTGTTATTGAAATTTATACAGACATGATTGAAGAAACGAGCTTTTTAGGCCATTACCTACAAGACTCTCATGCCAGGAAGTTCTGCGGCTACCCCGATCGTCACGTCTTAAGGTACCTCATTTATTCAAAAACCGTTCCTTGGCTAAGTTCCGAACAGGGATTCCTCCTAGTCAACTCCCTGGCTGAGTCGTGTGAACCGATTACGCGAATCCTCGCGCACTACAAAAGAAATCCGCAATGGCCTCATGTCCAAGATCGACCGCTCTTGGAACCTGAACTGCCACCAAGCGAACCGCTGGATCTTTTACTTCCCATACCCACGCCCCCCCTATGCCGGAGCATATACGAAGAAATCCAACACCAACTCCGTCTTTTGGGGCAAAACCACAATCGGACTAAGTATGTCCGTTACTTGCAGTTGGATAGGCAGCAGCCAAGAGTCAGAATTAGCATTCAGGATTCAGATTGCTTGCTGCTTAATAAAAATGGCCGCTTAGAAAAATACGACTGGAATTTAATTGGCAGTGGCCCTTCTATGCAGGTTAACCCTGAGCTTTCGCCCTATCTAGATTCCAGCCCTGGAACTATGATTATTCACTGTTTTCCTTCCTGTAGTAGATTCGGTGAGGATCAGACGTCTACTCTCATTATCGGCCGATTAGATTTGCTTCAAACGATAAAAAACCTTTCAAACATGGTGTGGTACAACATGGATCATATCAATCGGAATTTACTTGTATCCAAACTAGAATCCACAACCGAAAAAATTTGTTCTATTTCATCGAAACACAAACAGTATAGCTATGAAGCTCGTCGCATGGCTACCAAAATACGATTTGATTTTAATGAAACTAGGACTCAACCAGATGTATCAATACAACAGCAAGTCATTGAGTTACTCTCCACTTGGAAAAAGTCAGATCTAGTTTGGAGGGCAAAGGAATTACTTGCCCAACAGTACAACTGTACGAAACCAGACAACATACTGCTTTTTAGAGGCGCAAATCATGCAATCAAACGATCTGTCTTTGCGCTTGCTACGACATCAACAAATTTGCTTCTACCTTCCGTTACCTATATTGGGCATGTCAAGGCTGCTATCGGCGCACAATGCACAATCTCATACCTTGCGCCTGATTTTCCAGCCAATTCAGCTATTCCTATAGTTCGTTTCAAAAAACTCTTACATGAAATCCGACGGATCAAACCAGAGATAATTCTGTTAGCGAACCCTAGCAACCCATTGGGTCAACTGATAACAGATACAGAATTTGCAGAACTAGTAAGCTGTGTACAACAGAACGTTCCTGCATCAACAGTCATTGTTGATGCCGTTTTCCATGATTATGGTGCGCTTTGGAGAGGAGTGACTCCAAACTACACTAAGTATTTTGACGAAATTCGGTTAATCGTGTTTGGCAGCTTGTCGAAGGAGGATGGTTTTGCTGGTGCTAGAGCTGGTTTTGTGTTGGGTTCACCAAATGTGATTCGTCAGATCAATAGATCAAATACGGAAGAGAGCACAATTTCCTCTCTTGGAGCAGCAACAATTTGCAGCGCGAGGGATCCGAAGAACGCGGCAATAAGAATACAAACCATGTCACAATTGGTTCGTGAGAATCAATGGCTAAAAGACAAGGTGGCTGATGTTAGTCGTACTATGGTAAATGTTAAGGGTGAGTTGAGAATCGCAAATACTTTTGCGAGTTTTTCAATACTAGTATGTCCTACTGACCTTAGGGAGCCTCTCGTAAGCATGCTGAAAAAGATCTGGAACATTGATGTGAACTATGTTCCTGTGTTTAACGAAACGCGGGAGCTGGCTCTACGGAAACCATTGCTTGATGTGTGCGGTACCCCTATTCCCGGTCTGTTGCGGATCTCGCCGGGAACAAGAACGGAAAACATCACCCTTTCAATGGCAATCAGGCATTTCTTTCATAGCATACAGAACTAAACGCGCGCCTTATGCTTAAGAAAAATCCATTCAATCATCGACTTATAGTAATTGAAGGGATAAGCGGTGCAGGAAAGACGACTATCTCTAAAATGCTTGCAGAAACATTGGGAGCGGCATACTTGGAATGTCCTCCTAAAATTCTTGATATCGGGCGAACGTCAGTGGATTCGATGGATAAAGTGGCGCGTTTCCACTTCTACCTTACAGGCAACATAATAGCATCAAGAATGGCAGAACAGGCGCTTCAAGAAAGTGATGTAGTGATGGACAGGTACGTATTTACCACAATATGTTGGTTTCATGAGGAGCTTTACGCGTCAGGAATTTCTTTGGAGTCCCTTGGCTTGTTGGAACCAGATTACAAGTTTCTTTTGACGGTATCCGATGAAAATGTTCGTCGAAAGAGAGTTCGGGCCAGTGAGAGGAGATTCAGCAAAAGCGATCAAGATTTAGAGACAGAAGGATCTGAGAAGGTTAAGCTGTATTTGAATTTATTAACCTCGCATGGGTTGCAGAAAATAGACACGTCGAGAAAAACTTCAAATGCTGTAGAGCGGTTCATCATGAGCAAAATAAACTCTTGAAAGAGAATTACAGCAAAAGTTCCGAGATGCTGAATCTATAAGACATTAAAGAATACCAGACTAGGTAATCTTGGAGGACTCTAATTATGAGAATGCCTGGAAAAATTTTCATTAATTATCGACGAGAAGACACATGGCATGCCGCTGGTTGGCTCCATGAATTGTTGATTGCCGAGTTCGGGAGCGAGCGTGTTTTTATGGATGTTGAGAGCATGGCTGCGGGCGTTGACTTTCATGATATGTTGAAGACGGAAGTTAGCAAATGTCAAGTCTTCCTCACTATTATCGGTCCAGATTGGCTTAAGGTCATTGATAACAATTCTGGAAAACGGCGTATCGATAACCCCGACGACTGGGTTAGGATCGAAATCCTCCAAGCTCTCTCTCTTCAACTACTTGTAATACCAGTTATGATCGGGGATGCTCCGAATCTTCGAGTTGCTAATCTTCCTGAAGAAATGGACATTCTTGCAAGGAAGAACGCTGTCCGGCTACGCCCTGAACGATTTAACGCTGATGCGAATGGGTTAATAACGCAAATTCGTGCAGCACTTAGTGAAGAAGACCAAAAACCGTATCGTTCCACCAAAACCTCACACGCCCCCCCTCCTAAAAGACAATTGCAATTGTTGAAGAATATACTTGAGGAGGGGAATCTTCGACTTGCGAAATGGGTTAGTCTTCCACGTAGCAACAAGCAAAGAATTGGACAAACAATCGCTGACTGTAGTGGAGATGAATTGCAATTTGTCACTGTAAGTTCATTTCAGTGTCATAGCCTAGCTTTTGATTTAGCTGTCTTTCAACACTTGATCTCTGGCATAACACTACATCTAATCCCTGGCGCATCTTTCAAAATGGGTGTTGCTAACGAGGATGCCGATACTGATTACTGCATTGCAGAATACCCTGATTGGAATATCGAATGGAATGAAAGAGAAACCCCTCAACGAATACTAGAAATTGAGCCATTCCTTATAGGTAAATTTCCCGTTCTCCAGACAGAGTGGGACAAACTAAAATTTGATTTCCATCTACGAGACAAACGATCAAACATTTCTCCGGGCTCACCAATTGACATGGTTTCGTGGTATGACATTCAATTATATCTACAGGCGACAGGATTAAGGCTGCCAAGTGAAGCAGAGTGGGAGTTCGCCTGCCGGGCAACAACCGAGACTAGGTTTTTTTGGGGGGACGAAATGAATGATGATTATTGTTGGTATATACGCAATTCCGATTCAAAAATACAGCCTGTAGAACGCCACTATGAGAAAGCAAATCCATTTGGACTTATCGACTTGCTTGGAAACGTATGGGAATGGTCTGCGGACGATTGGCATCATAACTATATCGGTGCCCCTCTAGATAGTAAGCCCTGGGTTGGAAAAGAGGATCAACGCCATGCATCTATGAGAGGGGGCGGGTGGAATAATTGGCCTTCAGGTTGTCGCGCTACATTTCGGTCTCACTGGGCTAAGGAAGATAGGCTTAACAATACCGGCTTCAGAGTTGCTCACTCGATCCTCCCTAACACCTGAAACATTTATGACCACGCCAATTCTAGACTTTGAAGTGTTAGCGCGCTATCCAGGGGTTGAGTTAAGCGATATTTTTCATCATCGTATCCTCGATATAATATCATGGCGCACCACTCCGCAATTTCCGCGCCCTGGACGGACAGCTTGGGTACCATTTCCCGAAATCGCATCTATATGTAATGGGAGCCCTTCTATCGCCGCAGCGAAAATTAAAGGAGTAGGTCTTTGGAACCCAAGTTCTTGGATTCGAAGCAACGAAGTTCATAGTAGTCACATCTGTGATAATCCAATCCAACCCCTCATTGAAGACTATGCTTATGTGCGGTCTCAGTATCATTTCCGCGTTTGCGATGACGGAACTTTCACTTCAGCAGTGAGCGAGCGAGCCCCATTAGGCGGAATAACCGTAACAAGAGCTTTCAATGAATACAATAATGCCGCTTTATTGTTCGAGCAATCGGCTTCAACCATTCGGCCATATCTTTTAGTCAGATACAAAAGTATGCCTACTTTCGCTGGCGATAGTTTAGGGGCAGTAGTTACTCTTCACACCGATTCATCGCCGTGTCGGCTTAATGTCAGTCACATGAACTCGGCATATTTATCTCAGGAGGAGCGGGAATACCTTGCTAGGATTTACGATACATTTGGACTAAGTCTTGGAGGAAGTCGGTATGAGCTGTTGAATTTGCTAGGACGTTCAATTGGAAGAGTACTTCGACAGTTCGCTGAAGCTGGACTATGTCGCCATTCGGGCGGCTGGGATAATTATTTATTCTGTCCTGCGGGCCGATCTGCTGTGTTGACAGACTTAGACTCAAGCGTGGGAGTGCGGCATTTTCCCCGTGACGTTCAGTGCTTGCATTTATTGCGAGATCTCGGTAGCACAATATATAAGCTATTGAACAAAATATATCACCCATCAGGTATTGCAGACTTCTCGGCTCGTCATCTACTTCACTATGACCCGATTGCATCAATATTGTCCGGTTACTTTCCAGAAGTAGATCCTGATCAAATTATGGAAGCTAGCAACGCACTGTGGACCTTGTTTTTGCCTCACTTTAACAATATGAAGAAAGTCCCATTGCAGACGATTTCTACTTGGTCGTCGGATAGGCGGAGGAGCTACAAAATGGACCAGGATATGTTTATGTCTTTTTTTCTAATCAAGGCCTTCGGTCTCTTTACATGTTCGACTTTAAAAATAAAGTATGAATCAGGAATCACAATTGAACAAGTTCACCACAGTGCAGAAAGGTATCTGGAAGATAGATATGGTATAATTCAATCGATATGTTCAAAGAAATATTGAACAATTGCTTGATAGCTATCTATAAAAGAAACAATCTAAATGAATAACAATTTCGAAATAGATAGCATTGATTGGCGAAATCAGCTGGTCAATTTTGACGATATAGTTTACTTGGCAACGAGTCAAGCGGGGCCGTGCCTTACAAGCTTCCTAAACGCATTTCAACGTTACCAGGTTGATCGCAGTGAAGGAGTGCCAGCCAAGAATTTTTACGACGATGTCACTCAGGACGTAAAGCAAGCGAGCGGACGATTGATCAACTTGAGTGAGGATTGTATTGCTATCGGGTCTTCAGTAGCTCAATGCTCGGACTTAATTCTCAGAGCACTCAATTTGCGTCAAGAGGAGAACATAGTAGTCGATTCTCATGAGTATGCATCCTTTGTGTTGAGTTCTTTCAAACTTTTTGGATCGACCTCAAATGTGCGGATTTGTTCTGGTGCCCGTCGTGTAGAGTTTGAAAAAGAGATTGCCAATCACGTAGATTCAAATACCCGTGCAATATTTGTGAGTCATGTTAGCTTTTACGATGGATTAAAGCTGAATATCGAGTGGCTTCGGAGTCTTATACCTAATACAGATACAAAAATAGTTGTTGATGCGTCACAATCGTTAGGCTGCGATCACATAGACGCGCGCCAGATTGACGTCTTGATTTCATGTTGTCACAAGTGGCTTCTAGGGCCGCATGGGCTTGCGATTCTTGCCTGGAACCGTGAACGATGGCCAGACCTTGAGCCTCATGCGGTGAGCCAGCATTCGGTTGCTTCATTTGATTTTCCAATTACGGGGGAATATACATTAAAGTCTGATGCTGAGCGGTTAGAAGTAGGAACATTACCGTATCAAAACCTTTATCTTCTTCGTGAAAGTTTGAGACTCATTGAGGGTATCGGTATAAACTCCATCTCGTTGCATAACCAAAATTTGCGAAGGAAGTTGATTCAAGGGCTTGCCGAGAAGAATATTGAGCTGGTCTCACCACAGGATGAAGCTCGTCAGGGGGGAAATGTGTGCTTTAGAACACCAAATATTAAAGCAACTGTAAGACGGCTACTTGATAAGAAGATTCACGTCGTAGGTGGTCTTCATCGAATTCGTGTATCACCACATGTCTTTAATTCGGTGACCGATATAGATGTGTTGGTCGATGAACTATAGTGTCCTTTACACACACCGTTATATTCGGGCTGACCCCGTCAACGACACTGCCCTACGCAAATGATTTATTGGCTTTGGTCGCAACCTTAGGGCGGTAGTGTCGTTCCGGTAAATTTGTGGCTAACAATGCCGTAAACGCGGACGCATTTTACGTTCGCTGCGCTCACTACAAATGCGCCGGTTACGGCTGGCGTTAAGCGAGCGGTTTGTGATCTATAGCAGCTGTTCGAAAATGTACTATGAATGGCAGAAGGGGGCTGGTTTTGTTCGGTGGAAATTTAATGAGCACAATCGACCCTTTTGAGACATTCGGATATGGATTTAAGCTTCCCGATACCTGCCATTTGCTAAGCAGCACTATCGACCCTGTATCCGACCAGTCAAATGTGAGCCAATACAAAACATTTATAAATTGCGTTTACAGAAGTCGCTTCGGATCGGAGATGTGTGGGTATGTTAATTATCGGGTGTAATTAGACGGCTTAGGTACTATCAAATTTTAAGTTTTCATCTTTTTGTCTATTTTAAGACTGCTAGAAGCCGCGTAAAATCTAGGCCGCTGTTTTGAACGTTGGACAGAAGTGTTCAAAATGTCCAATGTTGCGGAGCCGACCTGACACACCCTCCGGCTTTTATGTGTAAATATTTCCGTCAGTAGGATATAGTTTTAGGCAAAAAAAGAACATTATGAGCATCTTCTCTAAACTAAACTCTTCAGAGGTATTCTGTTCCACTACACCTTAAACCCCTAGATCATTTGCAAATACTAGGGCAATTAGAACCTAAACCACCTTGGCCTGAATAACATGGCCCACCAGCACCGGCATAACAAGGACCACCCTTACCAGCATACGCTGGACCACCTTGACCGGCATACTCAGGCCCACCTTGACCGGCATACCTAGGACCACCTTTACCTGCGTAACCAGGACCACCTTGTCCAGCGTATTGAGGGCCACCAGCACCGGCATAACAAGGACCACCCTTACCAGCATATGCAGGACCACCTTGACCGGCATATACTGGCCCGCCAGCACCTGCATAACAAGGACCACCTTTACCTGCGTAACCCTTGCAATTGCAAACATTATTCGGCACGGGATTAGTAGTTCTTCCATCACTTACTATCTTGGTAGGTTTTCTATCACTTACTATCCCAGCTTGTTCTAGTCTGGATTTGTCATTGCCATAAGGTTTTTGTATAACATTTTCTTTTTGATCTCCTTGGCAAGGAGAAGAACCATAACTTACAGTACCCTTGCTATCAGTACATTTAAACATTTTCGCTTGCACACTAAACGAGAATAAAATTATAAGCAAAGATAAGGTGATTTCTTTTTTGAATTTCATTCTAAATAAATGCCCCTAATTGATTCAGTAAAATAACAAAAATGCTAATATTGTCCATCCCGAAAAAAATGTAAAATTAGCCTAATGGTGCCCCCCATCTTATTCTCTTAACACTTTGTTCCGGTACCCTGACATATAGCCAATTTAGATAGTCAAAAAGGAAGTGGCTAAATTACATTGAATTTTGCATTATTGAGTTGTACCCAATTTGGCCGTAAATACGCTTACTTTAGCCGCTAACTCAACTTTCCGTTCCACTGCACCTTAAACCCCATATTTCAGGGAGCCATTTTTACCAAATACGGCAGCGCACCAAGGACAACACCAACAATCCCAAGAACAACCGATATAAGGCCAAGCCAAGCTGCTACTCGAACAATAATTTGGGGGTGATGGGTGCAGGCTCTAAATCTACCCCATGAGCAATTGCAGGGATTAATATCCAGTTGTATATCGGATTTAGTTTGTAGATTTCCAAGTTTAGCTCGATACCAACCATTAATTACCAGAGCATTTTCTTGCTTTTGTTCGCTGATGAATGTACGAGGGCTGTTGTTATACTTTTTGAGAAAGTTATTATCAATTTGTAGAACTTCACAATAGACAGATTTGCCCTTAGGGTTCTTAATTATCACGACAGAGCGAAGCGGAAAACTCGAGTTTTTTAGCCAAACCCAACCATTTTGGGCATCTTCGTGTAGTGCTGCAAATAGCGTCATGATCCGCCGCATTACTCTCCCCTTTCGGCGCTGGCAACACTAGACAGATCGTATCGTTTTATCTGATGTTTAATTTTAGGCTTGTAATTTGTAATCCACAGACAGTAAATCCACATGATGAATTACTCCATTCCAAGCGCATCGCATACAGCCAAAGCACTAGGAAAATAATCTATCTCCCTTCTATACATAACTCGATGCACCCAATTATCTTTATCAGCCTCTCGCTTGTATACGTCAGCAAAAAAATACTGATGAACCATAACTTGCATAGTGGCTGGACTTAATTTTGTGTTTGTAAACTCTTTAAAAACAAATTTTTCCATTCGGTCATCGTCAATATCAATCTGAGCTTTATCATACTTATGACCTTTTGCCCATTTAGTGTAATTATCGACATCAACAAAATTAATTATTTTTTTAAAAAAATATTGATAAAGAGCAATATGTTCTATAGGAACATCATCATAAGCAGATTCAGTTATTTTTAGCTTACCACTGATAAAATCTAAAAGTCCCATTTTTGTATTTTATGTTTAGTTTAATAAATTGGGTGCATTGGCTTTCAGCCATTTTGCGGCCTCTTTTTGCGGTAATAATTGATTGTGTATGCAAGCGTTGTTGCTCCCACAGAAATAACCATAATCACGGAAGCCACAACTGCAAACCAGAACAGAGTGCGGAGTTCATAATATTCAGCTCCACCTAGAAAGCCGAAGCCGACCAGCAACCCCCATAGATTCTGATTAAGACTGATCTTGAATTGTTCTTCAGGGCTACTCATAGCCGCTCCTTATAAGTAAGTTATTATCTAAGTCAGTATAGTTTAATTTTCACATACCAAATATTAGACAAAACGACATAATCGAATCCCTGCCCATTTTTTTTTTGCACGTTGCGCAAAGGGTAAGTTTTGCGACAGCTTTTAGAGTCAGAAAAATCAATGGGGTGCGTGTTGCAAATGTCTGTTGCATAATTATAGCATGAAATATGGTTATGCCTGCGTCAGCACCAAGGATCAAAAACCCGCCGCAGCTCGACGCACTGAAGAAAGCAGGATGCGAGAAAATCTTCACCGATAATGGATTATCGGGGGTAACGATCCACGGCCCCGCCCTTACCCCCCTTACATTTGGCCATCTGTTGGCACATTTCCGAACTTCATTCTGCCATATTCATCGCCATAAAGTGGCCAGTCGTCACCGGCAGGTTTTGGCCGTACCTTGCCATTCAAAATCGGGGATTTTTACTACTACCACACACAGCAGCGACATTTTTCATTAATGTGGCACCCGACAGGTCATCAAAAATTGCTTGCTTTTTAATTCCACATAAACGCCGAATTTTCTACGAGGGTAATGTCATTGCTCGAAGAATTCGCACCCAGCATGGAAGTGTATTCAATTGACGAGGCATTTTTGGATTTAACCGGCGTTTATCCATGTCAGAAAGACCCCATTGCTTACGGTCAGCGCATCAGAAAGGCCGTCGTTCGCACTACCGGCATCCCTGTCTGCGTTGGCATGGGGCCGACGAAAACTCTCGACAAACTGGCCAATTTCGCCGCCAAAAAATGGAAAAAGACCGACGGCGTACTGGATTTATCAGACACTATGCGCCGGGAAAAACTGATGCGGATCGTGCCGGTCGGCGAAGTGTGGGGCATAGGCTCACGAACTACGACAAAGTTGGGCTACCCACTTAAGGCGGGACGAAGAGCGAGGCTTAACCGTTCGCCCTGAGCTTGTCGAAGGTGGACGGTTAAGCCGTTCATGGTTCGACAGGCTCACCACGAACGGCTTAACCTTAAGCTGTCCCGCCTTCAGTGGGTAGCCCAAAGTTGAATCAGCTCGGTATCCATACCGTTTGGGATTTGGCGACTCAACCCAGTAACCGCATTCAAGCCCGGTTTAATGTGGTGGTTGCCAGAACCGTACTGGAGCTAAACGGCATTCCCTGTTTGGAACTGGAAGAAATTGCGCCGGACAAGCAACAGATTGTGTGTTCCCGCAGTTTTAGCCGTCGCTTAACCGAATACCGGGAACTGTCCCAAGCCATGGCCGAATTCTGTAGCCGTGCCGCCGAAAAGCTCAGACGACAACAATCAGTAACCGGCTGTATCACCGTGTTCATCCGAACCAGCCCGTTTAATCCGAAGGAACCACAATATCAACGTGCGGCAAGCGTAAAGCTTGATGCCGCCACACAGGGGTTCTACGCCCAAACCGCCGAAAATTCTGCCTCGCTGTTGGATAATGATTTTATAGGTCAAAATAGACTGATTTTCGCGAGTTCAGACATGGGCGTTAAGTTTTAAGCTATTTTTCTCCAGAAAAATATACAACTTGCTCGTGTCTTATTCAGTATTTATGTTTATCAAAATGATAACCTCTTAACGACCGTTATTTGATATACAAAAAACTACCTAATTTTATCAATAGGTTACTAATATTTTAATGCCGTTCGGAAATTTCGGCGGTTTGGGCGTACAACCCCCACACAAGACACACGGACTATCATCGCTACGGCAAACCGAATGCTTAAAGAGATATTCAAAACAGGCTTCAGCTACCACAAATGCGGCGTGCAACTAAGCCATATTCAGCCGGAATCATCACCTGGCCAGATTGAGCTGTTTGATTTTGCCGACGACAATTTGCCCACCGAGAATCGCCCATTAATGAAGCTTGTCGATCAGATCAATCGACGCTTTCCCAAGGGTGTTTTGGTGGCGGCCACCGGTTTTGATAAAACCTGGAAGCCGAAAGCAGACCGTATTTCACAGAGATACACGACGGATTGGCGAGAGTTGGTTTGTGTCAAATGCGGGTAGCGACATTCACCATCCAACAGTATGCAAAATGACCATACTGGCGTATATTTTCGGGCGAATATTCACATAATGATCAAGGTAGAACATCGAAGGAAAGAATCGCCGATGCGCAGTTTTGCTTGCCTGATGATCTTATTTTTTTCACTCGCGACGGCGGTTGCGAGTCCGCAAGAGGTGGCCAGACCCATGCCGGATTCCCGTATACGAGAGGCTATCGAGCTGATGACCGGCTTTGCGGAACGCACCGGGCTGAGTTCCGAACGCCCTCAGCAGCGCTACCTGTGGACGGACGCCTTCGCGGTTTGCAACTTTCTCGGTCTGTCGCGTATGACTGGGGGAAAGCGGTACACGGAACTGGCTCTGCGCCTGGTTGACCGCGTGCATCACACACTGGGACGACATCGTGACGATGATTCGCGCACGGGATGGATCAGCGGGCTAAGCGAGCGCGAGGGTGAGAACCATCCGACCCGTGGCGGGCTTCGGATCGGCAAAGGGCTCCCCGAGCGCAGACCCGACCAGGCCCTCGACGAGCGGCTGGAGTGGGGCCGCGACGGCCAATACTTCCACTACCTGGCCCAGTGGGAGCGAAGCTACAATTCGACGACATATAAGCAAAAGCTACTTTAAATAGCTACGTTCGGTGTCTCCCAAAACTCATCGGAACAATCAAACTTTTGAGAAATTATTTCAGGAGACTGTTTTGAGAGATGAAAATGCGGTATTTTGCGCGGTAATTTGATATCTTGTTTTGGGTCATGAAAATGAAGGTTTTCGAGAGACCATGTGTGCAAGCCTGGCGTGTCAAGGTTTGCAGCTCAAATGTCGTCAAATTGTAGCTTAGCTCCCACTGGGCCAATTAGGGATAATTTTAGCAGGTTACTTGCGGGTAACGGCTCACATTTGAAAAAATTCTCCGCGTTAGTGCTTATAGAACAATGGACAGGTGCTATCATTGTATTTTTTTTCTCGGCAATATTCTTCCGCTCTGAGTGAATTACAGTCGAATAAATAAACTGCTTCATCTATCTCTCTTTCCTTCTCTTCTGGTAGAGTATACTCATTCCCGTAAACAAACTTTTTAACAGGATAACTAAGGTTTGAAGAGTCTATTTCAGCTCTTTTTATTTCTCTTTCTTTAGCTTTTTTTGCAACGATTTCGGGGCCGCTTTCACAGGAAATATGTTTTTGGCTTATACATGATTTATATTCATCCTCAGTTACCTCTCTTTTTTCAACACAAAATTCTTTTCAACAATCCTCTTCAAATGCCTGTCGAGCAATTCCAAGATTAGCTTTTGATATATCTACATCTTTTAGCTTATGACTTAGGCAGCTTCTATAGTTGTCATATAAAAACTTATCAGTTAGAGCTATATCGTTAGTACTATTAATGCTTGATGTTGAATCTTGCTGGGTTCCTGTATTGCCACTTTCAAAACTACTCTGGTCATTAGCCATAAAATAATTAATTGCTCCAGCGAATGTAAAAATGGCAAGAATAATTACAAAGAAAAGTTGTATCGGAGTGAGTATTGGACTTCTATCTACATCAATTATAGGAGTGAAAGTTTCAGTAGATTTAGTGAGTCTTTCCTGATGCATTTGCATTAACTGTTTAACTCTTTCCTTGAGGTAATAAGCCTTTGCTTTATCTTGGTCACCATCGCTATAAGCTAGTGCCTTTCCCCATAAACCACTAGATAAATGATTAACTTGTATTTCTTTTAAAGCGATAGAATAATATTTTTCATCAGAATAGGATTCATTATCAATAGGTTGAGATTTAATGCCGCTATTATCATGTTTGCTTTCGCTCTTTAATGTCTTATCTGTTATGTTGGCTCTGACAATTCTTGTTATCCATAGAAGTGCAATTACAACAATTACACTAATAGCACTGGCATAATTCATTTCATGCTCAGCAGAAAAAACTGTTGGTTTATCAACAATTAGTTGTGTCGCTATTGGAGTTACCAGCCATGCAACGAAAAATCCAACTATCTTTGTGGCTTTGGTCAACCTGAGCTTGTAAGTTAACAACGAACCCAAAGCATACCAGACTATAATTGAAGGCAAGGCAAAGGCTAACAAACCTAAAAACTGTCGCATATTAATATCTCATTTTCTTTGAGGTGCATAGTGAGTCAACCACTTCCAATAAAGAATTGGCTGAATTATTGCGTAAGCTTTGGAGTTCATTTCAAGCTACCACAATGTGTAACGTGCTCTAACATGCTTGTTTAGTCAAATGCTACAATGCTGAAGATCGACAAAGGTGCTATATAATGCCTAGCTAGAATAGAACTCATCGTGTCATAGTTGTATTAATTGTAGTTGATTAAGTTAGGCTATGTGTTACTCATTGGCGGGTTACGAAAGAATCCTTACGCCTATAGTCCGCCTTGATTTGCTCGGCAGCTAAGTACAAAAGAAAATCACGATTATGCGCAGCTTCCTTTGTTTCGTTCTGCAAAAAAAGAGCGCTTATCATCCGCGCCTTTCCATTTTTTTGGGCGTGAGAGCCTGAAGGAACAAGGTGCAGAGATGAAAAAACGGTATCAACAGTATCACCTACAAAAGGAAAAACCACCATGGGCGATCTTATTCCCAATCTTTATTAAGTTATGTTGGAAAAAGTGGTGTGACCACAGATATAGTAAAAAAATCTACAAGTTCTTGCTTGCCTCCAAGTTGAATACAGACTTTACATTTCGAACCACACACGCTATCGCGTCGAAATGTAACCTTACAGAAGATCGTGTCGAAGCTCTTTGCGCTCCTCATAAGAAGATTCGTCGCAACGAGAAAGAAAAACAGTCATGGACGCTTGTGGACTGATGCTTCTTTTTCTTTTTTAGGCTCAGTCTGGCCGCTGTGGCGGTTTTCTGCCTGATTACAATCAAGCAACTAGACAAAATGAACCCTTTTGTCTAATGTCAAAAAACATGCCTCAGCATTGGCACGGCTTCCAGAGCTACCCAACAACCAAACATTAGACAAAACGATAGGGTATGACAACGATACCTTCATTTCAGCCCATAAGCCTACATAACCCGACCAGCCCGCCTTACCCACCTTACATTTGACCGTCTGTTGGCACATTGCCGAGCTTCATTCAGCCATATTCATCGCCATAAAGCGGCCAGTCGCGACCGGCCGGTTTTGGCCGCGAGTTGCCCGTCATCCGACATCTAAATCAACGACAGCTATCGGGAAATCCTTACTTATGCACCCGGTGTAATTCATCCATCCTGTTTTCGGTCATAAAACTCATTCTTGACAGTTACCTCGTTCGTTGCGAGACAGGAGTCGATATATCCGCTTGTAAGCAGTTTATGGCGTTAGCAGGATAACTGTGCCGGCAGATGTGTCGGCTTAACACTTTATGATGAATATTTGCGACAGAACCTTATTAGTTGCAGCCTCAGGAGTGGATTCTCATACACCATCAGGGTATATCATGTTTTATTTAGGGGGATCACAGTAAGCCTTCTATCGCGGGAATTAAGTCCTCGGGTTTAATGATTGATCCGTAGCGAGCTATAGTTTGTCCATCGCGGCTAATCAAGAATTTAGTAAAATTCCATTTAATGGCGGTCGATCCTAACACGCCTTTCGCTTGCGCTTTAAGATAGGTAAAAAGGGGATGGGCCAGTTTGCCATTGACCTCGATTTTTGCGAACATCGGGAAACTCACCCCATAATTCTGGGTGCAGAAGATGCCAATTTCTTCGGCGCTTCCCGGTTCTTGTGAGCCGAACTGATTGCAAGGAAACCCCAAGACGACCAGACCTTGCTCTTGATAGCGCTGATATAAACTCTCCAACCCTTTATATTGAGGCGTAAAGCCGCAGCGGCTGGCCGTATTCACAATCAACACTACCTTGCCGCGATAATCGCCCAGAGAAACCTCGGTGCCATCCAGACGATTCACCTTAAATTGATAAATAGTTGCGTTCATGGTTAGTCTCGCAGCGAGTCAGGCTGGGTTATTGAGATAGCTCATTAGCAAGAGCACGTAATAATTTCGCGCCGTCGCCACGCCATGCACTGCCGTGCATACAGCCAAGCGTTTCTGGCCCAGTGGACGCCAATTTTTCCAGCAAATCGCGGGCGTATTGGGTGTGAGAAAAATAATCCATCTTGTGGCGGAATGCTTCGCTGGGACCCAGAATATCCGACTCTGTGAGGGCGGGAAGATCGGCGCCGCCTTGCGTGAAAAGGTCGCCGCACAGCAGTGTCTTTGTTTGTTCTTCGATCAGGAAACCACATTCCCATGCGTGCGGCAGATGGGGTGTGTCGAGCCATCGTAAGGAATGTCTGCCAAGCGAAAGCGTATCCCCGTCCGCAAGTGCGCGTGCTGGCCGGTCGGCAAGATCGTTGACGGACACCAAGGCAGCGACTGTGCCGCATAGGGGCGAGGATTGCGGGGCTGCAGCAAGCCATTCGTTGAGTGATCCACACTCGTCCGCCTCAATATGCGAAAAGGCGATGTAACGAAGACGTTCCACCGGCAACACGCTGGCAATCGCCTCTCTAACCAAGGGAAACATCTTTCGTGGTCCGGTATGGAAAATCAGTGGTTCGTCGTCAAGAATGAGGTATTGGTTAAATGAGAATCCTCCAGACGTGCCTTCAAAAATGACCGGTGTATTAATACGATAAATTTCATCAGCAATCTCTTGGATATTCGTTCCCGACTGCTTATTCGTTATGGCCATTTTCACCCTCCCATGATTAGAGTAAACGTCAATGCAAATTTAAGCAATGCTGCTCAACCAACGCATCAGGCGGATTGTCCTAAACGGCGAGTAGCTCAGCGGTCTAACTGGCATAATAATGGGCTAGCTGGTGGAAGTCCAACCATTGTCCTGTGAAAAGAGAAAATGTAGGCGAAGGCAACGGTGGTGGCCTCTGAATGACAACTTTTAAGGACTGACCAGTGATTTTTCCTGCCCAAAAATTGTCGTTCAGTTTTTAGTGTTCACAAGATTTTATGTACTGTTCTTCAAAGTTCACCACCACAAACATAGGCAGCTTAGAAAGACAGAATCAAATCCGCATTTACGGCAAACCAATGGTGAAGATTTAGTCTGTAGTAAATTGAGTAATACCGTAAAGATCAAAATTGGAGACGAAATTTTCAGTATGCGCATTGAAACGTTAAAAAACACTTTTTTTACTATACTTCCTATTTGAAGATTGCGTTCAGAACGTTTCGGACGTGGGCGAGTGAGCTTTTTGTTGAAGTCGTCACTCGGCGCTGCACCAATCTTCTATACATTCCAAAAGACCGGCCCATTTTCAAAAACTTTCCAATTTTTTTCACTGTCAGTATTTGGTTTCTCCAAATTAAATATTGATGGGCGAAATTAAAATACAATCGAAAAACGTTTTAATAAGCAGTTTTCATATTAATAAATTCACGAGCCGATTAAATTGCAGATATTTTTTCTGAAAAATTTGTAGAAATAATCTTGCTATGTGGTAAATTTTATTTTTAAAATCTCAAACAGACACAGAATATCCGATAATTGGATATTGGTTTGACCGAATTCAATGTTCTCTATTAATTCGGATTCAAGCCCAGATATATTGGCTAGCTTCTGAATAGAATAATTACTGCTTTTTCTCTAGCTGCTTTATTGCGCTTGACATTTCTGTAATATGCCATTAGATATATATTCTGCTCAACAAAGTTATTGGGCTTGGTGGTTTTTCCGGTTTATCTATCCATGTCCTAGTTTCCAAATACCCAACCAATAATCATAAGCAACTTTAATCAGATAAATTCCTGTGCGATTTCCAGAAATTAATAACGTGTCTTTTAGTAATTGGTGTAATGAGGTTAGTTCTCGGTGGAGTTTGTATATTCGGGAGGAAATCTATTATCAGCGAAACTTGCTTTTTTCTATTCTGTTTTCCGACCGCGACGCACATAATCGTGTGTACGGGTTTGCAATTCTTCAACCCAGGTGCAACGCATTGCTTATTCGATTCGTGAATGTCCCAGCTCGGTTGATATTATCATGCGGGCTTCTTTATCCATTTCCCGTGCCTCTATTTCGCTGATATTGAGATATCCAGCCAGGTGCTTAAATCTTTCCTTCTGGGCCAGCCGGATTCATCCGGCGAGATGGCGCGTTGGTGATTTCCCGCAGTGTTTCCCCTGGAGTATAGGCGTGGCGTTTGCATGGTTAATCCCTGTTCCGTCACCGTGTAACATCCCTGACGGA
>CAWBFT010000042.1:0-224365 GCA_963788135.1 uncultured Gammaproteobacteria bacterium
TGGCCCGGAACCCCGAGACCCGGTCCCGAAGATTCTGGGCCCAGCGCAGGATCGCCAGTACATCCTTCACATGGGCCGCTTCGAGAAACTTCAGGCCACCGAACTTGACGAAGGGGATGTTGCGCCGCGTCAGTTCGATTTCCAGACGAACGCTGTGATGGGATGCGCGAAACAGCACCGCCTGAGATTTCAGCCTGACCCCTGTTTCCCGCCGCGCAAGCACTTGTTCAACCACGTACCCGGCCTGGTCAGCGTCGTCGCGTACCGAGACCAGTCGCGGCTTCACGGCGGAGCCCCGCTCGCTCCAGAGGTCCTTGCTGTAACGCTCCTTCGCAAGGGCAATGACCGCGTTGGCCGCCCCCAGGATGGGCTGGGTTGACCGGTAGTTCCGGGCGAGGGTTACCTGCCGCGCAGGGGGGTCGAAATGCGCCGGGAAATCGAGGATATTGCGCACCGTGGCGCCACGAAAACTGTAAATCGACTGCGCATCGTCGCCGACCACGGTCAGGCCCGTTCCGTCCGGCTTCATGGCCAGCAGCAGGGCGGACTGCAGGCGGTTGGTGTCCTGGTATTCATCGACCAGCACGTGGTTGAAACGCGCCCCGATTTCACGGGCAAGACCGGGTTCGCCGACCATCTGGGCCCAGTACAGGAGCAGGTCGTCGTAATCGAGGACCTGCTGTGCCTGCTTGGCTTCCACGTAGCCCAGAAACAGTCCCTTCAGGTCGTCTTCCCATTCGGCGCACCAGGGGAACGTTGCCTGAAGCACCTCGCCCAGCCCCTGCTGCGTATTGACCACCGCCGAATAGATGGCGAGGCAGGTGCCTTTGAGGGGGAAACGCTTGTTTTTAGCCGACATGCCCAGTTCGTGGCGGACCAGGTTCATCAGGTCAGCTGAATCCTCGCGATCATGGATGGAAAAGGCCGGATCGAGGCCGATGCGGCCGGCGTACTCGCGCAGCAGCCGGGCGCCCACGCTGTGAAAGGTGCCAGACCAGGGAAAACCGGCGCTCACCAGGCGGGCATGGCGGGGCGATACCTGCGCTGCGATGCGCTGGACCCGTCGTGTCATTTCGTCTGCTGCGCGGCGGGAGAAGGTGAGCAGCAGGATGCGCCCGGGGTCGGCGCCGTGGGCGAGCAGGTGGGCTACGCGGTGGGCGAGCGTGCTGGTTTTCCCGGAACCCGCGCCGGCGATGACCAGTAGGGGAGGGGGTAAGTGTTCAGCAGTGATCCCGTGGGTTGCAGCGTCACGCTGCGCGTCATTGAGGCTGGCGAGATAGTGGGGGATGCAGAGGGTACTGGGCTCGCTCATCGGGAAGGTTCCGCCGGGAAATGCGTGGCGTTGGGGCCTGCCTGAAGCACCGTCGGCTGTGCGGGCGATAGCTTCTCGTCATTGACGACTGCGACGGGTTCGTCGCAGTCGGGACAGATGCGGTAGGGCTTCCCGGAAAAACTGGCGATATCCATCGCGCACGGATCAATCGGGCTGTGGCAGTGGGGGCAGATGATGCGTCGTTGCATGGCGGCTTCCTTGGATACTGTAATAATAAACAGTATTCAGACGTTGGCAAGCCGCTATTTTCCGGAATTACTATTCGCAAAGAGTTTTTTGCCGACCACAACCGGGCCATGAACGGCCCGGGATCGTGTGAATGACACCCATAGTGCGACCGCTTGAAGGACGGCGGATCCGATTCTTCAATATTTTGATTGGGCGTCAATTTTTACGGGCTCAGTCCATGAGCCAATACTCCTGCATCATGGGTCCGTCCAGACCAGATCAGGAGCCCGACCATGATGCAGCGCATCCAGACCCTCTTTAACCGCCTCGCCGGCGTCGCCAGCGTCGAAGCCGACCGAATGGCCTTGGCGCGCGCCATCTACGGTGATGGCAACCGCCGCTTCCTGGCACTCGAGACGCCAGCCTATCTGCGGCGCCAGTCAAAGGTCACCGCCCGGCGCTGAGCGAAGCGGGAAACACCAGACCTCACGCTGTTCTGTTATTGACAGTTGACATAGACAGTGTAGATGTTTATAAATGCTGTCATGGACAACGGACAAGACACAAGACATTCGCTGGAGGATCTGGCCCGCCTGACCGAGATGACGGTGCGGACCATCCGCTACTACATCCAGGAAGGGCTGGTCGCCCGGCCGCTCGGCGAGAAACGTGCCGCCTACTACACGGCTCGTCATCTCGAACAGTTGCTGACGATCCGCAAATGGCAGTCCGCCGGCCTCTCTCTCGAGCGCATCCGGGAACTGCTCGCCGAACCGGAGGAAGGTCTGCTGCCGCCGCCGCGACCGCGGGGCCCCGGGACGGTAGAGGTATGGAGCCACGTGGTGATTGCAGATGGCCTGGAGATCACATTGGAGCCGAGCCGGGCCGGGCTCAGCGCAGCGCAGGTCAGGGCTTTTGCCCGGGGCGTGATGGCGCTGTATGGGCAGGTCCGCGGGACAGACGACAAACAAGATGACAAGGAGAACAAGAATGCGTGATCACGACCAGAACGAAGAACCGGAAGCCCTGCTGCGCGATGCCTCCGGAAACCCGGTGCCCCTCCAGGGCGTCGCCGTGCGCGGCCGCCTCAGCGGGACGCTGGCCAGCGTCGAAGTCGAGCAGCGCTATCGCAATCCGCTCGACCACAACATCGAGGCCGTCTATACCTTTCCGCTGCCGATGGGTGCGGTCCTGCTCGAGGTGGTGGTCGAGGTCGACGGCCGCACGCTGGCCGGACAGGTCGTCGAACGCAAGACGGCCGAGCGCCGCTATGAAGATGCGATCACCGACGGCGATACGGCGGTGATGGTCCAGGACAATAGCGATGGCCTGTACACGATGAACTTCGGCAACCTGGTGGCGGGCGAGGAAGCAGTCATCCGCTACCGCTATGCGATGACTCTGGCCTGGCATGGCGACCGCCTTCGCTTCCTTGTGCCGACCACCATCGCACCGCGCTACGGCGACCCGCTCGTCGCCGGGCTGCGCCCCTGGGAAGCGCCGGAATCCGACCTGATGGTCGAGTACCCCTTCGAGCTGAACATCGTCGTCGAGGGCAGTCTTGCCGATTGCGAGCTGGGCTCGCCGACGCACCCGGTCAGCGTCGGACGTTGCGCAAGCGGCATGGAGGTAAAGCTCAGCCGCACCGCCTGCCTTGACCGCGACTTTGTCCTGACCGCGGTATCCCGTGACGTGGCGCCTGCGTCAGTGACTGTCGCGAACGACGGGGAGGGCAACGTGGCTTTCGCCAGCCTTCGCGTTCCCCTGGTTGCGGCCGATGAAGCGGCGCCGTTATGCCTGAAAGTGGTGATCGACTGCTCGGGATCGATGTCCGGTAGCAGCATTGCCCAAGCGCGCAAGGGCGCCCTGGCCATACTCGACCAGTTGCGGCCGCAGGACTACGTCAATTTCACTCTGTTCGGGAGCCGCCATGAACACCTGTTCAAGCACCTCAGGCCATGCGAGAACCTGGCCGTCGAGCATGCCCGCGGCTGGCTGGCGAAGCTCACGGCGGACATGGGTGGCACCGAAACCGGCGCCGCGCTGAAGTCCGTTTACAAGCTATCTGGCAAGGCGGGCCGCCCCTTCGAACAGTGGGTTGCCGAAACCTGCCCGGGTAGCCGACCGGCGGTTCTCCTCATCACCGACGGCGAGATCTGGCAGTACGAGGCGGTCGTCCAAGGCGCGCTCGGCTCCGGTCATCGGGTGTTCACGGTGGGCGTCGGCACGGCGGTCGCCGAGGGCTTCGTCAGCGAGATCGCCCGGGCCACCGGTGGTGCCTGCGAACTGGTTTCCCCTCAGGAGGGCATGGCCGAGAAAATACTTGCCCAGTTCCACCGCCTGCGCCAGTCCGGCATCAAGCCGATCGAACTGGCGTGGGATGTGGTGCCGCTGTGGCAGACGCCGCTCCCTGAAACGCTGTTTGCCGGCGATACGGTGAACCTGTTCGCCGGCTTCGGCCCGCAGGCGCCTGCCCTTCTGACCTATACGGATGGTGCCAGTGGTGCGGTCGCCACGGTGACGGCCGAACTGCCGGACATTCCCCGTCTGGCCGCGCAGGCCCGTATCGATGTCCTCGAAGACGACGAGGAGAAACTCTCGCTTGCGCTCCGTTATCAACTGCTGACGCCGCAGACCAGCTTCCTTGTGGTTGCGGAGCGGGTGGCAAAGGCCGAAGACCTGCCGGAACTGATGAAGGTGCCGCAGATGCTGCCGGTCGGGATGTTCGAGGCGCAGGTGCCGCATGCCATCTGCTATTCCATAAGCAGCTACGATCGCGATTATTGCTCCGACATCGGGCACCTCGATATCGAGGGCATCACGCCTCCCACAGGTCTACCTCCAGCCGTATTTCGCCGTGCTAGGCCGTCATTCGATGATTTTTGCGATACACCTGACACCCCGTCGGAGAGTCCTGCACAAGCGCTCCCGGGATCTGCGGCGCCGGAATTGCTCAGGTTGCCGGTCAACTCGTCCCCGGAAGAGTTTGCGTTCAATATCGATCGTGCTCTGGTCGGCTTCCGGCAGGTCGATGCGCTACCTGCCACCATCGATGAACTCGAACAGTTCGGTCTGCCGGCCGGGATTGCCGAAGCCCTGCGCGGGTGGGTGGGGTCGTCGCTCGGCGAAGCGGAGATCGTGCTCGCCTTCCTCCATGCACTGGCGGAAAGCGAGGTCGGCGCCGGACTGGAGCGTGGGTTGCTCAGGCTGATCATGAGCGCACGGAAGCGTGCTGCAGTGTCACAGGCGGTCGATGATTGGCTGGCGGCGTCTCTTTCCGCAGTGGAAGCAGGGCGCTGGAACTGGCTGGCCGTTCGTGTTCCTGAAGAAGCGGTGCGCTCCTGATATACGAGGCTCAGTCGGCGAGCCCCGCTCGCTGCATACTGTCTTCATACGAACAGAAAAGGAGCAGACCATGTTGAGCATGCCGGTCACCAACCACGCAGTCGCGCGCATGCAGCAGCGGGCGGTCCGGCCCGAGGTCGTGGACTATCTTCTCGATTTCGGGCGCTGCGAACATCACCAGCACGGGGCGCTCCTCTACTATTTCGACCGGCGCGGCCGAGAGCGTCTGCGGCGGGCGGCTGGGAGCGACGCCTATCGCCACCTGGAACCTGCGCTGGATGCCTATGCCGTTGTATCCGGCGATGGTGAACTGCTCACCGTGGGGCACCGCTACAAGCGGATCAACCATCACTGAACATGGACGGCACCAGTGGCTTCGGCGCCCTATTCCTCTCGAACAGGAAAATCAGTGACCGCACAGATTGGGGAAAGCCTTTCCTAAGAAGGCAGCGATGCAACGATGTGCAGCGAGCCCCTGAATTCATATTTTGAACTGTTCGGCTTAGACCCGGGTTTCCAGGTCAGCTGCACCGTGCTCTGGCGAAGCTACGTTGGTAGCTGGGAATGTTCACTGCCGATAGCGTGCCAGCCCTGATTCGAACTCCTTCGCCACGCGTCCCTTGAGTGCTTCTGGTTCGATGACCTCGCAGTCGCTGCCGTACTTCATGATGTCCATGATTAGTTCGCGGTCGTCGGCATAGGGCACCTGGAGTTCATAGCTGCCGTCTTCGAGGAACTTCCCCTTCTGATTCCGGTGCCAGCGCTCAGAGGCGACCCAGCGTGCCCTTTCCGGCGTGAAGCGCAAGACGGCCCAGGCGACCTGGTCGCCTGAGAAGACGCCGTAGCCTGATCCAAGAACTTCGTTGAGCCGCTTGTCGGCAACGTCCTTAGCCTTCGTGTCGAGGATTTCTGCATGTTCGATCGCATCGACCGAGAAGGCGCGCAGACCGTCGCGCAGGTGGCACCAGGCGTCGAGGTACCAGTTGTCTCGATAGTGGTTGAGGCGCTGCGGGGAAACCTCTCGCTCGGTCACCTCGTTGGTGCCGCGGGCGTGGTAGCGAATCACCAGGCGCTTGCGGCGGAGCAGCGCGGAACCGACCGCCTGAAAATGGTCGAGGTGGAACTCGCGGGCGCCGACCGTCTGGATGCGGATGCGGCGCTGCACTTCCTCGGCTGGGTTGTCAGCGGTACCGAGCAGGCCGGTAAGGCGGGCGAGCAGGGGCTGGATCTGCGGACCGAGCAGGCCGCCGGTGTCGAGGTTGGAGAGGAGGTGCTGCATGGTCAGCAGGGCATGGATTTCCTCGGCAGAGAACCACAGCCCCGGCAGCTCATATTGCGGGCCGATCCTTTTTCCAGCTTTCTCGAAGCGGTAACCTCCCAGATTGCGGTCGAAAATGAGTGGAGCGTTCAGCCGGTCCCTCATGTAGGCGATGTCGCGTTTCAGGGTTGCCCAAGAGATGCCGAGGCGCTCCTCAAGTTCGGCACGGGTGACGAAGGCCCGGTTGCCCAGCATCTGGTCGATCTGGTAGATACGTTCCATGGCGCTCATAGGAAATCTCCTTGTCCGACCCTGTGATCCCTGAGTGCTCTTCAGTGAGCCTCTTCAAGAGAATGATGGCACAACTTACACCTCCTGCTACGTCACTTTCTTTCAAGCTGATTGAGTACGGTGTTTCAAAATGAGGAACGCTGTCTCCATCCAAGATGCCATCGTCTCTCGAAAATTTGTTGGCGGTTAAAGTCAAGCGATTAAGCGCGCGCGGGCCATGTTTGCCGAGCTTCATAGGATTCAGCTGCGCCCATGAGTGAATTGCCGAGGCGTTACACATTCAGGGCACGCTATGGGCGCGTCAAGATCATTATTCCTTCTTCGCTGCCTTATATTTTTACCGGTATGCGCTTATCACTTGGTGTGGGCTGGATGGTGTTGATTGCGGCGGAAATGCTGGCGCAAAACCCCGGTTTGGGCAAGTTCGTGTGGGATGAATTCCAGAATGGCAGTTCCAACTCGCTGGGACGCATCATGGTAGCGGTATTTACCATTGGGATTATCGGCTTTGTGCTCGATCGGGTGATGCTGACCTTCCAAAAAATCTTTTCTTTCGGCAAAGCCATATAACTGGGGCAGACAATGAGCTTGGCATACCATACGACAGAATCCCCCGCGTTGAATAAAGCCGCTAACGTGTTGGCGTTTACCGGCAACGGAGTAAAACCAGCCAATACTGTTCAAGTCAGCACAGCGACTGAGGCGGCCTTACTTGAATTGAACAACGTAAGTAAAGCTTACGGGGAAGGTAGCGCACGAACACAAGTGCTGAACAATATTAACTTGCGCATTAAGGAGGGTGAGTTTATCGCCATCGTGGGATTTTCCGGCAGCGGCAAAACCACGCTAATTTCAACCATCGCCGGACTGATTCAGGCCGACAGTGGCGAGGTGTTAAAGCAAGGCAAACCGATCACCACGCCGGGACCAGACCGTGGCGTGGTATTCCAGAACTATTCATTGATGCCGTGGTTAACCGTTTACGAAAACGTGGCCCTGGCGGTCGATGAAATTTTCAAGGATTGGCCGAAAGCTCAACGTAAAACCCATACCGAAAAATACGTCAAGATGGTTAACCTGGGGGCGGCGATGAATAAAAAACCCGCCGAGTTGTCCGGCGGTATGCGGCAAAGAGTGAATGTCGCACGCGCCTTAGCCGCCAATCCCGATATCCTGTTATTGGATGAACCGCTGAGCGCTTTGGATGCGCTGACGCGCGGCATGTTGCAGGACGAAATCCTGCAAATCTGGGAGCAGGAAAAGAAAACCGTCATTCTGATTACCAATGATGTCGATGAAGCGATCTACATGGCGGACCGGGTCATTCCGCTTAACCCAGGGCCGAATGCGACTTTGGGCCCGGATTTTATGGTTAACATTGATCGCCCGAGAAATCGCACCGAACTTAACCATAACGAAGCCTTTAAAAAGTGCCGTGCCGATATCACCCAATATTTGATGGATATCGGCATGGAAAAAGCCGGGGTTGATAATCAGGTTAAGAAAGCTTTGCCAAACGTGCGCCCGAATACCAGCAATGACTGGCAACTGGATAATTCCAAACCCCAACCTGCTCAGGAAATTGTAGAAAAACCGCGATACCTCGAATTTTCCCAGGTTGTCAAAACTTACCCTACGCCTGACGGCAACAGTTCTGTCAATGTCGTGGAAGGTTTCGATTTAAAGGTTAAGAAAGGCGAATTCATCTCCATTATCGGCCATTCCGGTTGCGGTAAATCAACCGTGTTGTCGATGGCGGCTGGTTTAAATTCCATTTCCGGAGGTGGCATTTTTCTGGACAACCGGGAAATTGTGAACGCAGGTCCAGACCGGGGCATTGTCTTTCAGGCGCCCAGCCTGTTTCCCTGGTTAACCGCGTTTGAAAACGTCATGCTGGGCGTTGACAAGGTTTACCCACACGCCACCAAAGCGGAGCGCAACGACATTGTTGAATACAACCTAAGCCGTGTCGGCCTGTCCGACTCAATGCAAAAAAAAGCCAATGACCTTTCAAACGGCATGCGGCAACGGGTTGGCATTGCCCGCGCGTTTGCTTTGTCGCCAAAGTTGCTGTTGCTGGACGAGCCCTTTGGAATGCTGGATTCGCTGACCCGTTGGGAGTTGCAGGAAGTACTAATGGAGGTGTGGGAACGTACTCATGTGACAGCATTGATCGTCACCCATGATGTGGATGAAGCTATCCTCTTGGCGGATCGCGTCATCATGATGACCAATGGCCCGCAAGCCAAAATCGGCAAGATTGAAACTATTGATTTGCCGCGGCCGCGGTCACGAAAGGAGCTGTTAAGCCATCCCGATTATTACCGTTACCGGGAAAGCATCTTGCGCTTTTTATCGGATTGCGAGCATACCCACTAGCGCTGAAATTCAGTTAATTATTATTTATTTAAAAATGGCCCATTGGGTCAAGGGGAAAGTTATGTCCAAATTTCCGGGAATCGCTCTGACTACAGCGCTGTTTTTCTTTGTTAACCAGCAATATGCACAGGCTGGCGTTACACAGTCGGTTGAAGACGCGCTCAACTTTTATCATTACGGCAACAATGGTGCGGTCAAGTTTGACCTCAATTACCGTTGGGAAAACGTGAATGAAGACAACAAACTGGATTCGGCCACCGGCTTGCCTGCCGCCAAGCAACCGCGAACAGCAAATGGAAATACAGCGCGGTTGCGTGCAGGTCTGTTATCTCCAGTATTTTATGGTTTCCAAGGCTACGCCGAGTTTGAAGGCAATTGGGCCATGCAAAACGATTACAGCCTACCCCCTCCAGCGACCAGTAAAGGCTATTCTGTCATCGCCGACCCGGAAAAAGCGGAACTTAACCAGTTATGGATAAGCTATAACGGCATTCCCGACACCGTTATCAAGGGTGGGCGGCAACGGATTAAATTCGACGATGATCGCTATATCGGCAACGTCGGCTGGCGGCAAATGGAACATACCTTTGATTCAGTCCTTATCACCCATACCAATCAACAGTTATTTGGCTTGGTGATTAACGCCGGATATATAGGCAATATCCAGACAATAACCTCGACCACTGAGAATATCGATGCACCGATTTTGAATGTCAGTTACAAAATAGGAGATTATGGCAGCATCATCGGTTATGGCTATTGGCTGGACTACACCGAGAAAGAAAATTACGAAAAATCCAGCGAGACTTACGGGTTACGTTTTACCAATTACCAAAAGCCCGGCGATACCTTGCCGATTACCGACAATTTAGGCGTGGTGTATACCGCTGAGTGGGCACATCAACAAAACTACGGCCATGGGCAAACCGCTTATGAAGCCGACCGAATTAACCTGATGGGCGGCTTGACCGCCTGGAATGTGACGCTTCAGGGCGCAATGGAACAGCTTGACGGATACGGTAAAAATAAAACCTTCGATACTCCGTTGGGCACCAACCATGCCTTTCAGGGTTGGGCGGATTTGTTTTTGATCACGCCAGACAAAGGTATCCGCGACGTGTTCGGCACCGCCCACGTCCTACTCAATCGAGGCAACGTAGTCTTAACCGGCGTTTATCACGATTTTAGCGACGACACCGGCGGCATCCATTACGGCGACGAGTGGGATTTCCAGGCGCTTTGGAAATTCGGCAAGCATTATTCGGTGTTGGCTAAATACGCTAATTACAGCGCCGACAGGTTTGGTACAGACACCCAAAAAATCTGGGTACAAGGGAATATCAGTTTTTAAATGATGGAAATACAGGTTAACTTTAGATGTTAAGATTTTTCTTCTTATTCATCAAACTCATAATTCAACTTAACCCGTTGCGATGTGCCGGTTTGGCTTTCAACATTGATATTTTCGGAAATCTTACGCTTCAGCACCAGTGCGGCCTGCTTATTGAACATGCCCACTTTGGCGCCAATATAAAAATCGGGGGTCAGGTATTGTCCCATGGTTAACAAGGTATCTTTCAGCGTGCTGCCTTCTTCGACATTGAATTCATCAACGCCCAATTTATCGGCCAGCCAGATTGCCTGTCCTGCACCATAGGAAAGTGCCGCGCTTGCCAACACATTACTGTCAGCTTTGCTAACCTGATTAAAGGGATTGCCGGTGACAAGATAGGCAAGCGCTTCGGATTCCGGCAGAGAAGGTTCGGATGAAATCCGGGTTTGCGGATTTTTTAACGCACCGCTGAGGTTAAGTATGGCGGTTACCTTTTTATTTTTCGATAAGCGAATGGCTTCCACATCCAGCCAGGGATTATCGGCCGGTCCATTAAATATAAACCGGCCTTTGCGGACGGTTAAGTTTTGCCCGAACCGTTTGTAATTGGCTTTTTTCATTTCAACTGTACCTTGCATCGCCATTTTTGTATTGGTCTTAACGATTTTCAGATCCCCGCTAAGATCGGTCCGCAAACCCTGACCGGAGAAGCTGACCTCTTTGCCGAGTTTTACTTCAATATCTGCCTGGATATCAGGCTCGGGTACGTTTTTGTTTTCTGATTTTTCTTCACCAAGGATGATTTCATCTTCGCTGACTTTAACTGCGTTTTCAGGATATTCCTGAAGTTTAAGGATCGCTTTCGGCACGGCCAGTTCGCCCGTGATTTTTTTGAATTGATCAGTGGAATGAAATAGTAGATCGGGAGATATCGCAATCTCTGCTTCAGGCAGTTTTGCCATTTCAAAATTTGTTCCGGTCAGATTCAATCTGATTGGCCAATGTTCGTTTGAATGCAAATTTATCGCGCCATCGAGTTTAATATTCCCTTTTCCCGATTTGGCGGAACCACGTAGCTGGATGGCATCGCTATTAAGCGTCGCTGATGTAGCCAGTAAATTAATTTCACGTACCTCAATACCTAGCAGGTTAACATCCGCTTCACCTTTGTTAAGGGTTAAGTTGCCGGTAATCAAAGGATTTTGCGTAGTGCCCCTGATCGCCATATTGGCTGTTAACAAACCTTTTACGTTTGATAATTCCGGGGCAATCGCTTCAACGAATTCGAAATTATGAATGGCGGCATCGGCTTGGCCGGATAAGTTCTGCGAACTCTCCATGTTAAACATCAGCTTTCCGTGAAGATAATCTTGACCGGCTAAGTTAATGCTTAACTCCGAAGTCAGCAAATCCTGGTCGAGAGTTCCGAACAAGCTGGCGTGGTTTAAATTGATCTGGTGGGTTTGTCCCTGGCTTGTCATTGTTATTGCGGTATTCGGAGCTAAAGTTAACCGAAAATTCCCCGCCAGTTTATTCGCTTGTTGAAAGTCAGCCGTATAGTTAACGCTGGTTTTCAGCTCGATACTTTCTGTAGAATCCGTTTTGTTTAAGACAACCGGAATCGCTGAGCCCTGAATATGAATTTGATTGCCTCGAATGCCGGAAGCCAGCGCGTGCAGATTAACTTGGCGCAAGCCGAACTGTTTGGCATCAAGATTTCCATCAACCAGATCAATCTTACCTTTAACTATGGGTTTACTTAAATCCCCTTCCAGCCCCACGTCGGCGGTTAAGTTTCCCCTGACATTGGATAGTTGCGGGGCGAATAGGCGAATTATGGAGAAATCGGTGATGGCGGCTTTTATCTGCCCTGAAATTGTCTGGGCTTTTCCGATGTCCGCCAGAAATTGGCTACGCACATAATCATGAGCATTAATATTCAGGTTTACATTTGCCGAAATTTGATCGCCCTTGATGGTGCCGGAAGCATCTGATGCGTCCAGGTTAAGTTCTCTTTTACCTTCGTTGGTGGTTAACAAAATTTGCGTCGGAGTGGTTTTGAAATGATATTGCCCATTAAGGATTTTATTTTTACGATGAACATCCAGTTCGCCGTTTATCAAAAAATCAGTGTCTATCCGTTCAGGTAAGAATTGATTCATTAATCTGGAGGGCAGCGCTTTGGTATCCAGATGAAAATCCAGATCGCCATTGGCGGAATAAATGCCTTGACTGCACAGTGCGGCAGCTTTTTGGATTAAGCAACTTGTATCCAGGCTAACATCGATACCATCCTGCTTGTTGATGATGTTAACCACAAGGTTTCTATCTAGTGTCCAGAGATAATTCCCTATTTCTTTGAAATCCAAATTGGAAATTTTACCTTGCCATGTATTCCCTTTTAAGTTGCCAAGCAAAGCCATTGATAAATCACCCTGGGGCGAAAGGATGTAGGCATCAAATTCATGCTGTTTTAAACTACCGACTCCATCAATCGACACCTTGCTGATTTTCGTAGAGCCGATGTTAATGTCTGACGCTGATAAGTTAACCTGGGAGTTTTTCCGCGTATCCGGTGAATAATCGACTTTTAATTTGAGATTTTCCGTGCGGTATTGCCGAAATCTTAACCCTTGCCCTTTTAGCGCTAAATTGACGGTTGGATTGCTCCAACCACCCTTTAATTCGCCGTTGCCTGTGAAATTTCCCGCCAGATCTGGCCATAATGCCGACAGCAGTGGCATATCTATATCGAGGTTAAGATTACCTTGTCCCTTGGTAAGATTACCGTCGACGATAAGATTATTTTTTCCAGACGCGATAACTAGTTGGTTAACCTTAAGTTGCTCACCGTTAAGGCTTAATTTGCCATCGGCATGGAATGGCTGCTTGCGGAGTTGGCCCCTGATTTGATTGAGTTCAGCGGCCACTTGCGTTTTATCGGGTTCGATCTGGCCTTTAATATGGGTGTTAAACGTCAGGTTGCCAGGCAACTCTGGGATCAAGATGCCGGGATTAAAGTTTTTACCGGTTGCAGTTAAATCAAATGCCGGTTTGGTATTCCAAAATATCTGCCCCGCGACCTGCAATGCGCCTATACCGGAATTCAGTTCCAGCTGCTTCAATGTGATTCCGTCCAGGCTACCGTTACTCTCAATCAACAAATCGGCATGAGGCAGATACGGCTGGCTCAGTTTGCCGTTAAGGTTAAGCTGATAATGGGTCAGCGGGCCGGTGAGTATTAAATGACCTTGCGAATTCTGGATTTGCTTCAGCTTTCCGGTAAAAGGCCAGACTAAATTTTGCCAATCCGCTTTGAAGTCAAGGTTGGGCGTCTTCGTGGCATTTTCCACGCTACCCGTTAATACCGATGTAAATGGCGACGTTAACCGATTATCGACAAGCAATTTATGCAGGTTGCCGTTGATATTCGTTTTGCCTTGCCACAAGCCGTTTTGCCCGGTGTTAACCTGCCAATCCAGCTTCAAATTGAGCGGCAAGCCCTTAACCAAGGTAACTTCACCTTTGGCAGTCGCAACAATAAGTTTGGAGTTAACCGTAAGTGATAGCAACTTGAGTTGATCGGCTTCGCTAGCCACTGCAAGCTGCAATGTATCCAATTCGTACACCATGTCGCCGTATTTAAACCGTGCGTTGTGCAGCAGTAAATTATCAATGTCGAGTTTGATGGGCAATTTGAAGTTTTCATCAAAACCGTTTCCGTCTTTGTTAATTGGCTGTTCGGTTTTAATGAAATTCATATCCAAACCATTAACGCTTAGATCGACAATCTTTAAGGTATTGGAGAAAAGTTGTGAGGGTTGCCACGTAACATCAAGCTGCTTGACCGTGACGGCTTCGGTATCGGTTTGGTAATCAACGCCTTGCAATGAAAGATGGCTTAAAAGCGTACCTTCTGTTTTCTTAACCGACACTTTTCCGGGCAAAAATGCGAAAGTGGTATTGATGAGCCAACGGCTTCCGGCTTCGCTGTTCATCAGCCCAATCAATCCGGTAGGTACTAAAACCAGAAAAAAAAATAATATGATGGCAAGACTGCGTTTTTTCACAACCTTGAACCCGTTGCAAAATGAATTTGAAATGAGGAATCCGATTCATTTAAAGGCACGGCAAAATCCAATCTTACAGGGCCGACCGGAGAATACCATCTGATACCCAGACCGACACCGGTTTTGAGTTGCAGGCTATCCAGATTAAAGGCATTACCGCTATCTACAAATGCGGCAAGCGCCCAATTTTCCAGGACGGTTTGCTCATATTCAGCGCTCACCACGCTTAAAAACTGGCCGCCTTCAACTTCGCCCAATGCATTTTTGGGACCTAACTCTTTGTAGGCGTAACCTCGAATGCTGTTAATACCCCCGGCATAAAAACGGTAGCTGGTCGGCAAGCGGGTAATTTCATCCACCCAGGTCGCGCCCTGCAATGTCCGACCGATAAATTTTCCGCCGTATGGCATGGGCTGCAGCCACGTCGTAGAAAGATATGCTTGTAAAAAACTGACATCGGAAATCGGATTTTCGTAACTGCCTTTGGCTTCTAATTCCACCCGGTAACCTTTGCTTGGCCGGACAGGATTGTCGGCAACCGAAATCAACCAATTGCCGCCCGGAACCAGCAGTAAGGTCTGGCCGGAATTGGCATCGGATTCAAAATCTTCGTAGGTCCAGTCCAAAAACAATGATTGCCGCCAACCGCTGGCGTAAGCGTGTTTTAACCGGGTTGAAAATGTTGCGGACATGGATTCGAAGGTCTCGGTATTTTCCCGTTTTAACCAGCCGCCAAAGCTGAAGAAATCTGAAACGGGATTATCCAGAGGAATGGTGTATTCAATTTCCGCCGTCGACAGTACCGGGGAAAGATCCAGGTTCGCCGTAAAAAAATGGCCGTATTTGTTAATACGCCGGTTAATGTAGTTGGCGTTCAGCAATGGCCCAATATCGGTATCGAAACCTACGCCAAAACCGTAATGCGCTTTTTTTCTGGCGGTTAACTTGATGACAACAGGCACGCCGTTTTCCCTGTTATTTTCAAGATCAGACCGAATATCGACAGTTTCGAAATAGCCGCTCTGCGCCAGCCTGTTATAGGTTTTTGCAAGTTCGTCGCTGGTATAAAAATCTCCGGGTTTGACCGACAGAAATTTTTCAACGAAACTAGCATCCAGCATGTCCTGCTGGATAGAAATATCGCCAAATCTTAACCGTTTACCGGATTCAAACACCAATTTGATTTGGGCGGTATTATTCTTCTTGTCAACCAGCAGCTTTTTTTCGCTGAAATCGGATTTTGAATAGCCTTTTTCCAACGCCATGGACACAATTTTGCTTTTTATGCTTTCATAGCGGCCATGATGTAAAGGGTCGCCTGGTTTAATTGGCAGCTTATCTAGCAGGGTATGAAAATCAGGATCATTCTTCGCCTCTCCATTGAAGGAAATTTCCATTTTTCCCACAGTAAACCGATCACCCGGATGAATGTTGAAATTCGCCTCCCAACACGCTTCATTAAAAGTTAACTTCTTGGTTAACCTGGCATGGTAAAAACCCAATGCTCGTAAGGCTTGATCGATTTCGCTGTCGGATTTTTCAAAAAGGCTCTGGATTTTCCACTTTGGTGCATCGCATTTTTCCTTTTCAATAGAGAGCATCAACCTGACATTGTTGTAGGCTTCGCTGTCTATTCCGCCAATGTTAACTTTGGCAAAAATTAACGAACCTCCGGTGAACTGCATCAGAAATACAAACGCAATACCTTTAATTACACATTCATATTTTTTATGAATCGGATGTAGGAGAAGTCTTAGGTTTGTTTGCACAGTGTTAGTTTAAAAAACGGGCAGCACGTTTTATAAAAGATAGCGATATTTAATCTTTTTTGGCTATTGGTTAGCCAAAACCTGTGAGGTTTTAACCAGATACTTTATAAGATATCTGTTAAAATTTCTTATAATTAAAGTTTTAGAATATTGTTTTCGAATTGACTAATCAAATGCTTTGTTAATGCGGTTGAAAACACTAATTCTCATAAAGCAGCCATAGTATCTTATTTGCCCTTGATATTTTTTGATAAGAGCAGTTTTTTATCTGGACAGTCGGCGATGTGCATTTATACTTTTGCATTATAAGCCGGCTAAGTTGCGGTTAAGACCCAAGCGATACAATTAAAATTATTTATTAAACATAAACCTGAATGTATTTTCGACTATTCTTAATTGGGTATAGCGATAGAAAGTTCTCAGGCGCATGAGCCAAAAAGCTGTAATTTCTATTTAGCTTAAACAACCCGAACCGTTGTTGAAAAAACTCACAATTACGAATTAAAGATGGGTTAACAATTCATCGCAAAAACTCAATAATCAAATATACTTTTCTTAACCAGAGAAATTATCATGGTAGAAACAAAAGCCAAGCCGGAATACAGGCAGGCACCAAGCACCCATATCAAAACCCATCCACTAATGAATCCGCGTCACAAAGCGCATCCCTGGCATGGCATCGATCCGGGAGAAAGAGCGCCGGAAATCGTAACCGCGTTCATTGAAATCGTACCTTCTGATACTATCAAGTACGAAATCGACAAAGCCAGCGGTTATCTCAGGATTGACCGGCCGCAGAAATTTTCCAATATGATCCCAACGTTATACGGTTTTATCCCGCAGACTTATTGTGCAGAACAGGTCGCTGAATATGCGCGTTTGAAATCGGGTAAGCCGGTGATTAATGGCGATGGCGATCCTTTGGATATCTGCGTATTGAGCGAACGTCCGGTAACGCATGGTGATATTTTGGTGCATGCCGTACCTATTGGAGGCTTTCGTCTGCTGGATGGCGGTGAAGCCGATGATAAGTTGATCGCCGTGATGAAAGGGGATGAATTCTATCGGCGCTGGCACGATGTTTCCGACTGTCCGCCCTCTTACATAGACCGCTTGAAGCATTACTTCTTAACCTATAAACATTTGCCGAGTGACGAAGCGGTCGTTGAAATTTCGCAGGTTTATGGCCGGGAAGAAGCGCATGAAGTTATCAGGCGCTCGATGATCGATTACAAAACTCATTACGGGCATTATTCGGCGTAATTTTGTTAACCTCTTTGACTGGTTAAGATTACAGCCATTCAAATAGCGCGGTGACCTGAAACTGTAACCTGCTTGTAACCTAACTGTAACTATCAGTCTCTATTATTGGTTCCAGCATAAAACCTCAGCTCGTTTGGTTTTATGTTGATGTTAACCGATGCGTCCACGATCTTGCTTTAGTTGGATTGTAATGCATCTCATTAAATCAATAATAGTACTGGAGTTACACATGAGAACAAATAAATACCCTTTATTGCTGGCTTTCATCGCATTACTCGTTACGAGCTTTAATGGGTTTGCCGCTGTTTCATGCGCGCCGCTGGTTGCGACCAAAATAACCGCTCTGCCCTACAGCACATTGAAGGCAACGCTTAATCCGCATCTTGCTCTGTTCAAAACAAAGCTTGACGCGGTTAAGGACCAGGCGACCTATGCAAAACTACTTGCCGAAGCCAATACCACGGCTGCCAGTATTACTAAAGGCCGTATCTTAATAGCTTTAGCGGATGGCACGGTCGTTGTTGATACCTCTAAAGGTGCGGCGAATACCTATGTCAATTACGCCGCGAAAAAAATCAACGAAAACCACAATACGCGTATCGCGATTCTGGACGCTCAATTGTATGAGTGTGGCTTAGGCGTGGAAACCAAGCGCAGCACCACCGATGGTGTTGTTGAATCCTATGTCGCCGTTCGTTTGGGAAATTATCTGGATAACTCCGGTACGGTTAGGATTTCTAAAAAATAGGAAATTAATTTGTCAGGATGATTGCCGGGATGGCGCGGGAGTGGAATATCAAATTCTGGTATTCCACTTTATTTTGCGTTATAAGCTAACGCCATCTCAAAGCTGAAATTAAATATTAATTTGGCCGATCTATAAGTTAACCTTACCGCACTCCTCTTACAAAGCCCTTTTTGTAGATAAATTGGGCTATTGTAGGTTGGCGGCGAGCTTGCGAACCCCAGCAAATTAATTAACCTTCATCGTTGGGGTTTGTTCCTCACCCCAACCTACCGCGCTCCATAAATTAAAATAATGTCCTTACCCGGCCAGCAATTCACCATGCGTACCGTCTTCAGCCATACGGCCTTGGTCAAATGGCAAGCACGGTTTTGTCGTCCTGCAAGCCCTTGAAGTGCTCAACCTGGATACCGTCAAGCAATTTGCAAAAGCACATTTGGCGGCGCAACAAACCATCCATACCGATGCCTTCAAGGCGCTCAATAGTTTGGGAGAGGGACACAATTATGTCGCCAAGGAGACATCGCCGGAATTGGCGACCGAATGGTTACCTTGGGTGCATATCGTCATCAGTAATTTTAAGACCTTTTTGCTCGGCTCATACCACCGCATTTACGGTAAATACGTCCAGGAATATCTCGATGAATGCGCTTATCGGTTAAATAGACGATTTTGGGAAGCGGAGATACCGAAACGGTTTAAAGCTAGCGGTAAATCACCGGCAGGTTATTTTTCTACCTGTAGTCTGTTCATAGCGATATTAAAGTATTTTTTAATTCTGCTACCTTTATCATATTGTTGAAGACCCTCAATTGACAAGACAATAATTTTTTATCGTAACTAATACCAATGAAAGAGGAAATTTAAATGATAGATAATCAAATAATACGTAAGCATATCACAAGGAAGGCGGGGCATGCGCTGCTAGCGTTTTCGCTGTCAAGTGCGGCGATGGCGACGACTCAGGTTAATTCAATAGCCGATTCAGACGATGGCGTTTGCGACGAAACCCACTGTACGTTGAGAGAGGCGATTGCAGGGGCATTGCCGGGTGATGAAATTACCTTTAAGGCTGGCCTTGAGCTGGAGGGGCCTATCGCACTGACAAGCTACCTTAATCTTACGGGGACAGGCAGCCTGACAATCAACGGCCCTGGCATGACTATTAAGGCAACCAGCGATCTACTTGCATTCTATATAACCGAAGCTAACGCAGTTAAGAGCGATGTTAGCCTATTGAGCTTAACTATTAATGGCAGTGTTGTCAACATTGGCCAGAAGGTTACAATGCGAGGGGTCAACATTACTCCAGTAAATGGTATTGCTGTTTACAATAATAACAGCGGCAATAACAGCGGCTTGATGGAAATTTCCGACAGCATGATTAGCGGTGCAAATAGTCTTATTTCAGGAGGCGGCATAAGGAATGTTTCTTCAACTCTCAATATCCATGAAACTGTTATTCATTCTAATAAAGCTGAAATTGGTGCTGGCCTGTATCAAACTGGAGAGAGTGCCACAACCATGAAAAACGTAACGGTTAGCAACAACACCGCAACCAGTGCGGGCGCTGGCGTATGGGTTGAAGGCGGTACTGCATATATAGAAAACTCTACGATTACAAACAACCGCACTCCCGGCGATAGCGGCGGTATTGCGGTTAATAATGCCTCCCCTCGCGTGACGCTAAAAAATTCAATTGTAGCGGGGAATACCGCCGCAGGCTTTGCAAATTCTAATGATTGCTCTGGAGTCTCTCGCCCAGCCAGCCCACCTAATCTGGTCTCGAACGGCAATAACCTGTTTGGTTCTGATGCCGGTTGCACCTCCTCTGTTGCTAGTGACATCTTTACGACGGACATTACCAGTGTTGTCGCGCCGCTCGCCGATAACGGCGGACCAACTTTAACCCATGCTTTGCAAGTCGATAGCCCAGCGATTAATGCAGGCGGTACTACTGCAACACCACTGCTTATTGATCAGCGCGGTTTTATTCGACCAATCGGCGGTCAAGTTGATATTGGCGCATTTGAAGCCAATAGCCATCCTTTTGATTTACCACCCACAGCAAACGCTGGGGTTAACCTAACAATCCATGCGGGCAGCACTGTCGTCCTGAATGGAGCAGGCTCTTATGATGACAATACCCCAACCGCAGCACTGGGTTATGCCTGGAACTTTACAGACAAACCCGTTGGCAGCAACGCGACCCTAGTTAATGCCGAGACAGCCACACCAAGTTTTGTTGCGGATCTTCCAGGAAGCTATTCAATTAGCCTTGTGGTGACTGATGGCTATATGGCGGCCAGTGATCCTGCTGTAGTTGTTATTAGCAGCGAAAATCAAGTGCCGGTATCAGCCGCTACGGCCTCGCCAACAGTGCCGTTTGTAGGCAGCCCGGTATCACTAAATGGCTCATCCAGTCTTGATCCAGATACTGACCCAATGACTTTTAGTTGGGCGATTATCAATAGGCCAGAATCAAGCACTGCAGAAATAAGCAATAGCTCATCTGCGATAGCATCCTTTGTTCCAGATCAACCGGGTACTTACCAAGCCACCTTAACGGTCAGCGATCCTATTGGTAGCGGTGCGCCAGTGGTAACCACTTTCACGGCGACAGCGGTTGTGGTACCAAGCTCTGCAGAAAGCAAGATTATTACGGCGATTAACTTGGTTAACGGGCTTCCACTAAACCAGGTAACCAACAAAGGCAATCGGAAAGACCTCGCGAACATCTTGCGTAAAGCGGTGCGTAACTTACAAAAAGTCAATTATTGCAAAGCGGTAGAAAAGCTGGATCAAGCGATAGAACGTACCGATGGTTGCTCATTACGCGGCAAACCAGACATTAAAAACAAGACTCGTGACTGGATTACATCGTGTACTGCGCAAACAGCGGTTTACAACAATCTTTTTACTGCGAGAGGATTACTTGTTAATGAGCCTTGCAAGACACACGAAATTGGCGAAGTGGATGAAGATCACGAGGAACATGAAGATCATGGTCACTAATTAGTCGATATAGTACAAGAAGCTGGGCAATCTTTGCCCAGCTTTTTTTGCAGCATATCTGTTAAATTTGTGATTATTCAAGTGTTGTCAAACAAAAGTGTGAGATATTGAAAATACTTGAGTCGAAAGCATTAGGCCAAACTCAATTTTGAATGCCCGATTCGGTTTTTTTTACATGGCAGGGTTGAAGGTCTCTAGTGAGTCGACAACGCCATATCGACATTTAAGAAAATCATTAATCTTAAATGCCCACTATCGTTTCATTTCGATCAAAAAAAATTCTAATTAGAAAACTAAGCGGTTTCTTTTTAAACTTCTTCAATCTTATATTGAAGAAGTTTAAATGAGTCATAGTATAGTGGTTAAGGTTTTTAATAGAATTCAAATGCTAATAACTTTTACTTACGACACTTCAAGATGTGGATACAAAAAGAAATAACGCTTAAGCCTCGATCCAGGGGTTTTCATTTGGTGACTGAAGAAATGTTAAGCCAGCTTCCGGAGCTGAACAGCCTTCAGATAGGCATGATGAATGTGTTTATCAAGCACACCTCGGCATCGTTAACCATAAACGAGAATGCGGCGCCTGATGTTAGGGTGGATTTTGAAAGTTATTTCAATCACGCAGTCCCTGAGAACGAGCCATATTACCGGCATGTGGATGAGGGAAGCGATGATATGCCGGCTCATTTAAAAGCCAGCATTTTAGGGTGTAGCTTAACGATACCGATCACAAATGGTCGACCGAATTTAGGTATTTGGCAGGGAATCTATCTTTGCGAACACAGGAATCATGGCGGCAGTCGGAAAATTGTAGTTACCCTACACGGCGAATAAGCATTACGTCAAATGCAGTCGCTTATTGTCCAAGGCTACCAATATTCTCGGATTTTCCCTGTTCCAGATTAGCCCGGTGGCTTTACGCTGCTCCGGAGATACAAACGTATAGCGATTGTCAAAGTACGTATCGTATTGCGGTGATCGACCAGGAAAGGGATCATGCGCCAGCAACGCCATCACTTTTGGCGAATCTTGTTGCAAACGGCGCAAAAAATTTTCCAGCCAACCGTTATATTAAGCAGGCGAAATCGGCGGTAATTCGCGTTCTGACATCGAGCCAAAACTGATGACCGCTTTGCCGCCCTGAAGGGACATAACATAATGTCACCATCCTTTTCCGCTATCCGCCTGTGTTCGATCTCGATGATTTCAACTGGTGGCGTAAACAACTTAACATCGTTGCACATCAATTTATTGTCATTAATAATGCCGGTTTCCCTGATATACATGACTTTAAAAACTTTATCGCGCATGAAATCGAAGGACAATTGGTCGCAGTGTGCTGAAGTTTGTTCAGCCAGCTGTTTAAGGTTTGTTTGCGTGACTTTAAGGTATTGTCGGCGCGTCTGGCTGGTGCGTCCGCAAGAAACGACATCTCTTGCTCGATGTTGGTTTCGATCCATACGTAAGAAGCGCCTAACATAAAGGCTACTGGTAACAATGTGATTAAGATCATAATTGCCAGCTCAAAACGGATAAATATGCGGTCAGTTAGCTTTTTTCCATGTCGTTTACGCATAATACCTTTTAGTTTTGGGTTAATAAAACGGGGATTAGAACAAAAATATATCCCAGCATATCATATGAAAAACTCAAGTGGCTTAGGTCCAATGAAAATCAAATTTATACATTCAGCCCTGATTTAAATTACGACTGCGCGATATGTTAAGAAGGATGTTTTAAAAGTAATTCCCAACCAGAAGCTTAATCAAAAAATACTCAATACTATTGGATAAGAGGGGAAATAGAACCTTACTATTGCTCACTCATCAGAGGAATGATATGTCGTTCTTTAATAAAGTTACTCTTACTTCCCTCATCTTTTTAAAACTCATCCGTACGGATTTTTATCGAGCAAATTCAATTGGTACGCTTTTTAACTGCCTTATGATACTGGGGCGATAAAAATCCCGAATTTCCCTCTATCTCAAGCTACTTCTTATCGGCATAGTATGTATATCCAAATAGGGAGCTTTTAATGCCAAGTGCTTTTCTATTAATTCCCAGAGCTCGCCTTGAATATCAACCCGTGTTTAACGAAAAAATAGGTCATATCCCACAGTGAGTGTGTCATATGACACAGTTTTTTCTAGAACCCGCGCCACATAAGGGTTTCAAAAGCCCTATAAAATCGTGAAAAGTGTGTGATATGACGCACTTTTATAAAAAATCATATTTCACACCACAAAATACGGAATTTCCCCAAATTTTTTAACTTAATTACCATAACTAAAAAATTACCAATTATTTGTTATTTATCATAAGCATAATTCAAAAAAGCACTAAGTAAACTTCTTCTCCTTTGGTAAACCAGGCTTAAATTTTAAGAATATATCTTGGCATGATAATTGCTGATTTGTAGCTTTAAAAAGTCAACAATAACGAAAAGAATTGATGAATAGCGGTGAATACTTACACTCCGGTTTGATTTTTATACACGGTTCTAACTGCAGCGAATTCTCAACTTAAAGCGAACAATATAAGGTTAATTATGATTATGCTGGTCATACCTTAATTATGAGTACAACCAGCGAGCTGCATGCTTAAGGACGAGTATGCAGAAGTTCAGTAAACAGAAATAAAAAATGAAGGCCTATCAATTTGCTGAACTGCGCGGGAAGAAAGGTTTGCGCAACCAATAAATTTAAGCATTGCCATTAAATGCTTAAGTATAACGATAATTTTTTAACAGTAATTTAGGTAATACAATGAAACGCAAAAAACATTTACTTGCTTCTCTACCGCTGTTCTTAACAGCGATAGCTTGCCAAAGCATCAGTTCTAATGCTTTGGCTGATCCCGCTTGTAGACTTTTAACCGCTGCAAGGGTATTTGATGGAGTTAACCCTCCACAAGCCAACATGAGCGTGCTGGTAGTGGGTAACAAAGTCAAACAAATCGGTACCTATGCCCAATTGAAAAACCGTTGCGGAACCCGGATAAATTTGGGTGATTCCACCATCCTACCTGGATTCATCGAATCGCATGCCCACATCACTTTTCAAAACGTTAATAAGCAAAATGTACTTGAACACGGCATCACCACCGCACAAGACACCGGCGGCCCTTTGTTGGCACCACAAGGTGGCAATGGTTCGCTCCGCTTGTTGAGCACTGGCCCGATCATCCAGGCCGCCGCAGGCTCTGACCCTGCTGCTGCGGATCCCGCTGCCACGGGTTACCCCTTGAACATCTTCTCGCACGACGACCCGGTTGGCGGCCTGAATAAAGTTGGCATCGCCGTCGCCACGCCTTCTGAAGGTGCGGCTGTTGTCGATCAACTGGTGGCGGGTGGCGCCAGCGCCATTAAAATTTCCCTGGAACCCGGTGGTGAAGCTGGCGCGCCATGGATGCAACCCCACAACCATGGCGAAACCGTACCCGCTACACCATGGCCGATGATGTCCTTGGAAACAGTCGAAGCCATTGTTGGCCGCGCTCATGAACTTGGCAAGCGCGTCATCGCCCATGTTGGCGAACCGGTTGGCTTTGAGCGTGCCGTTTTCGGCTTGGTTGATGAACTGGCGCATACGCCTTGTGCGCCGATTCCTGAAGAATTGATCCATGAAGCCATCACCGCAGGCATAACCTTCGTGACTACCATGGACACACTGGCTTCTTGCCATGAAGGCATCCATGAAAACACCCATGTTTTGAGCCACCACCGTGATGACGAACACGCGCCTAAAATCATTTACGGCTCTGAAATCGGCCATGACAATGTGCCCTGGGGCATCAACGGTGAAGAAATGCACCTGATGTTGCACAACCTGAGCGGCGAAGTTACCGACTTCACCGATGTTGTCAACGTATTCAAGTCCGCTACTTCAGATGCGGGCGCGCGCATGGACATCCCTGGACTGGGTACGCTAACCACCAATGCACCTGCGGACATTATCGCAGTTAAAGGCAACCCGTTTGAGCGCTTCAAAATCCTGGAATACCCGGATTTGGTGATGTCCGGCGGCAAAGTAGTCGTCAACAAATACCAGCAATGCAACTAAGCAGCATGATTGCTGGATAGTTGATTCATACAGGGATGATTGGATGTTGGATAGCGGCAAGCAAGGAGGCTTGCCGCGCTTTGGCTTGTTAACAAATGCAGAACTACAAGACGGGGTGCAACCCGCTATGACCAGGCATTCAAGATAATACCGACATATTAATTTCACTATGGTAATCAATTGGCGACATTATTCGACCTTTATGGTTGGTTTGTTATTGGCGGCAAATTACGGCTGCGCTTACGCCACCAATCAATCAGGCACACTCAATCAGATTGCCGAAGTAGAAAGCAAAGCATTGCCACCGGTAAAAACCGCTCGGCACAATGCCAAGTCAATAACCCCCCAATCAACCGGCGCTCAATCTACAATAACCGGCCAAAACGTAAGCTACCGTAAATTGCCGGATGGATTGGCTACTCAGGCTGCACAAGCCAGCATTCCCCAAATACTCAAAGCAATCACCGCGCAATCGGGCATTGTGATCCATTATTCCGCCCTGCCGGATACCCTTATCTCGGCCCATTGCGAAGGCAAACTATTCAGTCAAGTTCTGGAATGCCTGATAGGGGCAAAAGTGAACATGGCTTACCGCTACCCCAAACTAACCAGCGCCAAAGCCAAACTCCCCGTTCCGGCCCGCACACAACCCGAGGAAATCTGGGTGCTAGGCATAGACCGCGCCGATGGCCACTACGCCACCATGGCCTGCACACTCGACAGCAAGGCCAGTAAAACTGATGAAGCAACGAAAACTAAACCGCCGGATTCTCACAAAATTTTGTTGCAAATGACCGGCCTGGAAGACGAACAATTCAGCGACCTGCGAAAACAGGCGATTTCCCTGCTGGCCGCCCAAGGCAAAACCGGCGATAGCGAAAAAGACGACGCCACCGTCGCCGCCCTGCATGATGCCTTTAAAGACAAAGACCCGGAGGTCAAGGCACAGGCCGTGTTCGGCTTGGCGAATCAGGATGTGCCAGAACGGGCGCAGGTGTTGGAAGAAGCCGTCTCCGACAATAACCCCGATGTCAGGCTGATGGCAGTCGATAGCGCCAACGCAGATAATCCTGCAGACCGCGCCATTTTGCAACAAGCCCTGCAAGACAGAGACGAAACCGTCAAGGCGGCGGCCAGCGATAAGCTAGGAATTGAGTACATTGAGCCTGGGAGATAACCGTTGCCTTTGAGTAGAAGTTGTAATGGAAAATGGTGTCATTCCGAAGCAGCGAAGCGACTGAGGAATCCTGTGGTCTTCAAATTTTCCCGCTGGTCGAAATGACCGCGTTTGCCATAAGGAAGCTCCGAACAAATTGATTTCATTAATGGTTCGAAAATCTTACCACGAACGAAACCAACTGTTTACCGTTCGTCCTCGACTGCATGGATGCAGAAGGTAGGGCAACGCAGGGAGCAGTTGCCGAGAGCTTGTCGAAGGACTTATTCAGAGCTTCCTTAAAGTAACGTCATTGGAATACACCCAGTTTCCAGATTTTAAGGCTTTGATCCTTAAAAAACGGCTGCCAAGGCTGGCAGCCGCAACCCGCATGGATGTTATGCCATCCATGCGGACACAAGGAGAGCGGCAAGCCGCTGACAACCCGTGGTGCCGATCTGCAAGCGAAGCGGCACCCGATCTGCTTTATTTTAATTATTGATGCCGAATAACACGGCAAGGAAAGAATACTATGAGAACGAAGTTAACTGTATTGGTAATGTCACTGAGTGCCGTGATGGCATCATCCGCTTTCGCGGGTGATATTAAGCCATTGCACACGGCTTTTAATGGAAGTTTAGGTACGGGGGTCAAGAAAGATATTTTGCGTGCGGTCTGCCCTAGCCCTGCATCTGCCATTACTGCAGTTGAAGCTGCTGTGGGGGATAAAGCACCGGTGAATGCGCCGATCCTTAAGGTTCAGGTCAAAAAAGTCAGCGCCAACACCAACTGTACGACTGCCGTGACAGCCTCTGGCGCCATTCAACAAGACAATATTGATGGCGACACCATATTAGAGGAAGGTGTTTTAGTGGCAAAACCCAGTGCTTTTTCTAATGTTGCTGCCGGTAACGGCTCTGCCTTCCGGATCGAAGTGTTCAAAACCGAAACCGGCGGAGCGGCGGAGAGTTACAGCCTAAAATATCATTGCTTAAGCGCCAACGGTACTCACAATATGCCAACGCTGACATATTGCCAAAATCAATAAGCCTGGTATTAGTGAATGCAAGCTATCGGATAGCTTGACATGATCGTAAAATACTGTGGGGCGTAGTTTAAACTCCGCCCCACTTCTAGGAATGAATAACTCTATTTCAAGCTGAATTCCTATTCAAAGCCAAGTATTTACTTTTGGGCAAAACCGATGCAGTTTTGCACTTAACTGTACTGATTTAGCCAATAACTACAAATTTTTTAACCATGAAAAATTATCCGCTTTCCGCCTTAACCACCGCCGCGCTTGTATTGCCCGGCCTGCTTCCCGTTGCCGCCCAAGCCGCCGAAGACGATAGCGTGGATTTTCAATACAGCCACTATCAGGAAGGTAGGCGGGATATTTATGGGAATGACACCACCCTTTCTGGCAACCAACTAGCTTACGAAACGTTCAAGCTACCGCAAAATCTTAACCCGATTGAAGTGGACAGCATCCACGGCAGCAGCCGTTTCAGTCTGACCGACCGGATCAAATTTGCTTTTAATTACACTCAGGACACTTGGTCGGGCGCGACACCGATTGGTACCACGCCCGCTGGCTCGGGCGCTGGAAATATGGCAAAAAAACAAAATGACACAATAATCGGTGCCTCACCCTTTCTAAGTGGCTCATCAGGGTTGTCTTATCCCACCTCTTATATGGATAGAAATAAAAATTTTTATCTGTTCATTGTTAAGAATGATGGACTTGGCAATTCAACAAGTTTTGCGAGCAACAAAATCAGTAATCAACTCACCCATGTGCTGACCTATGCCTCCCCTGAAACCCGAAAACAGGGTGACTTTAAACTGAGTTATGCCTGGGACGAGGCTGAACTGTCCATCGGTGGCGGCATTTCGGTTGAAGACGACTATGAATCCCGCTTTGGTAGCTTAGGCGGTCGCATTGATTTTAACCAGAAACAAACCACGCTGAACTGGGGGCTGAGCTATACCAACAGCGACAACTATGTCCTATTTGATCCGGATTCGCAGCCGTATATCCGTTATGAAAAATATCTGGATACTGAACGCGATCTTGAGTACATCTTGGACGCAGATGGTGCCTTACCTATCGGCATCATCCAAAAACCCAGGCAACCAAAGGTGAAATCAGGGGTGGTAAAACGAATCTATTCTTTTGATGTATTAAATAGTGCTGAGCGCCTGGAGAAGGTGATTTTGTTCGGCAACCGCCAGGATTGGGGCAGCCAACTCAGCTTGAGCCACATCCTCAACAAAAATACCGTTCTGGACGCAGGCTTAAACTATACCCGCAGCACCGGTTATTTGGGCAACCCATACAAAGTGGTTTATAACCACGAAATCAATTTTGAACGGGGTAAGGCCATCGGAAGTGGAATTACGAGCAATCTGCTTGAAGTCCGACCTGACGAGCGCAATTTGTTTGATTGGCATTTAGGTTTGAGCCAGTTTATCGAGCCGCTGTCTGCCGCCCTGCATTTTAACTACCACTTTGCCCATGACGACTGGGGCATCCATGCCCACACTTTTGAAGCCGATTGGGTGCAGCCGGTGGCTTCCGGCTGGACAATCACCCCGCGTATCCGATATTACTCGCAATCGGCGGCGGATTTTTACACCACGGGCGTGTACACCATCACCGATGAAAATACGGTGCGCGATGCCAGCCACAATATCGTCTCCGGCGCAATCGAACTGCCGCCTGAATATTATTCCAGTGACCAGCGTCTATCCGGTTTCGGCACGTTGAGCGGTGGCGTTACCGTAGAAAAGCAATTCGCCAAGGGCTTTAGCCTGCAAACTGGCTTTGAGTATTACACCCATCAGGGCGGACTAAAACTTGGCGGCGGTGGCGAAGGTGAGTATGCCGACTTCGACTATTGGGTGGCGAACGCCGCCCTCAAAGTTAACTTGGCGGCGTTGGAAACGGCAACTAGTCACGGCGGGCGTGGCATGGCGCACGGCTACCACCATCACTCCAATGCTCCGGCCGGGGTGCAGTTTGACCACATCCTGCCCAATGCCGGGGACTTCATGGTCGGCTACCGCTTCATGCGCAATGTGCAGGCCGGGGATTTCCGCCTGGGCGACCAAATGATCGGTATCGACCAAGCCCGTAAGGAGGGCTGTTACGATGAAGAATGCGCAGTCACGCCAAACAACATGACCATGAACATGCACATGCTGGACTTGATGTACGCACCCACCAACTGGCTAACCCTAATGCTAATGCCGCAGTGGGTGGACATGGACATGTCCATGACCCCTAATCCCAATGTTACTCTTGCTGGCGGCCACAGCCACGGGGGCGGCGTGCATGAACACCAGACCGGCGGCATCGGCGACTTCGGCGCGTACGGCTTGTTCAAGCTTTATGGCGACGAGCATCACAAAATTAACCTAGCCTTAGGCGGCACCGCGCCGACCGGCGATGTGGATATCGTCCAGCGTAAGACCGCGATAAACCTCATCTACAATAACCCCCTGCATTACTGTATGCAGTTGGGTAGCGGAACCTGGGACTTCAAACCCGCGCTGACTTACACCGGCGAGGCGGACAAATTCTCCTGGGGCGCGCAAGTGAACGGCACGATACGCTTGGAGAGCCAAAATAAATCCGGCTTCGCTTTCGGCGACATCTTCCAGGGCACGGCCTGGGGTGGCTACCAGTGGACGGAGTGGCTGGGTACAACGGTGCGCGGCGTGTTCACCACACAGGGCGAAATTCGTGGTAGTTACCCCACGATTATGATCGATGGGACTGACATCAACGGCAACCCGGCGAAAGTGCCTTATGTCGACCAGCACATCGACACCTTCGGCCAGCCGCAAAACTACGGCGGCAGTTATGCCGATTTAGGCTTGGGGATTAACGTCAACATTCCTCACGACGCATTCGCGGGCAACAGCTTGAAATTTGAATGGCTGCAACCCGTCTACACCAACTTCAACGGCTACCAGCCCGACCGGGATTATGCGTTAAACTTTACCTGGAGTTACGGTTTTTAAAGTTAAACTGGCAAAGCTAAGATATCCACTAAAAGTTTTAGATAAATGCACCACGGGTAAATGTTATTTGTAAGAAATCTTAGGGTTGTTTACAGAGAGATTGATTGAAATGAGTGGTAAGTATTTCATATGGGGTTGAACGGTATTGAAAAAATTGATGAACTGGCCTAATTGGAGATGCCTGTCTTGACTGTCTTTGGAAGTGTGCTGGTTATCCACATTTCCATCAGAGTGCGGTCTAGGGGCCCGTCCGGCAGGATGCCAGCGTAAAGCTCGCGGGACAAGTCGTCCATAGCGATAAACAAGTGTTCCTTGGGCTGGGTGGGTAATTGGTCGACACCGCCGCCAATACGCCAAACCATTCCAAGGCTCGTCTATCCAAGTTGACCGCATTAGCTCTCATCCAGTGGCTTAACCACCCCAACAATATTAATATTGCTATCCCCCTAAATGCTCCACGGCTTAAGTTTAGTTATTAATAACGCCCTAAGTAATCCATTTTGCCAATATCCAGGCCGTTATGTCGCAGAATGGCGTAAGTCATCGTGATATGAAAATAAAAATTTGGAATTACAAAATCGAACAAATAGGGCTGGCCTTGGTAATGAATTTCTTTGCCACGCAAGGTTAAGGTGATATCGCGAGTTTCGCTGCCGTTAACTTGCTCAGGTGTTACTGAATGCATGAAAGCGACGGTTTTAGCGATACGCGCTTTTAAATCAGCTAAGGAAGTTTCGTTGTCTTCATATTTTGGAACTTCAACTCCCGCAAGGCGCGCGGCGCAACCTTTAACCATGTCTGTGGCGATTTGAATTTGTTTACTCAACGGATACATATCCGGCGCCAGTCGACCATTTACCAGAACAGCAGGATCGATTTTCCTGGTCTCGGCATAGACCGCCGCTTTTTCGAGTATCTTCGATAAATTTTCCAGCATACGAGTAAATGTTGGAATGGATGCTTGGTACATAGTTAACGACATAATTTTCTCCTGAATAAGTTGATAATTTTTATGGCGCCGTTATGAAAGAAATTGATTTAAGTGTTGGGATATAATGTTGAGTCTGGAGGCTGCTGCCTTATCGTCGTCAGTGTTATAGCCCCACAAAGCAAAAATAAGTTTAACGTGAGTAAGTTCTTCAACTTTAGACACATTAATAAGCGACGGTAAACGATCTTCAGCAAAATATATGGGTTGCTGAGGATAAGTTTGGCTTATTTGTTTCAACACGTCGACTTTGCTCATATTCCGATCTAAACCGAATACTCGTTCGTTTGGCAAGTCGATTGAATTGGCTTTAAGTATGAGCTTAACAAAACGCTCATGTTTAGTAGTCACCACATACCAAGGATTGTCCTGACCAAGCTTTTTCAGCTTGCTGGCCACCCCATCAAATAAAGGATTCATCTTAATCCAGCTCGGCAAATCATTGGCAATCCAAATATCGCGGGTTTGTCCAAACAGGTTTTTCAGGTCGCTTACGCTGGTGTTAACCTCTGTTATCAAAGCCGGAATTTTATCGGCATAACTTTTGGAAATAGACTCAAAGCTCTCGCCCAGGAACAGCATACGAATTGCCAGAATGGCTTCGTAACCGGTTTCCATCAATGGTCTGACCAAACGGAATTGATCGATTATTTCTTGCGGGGTTTCATCGGGCATATCCCGCCACAGGGTATTTGCAGCTTTCCAGCCGGTAATCGCGGTTTCTAACGCACTGTCGCAGATCACGCCGTCAAAATCCAGCGCATAAATCATCGGTTTTTCCATTTTGCTTTTAGGTCGTTAAAAGAGGAGTGAATCAATTTGGCTTTTTTAAGGATGTAATACTAATCTAAATAACACGAAAATAATATTAACGAATAGAATTAAGGGGATTAGTTAACTGGTTTAGAAAAAACGTAGACCCATTGATACCAGTAGATACAAAGTCGCACCAATAAAAGGGGAAAATTAAATGTTTGGAATTAGCCATATAAAGTTTGATTCAATGTCATACGTCATTCATTTTAAAAAAGGGCAAGTGGTTAATAAAGGCCGCGGCCTGTCGTTTTTCTACTTTTCGCCGAATAGTTCGATTGTTGCCATACCGTTGGGCAGTAATGACTTACCGTTCATATTTGAAGAAACCACCAGTGATTACCAAAGTATTTCCATTCAGGGACAGGTGACCTACAAAATCGGCAATCCCGAGCAACTCGCGGAATTATTGGACTTTACTGTTGATGGCCGGGGTTTCTACAAGAAAAACGAGATTGAAAAACTCAATCAACGGCTTATTAATGAAGCCCAAACGGCGACCTCTTCTTTTATTCACGATCTTGGTCTCAAAGAGGCGATACGTTCAGCAAAAATAATTGAAACGAAAATCACCGAAGGCATGCAGGCATCGCAGGCGATTTCGATCCTTGGCGTAGAAACGCTGACCGTTAACATCCTTGCGATAAGGGCAACGCCGGAAATGACCAGGGCATTGGAAACAGAAACCAGGGAAAAACTGTCTCAAGAAGCGGACCATGCCATATACGACCGCAGGAATTTTGCTGTTGAACAGGAACGCAAAATAAAAGAATCCGAATTAAACACCGAAATCGCGGTAGAAGAAAAAAAGAAACAAATCGACGAAAAAAAGATGGAAGCTGAAATGCAAAAGGCCGAAAACACCCGCAAGTTACGGGAAATACAAGTACAAGCTGATATTGCGGTGGAAAATCAACGTAAACAACTCATCGAGCAAAAGACCGCAAATCAAATGAAAGAAGCTGATGCCAAAGGCTATGTTACACAAACCACCTTAAAGCCTTATAAAGATATGGATTGGAAATTGATTACCGCGCTCAATAATAATCCTGATCCGAAATTGAGCGTGGCATTGGCGTTCAGGCAACTGGCTGAAAATGCTGATAAAATTGGGAATTTAAACATTAGCCCCGAGTTGCTAGAGTCGATTCTCAAAGATAAAAAATGACCATTGAATATGCCATTATCGTTAAGAACAAAACCCGGCTCGAACTGTTAACCGAGCGTTTCAATACCCAAGCTCAGGCCAGATTTTATATTGAACGTTCAGGCGGTGTGTTTGAGGACTATCAACAAGAACATGAAAAATTTCATGACGCCCTAGCGAAAGTCCAGCGTCAGCTTTCCAAGATTATTAAAAACAAAATTGTTGAGCGTAATTTTTTGCCCTCTTTTTTATTCAGCCATAATCAAGTCGTGATTGTTATAGGTCAGGATGGCTTGGTCGCCAACACCGCAAAATATGTTAACGAAATTCCCATGATTGCGATCAACCCAGATGAAGAACGTTATGATGGGGTTCTATTACCGTTTAGTGCAGGTAATTTTATCGGGGCGGTGGAAAAAGTAATCGCCCATCAATTTACCGCCAAAACTATTGTCCTCGCGGAAGCGTCATTAAATGACGGGCAACGGTTGTTAGCCTTCAATGATTTGTTTATCGGGGCGGCAAGCCATGTTTCCGCACGTTATAAAATTTCATTTAATCAGCACACGGAAGAACATTCGTCATCAGGTATAATCGTTTCAACACAAGCGGGTTCAACGGGTTGGTTAAGTTCTATCTTTAATATGACTGCCGGTATGCAACATTTTATGGCACCAGATAACTCAGCTAGGCTAGATGCCATGTTAAATCATGACCAATTAATGTTTGCCGTGCGCGAACCGTTTCAGAGCAAAAAAACCCAAACGGGTATCATCGCAGGCATCTTGGACGGACAAAGCAACCTACAGGTGGAATCCTATATGCCGACTAATGGCGTGATATTTTCCGATGGCGTTGAGTCTGATTATCTGTATTTTAATTCCGGGGCGATTGCAACTATTGGCATTGCGAAAGAAAGGGCGACCTTAGTGACAAAATAACTTGCCAACCTATATTTCTGTTTTCATTACAGCCAACCCGCTTTTTTAAAGCGTCGATATAAGATCGCACAGACCACGCTGATTAGTGTCAAGGCGGCAGGGTAGCCGTATTTAAAACGCAGTTCCGGCATGACATCGAAGTTCATGCCCCAAATACCGGCAAACGCGGTGGCGACGGCAAAGATACCTGCCCACGCGGCCAAGCGTTTGGTGACTTCACTCTCTTCAATCGTGACCAAGGACAGGTTAACCTGTATGGCCGTGCCTATCGTTTCCCGGATGTTATCGATTGAACCGTTAATGCGGGTCAGATGATCGTAGACATCGCGGAAGTAGTCCCGGGAGTTTTCACATACTTCCGGTACCCGTCCCCGGTGCAGCTTGCCGGTCTCCTCTATCAATGGTGCGACTGCGTGTTTAAGCGTGGTGACCTTGCGTTTAAGGTCGTACAACCGTTCAATATTTGAACGCGCGGAGCCTTTGATGAAGATTTTTTCTTCGATATCCTCAAGTTCCGTTTCCAATTCGTCCAGCACGGGGAAATAGCGATCAACCACGGCATCCATTAAGGCATAGAACACAAAACTTGCGCCATGGCTTAACAAATGCTGTTCTCGTTCGCAACGTGCTCGTACGCCTAAAAAACCCTCTTGGCAACGGTTACGGACAGAAAGCACATAATTGGAGCCGACAAAAATATCAACTTCACCAATGTTCATTTCATCGCCATCCATTTTTATTAACTGCATGACAGCAAATAAAGAATCGCCATACTCATCAATCTTTGGGCGTTGATGGCTGTGCCATGAATCTTCGACTGCCAAAGGATGTAGCTCGAATTCCTCGCGCATTATTTCAAGTTCCGCCAATGTCGCATCCTGTAATGCCACCCAAACGAAACAATCGGGGATGAGGAGATATTCGCTGATTTCCTCAACCGAAATATCCTTAAGTTTTTTGCCTTCTTGGTAAGCGACGCAGTTTATTAGCATGAGGTATTCACATCAATGTTGAGTTGATACTTAAAATCTTAACCAAAGTGTTATTTCTTGTTAAACACAATTTGTGAAAAAAAGACGACAATCATGATAACTACAACGCCGGTAAAAATCGCAAAATTGCGCTCATCTTGACCTGCCACGGTATGGCTTCTTTGCGCAGCCAGTTTAGAGGCGGAAGTTACACCATCCATTGAATAACCAGAATATTTTATATGTTTCTGATTTTTGTCGCTGTCTTGTCCAATAACTTGCACAGTTTGGGCATTGGTGCGGTTGGCGGCTGCCATGACGGGCAGGGCGGACATCGATAGAAATAATAAAAACAAGGCTATCGGCGTTGAAGCTTTGGCTTTCATAAGTATCTCCCTTGGCGGTTAACCTAAGAATAAAGTTGTTGGTTGATATTTTAACTTCGCTTGCATCATTAGGAAAAATTCCTTTTTTATTATTTCGAGTAGTTATCAACAAGCGAATTCGATAACATCGGCTATTTGATGATAATAAGAAGACTGATGAAAATAACGTCTCAGCTGTTGCTATTTTTTGCACTATTATGGGTTAACATCACTGCATTGGCTAACGAGGAGCCCATACAATTGAACGATCTGGAGGTGGTTGGTGTGACCCCACTAGACAGCTCTGGTATTGCTTTAGATAAAATTGCCGCCAATGTGCAAACGGTGAATGCCGATCAACTAAAAAACTCCCAAACGATTTCGCTGTCGGATTATATTAACCGTTACCTCGGCAGCGTGAGTGTTAACGAAGCTCAAAATAATCCTTTGCAGCCGGATATTTATTACCGTGGTTTTGTAGCATCACCTTTGCTGGGTTTGCCGCAAGGTTTATCAACCTATATCAATGGCGTTCGCTTTAATGAACCATTCGGTGATAGCGTTAACTGGGATTTAATCCCGCAAGGCGCGATTGACTCTATGGCGTTACATCCTGGCTCAAATCCGGTCTATGGTCTCAACACATTAGGGGGTGCCATTGCTGTCAAGACTAAAACCGGTTTTTCGGCTCCCACCCATCAAATTGAGGTTTACGGTGGTTCCTGGGACCGACATTCGGAGGAACTCAGCACCGGATGGAATAACGGCACCTGGGGTTATTTTCTTGATTTACATCATTTCGAAGAAGAGGGCTGGCGAGCTTTTTCCCCAAGCAAAGCCGACCAGGCTTTCGGCACGTTAAGCTGGCGTGGTGACCGGGGATCATTGGATTTAACCTTGGCGGGAAACGATAACCGGCTTCGTGGTAATGGCGCGTCTCCAGTGCAATTACAAGCCATCGATCGGAAGGCGATTTTTACTCAATTTGATCAAACCGTTACCCGGATGTTTTTCTCTGAGTTAGAAGGTAATTATGATTTAACTGATGACATTCAATTGAGCGGCAATGCTTATTTTCGGCAGAACCGGATTTTTACCTTTAACGGAGACGATAGCGATTACGAGGCTTGCGATGAAGATGATCCAAATTCACTGATGTGTAATGAAGACGGTGAGTCGGTTATTGATACAAATAACCGGGCTGTGAGAACTGATCAAGTCCTTGCCAACAACGACGACATAGGAGCGACCAATAATACCAGTGCGACTCAAATGCGCAGCCGTGGCGGAACAATTCAGGCCGCATTTAATCAAGACTTGTTTGAGCATGAGAATAAACTAATTGTTGGTGTTAACTACGATTATGCCGAAGTGCATTTTGCTTCCGATACAGAGTTAGGCGCATTAACTGAAGATCGGGGCACCACTCAAAGTGGAGTATTTGTCGATGAGAGTAAAGTCCGTTTGCATACCAATACATCAACCGTAGGAGTATTTTTAACCGATAGTTTTTCAATAACCGATAAACTTACAGCGACAATCGGCGGGAGATATAACTACTCGCATATCAACATGATGGATCAATATATAAAGGATGCAGACAAAAATCTTAATGGTTCCCATACTTACGAAAGACTTAATCCATCAGCCGGGTTAACCTACCAGTTGCTGGATAATTTGAACATTTACGGTGGCTATAGTGAATCATCCCGTGTGCCCACTCCGATGGAGTTAAGTTGCGCAGATCCGGAAGCGCCGTGTCGATTGCCTAATGCGTTCCTCGCCGACCCACATTTAAATCAAGTGGTTGCGAAATCATGGGAAACTGGGCTCAGGGGCGATTTTAACCGTTTTATCCCCAATGAAGGTGAATTGAAATGGAATCTGGGGTTTTTCCATACCGTAAATAATGACGATATTATTTTTAACCGTGGGGGTGACAGTGTTTCGGAAGGTTACTTTAGCAACGTTGGGGAAACCCGTCGTTACGGTATAGAAAGTGGCGCTAGTGCAAATTTACCGCAATTGTTCAGCGCAATCGACGATTGGCATCTGGCGGCAAATTACACCTATCTAAATGCCCGCTTCCAAGATAGTTTTGATGTTCAACATCCGACAGCGTTTGATGCCAATGGCGATCCAATCAGGGCTAAAGTTGACCGAGGTGATCGAATTCCCGGAATTCCAGAGCATATTTTCAAAGCCTCAATTGGCGTCGATTTGTGGAAGAAACTGTCATTGGGAATTAACGGCATGTATAGCGGAAACCGCGTTTTTCGGGGAGATGAGGCCAATCTTACGCCCAAGCTATCAGGTTATTGGCTATTTAATGCAACAGCGGAATACAAGTTCACTAAAAATTTTGCGTTGTTTGGCAAGCTGGATAATATCTTTGATACCCGTTACAACACCTTTGGCGTATATGGCAATCCTTCGGAAGTATTGGGCGAGCAATTTAATGATGGAAGGTTCGTTTCTCCCGGTGCGCCTAGAGCGGGTTGGATTGGGATACGTGTTAACCTTTAGGTCAATTGCTTGAAAGTTAACCTAAAGTGACTGATTAGTTGAGAGAGGGAGTTCTTCTGTCGTTTGCCAGTCGGAGTTGACTGGCAAACATTCTTGATAGAGATTTATTGGATAACCGGCTTCGTTACTTTCTTGGGTCGATAATTAGCAATAGAAGCCGCAGTATTATTGATTGTTCGTGATTGATCCGATGAGCGATAGCTGCCTTCAGCGTAACCACACGGTCCACCTTTGCATTGAGTTTTTAGTTTTGGCGTGGAGAAAAGCATCAAAGATGGGCTTTTGTAACTCATAATAGTACCGAACTTTCCGTCAATACCCCAAGCATATGAGAATGAATATTTGCCCGCGAATCCGCTATATTCACGGTCATGGACATTGCCGAAGCTGTGGCCGATTTCGTGGGTAAACGTACTTGTGTCGCAATAATTACTTTTTAACGAATCTTTGGAATACCCATTGCTTATCGTGCCGTAACCGTATTTTGCGTTTGCGCCGCTGCCATTAGAAAAACCGACATAGGTTAACCCGCAACCATTAGAGGTTCTGGCGTACAACGGCCTGAATAGCATGACCAGATCAGCGCCGTATTTGTTACGTAAAGAAGCTGTGCCATAGAGAGCTCCTTTATCGTTTGCCAGGTCATTGAGCGCTCGATCATTGCTATTACTTTCTGAATAGCTGGTGCGTCGGGTATGCACCAAACGCAGGCGCATATTAATTTTAGAATCTTTGTACGCTTGATTAGATATATCGACTAAGTACTGGATACGCTGTTTAGCATAGGTGGCTGTTTGTTTTGCAGCGGTGTAAACGACCATCAGGTCGACGACTGGCCCCGTTGTCGAACTACTGGTGGCAGTGGTTGCGCTAGTTGTCGATGTCGAAGTGCTAAGTGTTGCTGCTGCAGTATTAGCCGCATTGGCGGTTGAGCCGACATGGCTAGTTGAAAATCCGAACGAAGTTAGAGGGTTAGTTGGAATGCTAAGCTGGTCATGGTCGTAACCCGCAGTCTCCAGACCTGAGCGTTCAAGGTCAACCAAGACAGTCTGGCCATTTTCAGATTCGATATTGTACACACCATCCGGTGTGTAAATATTTCCCATTATGCCGCTCTTACCTTCAGACAGATAAAAACGGTAGCCCTTGCCTTCTTCATCAAGATAACCAATCCAGGTTGAAGAGCCATCACCATGCTTTACAAAGTTATCATGATTGATGTTGTATTGGCCAATAGGTAAATCCAAGGTGAGTTTTTTGCCAACAGGGGTCGACTTTAATTGCGCTAAAGGCAAATTAACCGGCATGACTGAACCGGCATTAAAATTTTTATATTTTTCCGGAAGATGGTTGGACAACTTTGCTTGGATGTTCACCAGCGTGTCCGTTGATTTTCCACTACCATTATGGCCTGTGATAATGATGGTTTTAATTGAGTCTTTCGCTAATACGGTCGTGTAATTGTAGCCCTGCAATAATTGAGCTAAAGCGGTTTTCCAGTCTTCAGCTGCTAATTTTTTGCTGATGACATCAGATTGGTTTGCGGCATTGATCCTAAAACTAATCCCGGTTCGATTGGCAATCTGGTTGGCAGCTTGCGTCAAGGTTTTATGTTTAATTACATGGTAAATTTTATGGGGGCGTTCTTGGATTAGAACATCAGACGCACTTAGCGGCGCACTGAGTGCCGAAGTCGCCAAAATAACAGTTGCTATGTAATTTTTATTCATCTCTACTACCTTCTATTAATACGAGAATCAGATTAGCCAGTGATCCTTAGATTAACATTAAGCTGAGATTAAATTTGTGAAGCAATTGGATTATTCAGGATTTATTCTGTAAATAGATAAATAACCGCCCCAATGACTTTGATAAACCAGTTGTACATTGCTAGGGAGTTGTTTTAAAGAATCGACAAACGGCAGCAAGCGAATCAATAAGGTATTTTTTTCTTTTTGGGATTGCTTTGGCGTTAACCACAGTCGGTAAGCAGCGCCTTCTTTTTGCACTAAATAATTGCCGTCACCTTCTTCTTGGGCAATCTGCTTGATACTGCTGATGTCACCGTGCATATTGCTGCTAACCGGCACGATTCTGGATGTTAAGGTTAAAGGAGTGCCACCGTAATCAGCCATCTCCGCCAATCGCATCAATAGATCATTGTTAACCATGATGTAGATTGGCTGAGAATTACCCAACGAATCTCGAATTTCTTTAAGTGCTTGTTCGCTATCCATGGTTAACCAAGTCGCCATTTTTGTTAACCTGTCGTTTTCTTGTTCGGAAGTAGAATTTAATTGGGACTGTAAGTGTTGCCATAGTGGGCTGCTAAAGGTGGCAAGCCCCGGTTTGCTTAACCAAGTTTCCCGGCCCGTTAAAAAATGCAATCTTTGCCCATCATCCCACCAGCTTAATAACAAGGCGTTTTGGGGAGCTTTTTGTTGGATCGTTTCAGCGGCGGTTTGCCAGATGGACTGTCTTAGCCCGGTGGGGCTGGGCAACATGACCGATTCATTTGATTTCTTGGGGAATAACAGGGCATTACGAAGTTGTTGGTCTGCATCTCTGTAATTAACCAACAAAAAATCAAAAATATCTTTGCTGTTATCCTGAAAGGTGAGGCGCTTAACTGACTCCGGTTTAAATGCGGAGTTAATATCAGGATGTTGCTCCTCAGTTTGTTTAACCGAGAGCGAAGCTTCCCTTGAATGCTGTGTTTTATCGATTAACAATTGGCTTGATTGTTGCCACAGCAACGCGCTGCCAGTAATGAGCAGCGCGCCGCTGAGAACACACAATAAAAGCCTTTTGTAATGCCAAGGCACTTTAACTTTATTCTTGATCGGATTTTGGTTTAAACACCAAGTAACCGATAACAAGCCCTGCCAGTACCAATATCAAACCTAATAACAAAGTGCTGTAATCAGTTTTGTTTGCATTGGTTGCCGCTACAGTTTCTGCAGTTTTGGCTTTAGCGGCTTCACGTAGGCGAGTATCTTCGTCCATGATCTCTGCATAATCGCGCATCAACTCGGACCAGCCTTCGGTATAAGTGAAGCCTCCGGGATTAGCATGGAAGATACCTTTGTAATGCTTGATGACATCATGTTCCCACATGTCGGCATATACTCTTTCAACCCGGCTTGGGTTGTTGCCTTTCGCCCAGAACAGTTGGAAGAATCCACCAGCAGCATCTTTTTCAGGTTTTGGTGGTGCAGGACGATTGGTTTCCTGACCGACCAACAGACCATCCTTAAATAGGCTGTTAATCACAGATTTGGCTTCTTGTTCAACTTTCAAGCCTTGAATAGTGCCTTTGTCTGCAGTATCCAGGTAGGCCTTGGCAAAGCTTTCAGAATGGCACAACGTACAGGTTTGCACCCAGGCTTTTTTTCGGTCTTCAAACCAAGGATGGCTTAAATTGTCGGCAATAGCAGGAGTTGGGTTGAACGCCCAGCGCACTTTTCTAACCAAGTTGTGGGAGTACTCGCCATGAAACTCGAAGTGGCAAAGCTGACAGGTTGGCGCTGTATATCCGCCTTTGGTAATAGCGTCTTTTAGCGGGGCTTCAAAATTCCAGGCTCCCTTGCCTTGGGTTAAGAATTGCGTACCGTGTTTGGACAACATGAAATTCTCAAACTCATTGTGATCCGCCCCGTTGTGGCAAGTGGCGCAGGCTTCCGGTTTTCTGGCTTCAGCCACTGAGAAGGTATGCCGAGTATGGCAACCGTCGCATTTGTTTTGCTGATAATGGCACATATCGCAACCTTGAGCGACTTCACGTTCCGGCATGGCTGCCCAGATGGTGTTTTCGACATTTGCTTGCCAATCGGTGGCGTGTGATGGATGGCCTTTATCCCACTGCTTTTGTGGCCATTCCTGGTCTTTTTCGGATTCCGCTTCGGCGAATTCGTTAAGATGGCAAGTGCCGCAAGATGCGCGGTCAGGCATTATAAGGTCTTTGGCATGGTCTATGGTAAGTTTGCCTACCCCGCCATGGCAATCAATACAACCGACTTGTTCCAAGGGTTGATTGGCTTCCAGAAGTCCTAATTTTTGCAGATTTTGCTCAACTTCTTGCAATTTTCCCTTTTTATAAGCCCGGACATCAGTATCGGCTAAACCACGTATCGAAGAGAGATTGCTGTGAACACTTTTTTTCCAGGCATGGAAAGCGCCAGGGGTAGCGGCTTCATGACAACTTAAACAATCTTGCGGACCGAATTCGCCTTGTACAGTTGTTGGCGGCTTGTAAAAATCCTTGGGGTTCCAGTATTTCTGGATGGGAATGGGTTGCCAGTATTCACCGTGACTTCCTTTGCCCGGATGGCTCTTATGGTAACTTTTTTTCAGTTGTTCAAAATCAGGCTGTGCAGCTTGGGCATAATGAATGCTGCCATAGCAGGATATTGACAAGAAAAGAATCGTCAGAATATAGGAAAAAGCATTTTTCATTGTTCCCCCAAATCGCCAAGACTTAGCGCCCAGTTATTATATTGAATCGAAATTATACTATATCAATAATTTCACTTACAGCCTAGAGTAATGTTAACAGTTATTTTGATGCTAAACAGTGCAGTTGTTAACCGAAAAATTTTGCAAATTTGAGCTGTCTAAATTTTTTGGATTTTTTATTCGTCATCCCGCTTTACCTCGATTTGGATTTCTCCGTTTTCAGCATCGGTAACAATGAAGAATATGGGCGCACAACACACAGAACAATCTTCGTAGTAACTTTGTGAGCCGGCGCTGTCATCAATAAGTACATCGATCAACGCTCCACAGTAAGGGCAGTTGATGGTGGCTTCTTGCTGTTCAAGCATGTTAAACGCGTCCTAACAGGCTATCCAGCCAGGAAACGGGTAACAAGCGTTTAAGGTAACCAAATAAGTAAGTGGGAAAAGTAACGTAGTACCGAATTTTTGGTCGTCTGGCTTCGACGGCATGAATAACTTTTGCGGCGACAGCCTCTGCTGGCAAGGTAAAAGGCACCGCAGCTCCTTCTTTCTGCAATCTTTCTTCCATGGCCAGGTAGGTCTGCCGGTGAAAACTGTTGGCAGAATCAATATTTTTTTTGTACAAATCGAATGAGTTCTTGCGGAAATTGGTTAAGATCGGTCCGGGCTCTATGAGCGATATAAAGATATTGCTCCCGTGTAGTTCTAATCTTAAGGTGTCGGCTAAACCTTCTAGAGCAAACTTGCTGGCATTGTATGCGCCGCGGTACTTCATCGCCACTAAGCCCAAAACTGAACTGTTATAAATAATGCGGCCATGCCCTTGCTTTCGCATGTTAGGCAATAATAGATTGGTTAACTCATGGGTGCCAAACAAGTTGGTTTCAAATTGATATTTCAGGACATCCCTACTTAAATCTTCAACAGCACCAGGCTGACCGAAAGCGGCATTGTTGAATAAAACATCAATTTTGTCATCGGCGAGTTTTAATGCAGCCTTACAGCCCTTTTTAATGCTATCCGTATCTGCAAGATCAATCTGTACGGCTAAAAAGCCTTCTTGTTGCAATCGCTCAATGTCAGCATGCTTTCTGGCGCTGGCGATTACCGTGTGACCGCGTTTTTGAAGTTCATGCGCGGTGACATAGCCAATCCCGCTGGAGCAGCCGGTAATCAATATAGTTTTAGGGGTTGGCATTGGTCGCAGTCGATGCTGGCTTAGAAGATTGGTTTGAGTCAAGTTCTTGTTCAGTTACGTAGAATTTTTTTGCAGAACTGCAATCAACAAGAATTACCAACGAATCAGCCTTACTTTTTTGATTCAGCTCAACCGACTCCACTCTACCGCATTCTCCTGTTGCAAGGGCTTTTTCCGCCGCTTCGCGCCTAAATCGTTCTATGTCGGGTAGCCTGTTTTCAAAAGATTTAACTAACGGTGATAAATCATCCGGTTTATAAGGCGGAATAGCGTATGCAGAATATTTCTGCGGATTGTTTTTTATTAAAAACTGATTTTTATTACTTTCATCGATAGCGTTTTGTTTGAATTCTTCGCGCTTTTTAAGCGCCTCCTCTTCTTGCTGCTTTTTTTGAGCCTCTTGGGCTTCTTGTTCTTGTTTCGACAATTGTTCTTGCTGTTCTATTGCTTTTAGATCTTTGGAGTCTACCGGATTTAACATTCAGCTCAAGTTTGCTTTGCCCATCTGGCGCAAGGAGCTGAGCTGTATATTTTGTTACCGTTGGCATCGACACATTTATATACGCCTGCTAACGATTGGTCGGAAAACAACAGGATAAGGATAAACAAAAAATATTTCATGATGAGCCTCAAAATTAAAAAGACACTTTAACGAATTAATTATAGAAGAATAAATTATTGGGTCACTCGGGCTAAATAGGCCTTTTCTTTAAATCGCGCGCATACTGGCATAAAAGAAACAGCTGTAAAAAGCATCAGCAACGTAAAAAACCAAAAATAGTTGGCTCCGGCTAGCTTACTGGTGCCATCAGGATTTTGAATAAAAAAGTTAACCGCACCGGTTAATAAATTACCTGTCGCCACGGACAGTAAATAAAATGCCATGACAAAGGATTTCATACTGGTGGGGGCGTAGCGATAGGAAAATTCTAAACAAGTAATCGAGACCATTACTTCAGCAGAGGTCAAAATGATATAAGCGATAAGTTGCCAAATAATATTGGGGGAAATGCCTTGGTCCAACTGCATTTGAATCATGCTTGGAATGGTAAACGCGATAGCACTGTCAAGAATAAGCCAATGGCCATTTTCCTGAGTTCAGTTAAGTTCGTATGCTTGTATTAATGGTCGGATATAGCCAGTATGTGAATAACGGCGTTAGAAGCATTATCAACAATGGGTTAGCGGCCTGGATTTGTGAAGGAAGCAATTCAATTCCAAAAATGACCCTATCCATTTTTTGCGCCTGCAAAATCCAGGATGACCCATTTTGTTCGAAGAGGGCCCAAAAAATGGCGACAAATAAATAAATTAGGCTCAGCTTGGTTAAGTTTTTTAGTCCGCCCGAGCCGATTTCTTCCTTTATAAAACTAAAACCAGCGGGTTGGATATGTACGAATTTATAACGACCCAACCAAAAAATAAATGTTGCAGCCAACATAATCAAACCAGGTAAGCCAAATGCCCAAGCTGCGCCATGTTGTTCCAACAACCAGGGAATCAACAGCATCGCAAAAAATGCTCCCAAGTTGATGGCAAAATAAAACCAACTGTAGACATTACCGAGCAAATGTTTATTGTTAACTCCGAATTGATCCCCCACATGCGCCGAAACGCATGGTTTAATTCCACCCGCACCCAAAGCTATCAGGCTTTGACCCAATAATAATCCCATGCGGGTGTGGTCGAGCGCTAACGCGAAATGCCCCAAACAATAAACGAAGGAAACGCTCAAGATTGTCCGGTATTTGCCTAGCCAGCCATCCGATAAAATGGCTCCGAAAATGGGCATGAAATAAACGCCCGAGACGAAAATATGAAAATAGCCTTGGGCTTCTTGTTCTGACATTACGTCAATTTGGCCATCGGCGCCTGTCAAGTATTTCGTCATGAATACAACCAAGATGGCGCGCATGCCATAGTAGCTAAATCTTTCTGCCGCTTCGTTAGCAATTATGTAAGGAATTCCCGGGGGCATTGTGGCTATTGCCTGAGGGTGGCGTCGGTATTTCTTCGGCATGACGTTTGTGCTAAAAAATGTGCGCTATATTAATTGGTGATACGAAAATTAAACTTGGAAATTATTCATCCTCATAGCAAGAATTGTTTGCAAAATCATAGTCCACTATGCGTGATTGACTCCTTTAATCTGTTAGGATTTTCTATTGTCATAATTATTTGAAGTTTACGCTATAATTACTTGATTAAATATATCTAATAATTCGAATGCATAATTACCAATCAGAATTTATAGCTTATGCTTTAGAATGCGGCGTGCTCAAGTTCGGTGAGTTTGTTTTGAAATCCGGGCGGCGCAGTCCGTATTTTTTTAATACTGGATTATTTAATACCGGGGCGAAATTAGGCAAACTTGGCGAATTTTACGCGCAAGCATTATTGCAGTCCAATTTACCGGCTGATATTTTGTATGGGCCAGCTTATAAAGGCATTCCGTTGGTTTCAGCAACTGCGATAGCTTATGCAAAAATGAATTCTCGAGATATCCCTTTTGCTTTTAACCGTAAAGAAATTAAAGATCATGGTGAAGGCGGCGAGCTTGTGGGCGCCAAGTTGCAGGGTAATGTGGTGATTGTTGACGATGTGATTACCGCTGGAACTTCGGTTAGGGAATCAATTGAAATTATTACCCGGGTCGGCGCGTTACCTAGTGGCGTTCTTATTGCCTTAGACAGGCAGGAAAAGGGCGAATCAGGTCTTTCTGCTGTTCAGGAGGTCGTTGATTGTTATAAAATTCCAGTCATCCCAATTATTACATTGGGACATATTATTTCGTATCTCGAGCATCTGGGAAGCGCAAAATTGGTGGAAATATCACAATATCGCCAGAAATACGGAGTTAATTGATAAGAAATTCACAAAAATGAGGATTTAATCGCTACCAGTTCGTTAGATATGGTCTACAATTATCGGGAATAATTTCGACTGCTGGTTAACATCATTTACAAACGACGTCGGTAATCAAGGCTTGCCATGAGTAATATGGAATTCAAAGAGCAAATGCACGAATACTCGCTTTGGCGAGCTAAGTTGATACAGGGTATCGAAATGTATCATCAATGGCGGATACGCTATGATGTGAATGATCCTCATAGTAACAACACCATTTTGAATGTGCTAGACGGATTGCAAACCGATCGGATTACTTTGGCTTTTGTGGCCGAGTTTTCTCGAGGCAAAACCGAATTAATAAATTCCTTATTCTTTGCCGAAACGGGCGTTCGCTTGCTGCCTTCCTCTCCTGGGCGAACCACGATGTCTCCTACGGAGCTTTTCCATGATGTAAAAGGCGGAAATTATATCCGGCTATTGGAAATTGAAAGCCGTCTGGAAGATATGTCGATGGCAGAATTCAAAAATCATCCTGAGCGCTGGCGACATATCGATCTGGATTGCAATTCTCCAGCGCAAATGCAAGAGGCTTTTAAGGAACTGATTGCCATTAAGAAAGTCTCTCGGGAAATGGCTGAGAAGTTGGGTTTGTGGAATGAACGCGAAGCTGCCGAGCAAGGTATTGTTAACCCCGAAACGGTGGAAATACCTTGTTGGAGACATGCTGTCATTAGTTTTCCGCATCCTTTACTGAAGGAAGGACTGACTATATTAGACACCCCGGGTTTAAATGCTCTGGGTGCAGAGCCAGAGTTAACCTTAAGCATGTTGCCAAGCGCCCAAGCTATAGTATTTGTTATAGCAGCGGATACGGGCGTAACCAAAAGTGATATGGATATGTGGCGCAATCATGTTTGCAATGCCAGGGGTGGCAGTAAGCGCGGTTTGGCAGTCGTCATGAACAAGATCGACGCGATGTGGGATGATTTGGCGGGTGAAACCGGTTATCAGGATTCCATAAAGTCTCAAGTTAAAACTTGTGCGACGACTTTGAAGATAGACGAATCCGCGATTTTCCCTGTTTCAGCCAAACAAGCATTATTGGCAAAAGTGAGGGATGATAAAGCGCTCTTTCAAAGGAGCCGATTAGCAGGCTTGGAAAACTATCTTGCTGAAGATATTGTCAGGCAGCGTCGTAGCATATTGATGGAAACAGTAACCAGAGATATCGGTTTTCTTGTAAGTGAGTCACTCAACTTAACCGAATCCTCTTTAGCTAACGGTGCCGCGCAGCTTGAAGAATTCAAAAAAATTGATTTCCAGAATCAGGATATGACCGGAAAGCTCATGGCGGAAACCCGTGACCGGCAGAACCTGTACATGGCTAACATCGAAAATTTTCAGGCAAGCCGTCGGGTTTTCAATGTGCAAGCCAAGATGTTGATCGATTCTTTTTCCAAAGAGCGGATCGATACCATCATTAAAAATACCAAACATGACATGTCGAAAAGCCTGACCACTTACGGCATGAAACAAAATATTCGTAAATTATTTGATGATTTGCGTGATTTACTGCAAGACTCAGTCGATATTACCAACGAAACTCGCCGTTTGGTTAAAGCTATCCACAAAAAATTCCATGACGAATATGGTTTCAAAGAGATAGAGCCGCAATTGTTTTCTATAAAACAGTACCAGTTCGAATTAGAACAAATTTTTGAAGAAGGCGAAGCTTTTCGAGCTAGCGCCAAAACCACTATGACGGAACAGAGTGTAGTTATCAATCGGTTGTATAGCACTTTGATTGCGAAGGCGAGAAATGTATTACGGCAAGCCCATGCTGATGCAATGACTTGGAGCGGTAGCGTCTTAACCCCATTAATGCACCAAATTAAGGATCATAAGAAACAAATCGAAAATCGGTTGCATATGCTGAAAAAGATGAACGATTCCAAAGGCACTGTGACTGAGAATATTGCTGCATTAGAAGCCGAGCTCGAGCCTTTGAGAAGACAAAGGAACGAGTTGATGATGATGATCAAAGCAATGCAGCTTAATATTCATTCCGATGACTCAACTAAAGTAACGCATTAATTATTGGTCGTTCGTCGAAAACTGCTTCATGTAGATACGGCTGAATCGTAAATAAAGGAGTGTATTTGCAAGTGGTTAAGCTATGCGGCTTATATCCAGATTTTTATGTTCCTTGATTTAGTCCCTTCCCAACGTTATAATTCTCTGGCTAAATTATTTGGAGTTTTGTTTGACCAGTAGCGTAACGTCTACTGTCGCTAAAATCCTGAGTTATCAAGTATTGATAATTACGGTAGTTAGCTTGGGTTTTCTTGTAGGGGGATGGCAAAAAGCCTATTCATCGCTACTGGGTGGAGTTGCGGCGTTTATTCCAAACTTTTATTTTGCTTTCAAAGTATCCGGTTCTTCCGGGCAAGAAGCCAAGAAAGTGCTGCAATCTTTCTACAAGGGTGAATTTATCAAGCTAGCATTAACGGCGGTAATATTTATCCTGATAATGCAAATCCCAGATATTGAAATTTTACCGTTATTTGCAGGATATGTGTCCGCGCTATCGGTATTTTGGTTTGCGCTTTTACTGCGCTAATATTAATTGAGAGGAACAATGGCAACCGAAGCTCACGCCGAAGGTGCAACAGGTTATATTATTCACCATTTAACGCCATTAAGCGTAGGTGAAGGTTTCTGGACATTACATCTGGATACCTTGTTTTTTTCTGCCGTCTTGGGCGGATTGTTTATCTTGATTTTCAAAACGGTTGCCGAGAACGTTACCTCGGACGTGCCTGGGCCATTACAAAATGTTGTTGAAATGTTAGTCGAGTTTGTAGATACTCAGGTTAAGGATTCATTTCACGGTCATAACGATCTGATTGCGCCACTCGCCTTGACTATTTTCTGTTGGGTGTTTTTGTGGAATTTCATGGACTTGTTTCCTGTTGACCTGCTGCCTTCGGTTGGAGCGGTTATGGGTGTTCCATACCTAAGAAGCGTGCCAAGTACCGATTTAAATGCTACCTTTGCAATGTCGATTTCGGTATTTTTTCTAATTATTTTTTACAATATCAAAATCAAAGGATTCGGTTTCGCTAAAGAATTATTATTGCATCCTTTTCATCACTGGTTAGCGATACCGTTTAACATTTTGCTAAATTTTGTTGAATATGTCGCTAAGCCGATTTCATTGGCGCTGCGGCTGTTTGGTAACCTTTATGCTGGCGAATTGATTTTTATTCTGATAGCCTTGTTGCCCTATTACGTCCAACCTTTGTTGAGTTTGCCTTGGGCCATATTCCATATCCTGATTATTACCCTGCAAGCCTTCATCTTTATGGTTTTAACGATCGTTTATTTAAGCATGGCTCACGAAGATCATTAGGATAATCACTTTTTTTTATTAACATTACTACGTTTTGGAGATGTCATGGAAATTGCTAAATTAATAGCCGATGTACAAGGTATGACTGCAATTGCAGTCGGATTGGTATTGGGTATGGGCGCTTTAGGAACCGCGATCGGTTTTGGCTTGTTAGGCGGAAAATTCTTGGAAGGCGCGGCTCGTCAGCCTGAAATGGTACCTATGCTGCAAGTGAAAATGTTTGTTGTTGCTGGCTTATTGGACGCGGTAACAATGATCGGCGTTGGTTTGGCTTTGTTCTTCACATTCGCAAATCCTTTCTTGTCGGCAGTGCAAGCTGCTGCGGGTTAAAGTTAACCGATTCAATAAAATAACAAGTATCAAGAGGAACATATCATGAGTATTAATATTACTCTGATTGGTCAAATCATCACTTTTGCACTTCTGGTATGGTTTACCATGAAGTACATTTGGCCGCCAATATATAGCGCACTAGAAGAGCGTAAAAAGAAAATTGCAGAAGGCTTGGCGGCGGCGGAAAAAGGTCAAGAACAGATGCTTCTGGCCGAAAAACAAGCCAAAGGTGTTTTGAAAACAGCAAGAGATCAATCCTCGGAAATTGTTAGCTTGGCGCAAAAGCAAGCCAATGATATTGTGGAAGAATCCAAAGCGAATGCCAAAAAGGAAGGTGATCGTCTCATTGCTTCAGCCAAGTCGCAAATTGAACAAGAGCTGAAACAAAGCAAAGAAACATTGCGTAAAGAGGTAGCGGTATTGGCGCTCAGTGCGGCAGAGCAGATTTTGGCTTCGGAAATCGACAAAGATAAGCATCAAAGCATTGTCGATAAAGTCTCGAATAGGTTATAGGAATAAACCATGACCGAATTGGCTACTTTAGCTAGACCCTACGCAACGGCTGTCTTTAAACGAGCTAAAGAATCGAGCGCAACGAAAGATTGGTCTGGCGAGTTGGCTTTATTAAAAGCCGTAGTGACCAACGATGAAATGGCGAAAATCGTTAATAATCCAAAGATTAAGAAAGAAAAGTTAGTGGAGTTAATTCTTTCCGTTTGCGATATTAAAATCAGTTCAGAAGGTGCTAATTTCCTCAGGCTTTTAGTGCAGAACAATCGGTTGTCATTATTGCCTTTCATTGTTGAGATTTATGAGCAAGAAAAAGCAGATGCCGAAGGCTATCTAAAGGTTGACGTTTTGTCCGCTTACCCTTTTTCTAAAGACGCCAACCAAAAATTCACAAAAACTTTGGAAAAAGCTTTTAAAAAAGAAATTCACATGAATGTGACCGTGGACAAATCATTGATTGGTGGCGTTTTAGTGCGCGCTGGCGACAAAGTTATTGATGGTTCAATCAGAGGTCAACTTCAACACTTGCAAAAAGCGTTACAGTGAGAAAGAGATATAGAACATGCAACTAAATCCTTCAGAAATCAGTGATTTAATTAAAAAGAAGATTGAGAATTTCGATCTAAGTGCAGAATCCCATTCAGAAGGCACTGTTGTCAGTGTAACAGACGGGATTGTGAGAGTTCATGGTCTCTCCGAAGCCATGCAAGGTGAAATGCTTGAATTTCCGGGCAATTCATACGGAATGGCACTTAACCTTGAGCGTGACTCAGTTGGTGCTGTGGTTTTAGGTGCCTACCAACATATTTCGGAAGGTGATACCGTCAAATGTACCGGTAAAATTCTGGAAGTTCCGGTTGGTCGTGAGTTGTTGGGTCGCGTGGTTGATGCATTAGGAAATCCAATCGACGGTAAAGGCGCTATTCAAACCAGTCAAACTTCACCAATAGAAAAAATTGCTCCTGGCGTAATTGCGAGACAATCAGTTGATCAACCAGTTCAAACCGGATTGAAATCTATTGACTCAATGATTCCAGTGGGTAGAGGGCAACGTGAGTTAATTATCGGCGACCGTCAAACTGGAAAAACAGCAATTGCGGTGGATGCCATCATTAACCAGAAAGGTACAGGTATTAAATGTATCTATGTTGCTATCGGGCAAAAACGTTCATCGATTGCAAACGTTGTAAGAAAGTTGGAAGAGCACGGTGCGATGGAGCATACTATCGTTGTCGTTGCCTCCGCTTCTGAGTCCGCCGCTTTACAATTTATTGCACCTTATACTGGTTGTTCAATGGGAGAGTACTTCCGGGATAACGGCGAAGATGCATTGATCATTTACGATGATTTGACGAAGCAAGCTTGGGCTTATCGACAAGTTTCATTGCTATTGCGTCGCCCACCTGGACGTGAAGCTTATCCCGGAGACGTATTTTATTTGCACTCACGGTTATTGGAGCGCGCAGCCAGAATCAATGCTGACGAAGTAGAAAAGTTAACCAACGGCAAAGTCAAGGGCAAAACCGGTTCATTAACCGCATTACCCATTATCGAAACACAAAGCGGCGACGTATCTGCGTTCGTACCGACCAACGTAATTTCTATTACCGACGGTCAGATCTTCTTGGAAACCAGTTTATTCAACTCTGGTATTCGTCCAGCGGTTAATGCCGGTCTTATCGGTATCCCGTGTAGGCGGTGCAGCGCAAACCAAGATTATCAAAAAGCTTGGTGGCGGCATTCGGCTTGATTTGGCGCAGTATCGTGAATTGGCGGCATTTGCCCAGTTTGCTTCTGATTTAGATGAAAGCACCCGCAAACAAATCGAACGCGGTCAACGCGTTACTGAATTGATGAAACAAAATCAATACGCTCCTTTGTCTGTGGCACAGATGGCTATTTCATTGTTTGCCGCAAACGAAGGATATCTGGACTCCATAGAGGTTAATAAAGTTTTATCATTTGAAGCCTCTTTGCATGCGTATATGAAAAGCGAGCAATCGGAACTGATGGATAAAATCAATAAAACCGGTGATTTTTCAGATGAAATTAAGGATGGTATGAAAAAAGCTATCGATAAATTCATTAAAACATCCAGTTGGTAAAGGTTAACCAATGGCAGTTGGCAAAGAAATACGACTAAAGATTGCGAGCATTAAAAATACGCAGAAAATCACGCGCGCCATGGAAATGGTGGCAGCGAGTAAAATGCGTAAAACAAAAGAAAGAATGGAATCAACACGACCATATTCAAAAAAGATTGGCCGAATTATCAAGCATTTAGCGCATGCAAATCCTGAATATAAACATAGCTTCCTGATTCAACGGGATGTTAAAAGGGTGGGCGTTATTGTCATCAGCTCTGATCGCGGATTGTGTGGTGGACTTAATGCAAATTTATTTAGAAGAACGCTAACTCAATTAAGCGAATGGGAAAAAGCAGGTATTGAGATTGATGTTTGCGCTATTGGCACCAAAGCAGCCGGTTTTTTTTCTGGCCTCAAAACAAACCTGATTGGTCAAGTCACCAAATTAGGTGATACGCCACATTTGGAAGATATTATCGGCATTATCAAAATAATGTTGGATGCTTATTCTGAAGGTCGAATTGATGAACTCTATGTGGTCAGTAATGAGTTTGTTAACACCATGACTCAACGACCTAATGTTGGACGGTTACTGCCAGTTATTGCTGATCAGATTGAGGAATCTATGAACAAGCCTTGGGACTATATATACGAACCCGATGCTAAAGAAGTACTCGATCATCTGTTAACCCGCTACATTGAATCCATCGTGTTTCAGGGATTGGTTGAAAATAATGCCAGCGAACAAGCTGCGCGTATGATTGCCATGAAGAGCGCTTCCGATAATGCGGGTAATTTGATCAAAGAATTACAGCTAATTTATAACAAAGCCAGACAAGCGGCGATTACGCAAGAAATTTCAGAAATCGTCGGCGGTGCTGCAGCGGTTTAGTCGCTAATAACGAATTAATATTAAAGAGGACAACTCAATGAGTTCGGGTAAAATCGTTCAGATCATAGGCGCTGTTGTGGATGTAGAGTTTCCGCGTGAGCAAATGCCTAAAGTCTATGATGCGTTAACAGTAGAAGACGTGGATTTAGTGTTGGAAGTTCAGCAGCAATTAGGTGATGGTGTGGTCAGAACCATTGCCATGGGTAGTAGCGATGGATTGAGTCGCGGCCTAACTGTTAGCAATACCAGCCAACCTATCAGCGTTCCAGTAGGACAAGAAACATTGGGTCGCATTATGAACGTGTTGGGTCAACCAATTGACGAGAAAGGACCAATCGGTGAAAAATCCAAATGGTCCATTCATCGCGAGGCGCCCAGCTATGCTGAACAAGCTTCGGCGACTGAACTGTTAGAAACAGGTATCAAAGTTATTGACTTGGTTTGTCCATTCACCAAAGGTGGTAAAGTCGGTTTGTTTGGTGGTGCCGGTGTCGGTAAAACCGTTAACATGATGGAGTTAATCAATAACATCGCAACCCAACATTCTGGTTTATCCGTATTTGCGGGTGTTGGTGAACGTACTCGCGAAGGTAACGACTTCTATCACGAGATGCAGGAAGCAGGCGTTATTGACATCAAAAATCTTTCCAAATCGAAAGTTGCCATGGTTTACGGTCAGATGAACGAGCCGCCCGGCAACCGTTTACGCGTCGCCTTAACAGGTTTGACAATGGCAGAATATTTCCGTGACGAAGGCCGCGACGTATTGTTCTTTGTCGATAATATCTATCGTTATACCTTGGCGGGCACTGAAGTATCGGCATTATTAGGTCGTATGCCATCTGCGGTAGGCTATCAGCCAACACTTGCTGAAGAAATGGGCGTATTACAAGAGCGGATCACTTCAACTAAAAAAGGATCGATTACTTCAATCCAAGCGGTATACGTACCGGCGGACGACTTAACTGACCCATCCCCAGCCACCACATTTGCTCACTTGGACGCAACTGTCGTATTGTCACGTCAAATCGCTGAGCTGGGTATTTATCCAGCGGTAGATCCTTTAGATTCTACTAGCCGTCAGCTTGATCCTCTCGTTATCGGGCAAGAACATTATACTGTCGCCCGTAAAGTACAAGGTGTGTTGCAACGTTACAAAGAACTTCGTGATATTATTGCGATTTTGGGTATGGATGAATTATCTGAAGACGACAAATTGGTCGTATCCAGAGCCCGTAAAATTCAGCGTTTCCTGTCGCAACCGTTTACTGTTGCTGAAGTATTTACTGGTGCAAAAGGTAAGTATGTGTCATTAAAGGACACAATAGCTGGCTTTAAAGGTATTATCGAGGGTGAGTACGACTCTATTCCAGAGCAAGCGTTTTACATGGTCGGTACTATTGAAGAAGCTTTAGAAAAGGCAAAAAATCTTAAATAATAGCTATTTTTAGAGAAATTCTATGGTTATGACCGTTCATGTAGACATCGTTAGTGCTGAAAAAGAAATTTTTTCTGGATTGGCAGAAATGGTGTTTGCTCCCGCTGAAATGGGTGAAGTCGGAATTACTCCAAGACATGCGCCTTTTATAACTCGATTAAAGCCGGGAGAAGTTCGTGTCAAGGTAAATGATGCTGAAAGTTATCCTTTTTATGTTTCGGGTGGAATGTTGGAAGTTCAGCCACATTTGGTGACGGTACTGGCTGATACAGCCATCAGGGCGAAAGACATTGATGAAGCCGCTGCTATTGAGGCCAAAACTAAAGCAGAAGAAGCGCTGGCGGATAAATCTGGAAAAATCGATTACGCAACCGCTCAAGCTCAACTTGCCGAAGCCATTATGCAATTAAGAACGTTGGATCGTCTTAGAAAGCGTGGCGGCTAAGTATTCAAACGTATTCAAAAATTTATTTTTAAAGTCAAAATTATAAGCCCGAGGCGATATTATCGTGTTCGGGCTTTTTATTTTAGGGGCACAAATGAATATTACAACCGTTATACTCGCAGCCGGAAAAGGAACTCGCATGCGTTCTGATATTCCCAAGGTTATGCACAAAATTGCTGGCAAACCTTTGCTTGAACATGTTTATGACATGAGCACACAGCTAGGTAAAAGCAATATAAAAATTGTCTATGGCCACGGCGGAGAATACGTAAAAGAAAACTTAAATCACCTAAACGCAAATTGGGTTGAACAAAAGGAGCAAAAGGGTACTGGACACGCCGTTCAACAGGTGGTTGACCAAATTCCTGATCAAGACATAGTCTTGATACTATATGGCGATGTACCTTTACTTAAGTTAAACACCGTAAAAACATTGCTTGCCAATGTTAATGAGCAAACAATGGGCTTATTAACCATGAATCTAGCTGATCCTAAAGGCTATGGTCGAATAGTAAGGGATTCCAATGGTAATGTGCTGAAAATTGTTGAAGAGAAAGATGCATCGCAAGAAGAGAAGATCATCAATGAAATCAACACTGGTATTCTGGCGGTAAAAGGTAGCCAATTGAAGTCGTGGCTAGGCCGGCTGAAAAATAATAACGCTCAGGGTGAATATTACCTGACCGATGTTATTGAGATGGCGGTTAATGAAAAAATTGCTGTAAAAACAAATCAACCCGTTACCGAAAATGAGGTTATGGGGGTTAATAATCGGGTACAGCTAAGCCATCTGGAACGTGTGTATCAGCAAGAACAAGCAGTTGATATGATGGAAAGAGGTGTTACGTTAACCGATCCAGCACGCTTTGATTTAAGAGGTGAATTGACTGAATGTGGCCAGGATATTGAAATCGACATTAATGTTGTGTTGGAAGGTAAGTTGCAATTAGGCAATAACATAAAGATAGGTGTTAATACGCATATTAAAAATTCAATAATTGGCGATAATGTAGAGATACTAGACAATTGTGTAATTGAGAATGCTATTATTGGTGAAGGCTGCCGAATTGGGCCGTTTGCCCGATTAAGGCCGGAAACAATCTTGGCCAAACATGTCCATATTGGCAATTTTGTTGAAATTAAAAAAATCCACCGTTTCCGATAAAAGCAAAATTAATCATTTAAGCTACATTGGCGATTCGATTATTGGAAGTGGGGTTAACGTGGGTGCGGGTACTATTACCTGCAATTATGATGGTGTTAACAAATTCAAAACAATCATAGAAGACGGTGCATTCATTGGATCAGATACCCAATTGGTCGCACCAGTGACTATCGGTAAAAATGCTACTGTTGGTGCTGGTTCGACGATTACTAAGGATTGTCCCGAAAACCAATTGACAATCAGCCGAGTTAAACAATTTGCAATTTCAGGATGGCAACGTCCGGTTAAGAAGGAAAAATAATATGTGTGGTATTGTTGGTGGCATTGCACAGCGTAATGTGGTCCCTATTTTGTTGGAAGGTCTTAAACGTCTTGAATATAGAGGCTATGATTCAGCAGGATTAGCGGTAATTCAAGATGGCAAAATTCAGCGCAAACGAGCATTAGGTAAAGTAAAAGGTTTGGAAGCGATGCTTGAGTCTGATCCTATCTCCGGATTCATTGGAATTGCTCATACTCGTTGGGCTACACATGGCAAGCCCAGTACGCAGAATGCACACCCTCACATTTGCCGGCACAAAGTGGCCGTAGTGCATAATGGTATTATCGAAAACCACGAACAGTTAAGAGAGGAACAAATCAAAGCAGGTTATGAATTTACCTCTCAAACCGATACCGAAGTTATTGTGCATCAAGTTTATGGTGCGCTCGCAATAACGAATGATTTGGTAAGCGCTGTTAAACAATCCGTCGCAAAATTTGAAGGTGCGTATGCATTAGGCATTATGAACATTGACCAGCCTGATACGCTTGTTGCGTGTCGAAAAGGTAGCCCATTGGTTATTGGTATTGGTATTGGCGAACATTTTATTGCATCCGATGTTGCGGCATTGCTGCCCGTCACACAACGTTTTATCTTCATGGAAGAGGGTGATATTGCGGTTATAAAAACGGATAGTGTTGTAATTTATGATAAAGATGACAATAAAGTTGAGAGACCAGTAAAAGAAAGCCAATTAACCGCGGAATCGGCGGATAAAGGTGAATATCGGCATTACATGCTCAAAGAAATTTATGAGCAACCATTTGCTATTTCGCAAACCTTGCAAGGCCGCTTTATCAATAAACGGTTACAAGAAAATTCTTTTGGCCACAATGCGGGAAATGTTTTCGACAATACCAAATCCATACTTATTCTTGCGTGTGGTACAAGTTATCACGCTGGGCTAGTTGCACGTTATTGGTTGGAAGAAATTTCCAAGGTTCCTTGCAGCGTCGAAATTGCAAGCGAGTTTCGTTATCGCAATCCAGTATTAGCGCCAGATACATTAATTGTTACCATTTCTCAGTCGGGTGAAACCGCTGATACCTTAGCAGCTTTGCAAGAAGCAAAAAAGCTAGGTGCCAAGTATTCATTAACCATTTGTAACGTACCTGAAAGTTCGCTTGTAAGAGAATCCGATCTAGTCATGATGACGCGTGCGGGTCCTGAAATTGGTGTTGCATCGACCAAAGCATTCACAACTCAATTAGTTACATTAATGCTATTGGTGATTGCTGTTGGAAGACGTTTTCAACTTTCAGAGGATATGGAAAGAAAAATAACTTCAGAGTTATTTACATTGCCAGGAAGAATTGAAAAAGTATTGCGGCTTAACAGCCAAATTCAAGCGCTATCAGAGCAATTTACCGAGAAACACCACGCACTATTCCTTGGCCGAGGCCCACATTATCCTATTGCGATGGAAGGTGCATTAAAACTTAAAGAAATATCTTATATTCATGCCGAAGCCTATGCTGCCGGAGAATTAAAACATGGCCCACTTGCTTTGATTGACGCTGAGATGCCGGTCATCACCGTTGCACCAAACAATAGATTGTTAGAAAAACTTAAATCCAATATGCAGGAAGTGAGTGCTCGTGGCGGGCAGTTAATTGTTTTTATTGATGAGGATGTGCCAGTTGATACCGAAGGTAATTTACAAATAATTAAAATTCCTGCGGTTGAGAATGAAATTTCTCCAATTGTATATACTGTGCCTCTTCAACTCTTGTCCTACCATGTTGCTATATTAAAAGGTACGGATGTCGATCAGCCACGTAACCTGGCGAAATCTGTGACAGTGGAATAAATTTTCAAACTCTGAAAATCTTATTGTGAGAGGGCAATAAAGTATCATACTGGGTAATAAAGTATCATACTAGGCAATAAAGTTGCATACTGAAACCGCTAGGTCTAAACTCATTTTATGGGCAATGACTTAGCGGTTTTTTGTTAATGGCGAAAAAATCATATTCTAATACAGAAATAAAGAACCAAAATTGGGTAAAAGAAGGGAGAGGCGCTGGTCGGGGTATTGAATATAAGCCTTGGTTGACTGTTAGAGATCTTCCATCAGAAGGGCGATCACACCGCATCTTTGGCCATAAATCCCAGCGTACCCATCACCTTCTTTCTGACCTTGAATTAGCGGTATTTTTTATTCTTGAATGGAATACAGAAACTGAAGATATCCGTGAGCAATATCCATTACGATTGGAAGATACAAAAGCGCTAGCTGATCAAGCCCAAATTCAGCACCCTATTTATCAAGGTGTGTTGCAAGTCATGAGTTCTGATTTTTTGGTTAATTCTAGCGATATACAAAGACCGAAGTTCGTTTTGCAGGCTAAGTATTCGAATGCTTTACAAGATGCTCGAACCATTGAAAAACTGGAACTTGAGCGACGGTATTGGGCGCAAAAATCCATTCCTTGGATGCTAGTAACTGAACAGGATATTCCCAAAGTTGTATTTCAGAATATAAATTGGCTTTATCCCGCTCAGCGAATTCAGTTGGATGAAGAAACTATGCGTGAACGCGTAGCTATATATACCCAACATTTCCATCGCTACCCTCAAAAAACACTAATTGACGTTGCAAAGCAATTAGATGCTGCTTACTCACTATCGGTTGGGCAGACCCTATTGGAAATTAGGGAGCTTTTGGCTAAACGCTGTTTCTTGTTTGATATTTTTATGCCCTATACTCAGTTAAAAGCTGGAGAGTTGCAAGCTGAAAATATGATTAGGATGTCGGAGGTACTCCGTGTTTCGAATCAATGAAGTTCTTTGTTTTAATAGCAAGCTGTATCGCATTTTAGCAGATCTCGGTGAAAAACTAGTCTGGATTGCCATGGAAGACGAATCGGCATTCCCTTCATTAATTTTGAAAAGGGATTTAATCAATGCTATTGACGCTGAGGTTCTGAAACGATCAGAAGATCCTTATGAAAAACTGTATTTTGTTCAGCTACAAGATAATTCTCCAGCTAAGGTGAAAAGAGATAAAAATTACAATCTTATACAGCCAATTATTAGTGATCCAAGATTTTTTGTTCCGGAAGTCAGGTCATTAAATATCAACCACATTATTGTTGAAAAGAGATCGACAAAACAGACGTTGTATAGGCTTGTTCGTCGATATTGGCAAAGAGGCCAAACACCTAATGCGCTTATTCCTGACTTCATAAACTCCGGTGGCAAGGGAAAGAAACGGACTGCAACGCTTCAGAAGCTGGGTCGGCCAAGAAAGTTTATGCCGGGTGAAGGCACTGTCGTTGATGAGCATGTTGAAAAATTGTTCAGGATTGCGATAGACCGTTATTTGCTTACCGATAAAAAACATTCGTTACCGTATGCATATCGGCAGTTTCAGTCGCTATATAAAAACTATTTTCCAGACGTTCTTGAATCAGAAATACCTACCACTTCGCAATTGCGTCATTTCTATAGACGAGAATATAGCCAAGTTGAAAAAATTCAAAAACGTAGCAATAAAATTGAATACAGAAAAGATATTCGTCCTTTAAGCGGAACAGCGAATACGCAAGTATTGGGTCCCGGATCCAGGTTCGAGATTGATGCTACGATTGCCGATATTTATTTGGTCTCAAATAGCGATAGAAAAAATATTGTTGGCAGGCCCATTGTTTATGTTGTGATTGATGTCTTTAGTCGGATTATTGCAGGCGTTTATGTAGGATATGAAAATCCATCTTATGTTGCAGCTATGCAAGCTTTAGCCATGGCAATGACCAATAAAGTTGAGTACTGCAAAAAATATGCTATCGACATTTTAGAGGAGGATTGGCCGGTTATTGGCTTGCCCGATGCTATTCTTGCGGATCGTGGCGAATTATTAGGTCATCAAATTGAATCTTTAGAACGCAATTTTTCCGTCAGAATTGAAAATACTCCGCCATATCGGGGAGATGCCAAAGGTGTAGTCGAACGTTACTTTAGAACTGTTCAAGCTGATTTTAAACCGTTCGCACCCGGCGTTGTAACGGAAAATAAAGTAAAAAGACGCGGAGGAAGTGACTATCGATTGGGCGCAGCGTTGACAGTTCGTGAATTTACCGAAATTATTCTCGCTTCGGTGCTATATCGCAACCGTTTCCATACATTAAAAAAATACGATCGATGTATCGATATGCCCGCCGATTTAGTAATGACGCCTTTATCATTGTGGAATTGGGGTTTACAACATAGAACTGGTCGATTGCGCGCGGCACCGGAGGATGCTTTGAGGGTAAGCTTATTTCCCCGTGTGAAGGGTACGCTTTCTGAGCTGGGTCTTTGTGTTTTTGGCGTCTATTACACATCTCAAGAATTGCTTAAGCAAGGTTGGTTGCATCGCGGCAAAGGGATATCGAAGCCAGACAGTCTTGATGTGGCTTATGATCCATCCGTCGCCGATGTTGTTTATCTTTTACCGAAGAAAAACAGTACGGAATTTTGGATTTGCAATTTAACTGAAAGATCGAGGGAGTACAGGGGCTGTTCGTTTTGGGATGTTTGGCAGATACAGTCTCTCAAGAAAGCAACAGCAGCAAAAAGCAAATTGGTTGCTGAACAGAAACTAAGGGAACTTGAAAACAGTATTGAGTTGAAAATTAAAAATGTTCAAGATCAAATTACAGATGATGATAATCTTACTAATGCAGAACGAATTGCCGGCATTCGTAAAAATCGCCAGCAAGCTAAAGACCAAGAACGCCAAGCAGCAACAGCTGTAGGGAAAGAAATTGGCGGAGAAAAGAAATCGGCAGATGTTATTCCTTTGACGCCACAGCCCGAAGACTATAGCTATCCGACTTTTATAGATGAACTTTTTGAGGATGACTAATGGCATTACCCTCAAATATGATAAATGCCATTTATCGTGATCCCGGCGCAGAACAATATCAAGGCAATCCTCTGATTGAGGCTCTGCCACCCATTATGACCACCAAACAGGTAAAACAAGATTTGAGTGGTCAAGTCAAATTAGAACCGAGCGATATATATGCTGATGGCACTCGCCGAGTGCATATTATTTCTCAGTTATTGGATAATTTCTTCCAACCCCTATCTAGTCACCTGCAACTCGAAACTAAACTTTCCATAATGCTGAGGCAGGGATATGTCGGGCGTAATCTTAGTGATGGCTCTCTCAATACCCATTTACAAAATGGCTACGAGCGCGTTATGACCGGGGATTTGGCGGTGTTTCGGTTTAATCACGTGAAATCTACAGCTCATAGTTTCTCTTTGATCGGTTGTTCAGGTTCCGGAAAAAGCAGTACGCTGGATCGTATTCTTTCTACGTATCCACAGGCAATTTTCCATGAAAAATATAACTTTACCCAAATTGTCTATCTAAAAGTAGATTGCCCTCACGATGGCTCGCTGAAGCAATTATGCATCCATTTTTTTGAAGAGATCGATAAGGTCCTTAATACTGACTACAAAAGGAAATATGCATTAAAAAGACATACTGTCGAGACGCTAATGGCTCTAATGAGCCAAATCGCCAATGTCCATGCCATAGGAATTCTTGTAATTGATGAAATTCAGCATTTAAGTACGAGCAAGTCAGGGGGTATTGAAAAAATGCTGAATTTCTTTGTTACTTTAGTGAATGTCATTGGTTTGCCGGTCGTTCTGGTGGGGACTCCTAAAGCCCGGACAATTTTTGAAATGGATTTGCGCTCTGCTAGACGCAGTGCCGGTTTTGGCGCCCTGCTCTGGGAGCCCATGCAGGCGCCCAGCGGTAATGCGGAGTTCGGCCAAGCTGGAGCAACTGAATGGAAAGCATTTACCGATAAACTCTGGAAATACCAATGGCTACAAAAGCGCGATGAACTTTTGACTGAGGAAATGCGCAACTGATGGTACGATCTTTCTCAGGGCGTGCTAGATATTGTCGTTAAGTTGTTTGTGTTGGCGCAATTACGCGCGATTGTCACGCAGGTAGAGCGGATAACGCCTCAATTAATGCGAAAAGTTTACGAGGACGAGCTGAAACCGGTTCATCCAATGCTAGCTGCACTGAGAGCGGGTGATCCGGAGATGATCATAAAATATTCGGATTTGACTATTCCGGATATCGACAAAAAGCTCCTCGCTTTGAGCGCCAAAATTGATGCATTACAATCTGATCCTGAGTTGCCGCGATATCAGGGAAATCAACAAGCCATAAGGCTGCACAATCTATTGGTTAGTATGGATTGCCGCTCTGATTTAGTTGAGCCATTGATTGAAAGGGCTTTTAAGCTCCATCCTAAATTGGCAGTCAGAGAGTTAATACCCATCATTTTGGAATGGTATGGTTCGAAAAAACCGGAACCTAAATCAATTAAAAACAAGCTCACAGTTATTAAGGTATCAGATTGGAATACCCTGGATTCCGATGATCTTCGGTTCAAGTTTTCACAATGCGAGAAAGGAAAAACAATTTATCAACATTTTCAAGACTCTAAACTAATTTTTAATGCGGTTTCTTGGTTAAAGAATGTGAGCTAATTGTGCTAAATTTCCCGCTGCCTTATCCTGACGAGCTGGTATATAGCGCGGTTGCTAGAGCCGGAGTTCATATTGGGATCACGAGTCCTAAGCAATTATTGGATGAAGTATTTGAAAATCGGATGATGATTGCGACCGTCGATTTACCAAATCATTTGAGAAGGTTGAGCAGTTTGTATTCACCAGGATCAGGTTATAGCTTCAAGAAATTGGCCTATGAACATACTTTGTTTCCGATCTATGCCCATTTCACTATAGATGACCGACACAACCGATGCTTGAAGAAAATGGCAACCAACTCCAAGGGTACAATTCACTTAATGTTGGGTGTGGCAGCTTCGAGATTAAAGCAAGCTAAATATTTACGCTATTGCCCGGCGTGCCTAAACCAACAATTAACCAATCATGGCGAATATTACTGGAAGCGACAGTGGCAAATTATTGGTGCTGATTGCTGTGTAGAGCATGGTCAATTGCTGGAAGCCAGTATTAACAGACATCATTATCATCGCCATCAATTTTTTCCTGCTTCTACCTCCATTTGTCCTTACGCGCCGCAGCAACCGGGAGTATTGGCAGCGATAAAAGTTGCACGGCATGTTGATCATTTGTTGAGTTATAAAAGGCAGCGGGTTGCATCCTTTTCTCAATGGAGTCGTTTCTATCGTATATGTCCGTTAACATAAGCACCGTCCATGTTGACTTCAGCTTATTAGGTTATATTTGAATGGCAGATGAGTCACGAAAGCCGACCTTCAGGTTGTATAGATTTCTAAAAATTTGAAACGGCGCTACCGACCAATTCCGGTCTATTAATTAAAATTTTACCAATCTCAATAGCTGCCGCTCAATTTTGTATGTTTGTAAAAGTATCTGCCTTGTTAATCCTTTATTAAAATCACAAGCCCGGTTGCAACAAAGGCGAATAGGCCGGATGCTATAAAGGCCAGGGTATAATTCCCCGCTATTTGATGAAGGTAGCCTGCGCCATAAGAGGCTATTGCCGCACCGACCTGGTGGGCAAAGCATATCCAGCCGAACACGACCCCGACATTTTGCTTGCCGAACAAATCGGCGGTCAGTGCGGATGTGGCCGGGATGGTCGATAACCAATTCAGCCCATATACGACAGAAAATGCCATCAGTTGCCCGGTCGATTCGACATAAGGCAACAGCAGCAAGGTTGCTCCCCGGAGCAGGTAATAAACCGCCAACGGCCAACGTTTGCCGAAGCGGTCGCAGAGCCAGCCGGACAATATCGTGCCAAAGACATCCGTAGCACCCATCAAGCCCAATGAAACCGCCATTGTCATTTCAGGAAAGCCATGTTCGATGCCGTGAGTGATTAAATGGGTCTGGAACAACCCAGAGGTAGTCAGACCGCAGATACCGAAACTGAAGGCCAGTAACCAGAATTGCGGGTTAGCCATTGCTTTACGCATCGGGTTCGGGTCAGGGCGTAAGGTTTGTATCTGAATGCCCGTTTGCGCCATAAGGCCGCATCCCCTTTAAACTGGGGCTATCGGCCATTAGCCAGATCACCAAAGGCAACACCACCAAGGCCAGCAGTACAACGATAAACAAGGTTGAAGTGCGCCATCCTTCGTGGATGTTCAGCTTCATGAGGAATGGCGTGAAAATCAATTGCCCGGACGAAAACGCCGCACCCAATATCCCCAACGCCAGCCCACGGCGCTTCGTGGAACCAGCGGTTAACGACCGCAGAACCCATAATCATCGAAGTCCCGCCCGAACCCTGCGCCGATGACGACACCCCACAGCAGGTACAATTGCCAAGGTTGTTGCATCAGGACACTGCCGCCTGCCCCCAATGTCACCAGAACAATCATCATGATAGTGATGGCTTTTACCCCGTACACATCCATCAATCGTCCCAGGAACGGCCCTGCCAGCCCGAACAAAAACAGGTTGACCGCAACCGCGCCGCTGATGGTTTCCCTGTCCCAGTGAAATTCCTGCTCCAGGGACAACATGATGATGCCGGGGATAGAACGAAGTGCGGAAGCGACGAACAGGCAAGCAAAGGTCACTGCCAGGATAATCCAGGCATAGTGATGCCAGCGTTAATGGTTGTCATCTCTTTATGCTCCTTGCAATGCTAATAAATCTGGGATTAAATTGCCCCGATTAAGGCGTAAGGATGACGCTTTGACGGTGTTAATTTTTAAAGCATCCTTGAATTCACGAAAGGGCAGGCATAGCCTGCCCAGCTAACAGCAATTGGACTCACTTCGTATCTTAAGCGGCTTCCTCCAAGCCCATCCAGCAATTCAATCAGGCGGGTGACACCTTGCAGCAAGATACCGCCTACACCGTGGGCAAACCAAACCCCTATCACAAAACCCCAGTGGATAGGGGCAGCGAAAAACTCTTCCCTAAACCAAAAGGTATGACCCCATTCGTTGAAGCCGACGCTGACCAAGATCATGAAAGGGCCAACGACCGCCAAGGTTAACGGGAGTGATATGCCTTTGGCATAGAGCGGCAAACGTGTCCTGGCATAGAGCCACGCACAACCGCCCAGGATGATATACATCGGGAAGTTGAAATAAAACTCGATGATATGGTTGGCCGTAAACGGGGTATCGCGGATGGCGACCTGATGCCAGGAGTTATCCTGCTCGGCAAAATAGCTGCCTGCCCAATACACGGCAAAAGTGTAGACGCTGATCCACATGGTCAAGGTTAAGTAGCGGCGGATTTCTTCCTTCGGTTCAAGTTTATCCAGGTTCTTGTCCCGGGTGAACCATAAATATCCCCAGGATACGCCAGCAAACAGCGTAACAAAGGTGACGTTAAAGTTGAAAAGCCGCATCCAGTAGATTTCAAATACAGGATCAGTGGAGTCAAGGCCGGTTGAGATACCGTAGGCACCTTGATAAATGCGGAATCCCATATAGATCGCTGTCAATATGCCAAAGGCAGACAGGTAGCGGTACAAATCCTTTAAATACCAGGGAGGCATTTTATTTTGACTTGCCAAAACTTTGACTTGTTCGGTTGTAGTAGCCATGAAGGTTTCCTCTTAAGTTGATAAGTTAATTGAATTTGGGGATGACTGCGGAGGTAATGCTAGAGACATAGCGTTCACCCTCGGGGTCAAAGAAAAAGACCAGGCCACCGATCCGGCTGTCGGCATCGTTAATCAGGCCATCCAAGCGTTCTGATTCCCACAAGACATCGCTTGCAGTCATTAACACCGTGCGTTGTTCGCCGGGTTGAATCGGTGCTGGGTTGTCCAGGCTCAAGCCTTCCGCTGCAACTACACTTTCTGCATTGCTTTGTTCCGGTACAGGGACGGCTTTGTTAAAGAAACGGACACTACCGGTTGCAAACTCGCCAAGTTGTATTGGTTTATCACTGCTATTTTTAATTTTTAAGCTTAATTTCATCGCCCTCTCCGGTATCCGGTATTCAGCGCGTAAGGTTTCAACATCGACTACCCCGGCATTGACTTTAGCGGAAAGAGGCAGGATTTGGTCTAGCGAGGCTTGTAATGGGATCGCTTTAGGGTATTTATTGACGGTCATGGTGTAAAACGCAAACACCAGCACCGGCACACCGACTAATATGACTTTGCCGATATTCCTGTCCAATGGGGTGACCAGTTCATTTTCCAAACCTGCTTGCAGCATCCGGTAACGGGCAATGAATAAAGGACGACGTACCCACCAGAGCAGCCAAGCCGTTCCCAGTAATGCCCAGAAACTGTGCCAGAAAATGCCGTTACCCAAACCATACGTTTCCATATCGACCATCTCGCCGTTTATGGTTTGGACGTTATTGGTAAAGTCCGTTTCATTGCCAGCAATATCCAACCATGCGCCCGGCCCCATCACTTGTCCAGCATCGCGCAAATTAAAGAAAGGGTGGATATGGTAATGTCCGGGTAAACGCCCTTTTAGAACCACCTTGAAATCGTAGTCCCCGCCCGGTTGCAAAGCCACGGAATTCATATAAGGTTTGCCGTTTAAATAACGCTCGGTGCGGATCAGCACTGGGCCAGGGGTTGAGATATTCAAGAACGCTGCATCGGGTTTGGGCACGCTGACCGGCCAGTCTTCCGCTACATGAAATTTGCCCGTTACGGTGACTTCATCGTTGACGTTAAACTTTTGCTTGGACCATTGCACGTCATACCATTGGATCGTGCGCATGCGGACGTAAGGCTCCAGGTTTTTTTCCCCGTGCGCCATGACAGGCTGAAGGGTGAGCATATAGACTGAAAGTATCATGCCTAGTAGCATCAAATACTTCAGCAAGGTATGTTGTTTAAGTTCAATGTTTTGGACAGTCATAGTCTTTGTCATGACGTTACAATGTTGATTTTGTATTATGGATTTCATTGTCTATCTCCTCCTTTAGATTCTTTTCAGGTAACGGGTGGTAGCAAACCACTTGCCGATATGCCACCATAAGGTATACATCAGGGTGCAAATTAAAGCAGAAAAGAATGCTGAGAGCGGTGCCGCAACTTGCCCGTAAGTTCGTAACGTCCCACGCTCAATAATGCGAAGATATTCAGGCATGCCAGTACGGATGTATTGGAAGCCGAACATGTCGGCCACAGTCAACTGGCTATTACCGGCTTCAACGGGGACATGGAACATGCCGAAAATTGGCCAGTTGCTGGGATAGAACAGCAATGCAAACGCAGAGCCGCCGAAAATCGCGGTCACCGTCAGGCTATTGCTCAACATCAAGACCGCATCCAATACGAGTGCGCTGGGCAGCATGGTCGATGGCAGCACCATGTTGATGGGAAAATAATTCCACATGTGGTAGGCAAAGATTCGGGCGATCCAGGTGCCTATCGACAAACAGGCAACACACAAGGTTGCACCTAAAGGCAGACGGAAATTAGTCCACAGCACGGCTTGCACTGCCGCTGGAAAGGTAATGCCGATAATGGGCGTAACCGGCAGGCCACCATTGCCTGTCCTTCCAGTCCACCCAAAAATCCCAGTCGCCAACGGTGAGCGCAAAATGCAGGTGAAACGAACCGATAAATAGAAATAGCGCTAATACCAGGACAAGGTAATCGTAAGCGCGGGCGATCCGCGCTTTTTCCCCGGTATAGGGTCGAAAAGTTCGGCTTGAAAGATTGGCTGACATCGCGAGTCTCCTAAACGAATAATGAGAGTGAATTAAAACAGCGCGTCCCTTGGAACTAAATACCTCAAGAGGTAGGGACAAAATTTAACCCTTTCTGCACGCTTGCCAATAATTTAGAGATTCGCCGTGTGTTTGTGAAATGTTATAAATTCATGAGGTCATTCAAGCAATTCATACCGCTATCAGTCGAATTTTCGGCTACCATTGAACTGTCAGTCAGTCTTAACGAATAACTTTGAAAAGTAGTGGCAATGTCCAATTTAAGAACCTTTGACCTCAATCTTTTAGTGGCCTTCGATGTACTGATGCGGGAGTTGAATGTGACCCGCGCAGCGGAGCAGATGTTCATCACCCAATCGGCGATGAGCCATACCTTGCACAAGCTGAGGCAACAACTGGATGATCCGTTGCTGGTAAAAACGCCATCCGGCATGAAGCCGACGGAACGGGCATTAGCCTTGATTGATCCGGTCAGGGCGTTATTGGCAGAAACCGAACGCCTTATCCAACCACCGTTAGCATTTGATGCGGCAACCAGCCAACGGCGTTTTGTGCTTGCCGCCACCGATTATATTGAATTCCTGTTAATGCCCGACTTGTCCGGGCTGATTGAGAAAACTGCTCCCGGCATTGATATTCATGTCAAACGGACTGAGATGTCATTTCCGGCCGCACAACTGGAAATCGGCAGTCTGGATGTGGTGCTGGGTTTTGAATCGGTGTTGAACCCGCCAGCCCATTTGCACCGCCAATATCTGTTTAGCGACAAGATGGCTTGCGTGGTTAGGAAGGATCATCCATTGATAAGCAAACCGCCTTCCTTAGAAGAATTTGTGGCTGTTCCGCACATGCTGATTTCTCGGACAGGCAGCAACGTCGGCATCATCGACCAAGAATTAACCGAGCTGGGCTTGGAACGGCGCATCAAGCTAATAGTCCCGCATTTCCTTTCTGCGCCGTTGATCGTTGCCAAAACCGATATGATTTTGTCACTTCCGTACCGGATTGCCGAGCAATTTACGAAGTTCGCACCGCTGGCTATATTCCCCGTGCCACTCGAACTGCCAGACTACGATTTGTGCATGATCTGGCATCCGTTACGGGACAAAGACCCCGCCCATCTATGGTTGCGCGATAAAATCATTGTCATTGGCGGGTCAATTGGTTGACGGGATAACTTTGTTAACATAAACACTTAAGGCTTTCTGGGAGTAGATATCAAATAACCTTTACCACCACCTTACCTTTTGCTCGGCCTTCCTCGACATAGGTAAGTGCTTCCTCTGTTTTATCGAAAGGAAATACCTTGTCGATTACCGGATAAATATGCCCCGCTTCGATTAGTTTGCCGATCTCTGCAAGTTGGTGTCCGTCAGGATGCACGAACAGGAAGGAATACTCAATATTCCGCTTCTTGGCTTGGCGAATTATCTTGCTGCTAAGCAATCCGAACACGAATGTCATGAAGAAGTTCATGCCTCTAGCGCGAGCGAATGCAGCGTCAGGTGGGCCGATGAGTGAGATAACGCTACTCTTGGGTTTCAAAATCCGAAGCGACTTTTCGATTCCGTCGCCCCTCACGGTGCCTAGCACGACATCATAATCGTGGAGCACATCCTCGAATTCCTGCTTCTTGTAATCAATCACCTCATCAGCACCGAGGCGTTGAACCAGTTCTATATTACCCGTACTGGTGGTCGTCCCTACCTTTGCCCCAAGGTATTTGGCTAGCTGAATAGCGAAAGTGCCAATGCCTCCAGAACCAGCGGGAATAAATACCTTTTGACCGGGCTTGAGACCCGCCCGCTCTTTAAGCGCTTGCCACGAGGTGAGTCCGACCATTGGGATCGAAGCCGCTTGCACGAAGTCTAGGTTTTCTGGTTTGAGCGCTGCTGCGCTTTCGGGGACGACAGCATACTCAGCGAGCGATCCAGTGCCAAGATCGAAGATGCTAGCGAAAATGGAATCACCCAGTTTGAAACGAGTCACCTGGCTTCCAACCTCCACCACGACACCAGCCAAATCGCTACCCATCGTAGCGGGCAGCTGAAACTTTAGGATTGGCTTGAACATTCCTTTCGGAATCATGTAGTCAATCGGATTAAGGCCTACAGCGTGAATCTGAACAAGTATTTCATTTGACTTGATTGTCGGCTTAGGAATATCAGCGAACGAAAACTGATTAGTTTTGCCATAACGTTTTAATAAAAATGCTTTCATCATTTCATTCCCTCAGCTTTTCTCTTGGCATGACGGTCTCTATGGTTGGCTAGCGATTTTGTCGAGTGAGTCAAGTTTCATCTCTTTACGAATGCCGCATATCAACCAATGCAGTAGGCGCAAATCTTCTTAGAAAGCTCAAGCGGAATGCCAATTTTCCAGCCGTGTAACGCAGCTTAGGATGTTTGGCATTAGCAGCTTTCAATACAACATCTGCCACGACTTTAGGATCATCACCGCCTGCCACAGCCACTTTTAATATTTTTGAGAGCGCTTTTCGCGCCATAGTGTACTCATCTAGCTTGGAATCTACTTCTTGTCCGTTGGCTTCAAAAGGTGTATTGGTATAGCCAGGCTCAATCACAGAAACACGGATGCCCCTTGTTCGTAATTCATGGTCTAAGGATTCTGAGAAACCTTCTACCGCATGCTTAGTAGCGGCATACGTTGCCATATAAGGTGCCGGTATCAAGCCAAGGATGGAACCGATGTTTGATGATTCGTCCTTCACCCTGTTTTCTCATATAGGGCACAACAGCACGCGTCATACGAACAATCCCAAAAAAATTGGTATCAAAAATCATCTTGCTCTGTTCAATTGAGCTCTCTACAGCACCGCCGGGTGCTAAACCGAAGCCGGCATTATTAACGACCAAATCAATCCGCCCTTCAATTTGGATGACTTCTTTTAAGGCCGCTTCTATCGATTCCTCGTTATTCACATCAAGAGAAATTATCTTGTACGAACGTTGGGCGGTCTGGGCTCCTTTTCGGCTCGTTCCGTAGACTGTATAACCAGAATTTGCGAGTAACCCTGCTATGGACTCACCAATGCCTGATGATGCACCAGTGACAATTGCAACCTTACTTTTCATGTTATGTTTCCTATTTCTATTCTAAATAATTGTAAAAACATGCCGCGTTTTTTATTCTAGTAGCCTCCTAAATAGTCCATTTTCCTTAGCTCTAAACCATTATGACGTAAGATGGCGTATTTATTCGTAATATGGAAATACAAATTAGGTTTAACAAAATTGAGCAAATAAGGCTGCCCCAAAAAGTTGAGTTCAATATTCATTCCCTTTTACAGTTTATAAAAAGTTACATTATTGCAATACGCAGTATGGGCAAATTTTGTCTATTACGCATACTGCGCATTACCATTTCCAAAAGACCAATTTTCCTTTTTTACTTCAACCAAGCTGATGAAAACGTCTTCTCTCCTGACATCGAGTCCCAAATGAAGTCGTTCGGCAATGGTTTGATAGAGTAATTTTTTTAATTCCACAGTCCGTCCTTCATTTAAGGTAATTTGGATAACAATAATGTTGGGTGTTCGTTGAATATCAAGATAGGTCGGGTCGTAGATTAGCGAGTGACTGTCATGCTCAGTTATTATTTGAAAATTGTCTTTGACGGGGACTTTAATGGCATCGATCATAGCGTGATAGATGATTTCACCGACTTTCTGTTTAAAGTCCTTCGATTTTCCTTGCATTAATGAGATGCGTACCAAGGGCATAATATTATTTCCCTATACTATTAATGTGATGAAAAAAACTGCTTCTTCTGGATAAATTTTTCAGCAACATTTTCGAAATCAATGGCTTCAAGGCTTGCCAGACACGTCTCGAAAAGACAGCGAGTAAGTTAATTATATTTATCTTCCGGGCAATCCTGATGTTATTGGCTTTATTTTTAATATATAAAATGGCGGCTTGGCGATTGACACCCCGCCATTCAGAATCGCCGATTGGTGCAAGCGATTGACAACCGCGTACAATTTGCCCTCAGTCCCGAAACTGAATGAATCTACCCAGGACAATTTTTGGTCTTGGGCAAGCCGCCTGTATTTTCGATCCGGTGAAATTATGCCAATCGCATTTTCGGACAGTTCACCCAAATAAATATTTCCACCTTTGTCGATGGAAATGCCGTCTGAGATCGGCTTATCACTGTAACGCTCAATTCGAGCGGCTAACTCATTTTCATTTAACGTTTTGTTTACCAAATCTTCCGCTTTAACCCTGTAGAGGCTAAGGCCGTGCATCGGGCCAAAGTAGACCCATTCATTATTAAGGTCTTCGGTGATGGGATTCACGCCAATGTGCGGCCGGATTAGTTTGCCCGATTTGTCCTTAACCTGTATGGGCGTTTTATCGATAATCAGGTCGATATTTTCCGGCAGAACGCTCTTGTGGCCTTCCAATATCCTTCTTGCCGTTCCAGAATTCAGGTCAATAACAATCAAAGCGGCATTAGCGCCACCCGCCGGATCGCTGATAAAAATATGGTTATGCTTGGTATCGACCGCAAAGTCATTCACAAAAGAATCCTTATGGGATACCGGTTCCGGTAATTTAATGATCTTATGCAGCTTATCTATTTTCGTATCCCAACCGACCAGTTTCGGCGTAACGCCACTACGCATGCCGTTGTCGAGCATCCAGACGACACCATTGGCCGATCGTATTCCCAGCACGGAATCAAGTTTCAATTTTGACAGTGAGTCGGCTGCCGAAAGTGCCTTGTTAGGAAAAGGTATCAAGCCTCCGTCCTTGTATTCCATAACAGAATAGTTGGGTTCGTAGAATTGGTGCAGACTCAAAATGATCCTGCCATCCTCGGTTGCGGTTACGTTGCCAGGGCCACTATCGAGTTCAGCGATAACGTCGAAGTTTGATTTAGCATTCGCCCCAATTGCGAACAAGCTTAGAATACAAAGGGCTATTAATTTAGGGGACGTCTTCATGCGTATCTCCACTTAAAAAATGAAATTTGCAACAAAGTACGCTATCTCATGAGAACTGTTAAATGTTCTTTATTCATGGTGGCATTCATCATATTTATGAAGCGTTTTATAGAAAGCATTGAATGCTTAATTGAATGGCTGCATTTAGATTAATGGATGCCTACAGCTGGTAAGTTTGACTGCCTACAATTGGCCGGGCTCGGATTTTCGTTTAGGTCTCACCGGATATTCAGTCATACATCGAATTGGACACATCACCTCATTCCCGATACGAAGTTGGCGATTTTCTTGATTTCGTAATGTAACTAGGCAGACCGACATCAGAGATTAAGCTTAAACACTTTGATTTTAGAAAAGTAAGCCGGGACCAAGCATTCCCCATGCAAGGTGTCGATGGAACCATGGTTACAGGCTGTCTGTTTGATAACAATTCCGCGTCAGCAAAAGCGAAGTTTTCCATCCAAGCTAAATTTGCAAAAGATTTGTAAAATCTATTGGTTGTCGAAAACTGGAGTAGGAACAAACGTAACATACGATGTTCACGGCTTCAGTTTCGAGCTCGCAGGTGCGTTGAGATCGTTAACGAATACAATACTCATGGCTTGCCGTGGTGGCACCAGCTCACCTATATTGCTTTCGCAGATCTCTCTAGTAGGCATGTTCCCGTAGGGTTAATTTGTTACGTCGGAGATCAGTTATGAAGAGCCCCTCTAACCACTCTTATTGACTGGGTCGATAGGAAGCACAATATTTATGTCCAACTGGCATACATTGAGGCGCGGGATTTTGAGGTTATATACGACGACAATGGCTAACCTTGATCCAAACAAACGTGCCAGTAAGAACACCCTGGAAGCCTTTTTTAACCAGCATAACATGCGTTTTGTCCAGGTTTTGGCAGACCGATTGAACGCCATAAAAACAGCCACGCCCTTGACTCTGGATGATGCTATTGTCATTCCTTACCGCCTTAAGGTACAGGTATTAATCGAGCAGCTGGGTGTTACCCTGGAGGGGGATCAAATAATTTGACCAAACCATTGAAGGTATCGCCAGTAAAAACACCATATTTCCCTTTATTCAACGCCTTGCCAGGAGTAGGCCCATCGCTCGCGCTCAGGCTTTTGGTGAACAGAGAAACCGATAGCTGAACGCAGCGGACTTACAAAAATACGCGGGTATTGCACTGGTGACAGAGCGCAGTGGAAAAAACATTGGATCCATTGGCGATGGCAGTGCTATCGGCAACAACGAGCAAAAGGATGCTCTAATTAAGCTGCAGGAGGTGCGTTGGCACATAAGTGGATCCGCATCATTTACCGTTGTTGGCAAACAGGTAAACCTTATAATGAATCAACCTTTCTAAAAACCCAAGAACTTCGCGGCTCTTCAGTGCTTAAACAGGCCTGAAAAACAGTCGAAACATCAATTGAGTATACCCTGCTTAACGGGTAACTATAGACGAATCAGAGTTATTAGACTGATATTTTTATGATCAATAATTTTTGGCGAAACTAAGCAAACTCTAGTGGAATTATTCCGGAAACACTATAAAGCTTATGAGCTTAAACCAGTAATAGGTTATTTGAACTACATTACTTGATGATCCAGCATTATTTAAAATTTAATAAATCTTAGACAATCATGAGAAATTTTAATTTCTCATGATTTGCCATAATTCACAAGCTAGCTCGTTGGGTTGTTTCTTCCATCGCCACTCTCCGATTCTCGGGGTTTAAACAACAAAGATATCTTTTTATACCCATGGATAATACAATCAATGTTTTGGGATAAATCGACTTTAGGTTACTTATACCCAAAATTTATTTAATTCTACAAGTTGCGCCAATAGCTCCAACAATAGCATTTGTTCCGCTTCGGCGAATATAACCAATAACACTATTTTTTTTTATGTAATTAGCAGGTATTGCTGTCGCGCCAGCAGCGATGTCGCTTGCATTACTGTCGAAATCAAATTCTACTTGGTGGTATGCATTTGCAGTCTTTGCGGTTTTTGACTGCTTGGTTACTCCTCCTGAGGTCACTCGCGCGTAAAAGGTGCCAGTGAGTCCACCACCGTCAATAGATATTTTTGACCGGCTGGTCCCTCGGGTTTCGCACTTAACACTAATAGTTCCTGCATAAACGTTATTGATAAGGTTTGTATTGAACGCTATCCCTGCCAAAGATAAAAGGATAATTTTTTTTAAGTACATAGGTTTTCTCTCATTAAAAAAATGGTTGAAAATTTAGGTTTACAAGAAAAATGATTAAAGTTAGGTCTCATTTAATAACCGTACAGGTAGGACCTACAGCACCTAAAAGACGATTGGTAAATGCATCACGCAATCTTGCTATAATGTAATTATTTTTTATATAACTGACCGGAATAGGAGTTGCTCCTGCACTAATTGCGGCTGGATTGCTATCAAACTTGAAAACTACTACGCCCGAGGGATTAGTGGTTTTAGGTTTTGCACCCTTGGAAATTCCGCCTGATAAAACAATCGACCAAAATGTACCTCTAACACCAGAAGCAATGACCGTTATCCTCGAACGGGAAGAACTAGCTTCACATTTTGCGCTAAGGGTTAAGGCATGCGCATTACCTGAGATACTCAAATTCATGAGCACAACGGCAAAAGCAATGCTTATAACTCTATTAATTAAGCTCATTTTTATCTCCAGATGTGAATCGAATATCTAACAAACTATTCGAATTAAACAACCTAATTTTTTATTACAATTCTTAATTGCAGAAAAAACTTAATAAGTTCATTGCAATAAAGAAATTTTTTTAATGGCTTTATCGATATTGAATTGGCGATACACTTTTTTATACTAAAAAACTCGAAAATTTAGCTTTTACAGAGTTTCCCTAGAGCTAGGCGTTTAACAAGATAAAAACTGAAGGTTTAAAAGTGAAAAGAATAGTGAGGATAGCATTCTTGAATTCAAGAAATAAGAATGATGCTGGGACTTGGATAAAAGCTCCAAGTTAAATTTGCGGGTGGGAATTGTGTTGTGTACTTTATTAAATGAGTTTGAAAGTTCTAAGCCTGAGTTAAAACCCTACAGATAAAGAAAATACAACGGTTGCATCGAGGGTATGAGGATGATCATAAAAATTTAACTCTTCAGAAGTATTAGTCTCTCTTGCATCGTAATAACGTAAATCGGCAGAAATAAATTTATAACGCCCAGTCAGGCCGGCATTCCAGTACGGATAATCGGCTGATAAAGTTTCCTTTGTTTGCGCGTAACCAAAACCGCTGGAAATTTCGAGGTAATCAGTCAACGGGTAACGTCCCGTTATCTCATAGAAAATACAGTTTCCGCCAAGACCATAAAAGTCATTGGTATAGGATATTTGTGCTGTTAGCATATCCTTAAAGTGAAGGAACAAATAATATTCATTGTAATCACCTATCACACCAAAAATATGACCGTCATAAAAATAGCGGGTGAATTGCGTGTCTAACCGCCAATTGTCCGTTAATTTAAAACTCCAACCAACATACGGAGTGAGTTCAACTTTTGCTGGATCAGGAAAAGAAAGAGGGAATTCTGGCTCATTATCCAGCTCACTTTTACCTATATTAAAACTTGATGCACTGGCGCCCATGTAAAATCCGGATGAATGCTGATAATCGAGGTTAGCCTGAATAGCCGGTTCGTTATTGCTTTTTGAGTACATCCGCCACACATAGTTAGTCGTACCTGTTAACGTGCCGTGTATTTCAGCTTGAGCATAACTGTGATGATAGAAGAGAGCCAATATTACGGTTAACTTTATTACACAAAGTACTTTTTGCATGATTTTTGCCATGTCTCATTCCATTGGATCACAAGCATTGGGGATGCAATCATTTAGGTTTAATTTCTTTTTCAAACGATTCAAATAAATTGTAAGTGAACAGTGAATAATTTTTTTATTAAATTTTAATTAAGCCGGATAATTGTTATCAAAAATATAGTCATGCATTCTAGTGCAATATAAATAATTTGTTAACAACGTTCAATTTTAACAAATCCTGAAACAACAGCTATTTCATACGCACTGGTTTCGTTGCCAACTGATTGGAGATTCAAACATATAGTTTAAAGATTATTGATTAGGCAGCAATAAGTGCGATTACTTAGCTCTTAACTTATAGTGGGTTTGCAAAGAAAATGCGACTGATAACAGCTAAATAATACAGATAGCCCAATTAAATTGAGCATTTACAGAGAATTAGAAGTTGAGCTTTAACATCCATTCTTTATACTTGGCATATACAGCATTATTGTTAACCTGTGTTTTTGCCAATTTAAGTCCAGTTAACTTTTTACTGAAGTTACTCGAAGAATATATGTCTCTCTCATTCAAAAAGTACCCATAGTTGATATTTTTGAATTTAACCTTGGGCAAAATTTTTTTAGATATCCATAAACATCATGGGCAAACCATAGGTTAGTACGAAATAACTGATTGCCAGACCCACGCTTGAGCCCATCCTGAACTCTAATAACTGCCTAAAAATATAGCTAATTATGGCAATATACCAAACGACCAAAAAAACACCGATGCCAATAGATATCTCCTCGGCTGTTTCAACATGCTCCATTACCATAAAAAAATATAAACCCTCGGTTGCCGTTGCCAAGGTCATGATGAAGTTTTCGCAAAGGAAAATCGCCGTATATAACTGATTGTAGTAATGCCATTTTTTCTGAATGATTAAAATTGCACCAACAGTTGAGAAGGCCATAATCGTACGTAAAACCACTTCAAGCGTACCGTCGGCAGGATCGGAAATTAATCCTTCGACAATCATGCCGGAAATTAGATAAAAAATAACATTTTTCCACATGAACGATGTTGGCGGCACCATGTCAACGGGGTTATTTGTAAAAAAACAAAGGCCTAGGTACTCAAATAGCAGTTTCATAAATTTAGTTGCAGGTGTTTATTTTCAATTCCAAGGGTTTTAAATCCCATTTGGGCGGCTGATTATAAAGAATGGTAGGAATAACAACAAATAACTAGGTCAAAATAAATCAATGTTTTGTGAAATTACTTCCCTTAGCATTTCTACTAAAAGTTGTTTTACAGATATTTTCATATTTACAACAACTTACACAGCCAAACATTTTTGTAATGTTGATGCTAACGTGTTAAATCATTTTTTCGCATCGATACCGATCAATGTATTCTTTGTGCCTTGCTTAGAAACTGATAACCTCAAAAGAAAGCACATGCTGCCCATATCTTAAAAGTCTTGGATGCGAGGGTAATTGATCCGAGTCAAAGATATTATTAATGCGCTTTCGTTTTTTTGTAATGATTTACGCCTTACATGACATGCCAGATTGCTAACCACTGAAATCGGTTGCTATGAATCTATATTATTGCGATAAATCGCAGTTCAATATCGAGCATCCAACGCATGAATATGATCTTGCGGAGCTTTCGTAACAAATACTTAAATAATGTCGAAAAGTTAACTTGACTGGAGTGACCAACAATTCGCTTCCTTAATAGCTTCTTTTTCTTTCTCAGAAACATCAATCATCAATGGTGGGGCCTTTTGGTATCATTAGTCGTCTTAATTGACGGTCCTTAATCCAAACAAGCAATCTAAAAGCCAGTAAGATTAAAATAATCATTGAGTAAAAAACAGGCTCAAACAGATTTCCCTTAAGTTGCCAAAAATAGTGGATAAGGGCTGCGATTGAAGCGGGATAAATCCATCGATGCAGTTTTTTCCAGGATTTACCCATCATCTTTTTGGCGGATTTGGATGAAGTGATCGCCAGCAAAAAAATAATCATATAGGCGAAGACACCAAACCAAATGTATGTGCTCTCAATGATATCTACATAAATTACGTCCCAAACCAGCGCATGATCCATCGACACGTAGCCAATGACATGTAAGGTTGCATAAAAAAAAGCATAAAGCCCAAATAATTGCCGGTACTCGGACATGCCGCGCCATTTGGTTATTTTTTGAATAGGCGTAATAAACAGGGTGATGCACAGAAATCGTAACGCCCAATCTCCAAGGCGAATATGCAAAGCTTGCTGGGCATTGGATCCCAAATTATCAAACAAGATATCGAAAGCAATAATAACGATTGGAATTAAGCCAACAAATAAACAAATCCTCCGGTGATTCAAGGAAGTAATCACTAATTGATTTAGTTCGTTAACCGTATACTCTTCAACAAAAAACAGAAAGATTTTTTTTGGGCTTATCCCCCAAAAGGTTTTATTTTGCGCTTGCTGTGTCAATCTGAAGAGCATTAGAAAAAATGCCTCAGATCCATGTTGCTGTACATTGAAGCAACTTGGTCGCCATAACCGTTGAATAACTCCGTTCTTCGCCGCGGGGTAAAAAAACGGGTACCTAGCCGAATTTCACTCGCTTGGCTCCAGCGTGGATGTGGAACCGAAGGGTTAACATTTGCGTAAAAGCCATATTCCTTTGGTGCCGATTTATGCCAGGTCGGCAGTGGCGGTGTTTTTGTAAATTCAATTCTGACAACTGCTTTTATGCTCTTGAAACCATATTTCCAGGGCACAACTAACCGGATCGGTGCGCCGTTTTGTTTCGGCAACACTGTGCCGTACATGCCGACAGCTAAAATTGTTAACGGATGGGCTGCTTCGTCAATTCTTAAACCTTCGACATAAGGCCATTCAAGAATCAGATTATTGCGTTGAGAAGGCATCGCCTCGGGCTGATAAACCGACACGAATTTAACAAATTTTGCAGTTGATAGGGGCTTGATCTGTTTCAGCAAATCGACAAGTCGAAATCCTATCCAGGGCACAACCATTGACCACCCTTCTACACAACGATGGCGATAGACGAACTCTTGAAGTGTTTGTTGGCTGATAAATCTTTCAAGCCGAAGAGTAAATGGATTTTCAACCTCACCGGTTATTTCTAGTGACCAAGGGTCGATTTGGAGATTTTGCGCCAACTTGGCAGGTGCCTTTTTGTCGATGCCGAATTCATAGTAATTCGTATAATTTTTAACCAGTTCGAAAGGCGTGGAATCTGAGGAATTCAGCCCGGTAACTGCTTTGGGTAAGCCCAACAACTTGGGTTCGGTGTTAACCAAGCTATTAATTGTGCCTGAACCAAAAACAAAAGAGGCGGCGATTGCTTTAAGAATTTTACGCCGATGGCTAAACACGCAGGGATCGGTGATCTCATTCTCTGAAATGCAGTCCTTATTTATCATTTTCATAATTCTCCTGAGAGCACAGCTTTACATTGATCTACCCCTTCAACATACCCAACACCCGGCAAAAGTAAAGTATTGTGTTTTTTATCATTTGGTTAAAAATTAAAGCAAGGAATTCAATCTGTTAATTTCATTTTCAGCATTCACTTGATAAGTAACATCATATTGCAGGCCCAGGAAATACAGCAGGTTGCCGTTTTTATCGAATAACGGTTTTATTTTGAGCCGGTTATAAAACAAGCTGCCGTCTTTTTTGTAATTGCGCAAAGTAACGGTTAACTCTTTGTGATGACTCATCGAATCTTTGATTTTTTTTCTGGCATCTTGATCTCTGTCATTTCCTTGCAAAAACCGGCAATTATGACCGATGATTTCATCTTGACTGTATCCGGTTAAATTTTCGAACGATTTATTTGCGTAAATTATCGGACAATCGTCCAAATCAGGATCGGCAATCGTTACCCCGTTCACGCAATCGTCCAAAATGGCGGTTAACAATTGAGGAATTATTCCAGAATCTTTTCTTAAGATAAGCATTGTGTAACTCCAAGCTAATCAATGCGACCCGCTGCAATCAGGTTGCTTAGAAATCAACTCTTTAATTCTTTCAACTGTATTTTCAGCGCCCTCTTCAATCGCCGCTTTTATAAGCTTAACAAAGGGGCGCATAAAGATATCGATATCTAACAGCTCAAATCTAAAAGTCAGTTTTGTTTGTCCATCTTCCCCTTGGCTTTCGGTCAAGTAGATCGACTTGAATGCGGGTTCTGAACCTTGAAGTGTAAATCTGCTGTCAGGGAGGTATTCATCGACAACAAAAGTTGATTCGATTTTATCTTCATTTTCTTCCCTTACTTGCCTGCCCTTAACACCCACAGCAACTTTATCGCCATCCAGCGCTTTAACTTCAACAATTTCCGGCGCCCATTTTGGATAATTCTCAAAATAATTCTCAGCCACGAACGAAAAAACAGCGTTCTTTGGTGCATCAATCACAGTAAATGCCTCCCCGGTAACCGGAGATTTTGTATCGAACGGTAATTTCAATTCCATGGCATATTGCTTATCCAAAAATATTCATAAGAAGAACTTATCAGGATATTTACAGCTGACAATTTTACTTGCAACAGATTCACTTTAGCCCGGAGGCAATGAAATGTTAACCAAACACCTTTTTCGAAACAAAGGCCAAAGCAGTTTCTTGTCAATGTCAGATTCTCTCCAGCTACCGACATAAAACTCCACAAATCATACGAGATTTGAAAAACAAAATTGAAAATTACTTTCTTTGACTAAGCATTATTCGCTGATAAGTTGCAATCGTAACAAATAATTTTTCAAACTAAATGCTGGAGCTGAAATGAATATTTTAACAAAATCAAATGCGATGAAGTTGATTGCCGGCTTGTTTATTGTTGTAACCTCTAACTACAGTCAATCTGCATTGGCAACAGAGCATGAGACGGCATGTAAGGAACATATTCAGGGCAAGATTGCATGGGATCCTACTTCCAACTACGAAAGCGCGTCTAAATGGGAAGACAAAAATCTGGAATATTTATGTCAAGACACAAAAAATCCCAAGGCCCCGGGCGACTGTTTTCATGGCGTCATGACCGGTCACGTTAGCTATGGTGACAGTGATAAATGGGACTACAAGAATGCAATTGAATTATGCAAAGGCACGAGTAATGCCGATGAAACTATTAAATGCTTCAAAGGAAAAATGGCTGATAAAGTTAAATGGGATACTGCCATCAGCCAATGCCAAGCCAAGCTAAACGTGGAAAATGTTGCTGAATGAAAAATATCTCTAGTTAAAGCTTTTGATCCGGTTTATTGATGCTTAAATCGTTCGGTCAGAACGAATTGAAACACGAGAAAATTCTGTAAAGTTTCATTAAGTTTTAGGAATGCACTCCAGCGCGAACGCCACTTTGGATTGCATTTCGCCGGATCAATAGTTACTAACTAAATCAAAACCTTTCTATTTGTACAACATCAATTCCGTTTGGTTTTAACAAAAATTAAACTGTGTTATTCAACGCATTCATGTTTATAAGGCGACACAATCGAACGGGATTTTTTGCCATTTTCCGGTTTGATGTACACACAATAGCTTTTTTACATAGACAAGAAGCTAACCAAGAGATGCGAATTTACAGTTTTTCCGCGAACTTTCCTAGAATTTCACTAAAAAATATCGTTTTTTAACCAAAAGTTATGGCATATCACGCACTTACTGTGTGGTATGCCACAGTTTTCATCCCCGCAAATTTCTTAACCCTTCCTAAAAGCCCTATTTTACTGGGTTTGATCAATATGGTATGTAATTTGCTTTAGCTATAGGTTAAGCGATTTCATGTCGTCGCAAGTCATTTAAAAAGGAAAACCGACAAATGAGTTTTCGAAAAAAGACGTACTTATTAACTGCAATCCCGCTTCTTTACCTGTGTTAACCGCCGCCGCGCTGGTCTTCCGGCCTGTTGCCGGTTGCCGCCCACGCCGCCGACGACGATAGCGTGGACTTCCAGTACAACCATTATCAGGAAGGGCGCAGGGATGGATTTAATCCTTACGTTTTTGATGATTCGGGCGTTGAGATAAAAGCTGCCGTGCCGAACAACATCAACCCGATTGAAGTCGAAAGTCTGCACGGCAGCGCCCTGCTCAGCCTGACCGACCGGGTTAAATTCGCTTTCAACTATATTCAAGACACTTGGTCGGGTGCAACCCCTTTCGGCAGCGCGCCGTTACAATCCGGAGCATTATCCTTTTATAACTACGGAAAAGACGACCAGGGCAAGGCGGTATTCGGCGGCGCTTCGCCATACTTTACTGATGCGGCGACGCTAACGATAGACGATAAAAACCGGCTTATTTATCCTTTACTGGATAACAATACCGGCACAGTTATACCAATTAGCGACCGTATCGTTCACGTCATGGGCTACGCTTCGCCGGAAACCCGCCAGCAAGGCGACTTTAAATTTCCTACCAGTGGAACGATGATGTGACAGTGGATATCGGCGGCCGAATTTCAGTGGAGAACGATTACGAATCCCGTTTTGTCAACTTGGGAAGCAGTCTGGATTTCAACCAGAAACAAACCACCGTCGATCTCGGCTTAAGTTATACGCATAGCGATATCGATGCCGAACTCGATCCGACTGGCGGATAATTATTTTACTTGGACAGCGCAGCATAACGATCAGATTAAGTTCAACCCAGCCACCGGCTTAACGACGCTAAGCGGCACCCGCCAAGACTGGGGGGTACGCTTGGGCTTGACACAAATTGTTAACAAGGATTCCATCGGCAAATTGGGCATGAGTTACACCCGCAGCACGGGTTTTCTGGAAAATCCCTATAAAGTGGCCTGGGTCTATGACCGTGATAATCCCTTTAACTATCTTAGGAATTATGGCGTAGATGCTACTCAATATGGCGGCAGAGCCTTTATTGAACAGCGCCCCGACGAACGGAATCTTGTGGCAGTGGTCAACCGGTTGGGTGCAGTATGTGGAACCCCTTGATGCCGCCTTGCACTTCGACTATAGCTTTGCCCATGACGACTGGGGCATTAACGCCCATACCTTCGAAGCCGACTGGGTGCAACCTTTGGGTGCGGGCTGGACAATTACGCCGCGCATTCGTTATTACACCCAATCCGCCGCCGATTTTTACGGGACTTCTTTTCTGGGGGTGGCAAAGCGTTTTACTATAACGCCGACCCAGGTTATTCCTGATCCAACCGGATTAAGAATCAACACACCAGAAAACTTCTCCAGCGACCAGCGCCTGTCGGGTTACGGCGCGTTAAGCGGCGGGGTGACCGTGGAAAAGCAATTCGCCAAAGGTATCAGCCTGCAGACTGGCTTTGAATATTACACGCATCAGGGCAGTTTAAAACTGGGCGGCGGCGGGGAAGACAGCTTTGCCGATTACGATTACTGGGTCGCCAATGCCGCGCTTAAGCTTAACCTGAGCTCAATTGGCCGAAGCACCCTTGACGGCAACCATGACCACGGCGACCATCCTGAACCATGCCAACATTCCGGCGGGCGTCTGGTTCGGTCATACGCTTGGAAAAGGCGGGCGACATGATGGTCGGTTACCGCTACCAGCGCAACTGGCAGGCGGAACGGTTTCTGCACGGCGACAGCAAAGTTAAGCACAGATCAGGTTATCGCCGACGGTTGTCCGGAATCTAGCCGATGGCTGCCCCATGCTACCGCGCGAGATGACCATGAACATGCACATGCTGGACATCATGTACGCACCGACCGACTGGTTGACTTTAATGCTGATGCCGCAGTTTATGGACATGGCGATGCCGTCCTATCATCCCAATGCTGATACCACTGCAGAGGCACCATCGCATGGCGGGGTGCCAACGCCCATGACTTCCCACCGGCGGCGTTGGCGATACCGGCATGTATGCTTTGATTAACTTATTTAATCGTCCAGAACATCATCTGCACTTAGGCCTAGGCGTAACCGCGCCGACAGGCGATGTTGCCATCAAGACAAAAAAGATTTAGTCAAGTTACCGAGACGAGCGATTACGTACATTACGGCATGCAACTGGGCAGCGGCACCTGGGATTTCAAACCCAGCCTGACTTATACCGGCAAGACCGGCGAATGGTCTTGGGGTGCGCAAGTGGGCGGCACCAAACGGTTGGAAAGCCAGAACGAATCCGGCTATGCCTTGGGCGATACTTTTGAAACCAGCCTGTGGGGCGGTTACGACTTGACTAATTGGTTATCAGGCACGGTTCGGGTAGCTTATAACTGGCAAGGCGCCATTAAAGGCCGTTACCCGAAGTGGCGGGTTGATCGTGCAAAAACAATACGACTGCTCAAAATTTAATTTCACGACCTACAGCCAATTTGACGATAACGGCATACCCCATCGGCCCGGGAGTATTCGATGCGGTGGCTATGGCAAGCTTGTATCGACAGTAAAGACAACGCGCCAGATTTGGACTTTGCTGACATGATGATCGTTCCTCGCCGATGGATTACCCCACAAACTACGGCGGCCAGTATGTCGATGTCGGCTTCGGCATGAGCGTCAACATGCCCCACGGCGCAGTTTGCGGGCAACCGTTTGGCCTTTGAATGGCTGCAACCGGTGTACACCAACGTCAACGGCTATCAGCTTGACCGCGACGGGGCGTTGTCGTTTACCTGGAGTTATGGGTTTTAATAATCTTGATGATTTTAGATTTATCAACAGCCCCTCGTCGGGGGGGCTGCAGCTCTTTATCCGAATGCTCGAGACTATTTCAGAAGTTATGAGCGCATCATAAGTATTAAGGTTTTAGTTGCCCCTCTTTATCGATAGGTTTTATTTCAAGCCTTTCAAATTGCATTTAATTTAGTTGCCATTCCAGTATCAGACAGCTTCTTCTTAACTATAAAAACGGAAATGATTTACGATCAACCGTTCCAAAAGCGGTATGAAGAGAAACAAGCCAATCACGGTGTTTTGGAAAACGGAACACGTTGGGGTTAACTCACCCTAAAATCTTTAGGTAAACTTAGCCATTGAATAATTCCAACTAAACTGATAAAAACTTGCGCTTGAGTGCATTGGTAGAATCACTAAAGCAAAACCACCAAAAATTTATAAATTTATTCTTCAATTTCTTCGATCATACTTTGTAATATAACTAAGCGTGAATCCTCATTTTAAAGAACATTTAAATTCGCAATATCCAGCTATTATTTTATTTGTTTGCCTTTTACTTTTACCCGGGTGTTACATGAATACATTAGAAAATAATTCAGAAGAGAGTCCTTTTGCCGCAGAAGTTGATCAGCTTTTGTCGAAAATGACCCTGGAAGAGAAAATTGGGCAAATGACTCAAATCGATTTTTCGGTGATCAGTATTCCGGAAGGGCAGGAATCTGAAAATCCTGTCGATCATGCCAAACTAGAGGAAGCCATTCATCGCTATCATGTGGGTTCCATACTCAACACGCCAACCACGCCGAATAATCAGGCGCAGCCTATAGAAACCTGGCGCAAAGTGTTAAGCGAAATCGAACAGGCAACGGCCTTAACCCGTCTGAAAATTCCGGTAATCTATGGTATTGACGCCATTCACGGTGCAAATTACACGCAAAACGCTGTGCTGTTTCCGCAAGCGATCAATATGGCGGCAACATTCAATCCTGGGTTAAGTTTTCAGGAAGGCGAAATTACCGCTCGGGAAGTCCGCACAACAGGCCAGCACTGGAATTTTGCCCCGGTGATGGATATGGGTCGGCAACCGCTTTGGCCGCGTTTATGGGAAACCTATGGCGAGGATGTGCATCTGGCATCCGTCATGGGAGCCGCTTATATCAAAGGTCATCAAGGCAATGATTTTTCTGCACCAGACAAAGCTCCCACCTGTTTGAAGCATTATGTGGGGTATAGCTTTCCGATTAACGGTTTGGATCGGACACCCGCCTGGATCGGTGAAAGGATGCTGCGCGAATATTTCCTGCCTTCATTTGAAGCGGGAATCAAAGCGGGTGCTCCGACCATTATGATCAACTCAGCCGAGGTTGACGGCATTCCCGGACATGCCAATCATCATTACTTGACCACAATTTTGCGGGGTGAACTAGGCTTTAAAGGCTTTACCGTGTCCGACTGGGAAGACATCAAACGCCTTTACACCCGCGACAAGCTGGCTGCCTCGCCCAAAGAGGCGGTTAAGATTGCTGTCATGGCCGGTGTCGATATGAGCATGGTGCCTTTTGATTTTTCGTTTTATGACGATCTGCTCGAGCTGGTTAACGCAGGTGAAGTCCCATTGTCCAGAATTGACGAAGCAGTTAAGCGGATTCTCACTGTTAAATATCAAGTCGGTTTGTTTGATGCTGGGCACAAACCTTTACCGGTGGAAAATAATTTCGCCACGGCGGAAGCTAAATCGGTTAACCTACAGGCAGCGCGCGAATCCATTGTACTGGCGAAAAACAGCGACCAAATTTTACCGTTAAAACGGGATGCCAAAATCCTGGTGACCGGCCCGACGGCTAATTCGTTAAGCGTGATGAATGGCGGCTGGACGATAACCTGGCAAGGCAATGCGGAAAATTTATACCCGAAAGACAAACTGACTGTATTGCAAGCCATACAAAAAAGAGCTAAAGGAAAAGTCGATTATTTCAATGGCGATATCAGGGACGATTCAACTGCCATCGACAAGGTGGTCGCTGAAGCAAAACAGTATGATTATATCTTGCTTTGTTTGGGCGAGATTGCCCTATACCGAAACGGTAGGAAATATCGAGTCGCTTGAGCTCGATTCATCACAAAAGGCATTGGCGGAAGCTGTTCTTGATACCGGTAGCCCCGTCGTCCTGTTAACACTGGGTGGAAGACCGAGAATTATAACTTCTATCTGCGAATCAGGCCCAGGGTGTAATCCTGGGATTTTTGCCGGGCATGGAAGGCGGTGAAGCGATAGCCGATGTCCTCTACGGCGACTACAATCCGGACGGCAAATTACCGATCACCTACCCCAAAAACACCAACGGTATCACTCTATACGATCACAAACCCATGGAGTCATTCGAAATGAATGACTACCAGCCCTTGTTTCCTTTTGGTCATGGCCTGAGTTACACCACTTTTTCTACCTATGACCTAGCGTTGGAAAAAGAGCAGGTCTCATCCAATGAGAACATTACCGTTACCGTTAATGTCAAGAATACCGGTCAGCGTAAAGGCAAGGAAACGGTACTGCTTTACATTAATGATGTGGTTGCTTCCGTCACTCGGCCGGTCAAACAACTGAAGGCTTTTGAAAAAGTCGAGCTGGAATCCGGAGAAGTGAAAAAATTAAAATTCGTCTTGTCGCAGCATGATCTGTCTTTTATCGGCATCGATATGAAACGGGTGGTCGAACCGGGCCAATTTACTGTCATGGTTGGCGATGAAACCAAGATATTCAGGTTAACCAATTAGTATTTCAAGCCAATGTCTCAATTGCAGCAGCAAACAACACAATTCGGGTCGCTTTCCAAATCGGGTAGTCTCGTTTTGTTAACCTGCCTGTTTTTTATTTGGGGGTTTATCACCTGCTTGAACGACATTTTGATCCCGCACTTAAAAGCAGTTTTTACCCTGAATTACGCCCAGGCCATGCTGATTCAGTTTTGCTTTTTTACCGCGTATTTTTTGGTGTCTGTACCGGGCGGTTATCTGGTGGATAAAATCGGTTACAAACAGGGCATTATCCTTGGATTAACCATTGCCGGATTGGGTTGCCTGATGTTCTATCCTGCCGCAGAAATGGGCCTTTATTACTTGTTTTTGGCAGCCGTTTTTGTGCTGGCAGCTGGCATTACCCTTCTTCAAGTCTCAGCGAATCCGTATGTGACCTTGTTGGGCAGTCCGGAAACCGCCTCCAGCCGGTTAACCCTGACGCAGGCATTTAACTCGTTGGGTACGACTATCGCCCCGTATTTTGGCGCTTTCTTTATTCTGTCTGCTGCAGTGAAAACTCCGGATCGGAAATAAGCCAACTGGATGCTGAGGCATTGAGTGCTTATCAATCTATGGAAGCAGCGGCAGTGCAGTCGCCTTATCTTCTGCTTGCAACAGTTCTACTTGCAGTTTCTGGTATTTTTGCCATCGTGAAACTTCCACTTGTTAACGGCAAAAATACAAAAAACGAATTAAGTCCAAGTGAAATCAGCGATGAACTTTATTCCAATGCCTGGCGTTCCCCCCAATTGATATTAGGCGCAATCGGAATTTTTGTTTATGTCGGCGCGGAAGTCTCTATCGGCAGCTTTCTGGTTAGCTTTTTAACCGAACCCACGATTACCGGGTTAACCGCGGCCGCGACCGCAAAATACGTCTCCATGTATTGGGGTGGAGCCATGGTCGGTCGGTTTATTGGCGCAATGGTAATGAAGAAGGTTAAGCCGGGCAAATTGCTTGCTTTCAATGCCGCATGCGCGGCTCTGCTGGTGTTAGCAACCATATTCGTATCCGGCCACGTTGCGATGGCAACCATTCTTTCAGTGGGTTTTTTTAATTCCATCATGTTTCCAACCATTTTTTCGCTGGCGTTAAAAGACCTCGGCAAGCATACCGGACAAGGTTCCGGAATCTTGTGTTCAGCGATTGTCGGAGGGGCTGTTTTACCTTTATTCCAGGGGCTAGTCGCTGACCAATTTGGAATCCAGCCAGCGTTTTTTATTCCTGTGTTTTGTTATCTCTATATTGTTTATTACGGGTGCAGGGATTCGATCTTGACAGGAAAGGTTTAGTTGTTTCATGGCAAGAAATGTACGCCCCTGATTTCGGAATGTGAAACTGGCAAATTGAAAGGCATTTCTTTGCTGCAAGCACTCTTAACATAGAGCTGCCTTTGTAAAGTGAAAGTGTGTGATATCACACACTAATATAACCATCCCGTTTTATGATCGGGCTATTCAGTCGATATTTCTAGCTATTTTCCATAAATTAACCTTAATCAGCCCATGCCACAGCCACGTAGTGATGGCAAAATCCTCTATCCAGGCCGAATTTGTTACACCTGAATTATCTCGTCACTCTAAAAACCCCAAAAATTAGGTCATTTCACACACTGATTGTGAGATATCACACATTTTTTCATCTGCGCTAATTTTTAAGCCGCCTTAAACCCAATGAATAGTGGGTTTTAATAGATTGGCATAAGTTTTGCTTTTGTCTTGGTTAAGCTTTTTAAAAAAAATCGGCAATAAATTTATATAAATCAATGCTTAATCTTCCGCCTGAAAAAAGATAACCGTATCAATTTTAAACACGGGAAACTTGATGATGAAACATCCAAAAAAACAAGAAAAGAATAATCAAATGTTCACTGCGTATTCGGCATTGACAGCCGCCGCCTTAGTCTTGCCCGGCTTGCTACCCGCAGTCGCCCATGCCGCCGAAAAAGACAGCGTGGATTTCCAATACAGCCATTACCAGGAAGGCAAGCGGGATATCTATGGCACGGTTAATTTGAATAATAACTTTGCTGTCACCAAATTACCTCAAAACCTAAATCCGATTGAGGTGGACAGCATCCACGGTAGCGCCAAAGTCACGTTGACCAACCGCATCAAGTTTGCCTTCAATTACACCCAAGATACTTGGTCTGGCGCAACGCCAATCGCTTCGACATCCGTTTTGGACGGTGGGAATAGCGCAAAATATCTTACAGATAATCAATTCCGTAATGTTGCGGTGACGGGAGCATCCCCGATTGCAGCACTTGGCGCTGGTCGTGGCGGTTACTTTGTGGATAGAAAATTAAACTTCTACAAGGGTGTTTATGATTCTGTTACGGATAAATACTTATCAAAAATTAAGGACAATCGGCTCACCCATGTGTTGTCTTATGCTTCACCAGAAACTCGCAAGCAAGGCGATTTTAAGATGACTTATGAATGGGACGAGGCAGCCCTAAGCGTGGGTGGCGGTATTTCCGTTGAAAACGATTATGAGTCGCGTTTTGGCAATATTGGTGGACGGCTGGACTTCAACCAAAAGCGCACTACGTTCAATTGGGGGCTAAGTTACACCAACAGCGATACGGCCGCCAAATTAGACCCTGACGGACTACCCTATTTTGATACGGAACAATACGATGCCACCCAATTGATTAGCGAAACGTCTGATGCTAAGGGAAACCCTATCTATGTAGCAAAGCGAATTAACCCCAAGACACCATCCGGCTATGTTGTAAGTACTTATGACTTTAGCAAACCTGGCGATGTGCCTACTGAGACAAGCGCTACATTGCACGGCAACCGACAAGACTGGGGCGCACAACTGGGGTTGAGCCAAGTACTCGATAAAAGCTCCTTATTGTCTTTGGATCTAACTTATACCCGCAGCACAGGCTACTTGGCTAACCCCTATAAACTCGTATACAAACATACGGCTCGGATTAATACCACTGAGCAAGCAGGTGTAGTTGACCTGACTTTGGGTGACCCAGGGGCATTACTTGAAGTGCGTCCCGATGAGCGGAATCTGTTCAACTGGCATTTAGGATTTGACCGTTACATAGAAGCTTTAGATGCCGCACTGCATTTTAACTACAATTTTGCCCATGACGACTGGAGCATTAACGCCCATACTTTTGAAGCCGATTGGGTGCAGCCTTTGGGTGCCGGTTGGACGGTGACCCCCCGTATCCGCTATTACTCGCAAAGTGCTGCCGATTTTTACACCCCTGGGGTTTTTTACTTGGTCACTGAAAATTTTGCGACCGACAACAATGGAAACCCCATAGCTGGTTTTATAAAAGGCTATCCTAAATACTACTCCAGCGATCAACGCCTGTCTGGTTTTGGTACATTGTCGGGCGGGGTGACGGTCGAAAAGCAGTTCAGCAAAGGCATCAGTCTAGAAACCGGCTTTGAATACTACACCCATCAGGGCAGTTTGAAAATCGGCGGCGGTGGCGAGCAGGCCTTTGCCGATTACGACTACTGGGTGGCGAACGTCGCGCTCAAGGTCAAGCTGGATGCCTTGGCTGCAACAGGTGGTAGCCAAGGCGGGCATGAAGGGCATGGCGGACACCATCGCCATCATAGCAATTCCCCCGCTGGCGTGATGTTTGATCATACCTTGCCGAAAGCGGGAGATTTTATGGCGGGCTACCGTTTTATGCGCAGCGAGCAGTCGGGCGATATGCTCTATGGCAGCCGCGCCACCAGCCTGGAAAACGCCAACCTCAATGGCTGTGTGGATAAAGAATGTGCGGTTACGCCCGAATTCATGGGCATGAACATGCACATGCTTGACCTGATGTATGCGCCGACCGACTGGTTGACCTTGATGCTGATGCCGCAGTGGATGGACATGGACATGACCATGACACCGAATGACAACGTGCAGATTACCGATGCCCACGGAGGCCACTTTACCACCCACGCCCACCAGACCGGCGGCATCGGTGACTTTGGTGTCTATGCCTTGTTCAAGGCCTTCGACCGCCCTAACCACTACTTGACCGTTAGCGTGGGCGGCACCGCGCCCACGGGCGATGTCGATATTACCTTGCGCAAAACCGGCTCCAACCCGGTCTACGACCAGCGTATCCATTATGGTATGCAACTGGGCAGCGGCACTTGGGATTTCAAGCCGACCATCACCTATAGCGGCAACTACGAGGGCTTCCTGTGGGGGGCGCAAGCCAACGCCACCATCCGCCTGGAAGGCCAAAACGACTCCGGCTATTCACTCGGCGACATCTTCCAAAGCAGCGCGTGGGGCGGCTACAACTGGACAAACTGGCTGGCCACCACCGTACGCGGAGTTTACACCAGCCAGGGCAAGGTCAATGGCGTTATCACCCCTAGCAAGCAAATTGACCCACTTTCTTACCCGCCAACAACCTTCGTCCCCCAACACATCGGCCCCTTCGACTTCCCCGCCAACTACGGTGGCCAATTTGTGGACTTAGGCTTAGGGGTCAACGTCACCGTCCCCAGCGGTGCCTTCCAGGGCAACAGCCTCAAGTTCGAGTGGCTGCAACCCGTCCACACCGACTACAACGGCTACCAGTTGGATCGTGATTATGCCGTGAATTTCATCTGGAGTTATGGGTTTTGAAGGAAACGGCCAACCACGCCTTTGTTATTCCGGGCGTAGCAGAGGAACCTTAAACCCATGATATTTATGATTTCTCTGCAACTGCGCCTGCGTACTTTACCTCCTGCTTCCATGCAGTCGTCCTGATGGTCGAAATGACACATGCCTTTTAGGTCGAAATAACAGGCCGGAGTGTGGTGCTTGCGAAACGCGTTCTTGTCATTCCGAACGCACTGAGGAATCTGTGCTATTAAGATTTCTCCTGTTGGTCGAAATGACAGAATAGAGACAACCATGATTTTATCGAAATTATTGAAGCATTCAACCGGGAGTACAATCCTGCTGATGCTTACCGCCTGCGCCCCCGTGCAACCTTGGGAACGCGGCAATCTTGCCAAGCCGCAGATGGCGCTCGACCCTTACCCGCTGCAAAGCGCGCTCAGGGCGCACAATTACGGCAGCCGCGAGGCGGCGGCGGGCGGCAATGCGGCGCAGGGTGGGGGATGTGTGGGTGCTATTGATATGGTCTGGCGTTTTCTATTAAAGCTCTGGCAGAAATAAAATAGTTAGCTGCCTCAATATAAGTTTGTAAGCTTTTGATTCGGTCTTTCAATATTTGATCCGTAAGTACCCACAGGGCATAAAAGCTGAGCGTATCGAAGCACATACGCCTTTCGACACGCTCAAGCCGAACGGAAACTTAAAATTTCACAAGGCCGAATCTCTAATATGCGTGAAACTAAAATGTAAATTTTCCACTTTATCATCATAGGCATTCATCCAAATGTTTGCAGCTTAAAGCTCCTTGGGCTAACGATTGTGATGATAACTGGAAATTTCACATTTACTTTTCTGGATTTCCCACCTTCGCATCAACCTTTTGGATGACCGGTTTTTTTCGCCACAAACCGTTGGTTGAATAGCATTGCCAGCCCCATTTCAGCCAGTTCAACAAAGAAGCGGCTAGCCAGAACGACCACAACAGCATCAGCAAACGGTAAGCCAAAATAGGCATGGAAACTGCCATTGCGACAGGCAATCTGGATGTACTGCGATCCTGATACCAGTTCAAGTTAAACGCCGAGGATTGGTTGCCGCTGATCTGCATATCCGGCGAACCGCCCAACAGACCTTGTTCGACTGCAATCACCAATATGGTTAACGAAGCGATCGTGGTTAACCCCAATATGATTTGAATGAAGTTGAAAACCTTGCGGTTGGCGATTTGTCTTTTGCGCCCGCCAACCTAACAAGATTAACCAGGCGATGATAATGCTGCTGATTCTAAGGGAATTTGACTTAATCCCAACAATAATAAAGCCCACTGCCACGATCTTAATGGAGTTAACGGTATTTTAGACAAGCCGATAGCTAAGATGAAAATTACGGCCAACACGCCCCAAAATAACACCGCAGGGCCTAATTTTGGCCCCCAAACAAACAACACCCAACGGTCTTGCCCCAAACTCATATTCAGTTTGCTATTCACGCTGGGCGCACCCAAATCCACCTTGGGTGTTTTGGTTAACCAGGACACGCCGGTAGGTTCTTCCCAGGAGATGGCGATTTCCTGCTCACCGGGATTAATTGGCAACGTTAATCGATCTCCCTCTTGGTGGATGGGCTGTGTTTGTCCGTTGATCATCAATGCCTGCATTACCGCTTTTTCCGGTAAATGCATCGTGTGTTGCGTTCCTTGGGAACTGCGGATGGTAAAAGTCAAGCCGGTATCGGATGAGCGCAAGCCGGGTTGAAAAGTTAGCTGGCTTTTATCAATGGTTAACGTTTGTCCCTCCACCGACTTAGGTCGGGTAACCTGCAAACTTAACGATTCGCCCGGCCAGGGATGCCATTCCGGCAGCCATTGCCCTTCGTTGTTGAGCTGCATCATGGCGATGCCCTTGGTTTCAAGATGCCAGATGGGGCTGATATCGGCTTTCCAGACTTCAATCCATTGGCTGGTATTGGCGGCAATAAATCCTAGATTTTCAGTTTTATCCAGATTGGATTCCCAAGAAAAATCCGCTTGCTGCGCCGCTAAATTTGCCTGAATTTTGCCGTCCTTAACCTGAATTCCAGACGTGGTGACTTTTTCACCGGGCAATAACGAAATTTCCAAAACGATTGCTGAATCTGCAGGTGATAGCCGTTTGACTTGGTTGGCTACATGCCAATCCAGCCCAAGCTGCAATGTCCGCTCAATACGGACAAACGGCGGAAGCACGCCGGGAGCCAGACGTTTATCGCTTGCAACAGCATTGCTTTGGCTGATGCGGTTAAATTGCAACTGGTTTTCTATCTGCCCGTTATCCTGTATCCCGCTGACTTGCCAGCCGGAATTTTCCACGGTCACCCGATTTGGTTTCAGGTTTAACGGTAATGTGAAAGTAGGCAATACCGGCGTTAGCCCTCGAAGCGTTACCTGATGCTCGCCCGTAGTTACGTTTAACCAGAGGCTGTTGTCCTGGCGATATAAACTTTGCGCCGCTTTGCCATCCACCTCGACCTGGTTGGGAAACCATTGCTCATACGATGCGGGCAGCGGAACGTTAACCGATTCCTGGGCATGTATTTGCAAGAAAATCGTTAATTCCTTTTCGTTAACCTTTACCTGCATTTGCGGGATCTGCGCACAGTTAGGCAAGCAATCCGGCGCTTCCAGCAAGCGTTTTTTTAATTCTTCCAGCACTTCCTGGCTTGGCATGTCGGCGTGGGCTTTGGGGCTGGGCAGTGAAAACAAGGGCAACGCCAAAAACCATAACAACACTTGAGCGCTGGTTTTAGGCTTTAATCTTAACTTGTCAATCAAACCAAACATGACCAACGCCAAGCCACAAACCAGAATAACGCGGATAAAATTCAGCAACATCACCATTTTGGGCGAAAGATACCATAGCCTTAACTGCTGGTTAGCTTCTACGGAACCGTTCCAGCTAAGCCCTACCCGATTCCATTGCCACTGCGGCAAGCCAGGTCCCGTTTGGACTTTGGCGTCGGGATCAGTTCGGACAAACTTTTCGGCAGGAACCTCTTTAGGCATTTCCTGCTTATACAGCCTTTTCGATTTTTCGTAGACCCGTCTGGAATATGAATCGCTTTCTAACCGCGTAACAGATTCTGCAACTTTCGCTTCCGGACTGGCGGCAGGTGTGGCGGGTTTCATGGCCATCTCGGCCTCGGCAGTTACATTTCCGGATTGCGATTGCACATACGGCGGGGCAATATCCGCCCAAGGATTTTCCAGTTGCGGATAAATCCCGGTGCGCACCTGGTTAACCATAAAAGGCACTAACGTCAGCACCAACAACAGCCAGCTGATATTGCGGTACCATGTGACTGCGGTAAAAAATTTTCCAGCCGGCAAAACCCGGATCAACGCCGTAGCCGCTAAAATATTCAGCCAGATGAATTGCGGCGCGCCGTACTCATGCCAGATCAAGGTCAGGGTTAACAAAGCCAGCCACCCCCAACGCCGGTTAAACAGTCGGCTGGTGGCTAAAGCGGCGATCAATACCAGAAATAAATCCAGCAACGTCCAGCGCGATACCCAGCTGTTCGGCACGTTATCAACGCCGCTGGCCGCCAGCAATTGCCAGCTGGGCGGCAGGTTAAGTTCAGCGTTAACCGTATTAAAACTTTGCTCCCAACCAACCGCATTCAGCCGATTGATATTGCCTACCTGACGACTATCCGCGCCCAGGCTGATCGAGCCTTGCCTGACTTCCACGCCTTGCTTGCCGGTTTTTTGATTTAAAGTGATCAGCTGATCGTTGCCGTTCAGGTCAACTTTGCCCAACTGAGTATCAGCTTGCGCATCCAGCCGCCAGTCTTTCGTTATTTTGCCGCCGATCACATCATGGATGGTGTACCCTCCGCCATCAAAATCCAGCCATAATTTACGCTGCAAGGTTAAGTGATTGGGTTCAGGGTCTGGATTGCCGCGGCGAATAATCTTCAGCGTCAGGCTTTCGCCCTGGTTAACATTGTACGTCGGCAAATGCCGCCAAATTTCAGGGGAATTCGTCTGGCTGGAATCGATCGGCAGCAACTTTTCCACCTCAACCACCCGTAGTTGCGGTTGGGCATTAAAAACCCAAATTTCGGATGCAGGCCAGTCTTTGATTTGGCTATTGAGCGAAAGACTATTGGTCTCTTTGGTGCTTCTGCTATTGATATCGATGTGCCATTGTCCCGGACGGACTTGCACCAACAATTGTCCGTCGGGTTCGATGCGGGCGGGTAAATCACTGGTTAACCCAAGCGGAATAAAGCCATCCAGCAACGGTAACGCCAGTTTGACTTCACGTTGCTCGCCAGAAACATCCAGCACCAAGTAGGTCATTACCTGCATGGGCACATCGTCGGTAATCAGCCGGAAAACCTGGACATCGAGCGTATTTTGAATATTTTCCGGCTTTTTTTGCCCGATTTCGTTTTCGGTTAACCATAACTGACCGTCGCGGATGCTCGGCTTAGGGATTACCGTATGGTTAACTTGCAAGCTCACCAAACCGGTATCGGCGGGAATATTCAGGCTTTCCGGAATATGGTTCCAGAAAAAATCGCCTTTAAGCTGATAGTAACCGGGCTGCATCTTAACCGAAGGCATGCCGTCCTTCGCCACCACCGCCACGCTTTTATCGTTAGCCGTGACGTTTTGCGGCCAATGTTCCTGATTGCCCGGCAATTTAATCCAGCTTTCCCGGTAAACATTCCAATCGATGGTGAATTTGCCGCTGCTGGCTGAAAAATCCAGGTTAAGTTGGGTCGGCCAGCTACAGCTTTTTTCTTCGTAGCTGTTATAAATGAAGGGGCAACCGAGTTCCAACTGGTCCTGCAAAACCCACTTGACCCAGGGCTTGAGCGGTTCAGGCACCTGTTCCGGCGTTATCGCCTTAACATGGAAACTGAGGACAAAGAAAAGACCGGTAAGGAATAATTTAAAGCTTTGCCCCATTACATTCTCCATGCATTTGATGTTAGGATTGTAGGATGGGTTAAGAATACACGCAAACTAAAAAATAGGCTGAGATTGACTATACTCAGCGTTGTAATTAAATAGTCTTACTTGACCGTCATATCAAGATGGTGATTGTATTTCTAATACAAGCTTAATAGCTCGTATGGTAGGTAGCCTGTATTATCAATCATTGCTAAGCGTTCTAAAGAAGATATGGAAATAGAGCTATCAAACGAAGAACTACGGGAACATTTAAAAGAGCAGCTAGAATTTATAGAAAGCTCTGCAACCTCCTTCGATAGCGGCTTTGAAAGTGAAATTAAGCGACTAGCTGTTTCTGTAAGAGTTTTAGTTCATGACACAGATAAATCAACTTCCTTATTATCTCTATTAAACCAAAAGAATATCGATTTTGTAGATACCTCTTATCCCTTTGATGAAACTAACAAGGTAAGTCATTCTGGCTTAGTCCAGTTAAGTCTAGGAAATCGCCCCTCTAAGCCATTGCCAATTCTCGATGATGGTCCTTTTTTCAGAAAGGCAAGCTTTGACTTATGGTGGAATGGGATAGTTTTTGTAGATAATATTAAAAACGAATTCAGTCGGAAGGATATTGTGTTATCTCTTGCTAACAAGGAAGGCGGTGCTCATGTTGACAATAAATTAGATAAAAAATATTCCGACCTCAGAAAAAACAATTCTCTGGGTTGGTTTGATGGAACTATTGATGGAAAACAAACGCCATCCGCAGATCAGGTTCCAGCAACAATGCGTCAAATTGCACATGAATTATTAAAGACTCTAATGAAGGATTATTCTTGTCATAGAGAAAAAAATAGCGATGACGGTATATTTGTGATGGGAGCTAGTTTGGTGGTAGGAACTAATGTGCCACCGCCCATACCAGATCATAATCTACCAAAAAACAGACCAGTTAATTCAGGACATAAAATAGGCAGAAATGATCCGTGCGCATGTGGGAGCGGGAAAAAATACAAGAAGTGTTGTTTAAAATGATTGGAAGCCAAACTCTAACAAATCCATCAAGTTCTCGTGCGCCATGCTGCCGAGTGAAAATAATTTATTAAAGAGCGTCAAAACAAATAAGATCATAAATAACTACAGTGTTCAGAATTTTCTAACTCCTGAATGTTTAGCTAACTTCAAAATCTAAAAAGCGCTACGTTTTTTGCTTGTTCCCTTAACACCCATAAAATCATTCATCCGTTTCCATATAGAAGGTAATTTGGTAAATACGCCTTTCCAGCCGCCGGAAATCAGGCAGGTAATCACGATCATGATAAAAGGCATCGACAACCCGCTGGGGACGGCAAGATATCTCGGTTCCCACTGCGGTGAATATTTCGCTTTGTATTCTTGAAGGCCTTTGAAATTATAAAACTGGTCGCCGAGGTCGAAAATCATCCCGCCGATTTTATGCCAGAGCGGCGCGAGAGGGAATTGTTCCAGGCCGGCAAGCGGCGCGAGCCCCATTGAAAACCGCTGATAGCCTTCCGCTTTACCCCAAAGCATCAACTCTGCGAACAGAAAATCCATGATGCCTTTGGTGTTTGGATCGTAACGCATCAGATCGATAGAGAGTTCTTCCTTGTTCGACGTTTGCCATAGATTGGCGAATGCCTTGATGACGTCGTTTTCATCCTTAATGACGGCAATGTTGGTATAGCGCAGGTAATTTTCATCAAAAAAACCCAGGGAAAAGCCTTTTTCACGCGCATTCTTGCTTGTCATCCAGTCGTCGGAAATCTTTTTTAGGCAGGGCAAAGCCAGTTCTACCGCTTGTTCAGTCAGGATTTCAAATTGATAACCCATTTTGGTAAATTTATTCCGGCGACCGCGCTGCGCGTCATGTTGCTTGCCTTGCAAGCTGAAGCCTTGCAGCGAAACTTTGGCCTCTTCGCCTAGTTTGTACAAAGATAATCCCAAATCCAGATAGTAGGGCAATATCTCGGTGCTCACTTTATAGAACACAGCTTTTGCGCCATGTCGATCCGCTTCTTCTTGAAATTGGCGAAGTATGTTTCTGAATGCGGCTGGCTCTCCAATCGGGTCGCTGACCGCAATCCAGTGCTGGTTTGTCACCTCAAACATGATGAAAGCAGTCCGCTCGGCGCTCCAGAACAAATATTTATCGCCTAGTAGTGCCAGATAACCTTGCGTATGGTGGCTTTTGATCAGCAATTCTCTCGCTTCCATCAGTTCGCTGGGCGATGGTTTTTGCAGAGATTGCGGAGGGGCAACGCTTAACAATCGCCACAAGCTGTAAGCAAGCGGAACGATAATCATCAATGCCAACGCCCAGAGGGATGTATATACGTTGTTGTCATTGAATGCCTGGTTTAAGTCGTCCGGCATTCTAGTATCGCTATAGGCGAACAGGCTTAACCAGAACGACGCGCCGACAACCATCGTACCGGTCGCCAGGGCATATTTTGAATACGATATTTTTAACAGGGATGACGACCGACGAAAGCGCCTGCGGGTGGGCAGCATCATAAAACATATGATTGCCAGGCTGAATGCGGAGTACCAGTTGTTATCATTCCATAACGACACAACAATGCCCCAGCCCAGCAGCAACAAATTGCTGTACCAGGCGGCGTCAATCTTTAAGCGGATGCCACGAGCCAAAAAAAGCAACAGCAATCCAAATAAGCAACTTGCCAAAGGGGAGATTGACGTGACCGGCAAGGGCGTTACGGCGCTTAACAACTCGATGCCCTGAGGATGATAAAATAATCCTGTAACGATCAGCATGCTGCCTACAGCGACGAGGTAATAGGCATAAACTCTTGGAAAAATCGCCGTAAACAGGCGGGAGAGATTGCTATTCTTTTTGCTTAAGCCTTGTCTTTGGTTAACAAATTCATAACCGAATAACCCGAGACCGGCCCACAACAACGGAATAAAAAAGTAAATCACCCGGAATAGCAGCAAAGCGCCGATAAGGGTTGAGTGCTGGTCAGCGCCTTCAATATCGGACATCAACCAAAGAAAGGCGCCTTCGAATACGCCAATACCCCCGGGTACCTGGCTGATAACGCCGGCAACCTGCGCCACCACGAACACCATGACGAAGCCGCTGAAGCTGATATCCACTTTGCCCAATAGCAACACCCAAAGCACCACTGACGATAAGACGATATCGACGCCAGAGACGATGGTTTGCCACAAAGTCATTCTTGGTGATGGCAGAAATAATTCAAAGCCTTTGATCTTAACCGGTTTGCGCCAGTACAAAACTGTGCCCCAATAAATCATCAACGCGGCGCCACAAATAACGCTAATCCAATAAATGGCTTGCGAATCTTGCGAGGGATTGGCTGCATAGAGTGGCAGCATTAGACTGCCTACAAATCCCAGGCTCAACGCGCCCAATAGATAAGTGACCGCCAGAAACAAAGATATTTTCAAAATATCCCAGCCCGGTACGCCCCATTTGGAATAGAAACGGTAACGGATGGAACCTCCGGCTGCCCAGGCATGGCCGGTGTTATTGCTGATGGCGTAACTTAACAAGGCGGCGGCGATGACTTTCGGTAACGGGATTTTGGTGTGGCCGGTGAAATAGAGTGCCAGTCCGTCATAAGCAGCCAGTATCAGATAGTTAAGAAAGGTTAAGAACAAAGCAAACATGACAATCCAGATCGGCGTGTCCTGAAGCGTTGAAAGTATCTGGTCGATGTCCTGATCTTTCAGTTGGTTATGGACAATCACTAGGGCGCTGATAAAAATAATGGCCGGAAGATAATGTACAAATTTTTGAAAAAATTTATTCAGCGTTTGGTGGTTCATAGTTTTTCTGTTTAACAAAATCAGGTTGAATTAATTAATTCCGTGTTGCCGGTAAACATCCAAGATGAGCCGGGTTAACTTAGGGTAATCCTTGTCGAAATGGTGGCCGCCGGGCAGTTCGATCACTTTGGCTTTCCCCGTTTCCAGGCTGGAACAAGCCGTGCCTGTCGCCTCTTTTTCGTTCTTGCCGTAAATACATAAAATTTTATCTTCCGGTATTTTCAACAACTCAGCGTCCAGCGGCATTTCGTAAGTGCTTTGCCCAAGCCAGCCGGCAACATGCACTTCAAAATCGGCGTGCTTGCCCAATGCCAGAAAAACCAGAAGTTTGATATTGTCCTTATCCGTTTCGGCTAATCGGTTATAAACCACTGGCAAAATATCCGCGCCGAATGAAAACCCAGCCAGCACAAACGATTTAACGCCCCATTTTTTTCGGTAGTACTGCATGGTTGCTGCCAAATCAGCGGTTAATTGTTCCGGTGTTTTCCGCTCCCAAAAGTAACGTAAAACATCCACGCCCAGCACCGAGTAATTCAATTTCGCCATCTCGTCGGCAACGCTTTTATCCAAGTCCCGCCATCCGCCGTCACCGGAATAAAAAAGCGTAACCGTATCGTTGGTTTTCGCGGCCGGTATTTCAATGATAGGAATAGGCGGCTTATCTTCCGTTTGGCCAATGGCTGATTTCAGCTCATTAACCAGCAAGGCATCCAGCGGCGTGTTATAAGCGGCAATATACGTATCGGCACGCGCGGCTTTTTCTTTAATAAAAATCGCGGTTTCGTCTATGGGTTTGTCAGTCCAAACCGAGCGCCATTTGCCTTGAAGGTCAGGCGATGAAACCAATTGCTGTTTGTCTGCTTTTTGTCCTGTTACAAACGGTGGGCATAATTTCAATCCGGCTGGTAAGTTAACCGAAAACCCGATCGATAAATTGTTAACTTTCGCTGTAGAGGTGTTTTGAGCGTTGATGAAAGGCATCAAAGCGCCTTCCGCTATGCCAGCTATAAAAATCTGTTTATCTTCGAAAACTGGCAACTCTTCTTTCAGGCTTTCAAGCAGTTTTGATATCTGCTTGTCATCCAGGCACTCCTTGCTGCCAGCGGTAAATGACCTTATAAATTTTGGAGCATCGATTACTGCCGTAGCCAAGCCATTTGAAGCCAAGTGGTGAGCTTGTCCGTCTTGGAAATATTTACTGGTATCAGCAAAAATAATAGCTAATGCTTGAGCGCTCCAGATTGGCTTTGAAATATGAATATCACCAACGCTTTCAGTTTTTATAGGCTTTTCGATAACAATGGGCGCTTGAAAAACAAAGAACCCAATGATGAGCGGTAAGCTGATATAAAAAAATATTTGGACAGGTTTTATCAATTTCATTGGGTGGCTTAAAGGTAATTAATCGTCTCTTTGATATTAGGTTAAAAACATAGCCAATCCACAGCGACAAGCTTATTATTAAAATAGTTAACAGGTCGGGTAATTTAGAAACAGAAACTTGAAAATATTAAATTTGCCGATGATAGGACACCCCGGAATTGCTCAATCCCAATCGCTAGCAAGTTTTGTGAAAATTTAACTGGAAGATTAAACACTTGACATGTTTAAAAAAGTCATATTCCAAATTGCATAAAAAGACTTCAATAACTAAAGCCCAGAAAGTTGCTTACCCAGCTAACTATCAAAAATCATTGAGCTCAAAGTTAGCAAAGATATTGCTAAAAAACTTTGAATTGGTTCAAACAATACGATTGGAAATAATTTGGAATTTTATGGAGAGAGCGGAAGGCAACTCTCTCTCCATAAGGATGAGATCTTGCCGGTTAACTTGGCTGATGTGATAGCGCTTCCTGCAATTTTTTGTAAATCCCGCCAAAACTGCCGTTACTCATCAAGACAAAATGTCCGTCATGACGGGCTTCCAGTTTGAGTTTTTCAATAATTTCATCCAGCGTGTGGCAAATATCGATATTTGCGGCGTATTTTTTTAGGCCGCTCAAATCCCAGCCCAGATTTTCCGGTTGGTACAAAATCGCTGTGTCTGCCTTTTGTAAGGATAGCGCCAGAGATTCAGTATGAACGCCAAGGCGCATCGTATTGGAGCGCGGCTCGACGATGGCGATGATGCGTTCATTGCCGACCTGTTTCCGCAGGCCGTCAAGCGTGGTTTCGATGGCGGTAGGATGATGCGCGAAATCGTCGTAGATGGTGACGCCGTTTATCCTGGCGATCACTTCCATGCGCCGTTTGACGTTCTTAAATGCGGCTAACGCCTCGATTGCGGCACTTGGCAAGATACCAATATGCTTGGCGGCCGCGATTGCCGACAAGGCGTTATACACATTATGGTCGCCGGTTAATGCCCAATCGACGCAACCTTGTTCAATGCCGGCAAAGATGACTTTAAACTGACTGCCGTCAGCCTTAACCAATTGCGCATTCCATTCTGATTTGCCATTGATGGATGTCCTGGTGACCGGCGTCCAGCAGCCCATCGCCAATACGTTATCAATATTGTGTTCACAAGCAGGACTGATGATCAAACCTTCGCCGGGAATCGTCCTGACCAGATGGTGGAATTGTTTTTTTATGGCATCCAGGTCTGGAAATATATCGGCATGATCGTATTCCAGATTATTCAGGATCGCGGTGCGCGGGCGATAATGCACGAATTTTGAACGCTTGTCGAAAAATGCAGAATCGTATTCGTCCGCTTCAATCACGAAAAAATCCGATTCGCCCAAACGGGCGGAAATGCCGAAATTCATTGGGATGCCGCCGACAAGGAAGCCCGCCTTGAAACCTTGGTGTTCCAGTATCCAGCTTAACATGCCGGTGGTCGTGGTTTTGCCATGCGTACCCGCCACACCCAACACCCATTTGTTGTACAAGACATGTTCCGCCAGCCATTGCGGACCGGAAACGTAACGAATTCCCTGGTTAAGCACGGCTTCCACTTCCGGATTGCCGCGCGACATCGCATTGCCGATCACCACTAAATCCGGCTTAACCGTCAGATTTTCCGCCTTGTAGCCTTCCATCAGGCGAATACCTTGCTCTTCAAGCTGGGTGCTCATTGGTGGGTAAACATTCTGGTCGGAGCCAGAAACCTCATACCCCAGTTCCCGCGCAATCAGCGCCAACCCGCCCATAAATGTGCCGCAAATGCCGAGAATATGAATATGCAATGTCTTAATCCTGTTTTACTTTAGGTTGATAAATTATTTTTCCGCACTTTTGCGATAAAATGCCAATGAGTTTAAATTTTATACCATCCACTGATGACCGAAAAAAATAAAATCTTAGTTGAAGCGAAGCCGCACTTCATCGAGTCGCAATCTTCGCCCGACGAAGGTCGCTATGTGTTCGCTTACACCATTACTATCACGAATGTCGGCACGGTGCCTGCCAAGCTGTTAAATCGACATTGGCTGATTACCGATTCCAATGGAAAGGTTCAGGAGGTCAGGGGCGAAGGCGTAATCGGCGAACAGCCCTATCTAAAGCCCGGCGAATCGTTCCGCTACACCAGCGGCGCCATGCTGGAAACGTCTGTTGGCACAATGCAAGGCCAGTACACCATGATTTCCGATGAAGGCATCAATTTTAATGCCTCCATACCTAAATTTACTTTATCAATTCCGAGAACATTACACTGAATTAAATGGCTATTTACGCAATCGGCGACGTCCAAGGCTGTTACAAGGAATTGTTAAGGCTGCTCGAAGTCATTAAATTCGACAACAGCCAAGACCAGCTCTGGTTTGCCGGCGATCTGGTTAACCGGGGGCCTGAATCGCTGGAAACCTTACGGTTTATAAAATCACTGGGCAAGTCGGCCATTACCGTGCTCGGCAACCACGATTTACACCTGCTTGCCGCATCGTGCGCGCCGCAATCGGTAAACACCAAAGCCGCGCTTGATCAGGTGTTAACCGCGCCGGATCGGGATGAATTAATCGATTGGTTAAGACATCAGCCTTTGTTCTACCATAACGACGAATTTTGCCTTGTCCATGCCGGTATCCCTCCGCAATGGGATCTTAACCAGACTAAAAAATTGGCGCTAGCAGCCGAGCAAGCCTTGCAAGGCACTGATTATACGTATGTATTGCGGGCTATGTACGGTGATAAACCGAATCTTTGGTCAGTCGGTTTGCGGGGCATGCCGCGTCTGCGTTTTATCATCAATAGTTTCACACGTATGCGCTATTGCGACAAAGAGGGCCGGCTGGATTTCAATCACAACGGGCCGCCGGGCTCACAAGCAGCCCATTTGATGCCTTGGTTTAAAGCGCCAGGGCGTAAAAGCGCTGATATGAAGATTATTTTCGGCCATTGGTCCAGTTTAGGTTATTACGCGGGTGATAATTGTTACGCCATTGATACAGGTTGCTTGTGGGGCGGTCAGTTAACCTCAATCAAGTTGGGCGAGCAGGTGGAAAGGTTCAGTATCGATTGCCCGAAATCCACAACCAAATCCTAGTAAGCCGGATGTCGTTAATTATCTTGCTGGTTGACCGGGTTTCTGTGCAAACCATCGGTTAACATTTTTTAAATACGCTTTAATGCGATATGAAACTTGGTTGTGGATGACTGGTTAATATTTTTAAGGACCAATGCCCCCTGGAAAGTTGAGCTAACATCGATTTGATGTATGAACCACTGCCGGATTTCGCCATAACCCTCCGGTATTCGCAAAAATTCCAAAAATTGTTTGGGGTTAACCACGCATTGGTTCAATCCCAATTGAATGCCCTGTCCGGTGGCTTTGACAAAGGCTTCTTTGCGTGTCCATAAGCGGTAAAATTCCTTTACACGTACAGATTCGGGCAGTTGCTGCCAATAAAATTTTTCTTCATCGGCAAAGCATTTGTTAACCAAGCCGATAAAATTTGCCCTGGATTTACAGGCTTCAATATCCACACCCAACAGGCAATTGTACGTGGCGGCAATTGCAAAGTGATCCGCCGTATGCGATAGATTAAATTCCACGTCAGGAAAATCCACCAGATAAGGTTTACCATGCGCAGACTTATCAAAACGGAGCTTCTCTGGCTGCTCGTTTACCAATTCCCCCAATATCAGGCGTAATTGGCCGTGTACCTGCACATAACGCGACCTGATGGCATCATTGTGTAGCGCAGCAACGTGGCGTTTTTCCTCTTCATCAAGCCATTGAAAATAACTTTGTTGGTATTCAACGCAAGGGTTAAGTTCGCCCAGCCACAGGTTAACCATTCCGTCTGTCACTTAAGGGTTAACCCCGGCCTTGCCTTCGCCTCGGGGGTCGCTGGCGGCGGTTAACTTTTTGGTGTGTTTATCAAGCTGCACGGCTTGCATATCACCATAGTTACGTTTGCTTTCTTTTAGCTGATGGCCTAATTTTGTTAATCCGGCAAGTTCGCTGGCGGTTAATCCGTATTTCTCATATTCCACCACATCCGGCAGGTATTGGTGATGAAAACGAGGCACGTTGACCCAGGACTCGGGTTTATTCCCCTTGGCAAAGTCCAGTACGCCCAGTAACACCATAGAAATAATCCGGCTGCCGCCGGGCGTGCCGAGAACCCCGATGCGATCAGGTGTTTCCAGAAAAGTCGGGGTCATGCTCGACAACATGCGTTTGCCGGGCGCGATGGCGTTGGCTGCGCCACCGACCAGCCCGTAACCGTTCATGACCCCGCTGGCGCTGGCAAAATCATCCATTTCGTCATTCAGCAACACGCCTGTGCCTTGCGGTACGACGCCTGATCCAAATGGCATGTTGATGCTTAACGTGGCGGCAACACGATTGCCTTCGTTGTCGATAATCGAAAAATGTGTGGTTTGTGTGCCTTGCGGCGAGTCGGGCATATCGCCAGATAAAAGTTTGCTGGGCAAGGCTTTGTCCGGTCTGATGCTGCTACGCAAACCGGCGGCATAGTCCTCGCTTAACAAGCGTTTTAGCGGGATATCGATAAAATCGCTGTCGCCCAGATGTAAAGCGCGGTCATGATAGGCGCGGCGCATGGCTTCGATAATGAGATGTTTACGGGTGATTTCATCAACCTGTTTCAAATCGAACCCGGCCAGAATATTCAAAGCTTCGATTAATACGGTGCCACCAGATGAGGATGGTGGCGAACTAGTCACAGTGATGTCTTGGTAGCGGCCTTTTACCGGCTGGCGTTCTACAACTTGATATCGAGACAGATCGGCCTCTGTCCAGATGCCGCCAGCTTTGCGTACGCCCTTAACCATCCGTTCAGCGAGGTCACCCTCATAAAAGCCGTCCCGCCCCTCTTTGGCGAGTTGTTTTAAGGTGTTCGCCAGGTCGGGTTGCTTGAGGATAGCAAAAGGTTTTGGAATATCGCCCTGGGTTAACAAAATAGCAGAAGCGTCCTTATTTTGTTTTATCACCTTGGCGCGAAAGGTTAACATTTTCCGGTGCCGCTCGCCGATGGCGAAACCGTTTTCAGCATGGCGGATGGCGGGCGCAAGGCTTTCCGCCAAGGTTAACCTGCCGTATTTTTCCGCCAGATGCGCCAAACCGGCGGGCAAGCCGGGAATGGCGGCGGCAAGTGCGCCATCCAGAGACAATTTCGGGATAACTTTGCCGCTTTTATCTAAAAACATATCCTTGTGCGCCGCCGCCATCGGCGCTATTTCCCTACCGTCGATGAAGGTTTCAAAATTATCCTTAGACCTGTGCAGCAGCCAGTAACCGCCCCCGCCAAGGCCGGAACCGGCGGGTTCCACAACCGCGAGCGTCGCGCTTACCGCCACCGCCGCATCAAACACATTGCCGCCTTTGGCGATAATTTCAAAACCGGCTTCAGTGGCTAAAGGATGAGCGGAAGCAATCGCGACTTTGCGGTGATCAGCTTGGGCGGCGGTAAACCACAAAAAGCCCGATAGGATAACGAAGGAAAAAATTCGGATTAGTACAATGTGCATGTGCAATAAGGTATTCGGTTAACATCCTGCTGTAAATCCCCGATTTAAATAAACGGGCGAGATTTTGATTTATGCAAACAACAAGGAAACGAATACCGTTGTTAAATTTAACACATGCAATTAAACAAACTTACGTTTCTGTAGAAATTTAACTCTCCCTCTCCTCTATCTGAAAATAGAGGGAGAGGGGAGTTAATTCAATATTAAAATTCAGTATCCACTGAACTGAGACTTAAGGTTAGGGAATACTGCTTCTAACTTCACAATTGATGCCAGTATCCGTACCTGATCCACCAATGCAGCTATCCGTGCCTGCGCCACCGTCCAGCGAATCATTGCCACCTTCGCCATTCAGAGAGTCGTTGCCTTCACCGCCGCAGATGATGTCGTTTTCGCTGCCGCCGGTGATAATGTCGTCCCCGCCCAACCCTTGGATCACATCACGTCCTCTGGTGCCTTTGATTGTGTTCGGGCCAGGTGTGCCGACTATAGTAGGTTTTAAGCCTTTACATAACAATGCCTGGACAGTCACGGATTGTGTTGCAGTATTATTGGCTAATTGGTTGTCAGGTTGGCTGCCGCTCACTGTGGCTTTATTTGTTAGTACTCCTGCCGCTGAAGGTATGCCGCTTATTGTGACAGTAGCACTTGCGGCATTGGCAAGGTCGCCTAACGTACAAGTGAATTTACCGCCAGTGATTACTCCGCAACTTCCTTGGGACGTAGTTACGGAAATTGAACGCAAACCAGAAGTAGGCAGCGTGTCGACAACAGTAACACCGGTAGCATTCGCAGTACCGTTGTTAGTGACAGTGATTCTAAATGTCAGGAGATCACTTACCATAACCGGATTCGGCGTAGCACTTTGGGCGATTGCCAAATCTGCACCGACCTCGGTTTCAAATGCGCCGATATCACAACCTACACCTTGTGGACGAGATACGCCGCGTTGGTCGGTTGCCGGACAATTGGCTGCTGTCGCCGTGTTAAGCGCGATACTGTTAGCGAGAAGCGCAAAAGTTTGGGTCTGGCCACCGTTGTTTGCCAGGGTAGGGTTAAGCACCGTGTTTACATCAATCCCAAGAAGGTTCCCGTTAACACCGTTTTGTATACCGTAAGAATAGGTGTCTGGATTGCCAATCAAGTTGCTGCTACTGCTATTATTAACACTTCCACCGATGTCGGATGGCGACACCGTGTTTGTGGTTGTGCCCACAAATATTATGTTGTTTCCAGCAACAACATTATTATGCAGAGTCATCACGCTGTTATTATCAATACCGCCAACGCCAGGCATAACTTGGGCGCAAATACCCGTACACAGTGGCCGTATCGTGCTGTTACCAATTACCGTACTGTTAACTAAGCTAAATGTACCGTTCACTGAGTTGTGGATAGCACCACCCCAGAACGCGGTATTGCCGTTAAAAGTACTGTTGGTTACATTGAGGACTCCATTAGCCGTCGGTATATCAAAACTGCTAAGGTTAGCAATGGCACCACCACGGCCTGTAGCTGAGTTGCCTGAAAAAGTGCAGCCAACCACATTAAGGAAGCCCCTGTTGTTAACTATACCGCCACCAGTTCCGCCGCCAAATGCGTCATTCACGGTATAACCATCAGCTACAGTCAGGTTTTTTACGGTGAGCGTTGCGCCCTGATTTACCGTAAGTACCCGCACCGCTTTGTTGCCGTTTAGGGTGATCCTGCGACCAGAACCGTCTATGGTTATTCCGGCAATATCGTTAATTGTAAGGGTACCGCTTAAAACGAGATTTCCGTCAGTAGTAAATGAAATGGTGTCTGCGCCCAAGCCAGCCAAACAGTCACCGCCGCTGGTGTCACTGTCGGCATTTGCGTTGGCAATGGCCTCCCGTAAAGTACATTGAGCATCCCCTGGCGTTGACGTATCAGCCAGACTGTTAACTGTGAAGTTATTAGCCCATGCCGTCGTGATACCCAACGCACATAAGGTCAATGCCTTGGTCGTTTCAGTTAGGATGTTTTTTTTAGTATTGTTTTTAAAAGTTGACATGTTTCAATCTCGTTATTGCGAAATATTTAACTGCCGCATTAATGCAGTTAAAGAAAATTATTGCGTACTAAAAGTTAGGGCTGTTTAATACCAAATCATTTAATTCCGATGCCTCCGGGCTTATAAACACGATGGTTCATGCTGCAAAATCAATTAGAAGTTGAATAATTGAGCAAATTTAAATTATTTGTATATTCCCTGCGAACGAGAAAACGTTCAAATATAAAAAAAACTTAAGTCCTACTTGATTAGGTTAATAGGTTTTATTCATTGATGTATTGACTTATGTCAAGGAAAACAAACCTAAATACCAAACAAATTGATTATTGGGAGCAACGAGTTCCATCCGAAATTTCTGTAGAAGCCGTAGATTTTTTTCATGTTTGTCACCATTTGATAAGCCGGGATACTTTACCCTGTGTAGAGGGCATTGAAAATGAATCAGTCCGCCAATGAAACTTCAAAGGAGTAAAAAATGAAGTTTTCAAGAATTTACCTGTAGTTATTAGCAGACACTTTATAGAACGGATTTTTGGATTTCTACTGGTACGAATACCTATACATGGGAAGGGGCGAGAAGTATCGAAAGCAATTAATTAATCACATTAATCTTTCAGGAACAGGAATGGGCAAATTTGAAATCTTTGATTGGTTCATGTGTAAACGATTAGCTACAATATCGAAATGGCGAAATAACCCTTATCGAAAAAATCAATACTGTTTCGTCAGCCAAGGTTCTGAGTCGCACAACTTACAGATAAATATGTAATGAGTCACCCGCTATTGACTGGAAGTATACCCGCAATAATTCATCCTATCTGAACTCTTCCAGCCCATTCTTTTACTATAGCAGTTATCCATTGAGCGGCGTTGATCTGGGGTTAGATCGTAATCATCAATTTCTTTTTTTGGATCTAATCCCATGATGATTAAATCTTTTTTGTGTTTTTCTGGTGTTTCTCCCCTTTTTTGCTTCAATTCCCGGCGTTTTTCTCTAGCTGATCTGTCGTAATTTTGAGAAGCTTGTACTAAACAATCATACCTTGTTTGCTTGTGGGATGAAGTCTCATTTGGTTTACCCGAACTATCACTAAATACAATCTGGTCGCACTTTGAGTTTATTTTATTTTTCCGTGCTAATTTGCCTTCAGAGTAATTACGCTGCAAAGTCTTACTTGACGATTGATATTTACGATTAGTATGAATGGTTCCTTCATACCCTTTCGCATTGAGTTCCTTTTTAACGGAGTTGACAAAATTATATGCGTCCCCTAAATCAAAAGCTTGAGCCCTTACTAAACCTAACATCAAAAAAATAAAGAATATCGTCTTTGATTTCATATTTATGGCTTATCGACATATGGTGCCTTGCGGCGTGGTTAATGCGCTACTAATATTAGCGATTTTCATCAGAAAAATATGATTTATTTTGAATGCCGGATGGGATAGCAGCCCTCCGGCAAATTTCGTGAATGTTTTAATGGGTCAAAGCTGAACCGAATCTTTCCGTGGAAAGACCATCGCTCAGAATATTGGGGCTATTCTGGCACCATACTTGTGAGTTGGCGGCAGCAGGGCCCACTGTCGTACCGTAAAGCACATGCACCATCCCAACGCCACCGGTAGTTTGCGAGCTTCCGCAAACAGGTAGGCCTTCACCAGGCACACCGATCACCAAGTCATCGATATTGTCATGGTCATAATCACCTTTGCCCAGTGCCAAGCCAAAATCGTCGCAATTTTCTGCCACGTCGGCAATTCCTGGACTATCCTGATTCCACAGTTGACTTTTGGTTGCTGAAAGCTTAGTTGTACTTCCAAACAAGACATGGACTACTCCTTTGCCCCCTATCGAGCAGGTGCCTGAACCAAACTCTTCATCTGGAACGCCAATAGCCAAATCATCCGACCCATTGCCATTAAAATCACCAGCCACCAATTCGGAACCAAAATGGTCGAATCTTTCTGATTGATCGGCAATGTTGGCAGTGTCTTGTGACCAAAATTGATTTCCGGTTGCGCTCAAGCCACCAGCGGCACCGAAAAGGACATTAACCGCGCCGGCATCAGCCCCTGAAGTTACATTAGTTGGGTTTTCCCCAGGCGCACCGATAGCAAGGTCATCCCGCCCATCATTATTAAAATCACCCGCCGCCAGCGCAGCGCCGAACTTATCATAGTTTTCCTGAGTATCTAATATGCCAGGGCTGTCTTGGCTCCATAATTGCGAGCGATTAGATGACAACCGCGCCCTGGAACCATACAAGATTTGAACAGCTCCACCGAACTTGGTTAATGTCTCCCCAGGAACACCAATAGCCAAATCGTCATTGCCGTCATGGTCAAAATCACCGGCTGCCAAGGCAGCTCCGAATTCATCCCTGTGTTCAGCAATATCGGCAATGCCCGGGCTGTCTTGTGTCCATATTTGAGAAGTGGTGGTCTTAAGCCCAGTCACCGATCCGTAGATGACATAAACCAATCCATGTTGATAAGTATAATTTGTCGTCAAATCTTCATGGGGAACTCCAACGGCCAAATCATCATAGCCATCATTATTGAAATCACCTGTTGCTAGGCTAGCACCAAAATTATTGTTACTGTCCTGGTTTGTGCCGGTGCGCAGGATTCCCGCCACCTTCTGGTTCAAAAGCTGATTTCCGGCGGTTGTCAAGCCCGTACCGGCAGCATAGATAACGTTGACAACACCTTGAGCAAGATAAGGTGTACCCGGCCCACCACCGTCACCTGTATCGTTAGGCGAACCCACGGCAAGATCTGAACGGTCATCGCCGTTGAAATCACCCGCCGCCACCGCCGCGCCAAATTTATTATTTTGTGTGCCGGTACCCAGGATATTGGGACTATCTTGCCCCCAAACTTGATTGCCAGTAGACCATAAGCCTGTAGCCGAACCACGGATAACATTAACCGCACCTTCTGGAAATGCCAGTGCGGCTATGCGCCCGAAATCACGATCATTGGGTACCCCTACCACTAAATCGCTAAAACCATCCTTATTGAAATCCGGGGACGGTGGTGCGGCAGTGGTTGAAAACGATGTCCCCAACAAAAACGTTATGGAAAACACTAGCCCTACTGCATGCTTAGTTGAAAATTTGATTGAATTGATAGACATGAAATCTCCTACTATTCTTATTTTTTTGGAAAAAACCGCTAATTTAGCTGGATCAAAGAAGCATTTTGTTAAAAAAACACAGCCAGTCGTAGTTTAATATTTATTGTGAATTCGTGTAATCTATTTCTTACGCGTTTTGTGGCGCTGGGTTTTAGATTATTTGAGAAAAATGTCCAGAGAAACCAATGGAGTCTGGTCTTTTGATTTTTATTGACACATTTATACGTTATGTCTATTAGTTAAACGGTTATGAACTTGTTTTATCAAAACTATTTAAAGTCAAACGCCCCCGTCAAATTTCCCGCATTTTTAATAACTCCGGGCAACGACTAGAAGTCATATTGAAGGTTAATGAATTTGGAAATTAATGTCATATCGTACTTGGTGAGGGGTATAAAATGCTTTTTGGAGAGGGGCGAGACGATTTCGTCGGCTCGAACCTAGTCCTCAGGTGTCACCTTTCGAAGGCGGTTAGTGTTCCGAGAAGCTAACCATTACTTTTATCGTAAATAATGAAAAAGGTTATGTTTCAGGAACAGTGATTAGCAAAAAATCGAGAACTCTAAACCGACTCAAGCCGACCTATTCGTGACAACCATCATCCAAATTTAAATCAGGACACATTGCCTGATTACTGAAAAAAATCTGTTTTCGCTGATTATTCTCCAGTCCCTCTTCAGCAAACCAAACGTTTTTTTTCAAATGCATTTACAGCCTCAACAGACGTAACAAGATTTCTTCCTCCATTTTTTGATCGGTACAAAGCATTGTCGGCGCGTTCGAACAAACTTTCCACAGTCTCTTCAGGATGGTATCGGGCAACGCCTATGGAAATAGTCACCCGTGCAATTTCTTGTTGGTCGCTGGCTCTTTTGATTCGGGTGTTTTCAACCGTCAACCGAATATTTTCAGCCACCTTGACAGCATCCTTAAGTTCCGTTTCGGGGAGCAGCACACAAAATTCTTCGCCGCCAAATCGAGCGGCGGTATCCTTGCCTTTAATTTGCTTTGTTAAGGTGTCGCCGACTATTTTAATGACTTTGTCGCCGACGAGATGACCATGGGTATCATTGATTTTCTTAAAATGGTCTATGTCTATCATTAATAAGGAAGGATATGATAGGTTTTCCTCTATACAAGAAATCGCTGCTTCGAATGCCTTAAACAAGCCTTTACGGTTGACCAATCCGGTTAGTGGATCCGTCAGGGCTTCTTCAGTGACTTTTTCCAGACGCCCCCGCAAAGCTTCAATTTCCTGCCGGCTCTCCAGGATTTGTTGCTTCATCAACCCCATTGATACTTGCGTAGATTTGGTGCTGGCCATCAAATGCGTAATGATTGATTCAAGTGAATGGTTAAACTCTACCTGCTCTTTTTCGCTTCGTACTAACGTTTGGTCGAATTGATTAACGTTTTCTTCTGCTTGCGTCGTTGACTCCGCCAGCGCGCTAACAACCTTTATCAGGTCGGCTTGTATTTGCCTGAAATTTGCCTGGTCATAATCCGATAAAAAAGATTCAAACCAATGCTCCATCATTTGGTCAGTAAGCGGGGTCTTGTCCTGAATAACCTGGTCAATCTCTTGCTTTAATTCAGGCTGGGTTCCAAGCAAATACTCATAACATACGGTATAGTTTACGGGGTTGGCGGATAATTGGTGCGTTCCAATAAACGTTATGCACTGTTTAAGCAGTTCCCGGCTTTCCAACGAAGATTCTGAATATTTTAAAGTTGCCATAATTAATCGATATTAATATTGTTAAACTTTTATTGCTCTGTATGTATATTTTGTAAAGTTATTTGCATTTATCGACGTTCTCCAAACTATGATTTTGCATGTATGCAATGGCGCTGGTAGACGACCGACAGAACCAAATCCAAATAAGGGCGGATCATAAACCATTAGCGTTTTAGCTAACTTGAATTTCATGCCGGATGCCTTTAGTCCAAGATGCATTCAAAAAAATTACATTAATGCGTGTTCGCACGCATAGCATTTTTATTTTTAGTGTGCTAAGTCTAGTTTAAATTCTATTTTTTATAATTGCTTATCGTGATTAATTGGGCTTCATCATCGAAAAGATTTTGAAATCTTGTCACTATAGAAGATGCGGATTTATGGCGGGCTTGATACTACGGAAATAAGTGGTCAGCCCTGAGTTATTCAGGTCAAATGATTAGGCATACAAACGTCAAGTTTTATGCATTCATCGCAAGTGATTATTTATCTAGAACATACCGACAGATAGAAAGGAACAAGGGTTGCTGTAAATCTGAGATTTTGTCTGCAATTGAAGGCTTTTTGTTCGACTCATCTCCCTGACTCACCGTCTGGGAGGATCAAATTTATTTAAAATCAAACGCATTCGTTAAGTCTCCGGCATTCTCTCTCACTCCCGGCAGGGGTTCCAAGCCAAATCGAAGGCTAATAAACTTGAGAATCGACGTCGTATCGTAGCTGGCGTGGTCGATAAAATGCTTTTTGGCGAAGGGCGAAACGATAATCGCCGGTATACGCGTGCCCGGCCCCCAGCGGTCGCCTTTGGGTGGCGGTGCGTGATCCCAGAAACCTCCGTTTTCATCATAGGTAATGATGACGGCGGTATTGCGCCAGATTTTGCTGGCTTTGATTTTGTTCAGGACTTCATGAATGTGCTGGTCGCCGGTTAACACATCGGTATAACCGGGATGCTCATTGTTTTTGCCCACCGGCTTATAAAACGCTACTGGCGGCAACTTGTCATTTTTTAAAGCATTGAAAAAATCTTCGCCGTCTTTTAAATGATGTTCCCTGTCTTTGGTGCCGGGCGCGAACCGGGCGTAATAATTGAAGGGGTGATGGTGGGTTTGAAAGTTGATCGTCCCCGGCGGCGTATAAATCACATTACGTTTCATATCAGGCGGTTGACTGCCGTCGATTACCGCTTCGTTCCAGCCGCCGGCATACCACGCCCAATCGATTTTTTTCGCGCTGAGCGTATCGCCAATGGTCAGTGAGGTTTGCGGCGGCAAGGGTTTTTGGGCGGGATCAGCAAAGCGCGGATCGCCTTTAACTGCAGGCGGAATGTTGGATGGCTGGTAAGGAGGCTGCTTGGGCGTTACCACATAGCCGTCTGGTGTATACGGTTTTGTGCCCGCAACAAACAGCGGCGCGCCGTCCATCGCAGATATGGGTGATTCTGGTTTTCTTTTTAATAAACCTTGGTCATCCAATACCATACGTTGGTCTTGCGGGGCATCAGGCACATGGGGCGTGCATGCGCACACTAGCCACTGGTGGTTAAGAAAAGAGCCGCCGAACGCCGCCATGAAAAAATTATCGGCAAGCACATAATCTTTCGCCCATTGCCACATCGGTAGCTTGGAACCGTCGTAATAACCCATGGTTAACCCGCCCGCATCGGAAATTGCGGCGAATTTATTATTCTTGCCGCCGTTGATTTGCTCCTGGTTCTGGTAGAAAAGATGGATTAAATCGCGCGTCCTCACCGACAGCGGCAAATTCAACTCCGGACCGTCAATGCGGAACGGTTTATTGGGCAGATGCGCAAATAACGGTGGCTTGCCTTTCTCCCAATGCCAGATTGGCGGCAGTTCCTTGAACGGCTTGCCGTCATGGTCGATCTGGGTGGTTTGCTCTGGCGTAGCCTGCTCAATCCCGTTCGCGCCGGGGAACATGCCGTAAAGATTATCAAAGCTGCGGTTTTCCGCGTAGATCACGATGATATGTTTGATGTCATTTAACGAATGCTTGCCGGCAAGGCATACGGGAGTTAACCCAACCATTAAAATAAAGCATTAGCATTCGGACGATGATAAGCATGCAGATAACTCAACGATTGATTGGAAAATTTTATGTGGGCGCGATATAAAGTTAACATTATCACTTTAAAAGTGACATGACCAGAACCGGGTACGTGTTAATACGCCTGTTACGTATCTGAATTATGTTATGGCACAGTTTTGTTAACTTTTTGTGAAAACGCATTAACCAAAACCATGCTTAAAGAAAATACACCACTTGGTTTTATCGGCATCGGCCTGATGGGCAAGCCGATGACGTTGCGCCTGCTCAATGCCGGATTTACGGTTAACGTCTGGAATCGCAGCCCGGATAAGCTGGATGCCGTGGTTAAGGCGGGTGCTTTTGCCTGCAATCAGTCGAAGACAGTTGTTGAAAAAATCCGATGTTATCCTGCTGTGTCTGTCCGATACCGAAGCGGTGGAATCGGTGGTTAAGAATTCCATTGTTAACCACGGCTCACTCGGTAAATTGATCATTGATTTATCCAGCATCCACCCCGAAAACACCCGGCAACTCGCCGCGTTGGTGCAGGAAAAATGCGGCATGGGCTGGGTCGATGCACCGGTGTCGGGCGGCGTGGCGGGTGCGGAACAAGGCAGTCTGGCGATTATGGCGGGTGGCAGTGAGGCCGACATTGCCGTCGCGCGCGGAAGTCTTGCCCCGCTTTACAGGCAGTTAACCCACATGGGCGAAGTCGGCAGCGGACAGATCACCAAAATCTGCAACCAGATGATCGTCAGTTGCAATGTCATGGTGATTGCCGAAATGATGGCGCTGGCGAAACAGGCCGGTGTCGATGCCACCCAAATACCGGAAGCACTGGCGGGCGGCTTTGCCGATTCTAAACCGCTGCAAATTACCGGCACGGAAATGGCACGGGAACAATTCGAGCCGGTAAAATGGAAGGTGAAAACCTTGCTGAAAGACCTTAACATGGCGGCGGATATCGCCAAACAGCATGGCAATTCGGTGCCGATGTCCGGCCTTGCCGCGCAGTTGATGCAGTTGCATGGGGTTAACGGGCATCTGGAACACGACCCTGCTACCTTAATCAAGCTCTATACCCAATAACATGCTCAAATTCAGTGCCAACCTCAGCATGCTGTTTACCGAAGTCGAATTGATCGACCGCTTTCAGGCGGCTAAAGAATGCGGCTTTGATGCCGTGGAAATTCAATTTCCTTACGACCTTAACCCGGAAGCCATTGCCGAAAAACTGGCGGAATGTGATTTAAAACTGGTGTTGTTCAATGTCGATGCCGACGATTTGCTGCAAGGCGGCGAAGGCTTGGCGTGCGTGCCGGAGAAAAAGGAGCAGTTCAAAACTGCCTTGGCACAAGCGGCTGACTATGCCCAAATCCTAAAGCCCGTAGCGGTTAACATTCTGCCCGGACGTTGCCATGACGTTAACCGATTGCCGGAATACCTCGCCACCTTTAAAGACAATCTGCTGCTGGCAGCCAACACCTTTGCGCCGTTAGAGGTTAAAACCGTATTTGAAGCAATCAATACCTATGACATGCCGGGGTTTATTATCCACAACAGCGCCCAGATGCTGGAGATAATGGCGGAACTTAACCATCCCAACCTTTACCTGCAATACGACATCTACCACATGACCCGCATGGGCGAGGATTGCGCTGCGTTTATCAGCCAACATGCGGAAAAAATCGGCCATATCCAGTTTGCCGATGTGCCGGGACGCGGCCAGCCGGGAACGGGCAAGATTGATTTTGATAAATTATTCGAGGTTATCCGGCAATCGGATTATTCAGGCTGGTGCGGGGCGGAATATAGGCCGCAGGGGAAAACGCGGGACAGTTTTGGTTGGTTAAAAAGAATAAACAACTGAGTTTTTTGACTATACTTGAGAAAAGTTTTTTAATACTTTAACGTTGTAGGTTGGGTTGAATGAAATGAAGCCCAACATAATTTGTTCTGTTAATTGTTGGGTTTCGCAATGCTCAACCCAACCTACGAGCTAATATTATGGCCCATCTCATGGGAGACATTTTCGACTCTATCTGTCCTATCTTTTTGAACCGCAAAGAAAACGCTGTAGAGCAAGTAGGCTCAGGAGTTCTTGTCACGATTGCAGACACAATTTTCCTGCTTACTGCTGCTCACGTAGTAGATCGGTCTAGTCAAGGCGCGCTATGCATACCAAGCAACACAGACATTGTCCCAATAGAGGGATCTGTCGTATCCATAGAAACAGAAAAAGGGGTAACCAGATCGAAAGACAAAATTGACCTAGCATATTACAAATTGACCAAATTTCTTGCTGCAAATCTACATCAATCACTTCGCCCAATAGAAAGAAATGATTTGTGGCTAACAGACAATACTCTTGATGATGATGTTTACACTTTTTCTGGCTTTCCGGTAAATAAATCCAGAAGTAAAGAGGAAACCGTATCAACTGAATTGTTTTTGACACTCCGGACATGCTGCAATTAATGAAAAATACGAAAACCTAGGCTATGACAAAGACACCAATATCGTCATAAATTATCGCATCAAAAAATCATTTACGCCCGACGGAGTGAGGTTCAACCCACCTCATCCTCGTGGGATTAGTGGTGGGGGTGTTTTTCGTTGGCCTAAAGATGTAGGCCACAGGCCACAAGAACTTCGACGCTCACTCGTTGGTATTGCACATACTTACCTCAAGAAACATAATTGTTTAGTCGGAACAAGGTTGGACTTATACTATCAGTTAATTGAGCAAAACAATCCGCATTTATTCCCAGCAGCTCCCAAGCATACCGATAGTCCAGATCGAACAATCCCGCTATTTCTTTCAGTGGTTTGTTATCGCAAGGAAGAATGGCCTCTGCTCCTGTCGCAGTTTGCAGATGCAGACCATATGCAGAATTCTTGGAACGAATGGCGCCAAGCTGTCGAGAACGGTATAGAGCAAATGCAGAGAAAGAATGTTCTCATGATACCAATTGAGCTTACCGCAGATGAAATTATGAAACACTGCGCAAGTGAAAACCTGCCAAACACAGGGCAAACAAGAGCAGACTTGGCTAGCCGTAGACTTGCAGAAATGCTTAGAGAGAAAAAGGTTATTTAGCTCGTAGGTTGGGTAGAGCAGAACGAAACCCAACAAATAAAACATCGATAAACGTTGGGATTCATTTCATTCAACCCAACCTACGGTTCTCGAGAACAGGTTGCTGACATATGCCATGCGGAATACACCTTCAACTTAAGACAAATGAGCCCAGGCAAGTCGTGGAAGCTCGTCTAGCCGCCGCCATTGCACCTCTGCCTTCAATGCGTATAAAGCCTATTCGCGTTGTTGACTGGTTGTCATCGTTCAAAGGCAAGTCGTTTATCGGCAGCCTAAATGGCAACCAATTCAAGCTGGGCTTGCTCAATACAAAGATGGGCGGCATCCGCTGGCGCGGGAATGCAGTGATTATCGTCGGCACCATCGAGGACAATATGGTGCGTGTAGTGTTGCGGCTACCCATTTTTACTTTGCTGTTTTCGCTCTTCTGGACGGCGGCCTTGTCCTTCGGCTTCGTGCTGTCATTTTATGGGTCGTCGAACACGCTCACCGTGCATTTGCTGCTTGCCGCCATGCTCGTCCTGCCTCTTGCCATCATTTTATGGACATTCCACTATGAAGCGCGTCTGGCTGAGCGAGCCTTGCGGAATGTTTTTGGCGTCGACGCAGGCTAGAGGTGAACGCCAGCCCAACAATCTTGTATCAACTGCGGATTCTTGCCAAAGAAAGATAAATTTTGGCAGAAATCGTGTGGATTTTGTCATTGTCATTTCCACAATTGAGAGTAGATTATTTTAAGGCTGGAAATGAATTTTTCGTCCTGGAAACAGACGAATAGTCATATGCAAGTCCACTTTTTTATCTTTTTTAGAGGGGCAGAAAATGGATATGATCGACCACGAAATTGAATTTTTACGTAGCCAAATCGACGAATTGAACGTGCAACTTAGCTTGCTGTCCGTTAAGCAGCGAACCGCCGCGGAAGTCGCCTTGAAATTTGCCCAGAAACTTGAAATATTTCGCGCAAAACGCCGGGATGCCTTGCAAACCCTGCACGATCTGGAAGCGCACAGGGACGGCAGCTACATGTGGGAAAATATCGGGGACGGCGGTTAACTGGCACATCGGGTAGTGTCGGAAAATATTGATGTCTACGTGATATAAGAAAAACTCCTTTGCTGCAAAGTAACAACCTGACTGAATGTAAAATATTTATCAGTCAGGTTAAACAACATTAGCAAATGTCGGTGTGGACGTGACCATCACAAAAGGAACTAACCCCAATGTGATAATCAAGTATTGATGGGAATTAGACATTCATCCAACCGACAAAGCTATTATTTCGGCTGATCTATATTCGTATTTTCCTTTATTGATTTTGCACCAATGTTGCTTGATTGCCTGCTAATCTCGCACCGAAAAAGCTATAGCAATCGATAGTAAAGGTATAGCCTTCAAGACCAAGATTATCTTTATGGACTGACACAAGATATGCGCCAGCTCCGCCATCCAATCTTGCCTGTGGGGATAATCCACCATTAACTGCGCTTGCAGTTACTGCTTTCCCATGATTGTCTGTGATTACGACACTCAGTTGAACCGCCGCATTGTTGCCTTCGTTTAAATTGGCTCGAGCGCTTTGCGTACCGGCAGGACACGACAATATGAATAAATCGGTTGCTCCGGCTTTATCGTTTGCCGGTATAGCACTGCCTAGCGTCCCTGCGGTCGGGCCGTCGCCTGCAGCAAATACTGTGATATTGCTACTTAACAATATTAAAAAAAAAGCTGATGTTAACAATTTTTTATATAAATAATGACTCATGATTTTCTCCGATTGGCATTAAAAATTAATGTAATTTGAGTATATTGCTGACAGTTAAAGAAAAAACGGGCGGCCAGCAAAATAGAATCCGGCAATCGATTGAATCGGCATTTTTATGAACTTTACTATGCCCTTTTGATTGAAAAGTTCTCAACGGCCTGACTCGTTGAACTTAGTAAAAGAAAAAGCTTTTTTAATTGTTTACCGCTATTTTGAATCCGGAAAACTTTCTTGAATTTCTTTCAAGAGCTTTGTTGCTTTAGGCTAAGTTGAAAAACAGATTATCCAAAATGCAAGTGTAAATCTGTTAATAATTAACACATTATGAGTGAAAAGCTCTCTTGCAATGAGTGTGGGGCTATGTGGGGCGGTTAAAAGGGAAGATTTATATTCAAGGGAATAACTATCATCGTCACTCAAAGATAGCATTCATGCTAGAAGTTAATTTAAGCCATACGATTCGCACAGTGTTACCATAAACAACGTCTGTGCAATCAAAAAATCAAAAGTTAGCGGTTAACCTGCAATAGGTTAACTGATTTGTTAACCATAAGAGAGTGGAAAAATAGGATACAGAATGAGTGATTTAGCTAACTGCCCGCAATGCGGCTCGGAATTTACCTACGAGGACAGAGGTTTGGTTGTGTGTTCGGCCTGTGGGCATGAATGGAGTGCTGGCGCTGAAGGGGAATCCGGCGGGCTTGTGGTGAAAGACGCTTACGGTACGCTGCTTGCTGACGGCGACAGCATCACCGTGATTAAAGATTTGAAGATAAAAGGTTCGTCATCGGTGGTTAAGGTTGGCACCAAGGTTAAGAATATTCGCCTTGTGGAAGGCGATCATGATATTGACTGCAAAATCGACGGTATCGGTGCGATGAAGTTAAAGTCGGAGTTTGTTAAGAAAGCTTAACCAAATCTCCCTTTTCTAAATCCTTGATGGTTAAGCAATAAAACAGGTTGGAATTATCTTTCAGTCAATTGGTCAGAAATAATGTAATTAACAAAAGTTGTCGGCTTTTATCAGGATTGGGCTTTTATTGAGTTAAGGAAAATCTGAACAAGTTGATTCCACACATGGTTCGACAAGCTTTTATGCCCTTTAGGGTGCACCACGAACGGAATCAATTACTTACCGTTCGTCTTGGGCTTGTCTAAGGACTTTATCAGGGCTTCCTTAATTTATGATAAAGCATGATTTTGCTGGCGATGATTAACATTATAAGGAGACTGAATCATGAAACGATTAATCAATATTCTTATTTCACTGTTATTGCTGTTTAGCTTCGTGGCAAATGCGGAACATCAGGGCGTTAAACCGCAAAGCCAGGGCGATGTCACTTTTGTCAGCGGCGGCGTAGGTAGCGACGAAAAAGATGCGATGGAGGCCGTGCGGACAGAATATAACCTGCACCTGCTTTTTGCAGAAGGCCGGGGCGAATACCTTAGCGGGGTGAATGTCGCCATTGCAGATTCCAGCAACCATATCATCCTGGAAACGCTTTCCGATGGTCCCATGTTTTTTGCAAACCTTAAACCCGGGCGATACACGGTAAGCGCCGAGGTTAACGGCCGCGATTTCCATAAAAAGATAAATGTAGGTGGAAAAAAGGCAACTAATCTAACGTTCTTATGGCCTAACTAGACGGTAGCCTCTACAGGTTGACCTTTCGTCCGTCTTATTTTTTAGTTAACCGCAAATATTTTTGATACAAGGTTTCCTGATCTTCGACATGATCAGGATCCTTGCTGATGCATTCCACCGGACAAACTTCCACACATTGCGGCAGATCGTAATGACCGACGCATTCCGTGCAAAGGGCGGGATTGATTTCATAAATATCTTCGCCTTGCGAGATTGCCCCGTTCGGGCATTCCGGCTCGCAGACATCACAATTGATACATTCGTCGTAAATGATTAAAGACATACTATACCTGACTAAATTTTTTGCTTAATTCCTGCCGGACGACTTCCGGCACAAACGCGGAAATATCGCCGTTTAACTGGGCGATCGCCTTGATAACGCTGGACGATATAAAAAGATACTTTTCCGCCGGGGTTAAAAACAGGGTTTCCAGTTCCGGCGCGAGGTTGCGGTTCATGCCCGCAAGCTGGAATTCGTATTCGAAATCGGACACCGCTCTTAACCCTCTTAAAATCACCGTTGCCCCCTGCTGGCGCGCGCAATCGACCAACAAATTATCAAAACCGATCACTTCGACATTGGTTTGCTGAGATAGTGCCTTTTCTACCAGGGCAATACGCTCTTCCAGTGAGAATAAAGGCGCTTTTCCGGCATTGGAGGCGACCGCCACGATCACCTTGTGGAATAGGCGCGCGGCACGGAGTATCAGGTCGAGATGGCCGTTGGTGATGGGGTCGAACGTACCGGGATAGATGGCAATGATTCGCATCGGAATAGTGTTTATGGGTTAAGAAAAAGTAATATCGCGAAGGTTAACAAAACATGGTTTCTTAAAGTTAACCTTATAAAGCGAAAAAGGCTAATGCGATACCAATTAAAACCAGAAAGAAAACGCTGAATAAGGAGATTACGCCCAGCACCAACATGAAGGGATTGGCAACGGTGACAATGCTCAGGTAAGAACCGGCCATTTCGCTTGCCTCCCTCGCCATCGAGCCGATCGACCACAAGCTTTTACCGGCGCTAAAAATGCCCAGTTTGGGTAGTTGGCCGGCTTTCAAATTTTGAACTGAAGCTTGCAGTTGGCTTTTGGCGTCGCCAAGCATGTCGCCGGCGATGTTAGGCAAATTTTTCAGTTCCTCCAACGCCCACCAGAATCTCGCCAAAATCAGCGTTGGTATTAAGGCGGTCACGCCAGCCGCCGCGCTGACGCCAATCGAAAAATGTTTCAGCTGAAAACACCACACTACCAGCCAAATGGTCGCCAGCAAGCCAAGGATCACAAATAATCGAATTTTGTCTGACAAGGCATCAACCATCGGCAGCAGTCGGGAGAAAATCGATAACATGCGTTGCTGCTTTTGGGATTGCCCGGTGTTTGCTTGTTCTTCAGCCATAATAGTGTTCAACGTTTTCAGGCGTCGAATTATAAACCATAACAACGCTATTCATTAACATGGACGCATTCTGGTAAAGCCAAATAAATGGTATGCTTTGGTTAATCTGTTAGATATTAACCTCTTTGTACTGTACGTCACCAATAATTAATTGCATGCAAATCCAGCAAGCTTTACAAAAATTACTCAATCAGCAAAATCTGTCCAGCGAGGAAATGCGCTGCGTCATGCGCTTGATCATGAGCGGAAACGCCACCGATGCTCAGATTGCGGGGTTTTTAATCGCCTTGCGCTGCAAAGGCGAGACTGTGGATGAAATTGCCGCTGCGGTGGAGGTCATGCGGGAGCTGGCAAGCAAAGTCGCCGTTACCGGCGATTATATCATCGATACGTGCGGCACCGGCGGCGATGGGGCGAATACGTTCAATATTTCAACAGCCTGCGCCTTTGTAGTCGCTGCGGCCGGCGGACAAGTCGCCAAACACGGGAATCGTTCGGTATCCAGCAGTTGCGGCAGCGCCGATGTGTTGGAAGCTGCAGGGGTTAACCTGGATTTGACGGCAGAACAGGTTGCAATGTGCGTTGATAAAGTCGGCGTGGGATTCTTGTTTGCGCCCAAGCATCACGGTGCTATGAAACACACGATCAACATTCGCAGGGAAATGGGCGTGCGGACGTTATTTAACCTGCTCGGACCACTGTCGAATCCGGCTTCTGCGCCTAATCAGTTAATCGGTGTATTTTCAAAAGAATGGGTTGAACCTTTGGCTCACGTGTTACTTAAGCTTGGCAGCAATCATGTTTTGGTGGTGAGCGCGGATGATGGTCTGGATGAAATCAGCATCGCCGCCCCTACCCAGGTTGCCGAGCTGAAAAACGGTAGCGTAACGACGTATTCAATCTCGCCGGAACAATTCGGATTGCAGCGGGCGAGTTTGGCTGAGCTGGCCGTAGATAACGCGGAAACCAGCTTGAACATGATAAAATCTGCTCTTAACAATGAAGCTGGCGCTGCATTGGATATCGTCTTATTGAACGCAGGTGCGGCCATTTATGCCGCCAATCTTGCCGGGACTTTGGCTGACGGCATCGGTAAAGCCCGAACTGTTATCGCCAGCGGCGCAGCATGGGCTAAACTTGAAGAACTGGTTAACTTTTCAAAATCATTAACATAAATACACATGACCGATACCCCCGATATACTAAAAAAAATTCTCGATAAAAAAGCCGAAGAAATCGCCAGCCGCAAGCAACGCCGGAGCATCTCCGAGTTGGAAGAGATTGCCAAGGAAGTGGAAAAACCTAGAGGATTTTTTCAAGCCATCGAGCGCAAGGTTAACAGCAAAAAACCGGCAATCATTGCCGAAATCAAGAAGGCGTCGCCCAGCCAGGGTGTAATCAGGGAAGACTTCCAGCCGATCACTATCGCCCAGGACTACGCCATGAACGGGGCGACATGCCTGTCTGTGTTAACCGACCAGCATTTTTTCCAGGGTGCAAATGCTTATTTGCAGATGGTGCGCGAACGCTGTCCGCTACCGGTTATCCGTAAGGATTTCATGATTGACCCATACCAAATCTATGAATCCCGGGCGTTGGGCGCTGACTGCATCTTATTGATCGTTGCCGCGCTGGGTGACAGCCAAATGCAGGAACTGGCGGAAACCGCGACCAAATTGGGCATGGATGTACTGGTGGAATCGCACGATGCGGAGGAGTTGGTACGTGCGTTAAGGCTGGATACCAAGCTGATCGGCATCAACAACCGGAATTTGCGGACTTTTGAGGTGAGCCTGCAAACTACGTTAACTTTAAAGGCAATGATACCCGCTGACAAAATCATTGTGACAGAAAGCGGCATTCATACCCAGCAAGATGTGCAATTGATGCTGGATAATGAGATTTACACGTTTTTAGTGGGCGAATCATTCATGCGCGCAGACAGTCCGGGGCAAAAGATGCGCGAGCTGTTTTCTTTATAATCAAGGACGAGCTGGAGTTTTACTTGCACGATTGTTTATCTAACTTAACCGGTTAACCATGCAATCAGAGAACCCCATTGGTGTTTTTGATTCGGGTGTCGGCGGACTTTCGGTATTGAAGGAGGTTCGGAAGTTATTGCCCCATGAAAATTTTCTGTATGTCGCAGACTCCGCCCATGCGCCTTATGGGGATAAGTCCAAGGAATTTATCCTGGAGCGGTCAACCGCCATTGTCGAATTTTTTCTCAACCGTAATATCAAGGCGCTTGTCGTCGCCTGTAATACTGCGACTGGCGCCGCCGTAAAAGAGCTTAGGCAAAAATACGGCCTGCCTATCGTCGCGATGGAGCCCGCCGTCAAACCTGCGTCGGAAAAAACCAGAACGGGCGTGATTGGGGTCATGGCAACCAGTAGAACGTTAGCCAGCAATAACTCCCAGGTATTGTTTTCCCGCTTCGCCGATCAGGTAAAAATCATACCGCAAGCTTGTCCGGGGCTAGTCGACCATGTTGAACAAGGCGATCTTTATAGCGATAACGTACGGCAGTTGTTAAGCCAATATGTTCAGCCTTTAGTCGTTGAAAATGCCGATATTATTGTCCTGGGCTGTACGCATTATCCATTTTTGGCGCCAGTCATTCAGGAAATCGTCGGAACGTCGGTCAGTATTATCGATTCCGGTTCAGCGATTGCCCGCGAGCTCAAATCCCGCCTGGAAAAAATTGAATTATTATCATGTCGGCATCATGAAGGCAGTATTCAGTTTTTGAGCAGCGGCGAAACTGGCAGAGCGAAACGAGTGATTTCCCTTCTTTGGGAAGCAGAAATAGAGGTTAAGAAGCTTTTTGACCAGGAAATGGCTTAATTCCTGAATATGAACTTGGGTTAAGAAAATGTTTTTAGCGTATTTCCAAACCCAAGCGACGAATTTATTTGATGGTTAATCAAGCACGAAGCTGATTTTCATATTGACGCGATATTCAACTATTTTGTCGTTGTCGATAATAACTTTTTGTTCCTGAATCCACGCGCCTTTTATACCATGTATCGTTTTACCTGCCCGTTTGATGCCTTTTTCAATCGCGTCTTCAAAACTTTTGGTTGAACTTGAAGTGATTTCACTTACTTTAGCAATAGTCATATTATTTTCCTCACGTTAACGTAGCTTTTGTTGTTAAGGTTAAGTATGGATATGTTTTTTCCATTGTTAACAGGTGCATTATTTAAACACCTGAATAGCCAATAAGTTCCTTTTACCGGGTCTTTTCTAATGACCTTCAGCCATGCCTAACGCTTGCTGTGCTTCAAGTTTTGATAAGTGCGTACGTAATATCTGAATCTCATGCGTTTGGGCTTTTAAGAGGGCAACTTCTTGTTGCAAAACCTGCAACTCCTGCATTTTTTGTTTTAAAGCCGTGATTTCTTGTGATTGTTGCAGAATGGTTAATTCTTGAGCTTTGTTTTTTGTCTTCTCCGCTTCCAGTAAGGCATTTTGCTTTTGGTATTCATTGAGAAGCATTGGGGTTAACTTGTGGTACTGTACGGTTTCAATTTTTCCATCAGTGCCATAGGCGACCAGGTCGGGATACACCTTGGCAACTTCCTCGGCGATCAAGCCATATTCCAATGGTTTTTCACCATTGGCGTCTTGCTCTTTGTATTGATAAGTCACTGGCCGCAGTTGTAGAAGGCTATGGCTGGCGTTCGCCATGTTTTTGATGTTTTCTTTGAAACGCTCGGCTGAATTGATAGTGCCGAGTTGACCGTTGGAGTCAATCATGACGGGAACGGCATTGGCAACGCCAGTTTTTCTTCCGCGAATTCCTGAGATGAAAGCACGTGTCTGCGCGGTATTACCTATGCGAATTGTTGACGATTCTGCTGAGGCGCCATTATTTCCGATATATATATTGTAACTGCCTGAGCTTAGGCTTAAACCTGCATTAATACCTAGCGCTGTATTGTAACTACCTTTCGATAAATTCACTAAAGACTGATAACCAATTGAGGTATTTCCAGAACCTGATTGATTTTTGTACAATGAAGCTGGGCCGACTGCTGTGTTATACGCGCCGGAGGTGTTGTAATACAAAGCAATACTTCCTATACCAGCATTCCGTATTCCGGTGGTATTGGATTGAAGCGAATACGATCCAAAAGCACTATTGTTACTTCCTGTAGTGTTAACCATTAAACCCTTGTAACCAAAGGCCGTATTATCGGAACTTGTATTTAGCAGCAGGACGCCAGTGCCGCCGGCCGTATTTCGTAGATTATCGCTGGGTGTTGGATTAAATGGCGCCGCCGCCAAACTGACAGTAAAGCTTTGGATTAAAAAAATAGAGGCTAGTATTCCAAACTTACTTAACTTGCGGATCATGATGATTCTCCTAACAAATAGATTAATGCGGGAATTGTTAAGCTAACATAAAATCAAGGGTTAAGGCTAACCTAATCTGTAATTTGACTCTCTGCCAGGAAAACAATTCCATTCGATGTTGAATGTTGAATTCTGACTTAAAATTGCCTGAGGATTTTGTGCGGTTAGATTTTTAGCTTTATGCTTCTAACCAAAATTTCCAATTGATTGAGACGTATATTTGTTGGTTGGTTGCCATAATGTTGGGCAATAAAAGCAGTCGTAATTTCTTCTATTTCGTCTGCATTTTTAGGCATCTTAGGCTTAATACGCTCGGCAAAATCTCTCGCGCCTTCACCGGGACGTTTCTCGAAACCGGTTTTTTTTAGTTTTTTCAAAAACAGGTTGTAGATTTTCAACTCAGGGTCGAGCCGCGGCGGCCTGCGATACAATAAGACAGCACTTAACATCGCCGTAATGACAGCAACCAAAGCCATCATCCAGTACACCATTTTTTTGAAATCCGAGATGCCGAATGACGACAGGAAATTCGATTGATTGGCGGTGTTGTAGTTGATGACCCAACGCTGCCAGTTATAATCAATATTGCTCCACAACTGCCGGGTACGTTTCAGCCAGTCGAAAGCGGCTTTTGCACCTTCGCTGGGTACGGCAAAGCTGACAACTCCGCCGGGAGACAGGCGGTTAATGTCGATGCCCCGTTCGATGCGTTCTGGCGCGATGGCGGCGGTAGGATCAAATCTCTGCCAGCCTTTGTTTTCCAACCAGACTTCCGCCCAGGCGTGAGCGTCGGCTTGGCGTACCTCAAGGAAACCACCGACTGCGTTAAATTCTCCACCCTGATAGCCAGTTACGACACGGGCAGGGATATCGGCAACACGCATCAAATACACAAAAGCGGAAGCGTAGTGGCTGCAAAAACCGTGGCGGGTCTCGAACAGGAAAGTCTCGATAGGGTTAACTTCCATCAAAGGTGGGGTTAACGTGTAATGAAAATCCTCTTGCCTAAAGTGTTGTAAAAGCTGCTGAATAAAATCTTCCGGATCGCCATTAAAACCATTCAGATTTTGGACGAGTTGCTTGATTTTGTCGGATGGCGCTTTGGGTAATTGCCGTGCTTGTTGATATTCGGTTTTGGTAATGAAACCGGTATTGTAGTCAGGATACGAGGTTAACTTATATTCGGTGCGCTTGTTAAGTTCATCTGCGGAAATCAATTGATAGTAAGCATTTTTGCTTAACGTATCTGGAAATCCGGACGGCATATCAAGGCCGAATACCCAGTTTTTATCCTGAGGCTCTATCAGCAAAGTGTAGTGATACGGCGTTCCGGAAAAGGTCACTTTGTCCTGGTGTCTTTGGTAATCTGGATTGCCTGATTGAAGCCATCTCTTGCCGTTGGTGTAGGTTAATACTGGTCCCCGCCAATATCGTTGCTGTGGCGGGGGGATAGCTCCGGTAAACTTGACCCGAAAGACGAGTTCATCCGACATTCCCAGATCGGTGATCGAGCCCGGTTCCATGGAGTCGCTGAGACCCATGCGCGCTTGATGCGGATCATTAAAAAATAGCCATTTTGGCGCTTCTACGCGGGGAAAAAAGATGAAAACGATAATCGCCATGGGAATGGCCTGAGCAATAATGACGCCAGCTTTCTTCATCGACAACCATGTTTGTGGCACGTGACTGTTGATAAAGACCAACGTCGCCAGCAATACGCAACTGACGAACAAAATGTATGCCGCCATCAAGATGCTTTGCTCGTACAAAAACTGCGATGCGGCAACGATGAACGCCAAATAATTTACTAGGTAAAATTCTCGCTCAGTCCTTAACTCCATGAGCTTTAAGCCCAGTGCGACCAGAAACAGGCTGGTACCGGCATCCCGACCCATAAATCCGTGGAATTGCTTATATAAAATCGCCATTCCGGACGCGGCCAGAAAAACTAACAGAAATCCACTTGGCAAACTTTCCGGTTTCCAGATAACTAAAAATCGCCACAAGAGCAATAATGCAAAAAAGCCGGTTATCGTAGGGGGTAGATGCCAGAGATGCGGGAGTGTAATCAACCCAATAGAGGTTAACAAAAATATCAGGATATTTTTGTTATTGGGTAGATTCATAAGTTAAGAAAAGAAATATTACGTAATATTTTCATATTTAATTGGATAAGGATGGTTTTGCTCAACACCTTGCCATTGATGTAGTTCAATGAAATCCATGTGGAATTTTGAGAAACCCTCGATTCAGCTTCGCTCTTCAAAATCAACTGGACGTAACCTAAGATGGGATGCTTATCCAGTCTGGCATTGATTGCGCCCGAGTTCTTTGGCGCGATATAGCGCTAGATCCGCCCTTTTAAAGGCGGTTTCATCGGTATCTCCTTTAAGAAATTGCGTAATACCGCATGAAACGGAGATAGAAAGTGTAAACTCATTTAGTTCAAAGCGGTTTTTCTCAATCAGATCACGCAATTTATCCGCCATTTTAACTGCCGAATGCTTGTTTGTATGCGGCAGCAGCATAACAAACTCCTCGCCGCCAAAGCGCGCAACAAAATCGGCTCGTCGAATGCTTTTGGAAAATAAGTTGGCGACATGTTCCAGTACCTTATCGCCAATCTGGTGTCCGTGCTGGTCGTTAACTTTTTTGAAAAAATCAATATCCCAAACAACCAGGCAAAGGGGGGTGTGGTAACGCTGCCATCGGGCAATTTCCATCCTTATGCGCTCGTCGTACGCCAATCGATTGGGCAAATCTGTCAAAGCATCCCGTTGGGCATTCGTATGGGCGGTAATCAGCTTTGATTGAAGTTCACCTGTTTCCAGCTCCATTGCTTTAATTTTTTGGCTTAACTCTTCTAACTGATACTGATATTGTTCGCGCTGGATCGCTTCTTTTTGTTTGTGCTCATGAATTTCCTTGGTAATTTTCTCAATATGCGAGGAAATAACCTGTTTCAATGGTTCCAGCTGGGTTGCAGTGCTGGATCGATGTTGTAAATCGTTGATTTGTTCTGAAACCGATTGATCGAGCTTGCTTCTATTCAAGCTGGCGTCTATGAGCGCCATACTCGACTCGGTTAAGGTTAAGCCTAATGTTGTCAGTTGATTGGTAATATGGTTAAGAAACTTATCAATCTCTTCTTCTTTTGACTGGCTTTTGGCGTTTATGTCGAGTAACAGAGAAGCGACGTTATCCAATATATTTTCGAAAGGCTCAATCTCGTCCTGATTTTCCAGTTGTTGTTTTAATAGTTCTGCCTTGTCGATTAATCCTTCGGGTATTTCAATGTTTTTAAGCAGCTGGATTAATTTCGTGTTAACAAACATGGGAACATCATTCGATTGTTGGGAGAATTGCGGTTGTTGGTCGCTTTGATGGTTTAATGATTCACTCGGCTTTTTGTCATTAATAATCTCAGTGATTGTGGAGAACAACTTTTGAACGTCATCGCTGCGCTGATAAGTTTTTTGCAGCAGATTTAAAGCTTGGTGTTGTTCTTCCGAGTTATAACGTTGGCGCAAAAAATCAAAAAGCAGAGCCCCTTCTCGATCTAAATTCGATTTGTTCGAGCTTCCTGCATCAATCTTATTAAGTGCAGAAATAAGATTTTCAAGATCAATTTTAAGTTGAGCGTAATCAACGCCCTTTTTTATATGATCCCGGATTTGTTGGAGATAGGGCTCAAGTTGTGGATCAGCTTCTGAAGCTAAAACTGAAAGTCGCGCCAGGGTTTTACAAAGGAGTTCCTGGTTCTCTTTATGCTTTTTTTCTGTGAGCTCTAGAGCATCAAGCAGATTCAAGTATTTGTTTTTCCATTTCTCAGAGTCTGCTTCGTTATTCTTGTTGGGAGATTTGCTGAAGAAACCCATTGAATTGCCCTCACTTCTTAAAACTAAAATATTTATATGCAACGATGATAAATATAGTCGTTCATAAAAAATTATGCGAAATGACTGGCCGATGCGATCAATGCGATCAATGCGATTGTAAAGAATATAGTTAAAGCGCAGTGTGTTTTTATAATAAGTCGTAGCCACCGAAAAAAAATAAGCTCTCTTGTTTCTCAATCTATTAAGCATGCTGCAAACTACAGCAAACTTAGTTCCTAGAATGGATATATATAATATCCAACTTATACCCAAAATTTACTTATTTTGTACATTTGCACCCGTCGCACTTGCAAAGTATTGTCGTTTAATTAATCCGTTAAATTTTTCTTAACCACGACGTAGGATATCAAATTCAATATTTCTATCATTAACCAATAAATATAAATAGGAAACGAATATGAAATGCTCAAAAAAAATTACAAAAGTTTACTTTCGAAATGGATTGGCTCTACTTTTCGCATTAACGTTTATTAACGCAGCTGTCGCAGATATCTGTGAAACTTCGTTATGCACGGAGCCACCTGCCGGGTTAATCAGTTGGTGGCCGGGAGATGGTGATGCGAATGACAAAGCAGACCACAATAATGGTGTGTTGATGGGTGGAGCCGCATTTGCTCCAGGCAAGGTGGGTCAGGCTTTCCATCTGGACGGCATCGATGACTTTGTTAACGTGGGGAATGCGCCTAATCTGCAGGTATCTGGCGGTGATTTCACGGTTGATGCTTGGGTGTTTTTTACTGCCCTCAGCCATCCACCCGGGCATAATACATCCGCTGGTTATCAGGGCGATATGTCAATTTTGGACAAAATGATCAGCAATCCTTTTGACGGCGGTAATACTGATGGATGGCGTTTACTCAAATGGAGCGACAATCGCTTTATGTTTTGTTTCGGTTGGGGAGGAGATGGTTGCAATGTTACTGAATCCAGATTATTCAGCATCACCCATGCGGTAACAGGTGTTTGGTATCATGTGGCGGCTGTTAAGAATTCAAGCAGCTTTTCGTTGTACGTCAATGGCCAATTAGAAGACAGCCGGTCTCCTGTTCCGAGTTTCTTGGACACGCACTCTACTAATCTGCGTATTGGCTCAAATGCATTCGAAGGCGCCCACCTCAATGGACTTATTGATGAAGCAGAAATATACAACCGTGCGCTCTCGGCAGCAGAAATCGACGCTATTTACAAGGCTGGTAGCAACGGTAAATGCAAGGAAGCCACAAATATTTCAATCAAAATCAAACCCAAGAACATTAATCCAAAAAGTAAAGAGTTAATCGAGGTAACAATTCTGAGTACAAGTACCTTTAGAGCCAATGCTATAGACCTTGCATCTATCCGTTTTGGCAAAACCGGTACGGAAGCATCTTTCATACATCCTGTTTTAAAAGATATTGATAAAGACGGTGACATCGATATGCTCCTTCATTTCAAGACCCAAGATACGGCTATTGTATGTGGAGATGTTACCGCCTGGCTCAAAGGAAAAACCTCTGGTGGGCAATCCATAAAGGGGTCTTATTCAATAAATACAGTGGGATGTAAGAAGCTCAAGTAGAGTTGAGAGAATTGTAACTAAACAAAACGAAGCCTTTATTTTGGGCTTCGTTATCTGCCTATAATCTTTTCACCAAACGCATTATTAATCATCCAAGCTAAAACTCTAATTGGTAATAAACCAAGCATTGACGTAATTTTTATAGTAAAAATATGTAACGCCAACTGCCTTATCGACAATTACTTTAGGGTATGATGATTTTGCTAAAAATATGAGATTATTTTCTATAATTGAATGCATAGATATTTGGCGAGGGTGACATGCTGGCTTCACAACTGATTGAAAGGATAAATGAGCTGATCAAAATTCATGGTGATATCGAAATCGCCGTGGATGCGGGAAAGGGGTATCTTGAGGATTTAATCAAACATGACATTTATGTTCCCGCCCCCCAGGGTTTTTCTGTAAAAAAATCGGTGATGACTATTAAACCCGGCTCAAAGGAAGGCGAAAGGCATGATTCGGTGCCTAAAACGCTCAGGGAAATAAGCTTACGGGTTGTTGTCGGAGAAGACTACCGATCTCTAATTAAAAAGTTTAATGAATACCTGATGGTTTACGGAATCCGTGACTCGGTTTATGAAGAGGAACCCGCCAAGCTGGGCAATCAATCGGATTCTGTGCATATGGCGGGCATGGCAGAATATCTCTCCAATCAAATCGGCAAGCCAATGCCAAAATGGTGTAATAGCCCGGAATATTTTCTTGCGGAAGCGGTTTTTTACGATGCTTCATTTTCCCGGTATTACTTGATTAACAACACCCCGTTCGCATTCAAAAGAAGGTTATTGTTCTGCGGATCAGTCATGAGCCGGACTGATAAAAATGAAGGTATCGATCAATCCATGCAAGGCGGATCAGATATGCTGGACTCCAGTCTGGTAACTCCACTTGGCGCTGATGATTTTTGAAAAATTTTCAAATAAATATAATCCAATTAAGCTTAAGTTTTTTCTAATGTCTTGATCACTTTTGCGGGGTTACCAACCGCTACAGAAAATGGTGGTATATCTTTAACAACAACCGCGTTCGCACCGACCATGCTGTCATGCCCAACTATGACGTTTCCCAGGATAACAACACCGCAGCCAATATCGACGCGGTCCTGAATGATGGGGATGCCATTTAACTGGCTTTTTTTGGCAAGACCCAATGTCGTATTCTGCCTGATCGTCACGTCGTTGCCTATTTCCCGCGCGCTCAAGATCATGCCGCCAAAATGCTCGATTTTTACCCTGCGGCCTATTTTCATGGAGTAGGGCAACATAATCCCAAACCAGATTTCAGCAATTGGATAGAGAATTTTATAGATCAGTGAAAACGGCAAACGCAAAAGACGGTTGCTGATTCCCATGCGCCAGTTGCCAAACCGGTGTAAGGCAAGCGCCCAAAACCCAGGCATGAATTGAGATTCGTGAGTCTTGAAGTCTTCGCGGATTAATTCAAATAAAGTTATTCCCGAGGGGTTTTGATTGCTTGTTCCATCCGGCAAAGGCGGTAAATCAGGGTCAATTGTTCCGTCCATATGATTATTTATTTTTAGTGGGTAAAATTTCAAAGCCGCGTACGAATACGCTGTTCATGAATGAATCGTAAAGGAAATTATCAGGATGACGATGAGATTTTCGCTGGACAAGATTGCGCAGTTTCCAGATGGAAAACCCAATTAGCCAGAATAAGTCGGCCAGAATGGCGTGGAGAATTCCGAAATTTTTCAGAAAGTAACGCCGTCTGGAGTCAAACCAATACTTCGGTTGCCGTTTAACTTTTTTCTGTTCATTGTTAACCCCGGTGCTGGAGCCTTCGTAATGGATCACGCGGCTTTCAGGCACATGCCAACATTCCCATCCGGCTCGTTTCGCTTGCAGACAAAAATCCATTTCCTCGTAGTACAAAAAATAAGTCTCATCCATCAAGCCGATATCGGTAAAAATAGCGGTTCTAATCATCATACTGGCGCCGGCAACCCAATCAGTCATTGCAGGTAGCGTCGGGTGGGTATAGGGCTTAACCCACGGAGCCAGTAATTTGGACAGGATTGATAAACTAAAACCTCTATCCAATTCAGTCACAAAAGAATGGAACTGAAAGCTGGCGTGATAAGGGATGCCTTCTTCATTTTCAAGCCGGCTTCCTGCAATGCCAGCTTGGGGGTGAGCATCCAAAAAGTTAACCAGCTCATCGATAGCTTTCTCATGAACAACGGTGTCCGAATTAAGCAAATGAATGTATTTGGGTGGGTTTTTCTTTCCCAAAAAGTGGCGAATCCCCACATTATTTCCGTAGGAAAACCCGCCGTTACAAGCCGCGGCTTTCAAAGTAACCCAATCACTCCAGTTTTCCTTGGTTATCGCACTGGAAATTAATTCTAATGAACCATCTTGAGAATCATTGTCGACAACAATCACCTGAAAAGCTTGGTGCTCGCGCTCTCGATCAAGCGACCGCAGGCATTCTATGGTTAACTTTGCCGTTTTGTAGTTAACAATGATAATTCCAACATCCATTAAGATATTCCGCGAGCGATTAATTTTGATTGAATTCAAAGTATATATTTTTATGGAAATTTTACACTGATAATAATTCTATTGCCCAATCCCTGATTCGCTTTGCTGATAAATGCGAGGGTTAACCTTTAGGGTTTACAGCTTTGAACCATACAATTGTTGAGAAACATAAATGACGTTTGTTGACATGCCAAGGCTTGCCGATTAAGGTTAACTAATGGAAAAAATCGTAGGAATTCTTTTAGCTGCCGGAAGCAGCCGACGTTTCGGCAGCGACAAGTTGTGTCGGTTAACACCGGAAAAACAGCCCGTTGCGGTACAAGCTTGCCATAGTTTACTTGAAGCAACCGACAAACTTGTCGCCGTGATTCGCCCGGGTGCAGACGAGTTAGCGGAGATGCTTGAAAAAACCGGCGCCTCAATACTCACATGCCAGAATGCCGAAGAAGGTATGGGAACCAGTTTAGCCTATGGCATCAGTGTTAGCCTGGATGCAGATGGCTGGATAATCGCCTTGGCGGATATGCCCTGGATCAAGCCTGCGACTGATTAATAAAGTTTCTAGTGCGCTTCGTTCCGGAGCAAAGATTTCAGTCCCTTTCCATAACGGTAAAAGAGGCCATCCAGTCGGTTTTTCGCATCTGTTTCGGGAAGAATTACTGGCGCTTTCCGGAGATAAGGGGGCAAAAATTCTGCTGGAAAAATATGGTTCGCAAATACAGCCTCTGGATTGCGACGATCCTGGCATATTGCTCGACATAGATGTCCCTTCCGATCTCATCGATCATTCAAAACTTATGACGAGCTCATGACTCACGATATTCTGGATATTCAAGTTGAATACAGAAATGCCCGTCTGCCTTATGTTTTGGCGACAGTGGTGGAGATTTTCGGCTCATCATCAGCTAAGCCGGGTACAAAAGCATTGATTGACAGCAGCGGCCGCATAGTTGCCGGCTGGATTGGCGGTGGTTGCGCCCAGTCCATCGTGGCCAAGGAAGCCTTGAATTGTTTATTAACCGGAGAGCCATGTATGGTTAACGTTGACCTGAATGACGAGGTGTTTGGCGCAGGCATGCCTTGCGGGGGGAATATGCATGTGTATGTCGAACCTGTTTTGCCTAAACCCGTGCTGTGGCTCATCGGAAATGGCCTGATTGCTGAAACGTTATGTGAGTTTGCCCATCGGACGGGCTTTGAGATTGAGGTTAACGATACCCAAGCGACAGAATTAAAATTTCCGGCGGCTAAACGTATTGTTAACAACGATGGGCGCTATCTGGAGCTAAAACCCAATCCAGATGATTTTGTGGTGATTGCCACGCACCACAAAGGGGATTATTTATCCCTTTCCCGCGTACTGCAATCGGAGGTCGCCTATATCGCCCTGGTTTCCAGCAGAAAACGAGCGGAATTGATTACGAACCGGTTGGCAAAAGAAGGTGTTTCCCAAGAGCTGCTGAAGCGGATAAGAGCGCCCGCTGGCTTGGACTTGGGCGCTAAAACGCCCGAGGAAATCGCGCTGTCGATCGCAAGCGAGATGGTTTTGATCAGGCGCGGCGGTCGTGGAGGTTTTAAAAAATGACTGAAATATTTTATCGAGTATCAATGTCATTGACAGGCCTTACTCGACTTTCCTCGCTGGGTTAGGGAAAGCGTTTACCCACTTGGTTATTGCGCCTTACGGACTTGATTTAGCTTTAATAAGGCAATGTTCATAGGTTAAGGCGCCTTAGACCTACTATTCATGTGATGGACTTTACCCAAAAAGACAGGCCAAGAGCAGAGCAATAAGAAACTAGGGTAGGAATGTTGGGCTACAATTCTGCCATTGCGAACGTGAAAATTGCACGGCGATTGCGACAAAACCGAAACCCAGCACGATGAGAGACACGCCAGCTATTTTAGCCCTTTCCGACGAGAGTAACATGGCCAAGAAGTATTGCCCAAATTCAGGGCCGCTCAAGGGTTCCAAATGCGCACTAGCGATAGCGCTAATTCCTTGCACAAAAAGGAAAACAAAGAAAGGCGAAACAATTAAAAATAACAATAGGGTATGTAACCAGGTTGGCAGTGACTCATCGGAAGGAAATAGTGAATGTCTCATTCTGATGCTTAACGCCGAGTTGTAGGGCGTGCAGCGAAAAGGAACTTCCCTTTGATCGACCTGTTATGCGAGTTTAAGAGCTTATCAAATCAGATATCTTCATAGTTGTTTCCATCAATTAGCTCGATGGTTGGGTAGACTTTTGAATCCCAAAAAGTAATTGGACTTGTTGTTGGGGTTCGTTTCTCACCCTAACCTAGCGGTCATTGTTTCACATTGATGCCTAACGTAAAAGTAAGGGGCGCGCCGGTTGCGAGCTCAACCGAAACCGACGAGCCGAATAAACCATAAACCTTAAAAAGCGCCTGCGGTCGGCGCGTCCCTTTGACTGACATGTTAGGTTGAACCAGACTCATAGTTGCTGTTGCTAGAGACGAGACGATAAAGAGCTAATGTATCCTTAAAGGTTATAACCTCTCCTGACCAACATTAGCGATGTGTAAGCAAGAAGATAACCGAAAAAACCTGAGTAAAAGGGCTGTGGATTAAAAAAAATGCGACACCATTAAAGTAAAGTTACTGAAATATAACCAATAAACATAACGATGCCCCCATTTGGTGCTTGTAAAAGCACGGCGAACCTCTATTAATGAGGTGGCTTAAAAACCATTTGGGGCTTGTTTAACACTAAGGTGTTGCATGAACCGCATAACCCACCTAATACGCCCCCTGATATTGCAAGCAAAACCGGAATTTGTGGTTTTACGAAAAGTAACAAACATACTGTCGCCGAAGCCCATATAAAAATAAGAAGAACGTTAGTTTTTGGCGATAACAGAGAGGCAAGTAGGGTCTGGTTATGTAACCTAACGAAAGCTGGACGCGCCGCTTGCGGCAGTCCCAAGCGCTGCTCGGTGGCTTGCGCGGGTAAATGTGCTTTCCACTCCACAAACCAACACACGGGTGCGCTCCCACAAATTGGCGCTAATTCTGAACGTTCTCGTCAGTAGTGCGTGTCCGAGGCAATTCAATACCTGTGTGGCATTAATTTTCTTAAAAGACATGAAGCTTGGCAGTTCGCCCGATGACATTCGACATCCGGACTTCAGCCATGCTTTCCATAAACGACTAGGATCCGATTCTCATTAAATTTTGAATTGATACTTAGGAATCGATTCCAATTTGCAACCAAACCCCCAGCCAGTACATCTTCAACTTTATCGGTAAGAACTGGCAGTGCCTTGGAGTGATATCTCGGTTTATTTGCCTCCCCGGCCTACACGCGACCGAGCCAAATTCCAAGAAAAATTAGCATAACTATGAGGTCAATAATTGGAAAGGCATGCGCGTATTCTTGATTTAAAATCTATCAAGTTTACTTCCGCTGTTGCGCCTTTCGAATCGATTTTTCAACGTTATCGGTAATTTCTATTTCGGCTTCCATAGATTCGGCGCATTACGCTTAATCGCTAAATGCGCCTATGGCTTTTTCTTGTCAGTATCGAAGCTTGGCTGTGTCACCAAGGTTACTGCCTGTTCGTTTCAGCTAATGTTAACCAATAGTATCCTGTTTAGGTGTATAGCAAATTTCAAAAAAGGTGTATAACATATTTATTTCCCTAAATATAACAGATTTATCGCAGCTATATGTTGTTAACATGCTGTTTATAGGGTGGAAACACATCGGTTAACCGTTCGCTTAAACTGCGGTTAAGGTTAACATGCGGGTTCAGCTTCGTGAATAACATTATAGCCTCCAAACTGAAAAATTATACATTCAGTGAGTTAGGTGGTTTATCTTGTTTAGAGGTCAGCGCCAATCCGGTTTTAAAAAATAGTTCACATTCATGTCGTTTTACAGATTTTTATGTGCAACCTGATTTTTTTTCGACAATTGCCATTGTCGTTTGCTGGCTAATGTTAACCAAGAGCGTATAAGACATACGTTTTATTAAACTTAGTGGCTTAAATCGACTTGAACGAAATTAATTGTTAAGCTGTCACAAAAGCGAGATTTTAATTTCATGAATCATTGGAGACCTGCATTCCATGATCACCCTGAATATAAACGGTAAATCACAGCCAGTCGACTTACCGATTGATACGCCCTTGCTCTGGGTATTGCGCGACAAGCTCGGCTTAACCGGCACCAAATATGGTTGCGGTATCTCCCTGTGCGGGGCATGTACCGTCCATCTCGATGGCGAACCGGTTCGTTCATGCGTTACGCCCTTATCTGCGGCAGCCAATAAAAAAATCGTCACCATTGAAGCCATCAGCAACGATCCTGTCGGCAAAAAAGTCCAGGCCGCGTGGCTGAATTTGGGTGTTCCACAGTGCGGGTACTGTCAATCGGGACAAATCATGTCGGCAACCGCCTTGCTGAAAAAAAAACCTGCGCCAACGGATAAGGATATCGACGAAGCCATGAGTGGCAATCTTTGCCGGTGCGGAACCTACACGCGTATCCGGGCGGCGATTAAACAAGCTTCGAGCTTGGAGGAGCCGTCGAAATGACTGTTTTAAACGACGAAAGCTTAAGCAATGTCGATATGGTTTCAAAAGTTAACAACGATAACCTCCATATCGTTAACGTAAGCCGGCGAAAATTTTTGAAAGAGCTTGCGCTTACCGGTTTTGTGCTGGCTGCTGGATTTTCTCCCGAGCTATTGGCGGATGAAACCGCTACCGGAAATAAAAATAAATACGGCGCCGATTCGATGCCGCACGGCTGGGTGGATAATCCGTTAATTTTCGTCGCCATCGAGGATGACGGCAGGGTTAACATTTATTGCCATCGGTCGGAAATGGGACAGGGCGTGCGCACCAGTTTGCCTATGGTCGTCGCCGATGAACTGGACGCCGACTGGAGCCGCGTGCATGTTGTCCAGGCGCCCGGCGATGAAGCCCGTTACGGCAATCAGGATACCGATGGCTCGCGCAGCATGCGTCATTTCTTCATGCCCATGCGTCGGGTTGGCGCAGCCGCCCGCTTAATGCTTGAGGAAGCCGCCGCCAAAGAATGGAATGTGGCGGTTAACGAGGTTCGTGCTGAATTGCATCAGGTAATCCATACGCCAAGCGGAAGAAAGCTAGATTATGGCAAGCTGGCAAAAATCGCAGCGAATCTTAAAGTACCGCCACGCGATAGCTTAAAGTTAAAAAATCCCAGCCGAATTTCGTTACATCGGCAAAGGTAAAACCGGGATTGTCGACGGTCAGTGATATTGTTAACGGTCGAGGTCAATACGGCATCGATACCCGGTTAGATGATATGTTGTACGCGGTGATTGCCCATCCGCCCGCTTTCGGTGATAAGGTGGCAAGTTACAATGCCAAGGAGGCTTTAAAAGTGCCGGGCGTAGTTCGCGTTGTCCCAATTAAAAGCAGTCCGCCGCCAGCCGATTTCAACCCGCTGGGCGGCATTGCCGTGATTGCCACCAACACCTGGGCCGCTATTCAAGGCAGAAAAGCGTTAAAAATCAAATGGAAAAAAGGGGTTCATGCCGCTTACGAATCGACCAGCTTTCGAACTGAATTAGAAGCCGCGGCGCGTAAACCCGGTAAAGTCGTGCGTAACGAAGGCAATGTCGATGCCGCATTGAAAGCGGCTGCAAAACATATAGAGGCAGAGTATTACTTGCCGCATCTTGCCCAGGCACCGATGGAGCCGCCCGCCGCCACTGTTCGTATTTCTGATGGCGAATGTGAAGCCTGGGCGTGCACTCAAGCCCCGCAATTGACCCGAGAGCGCCTTGCAAAATTTCTTAAATTGCCTGAAGAAAAAGTCACTGTCCATGTAACTTTATTAGGCGGTGGCTTTGGCCGTAAATCCAAGCCGGATTATGTCATTGAAGCGGCCTTGCTATCAAAAGCCATGAAAGGCCGTCCGGTAAAAGTCACCTGGACGCGCGAAGATGATCTCCAGCACGCTTATTTCCATACCGTATCGCTTGAACGCCTGGAGGCAGGATTGGATAACCAGGGTAAGCCTGTTGCGTGGTTGCATCGCACGGTAGCTCCGACCATCTCAGCCACGTTTGGTCCGGATAGCAAGCATCAGATGCCGGTGGAACTGGGCATGGGCGTGGTCAATATTCCATTTTCAATTCCAAATATCCGTATTGAAAACCCTGAAGCTGCCGCTCATACGAGAATAGGCTGGTTTCGTTCGGTGTCCAATATCCCCCATGCTTTTGCTGTCCAATCGTTCGTGGCGGAATTAGCCGCTTCTGCCGGACGCGATCACAAAGAATATCTGCTGGATTTAATCGGTGCGCCGCGCAAAATTGATCCGCGTACGCTGGGCGATAACTGGAACCATGCTGAATCGCCGGATTTATATCCTATTGATACAGGAAGGTTGCGCCGGGTAATTGAAACAGTAACGAAAGAAGCAGGTTGGGGCAAAACTTTAGCGAAAGGCGGTGGCTTAGGCCTTGCCGCGCATTATAGTTTTGTAACTTATGTTGCGGTCATTGTGGAAGTGAGTGTGGATAAGGACGGCAAACTCAGCATACCCGCTGTCAATATTGCCGTGGATTGCGGACCGCAGGTTAATCCGGAACGCATTCGCTCACAAATGGAAGGCGCTTGCATTATGGGCATCAGTCTCGCGACTTTGGGCGAGATCAGTTTCAAAGAGGGTGCGGTTATCCAGGACAATTTTCACACCTACCAAATCACCCGTATGGATGAAGCGCCCCGAGAAATTCGGGTTCATTTATTGCCATCCGACAATTTTGACATGCCCTTGGGCGGCATTGGCGAACCTGCCGTTCCACCGACTGCGCCGGCATTGTGCAACGCCATCTTTGCAGCGACTGGAAAACGTATTCGCAGTTTACCCATCAGGGATCAATTACTGGCTGGTTAACTGGTGTTGATCCTAGTTCAATTACTTTGTTTTTTGTTAACTTCAATTTTTCGAAGATTTTAAACCCGAAACATCGCCCCCATTTTCTTGCCCAGCAACACGCTACAGCCGATTATCGTGACGGCGAGGAACAGCATCGCCCACACACCCAAAGCAGAAGCAACATATTGTCCGGTACCAATCAACTGGAAAAGTTCGTAGATGGTCTTGGTAATCGGGTAATAATCCTCCCGTTGCGCGAGCATCAATCCATCAGAAACTTCCAGCATGCTGAAGGCAAACGCCAGCAGCGCACCTGCAATCAGGTTGGCGGTGATTAGAGGGACGGTAATGCGCCGCACGGTTTGCAATGGCGTTGCGCCCATATTGGCGGCGGCTTCTTCCAGCGTGACGCTGGTTTGCTGCAAGCCAGACACCGCGGAACGGACCATATAAGGCAAGCGCCGGATACTGTAGGCAATCACCAAAAACAACGTCGGGTTCGTCCTGACATCGAATAAATTCAATAACAACGGGCTGTTTTTTACAGCATCCAGATTACTTAAATACGCGCTGATGGTTAAATAACCGAAAGCCATGACCAGGCCGGGTACTGCGAGCGGCAGCATGGCGAGCCCGTCCAGCAAACCCTTAAGTTTAATGTCAGAACGTACCACGACAAAAGCAATGGTAATACCGAACACTACATTAAACAGGACTGCGAACAATGAATATGTCAGGCTATTTTGGATGCTACTGACAGTGATGCCATGCCCCAAGGCTTCTTTATAATTGTCCAGGGTTAACATGCTTGGAAAAACGGTCCGGTACCAACTGCCCGGCTCGGCAAAACTGGTCAGGATGACGCCAAAATGTGGCAACAGCGCCATCAGGACCACCAGCAAAAACGGCAGCATTAGTGCATAACCTTGAATACCATTAACCTCGATTTCTGCAAACGTGGTTGCCGCTTTGCTGGTCATGGCGAAACTTTGTCGTCCGAACAGATATTTACTTAACGAGTACAGCACCACGCTGGCGGTTAACATGACAAAGACCAAGGCATATGGGAACGGATTCGAGCCGATTTCTTTCAAGGCATCGAAAACCTGCACCGAAGCGCAGCGGGTGAAATTCATGATCAGCGGCGTACCCAGTTCGGTAAAGCCCCAGATAAAAATAATTGTACCGCCGGCAAAAATCCCGGGCATGATCAACGGAAAAGTAATGCGGCGGAAGGTTTTGAATCCGGAGCTGCCCATGTTTTCAGCAGCTTCAAGCATGGCATGGTCGATATTGGCCAGCGATGCCGCCACGTTAAGATACATGATGGGATACAGGGATAATGCCTGTAATACGATCACGCCGAAATAGCGACCATTCGCTAGCCAATCGACGGCACCAAGGTTAAGGGCGGCATTCAATGTGCCGTACTGCCCGAATATTTGCTGGAAGCCGATAGCGCCAACAAAGGGCGGTAATATCATGGGCACCAATAACAACGCGGTTAGCAAGCCTTTGCCGGGAAATTTGTATCGATTGGCAACCCAGGCTAGCGGCAAGGCAATCAGGGTTGCCAGTATTGTCGTCCCCAAACCGATTAAAACACTATTCCACAAGCCTTCGCGGTAAATGGGATTACTGAATACGCCTTTGAGATAGGTTAAGGTGAAGCTGCCGTCGATAAAAAACCCACCCTTGATGACGCTGACCAGAGGGATAATGAAGAAGAGCAGGTAAACCAGCAGCACTACGCCAAAAATTATCCAGGCGGTTCTGTTTCTCATGATGCGTGCCTTTCTGCCAGGGCTTTAGCCTTGGTAAAGGTGTAGCGGAAATGCTTAACCCAACTTTGCATGTAATTCAGCGGATACGCTTTGTTATAGCCTTCGATAGCCGAGCGCCAGGTAAAGCCATCCGGCATCGTGCTGAAAATCTGCATTGCCGCCTGATTTTTTTTAGCTCCGCCGTTAAGTTGAATTGCTTTCCAGGCCGCTTTGAGTTCTTCACCCGCATCCAGGCACATGGCTTTAATCAAGTTACGATGGATGTTGAAATGGTGTCCGGTCCAGCGCTTGCGATAGGTGAATTTTTTGCCGATTTCATAAGGGTTAACAGTCGGATCGGCCAAGTTATCCGTCAAATGCGGGCGATGGTTCTCAAATTCCGTATTGATTGAGGCATTTTCGGAAGGATAAAAATTGCGGCGGATTGGCAATCGTCGCAATGCGTATTTACCAGGACCGCCAATTTCGCCCGGACGATAGTTCCAAAGTTTTTGGCCATCATCACTCATCAGAAATTGCATAAAGCGGATGGCAATTTCTTTATGCGGTGCGCCGCGTAACAAGCTAACCGGATCGCTGCTCACCGATGAACCGCCTTCCGGGGTAATAAATACCATGCGCTCTGTACCGTCCGGCGCACGGCTATGCTCCGCCTGATATCGCGCATAAAAGTCTATCGCCAGCCCGATAGCGGCATCGCCTTTACTGACATCAATCGGTACTTTGGCGGCAGAATCGGTAAAATAACGCGCATTTGCCCCAATGCGTTCGATCAGTTGTAAGCCTTGCAGCCAGCCAGTTTCCACGGCACTTTGATAGGCATTGGGAACTTCGGATGGAATGTCATATGGCATGCCATGCGCTTTCGCAAAGGCGGCTTCAAAGCGGTCAATATCATTATTATCGAATCCAGCCGCCAATACAGCCTGCTGAATCTTTTGCTGGATGATCATTTCGTAGGCTTTGGCAATGCTACCGCTTTTAGTCGGGTCGGCGACGCCGACTTGCTGAAGCAATTTGGGGTTTGCCAAATCGTCCCATTGGGTAGGTGGCGCAACGCCCAGTTCGGTTAATCTGTCCTTGTTGTAGCAGATGCCGAAGGTGCTGACCGCCACGCCAAATAAGGTGGATGTGCGCCAGGTTTCCCCGCTTAGTTGCTGAGGAATCATCTCGATGCCATTCTGCACGAATAATCCCGATGGCTCCTGATTTTCAGGCCAAGGCGCTACGGTTAACCCGCGATTAAAAGCAGACGTATGGTCGTATTCGCCACCGCCAAAAAACAGATCGATGTTGGCGCTCATTTTGGTAGGATCGTCAGTAGCACGAAAGGTTTGGTAAAGCTCATCGACTGTGCTGCCGTCCTTTGCATACCGGCTATCCAAGATGCGTTTCGTGGCGTCAGCAGGCCAGGCTTTTCCCAGACGTTCCCAGAGGGCGCGGAATGCCGCGATATATGAGCCTTCCAGATAGCGCATGATCTCAGACGTGCCGCCTATCGCCCGCCAGTCGACTTTAACCGGCTTGCCGTATTGCGTTTGATGCCAACGGCTGAACGCTTGGCCAAACTCAAACCGGATCGCTTCGTTATTGGGCGTGATGACCACCAATTCAGGATCGCCGGATTGCCATTCGTTTTCCTGTGGCGCTTGCCTGAACAGGAACGGCAAAGCCACGACCAGGATTCCGATAAAGATGATCGCGAGGTTTTTGCTCATTTAACCTGCCAGAACAACGACATCTTCAGGTGCAAATCCGATGATCGCTTGTTGCGCCTGATCACGCGCGAACATCCGAGGATTTAGTTCAAATACCTTAAAATCGACGCTCGCTATTTTGTCATGAGTTATTGCTGCAATCTTAACCTGATGTTGCGCGATTGTTCCTAAATACAACGTGTCATGCACCGTGCCGGAAAATACATTCAACGAGTTTAAGGAAGTCTCTGTTAACCTGATAATTTCCGGTCTGATGGACAGGATGACCGGCTGGTTAACCTTGAGCTCAATGTTAGGTTTTTGGTTGCTAGTTATGTCGCCGATACTAGTTTTAATGACAATGTATTGAGCATCATTTTTATAATGACCCCCTCGATAAAATTCGTCTCGCCGATAAATTCGGCAACAAATCGGCTATGCGGATGACGATAGATGTCTTGCGGCGCGCCGAGTTGTTGTATGCGTCCCTGATTTAACACAACCATACGGTCTGCGATGCTCAAGGCTTCATTTTGGTCGTGGGTAACATAGACGGCGGTTAACCCGGAGGTTTTACAAACCCGGCGAATTTCACTACGCATTTCAAGGCGCAATTTGGCGTCAAGGTTGGATAAAGGCTCATCGAGCAGCAAACAGGTCGGCTTTATCACCAACGCCCTGGCCAATGCCACCCGTTGCTGCTGGCCACCGGAGAGCTGGCTCGGTTTATAGTCCGCACGGTCAGACATTTGCACCATATCCAAGGCATCGGCGACCCGCTGACTGGTTTCTGATTTCGATAATTTACGCATTTCCAGACCAAAAGCGACATTTTCCGCTACCGTCATATGCGGCCAGAGCGCATAACTTTGGAATACCATGCCGGTATCACGTTTATGTGCAGGCATATGGGTGACATCACGCTCGCCAATTAGAATCTGCCCTGAATCGGGATTGTTGAATCCGGCGATGCAACGCAATAAGGTAGTCTTCCCGCAACCACTTGGTCCCAGTAGAAAAAACAATTCGCCTGGTTCGATAGCCAGACTGATGTTGTCAACCGCCCTTACGTCACCGAATACCTTGACCAGGTTTTTTAGGGAAATTCCGACAGCCATATCTTATTAGCCTTAATTCGATATGAAAGGCTAGATTGTACACAATTTGGATTGCTTGGGCCTTTAAGAATCTAATCTGTCATATTTTGGCTGCGTTTCAGATGTTTCCGGATCAGCGATCAACTTAAAAGATAAGGTCATTAGGAAAAATGAGTAAAATTTAATGTTACTGATAGTGATGTTGCAGAGTTAATTGCTGTGTGCTGAAAGCGAAATAAAAGTGCCACGATTAAATTGAAGCCTATAAAGTGAAATTTTGCTTCTGCCCGGAATAAGCCATGTTTAGCGCTTCCATTTCCCGGATTTTACGCTCCGTAATATCTACACAGGTTCCTCTAAAACCTTGGAACTCGCCCTCATCATCGAAGCGTGGCATACCGGAATTCATGACCCAACGATATTCGTCGGACATGTTTTTAAGCCGATGATCCACGCAAAAGGCGCTTCGCTTTATCAAAGAATTCTGGAGTGTCTCGATGTATGACTGTAAATCATCCGGATGCAAGTGTTCCGCCCAGCCATTACCTGTTTCTTCATGGATTTTGCGACCGGTAAATGTTAACCAATAGTTATTCAAATAAACCACTTTACCGTTCGGGTCGGACTCCCAAATCATGATCAGGGATTGGTCAATCATTTCATAAAAACGTTGCTCAATCTCACGAAGGCGGGCTTCCACTTCCTTTCGTTCGGAGATATCTTCTTCTACTGCGATAAAATGGTGTATGTCGCCATCATCGTTCACTATTGGCGTAATGGACGATAATACCCAATAGGTGGCGCCTGATTTTTTTTTGTTACACAATTCCCCTTTCCATGTCCGACCAGACATTAACGTTAACCACATATTTTGGAATACCGATTTTGGAATAATGCCGGAGCTTAAAAATTCCGCGGATTTTTTCCTACAATTTCATTAAATTTGTACTGTGATACTTTTTCGAAGGATTCATTGACATACTTTATATCGCCGTGCCTATCGGTGATAATCATCATTCCGGCGGTCTGCTGGATGGCGCTTGCCAGCAATTCGTTAAAACCTTTCTGGCCTGAAGCCGTTTGATTACGCTCAATGATTTCTTCGATCAGTTGGACATAGGAATGCTCTAAATCAGCAAGTATGTCCGACAAAATTAAAATCTTAACAAAGTTCTGGTTTTGATCGAGTACAGCAAGGTGCTTGATTTTCTTGATATCCATCAATTGTCGCGCGACCAATAATGAGGTGTCCTGGTCAACCGTGACCACTCTGGCGGAAATCCGAACATGCCGATGGAAAGGTCAATGGTATTTTCCGCAATTAAATTGATGACATCATGTTCAGTAAAAGAGAACATCGGACGTTGATCCAAATGAATGATTACGATGTCGGTGTGATTTAATCGCATTCGGTTAACAATCTTCGAGATTTCCAGGTTCTCTCTGATCACCCAAGGTCGTTGATAGGCTACTGATTTTACATCTTTTACTGTCATAAACGATTCTACGCCATGACTGTAAATGATGTCGCTTTGAGTCACGATACCGCTAGCCATCCCGTTTTTATCGACAACGGCTATATGGCGGATTCCTTTGCTAAGCATTAGATTAACTGCATCCGCTATTGGTTTGTCTTCAACTATAGTTATGACCGGCTGGCTCATGACATCGCATATACGGGATATCCAGAACATTTCGGGCTCGGCAAGATCAAGATTTAAGGCATCGGCTTCCGTCCAGATTCCTAAAGGAGTTTGATTTTCCAATATCAATACCGAGCTTTTTTTGACTCTTTTAAAAGTTTCGCCGCCTGCAACACAGTACAGTCCGGACTGAGTTCAATAAATCCTTGGAGGCAATTTCTGAAAGCGTGGTCGGGCCAAAAATGGACTTCTTTTTCTTCTGCGATTTGTTGCTGATTTCTGGAAACGTCACCTCGCCAACAAAACGATAACCATGGCCGTATTCGGTTTTTATCGATAATTCAGCGCCTGGACTAACAGATTTCAAGCGCGCTTTTATGACTGAAATACAGCGGGCTATACTTTCATCGGAGGTTGGAAAGCCGTACCACACCTGATCGATAATTTGTTTTTTTGTCACCAGATTACCGGCGTGCTGGACCAGAAACCAAAGCAGCGCCAGTTCTTTTGGTCGTAACTTAAGGATTTCACCATTTCGATACTGAATACCGTGGTCAATTGAAATGCTAAATTGATCGAAAGTGGCTTGGTGTCTATATTCCATTATCGTTAAGTCAAAGTTTAAGAGATTTTCGGGTAAGGCTTAACAAAGGAATAAAAATTATATCTTGTTAACTTGGTACATTCCCTAACTAACATTTTAAGTGAAATTTGTGGTTAAGAACCGTGCCTGGATATAACAATAACTCAATGATCCTTGTCTTTTAAGGTTTTTCCGGGCTAAAGAAATAAAATTTCATTTTTCGATATTATTCGTTATTTTTTATCCACGATATTGTTACGAACGCTACGTACCCCTTCGGTTTCGCTGGCAAGTTTAACTGCCCTTTGAATTTCATTGTTAGAATTCGCAAATCCGGTGAGTTGCACAACGCCTTTATGAGTTTCAACTTTAATTTCATTTTTATGAGTCACATTATTTTTCAATAATGCCTTATAAATTTTTTTAGTTATTGAATAATCATCTGGATATTGTTCAAGTTTTGACTGGTTGTTATCTGAATTACAGGCTGTAAAGTTTACGCTCACAATACAAGCCGTTGTTATTAACCAAAAGAACAAAGAAGCTTTCAACCAGATAGAACGTTTTACTGGGTAGAACTTATCAACTCTAAGATGTAACACTGGAGGCAATCGATTTTGAAAGAGTTAAGAGAATTTAAAATAAAAAACAGCGACTTTATGTCGCTGTGCGGGAATATAATGTAATAACAGAAAATTTAGAAAATGGCATCAAGTAACAACAAAGGGTTACGACCAATAAACGGTTAACCCTAAATCTGAATTGTTTTGTAAGAATTGTACAAACTCATGTTTTTCATGGTGCTGTACCAGAAAATAATCTCTGGCTTAAGTATTGCCAATTTGAAAAATAGATTTAATAACTATTGGAATGGTAAACAATCAAACTTAATAAATCTTGACTTAAAATTGATGAATCTTGATTTTGCCATACAAGGCTATTGCTTAAAAGTTGGTGCATTCGCTTTGTTCTTGGCGTGTTTGCTTGGAGTGATGTGATAGTAAAATAGTGCGAATTTCTTCGTTTTCTAATCATTAGGATGTCACAATTTGTAACTGGCTTTGAAACATAACAACCTGTCAGCTCACAAGCGTCAGTTATGTTTTTTTGTGTTACACATGACTAGCAGCAGAGCACATATCAAAAAATTAAGAGTAACGGAATCCTAAAATGACGCACGTTACTCGGATTGTCCGGTTTCCCTAAATTTGCGTAGCAGGCATGGTTGGTAATCTGTCGATAAAGAACGGTTGGTAATTCAATTCTAAGCTATATGCATGCTTACTTGATCCGCTTTCTTTATTTGGAGGTGAAATAAAGTTGAATGCTGGCTGTCGATGTAAACACAAACGCTCTGGAGTTTCTTCAGCAGGTTTTTTGTAGACGAATTGCTGACGAGCAGAGTGATACGAAGAAGCGGGTTGATAAAAATTATCCCGCATCCGTTTTAATTCTTCCTGACGATAATATTTTAACGGCTTGATAAATTCGTCTTGATAGCGTTTTAAGCGTTTGTTTTCGAGGATTTGTTCGAAATTAATATCCTGAGCAAATTTTTCAGCGGAAGCTTTTATTTTATCATCGAAGGCAGTGAACATTTCCGGGATGACATAATCAACCATGCCAATTTTTTTAGCTTCTTGCATTCCCATTGGCAGGCAAGCTTCGGTTATCTCTAAAGCTTTCTCATAACCCACTTTCTTGGGTAAGGTATAAGTCCAATATTCGGAGCCGAACAACCCCATGCCTTTGTAGTGAGGATTAAAGATGACGCCAGCCCTAGCGCAAATTTTGTCGCACGCCAAAGCGAGTAAAACACCGCCTGCTCCGGCATTGCCATGAACGCCGGCAATGGTGATTTTGTTGGTTGTTGTCAGAATGGCGTAGACGAGGTCATCAATTGCATTGATGTTTCGCCAGGACTCTTCGGCGGGGTCATTTGCCGCTTCGATTACATTAAGGTGAATGCCATTAGACCAGGATGATCTTCCCCCCAAAAGAACCAATATCCGTGTTCTACGCTGTCTGACCTCCAACACTGCGTCACGGAAGCGATGGCATTGATCCGTGCTCATCGCGCCATTGTGGAAATCGAAATGCAGGTAACCTACGTCATTTTTTTCTTCGTACCATATTTCTTTAAAGGAATTGCTTGCGTTATAAATGCTGTTTGTTAACTTTGGTAAAGCAGTAAGTTTTTCCGCCAGCATCTGCGATGCAGGCAATTTTATACATGGCTTATCGCCATTCTTGGTTTTTCGTTTTAAATGGGAAATCCAGATCGCTCCATCAATCGTTGCACGGCAAATAGCCCCCAATTGGGTAGCGATTAGTTCGCCGGGTTTGCCTCTCAAATTATCTTCTTCGGTAGCGCCATACAGGTAATAATCTTCACCTAGCAACGTATCGAGTACCCCAGGACTGCCGTCAGCCGCGCGAATTTTATCCAGAATGGTATCGGTGTCATCCGTTTGCCAGTCAATAGTCCGATCTTGTTGCTGCATCGTTGGCCTTAACTGACCTCGCACATCCGGTTTGCTATAGTCCAAAGGTTTCGGTTTAAAGTTAGGATTTTGAAAACGTTCAATTGTCTGTAAAACTACCTTAACCGCCGCTTCGGTAACTTCTAATGTATAAATACTGCTTTTCGTGCCCGGACGCATTTTAAAGGTTGAAGTTGCCCAGATATCGCCGGCATCCATCTCGGCAGCGGCTTGCAGATGCGGTAACGCCCCATTCGCTTTCCCGGTTTTGAATCGCCCAGTCCAAGGAAGAAGGCTCCGCGATCGCCCTTAGTTCCAGGGTGTACAATTATGCAGACATAGTAGAGCCAGATGCTATCTGGAACACGGTGTTTAAGAAAAGGACAGATTATGATGTCTGGATTGAATAATTGCACGCCAGTAACCATGGTTTGCTCGTTAATTGCAAGCTCGATTGATACGATATGGCCGCGTTGTAATAATTCGGTATGAACCCGTTGCGTTAAGCCATTGTAAGCTGATGATAAAATTAGAATTTTCATTTTTACACTCCTCTCAAGGTTCATTTTATTGTTTAGGTCAGCAACCTGAACCGCCATGTTTCATGCTTTCCATTTTTGATATTAACACTTTGATTTTGTGAACTATCTTTCTTCAATTAGATATCCTTTTTCGTAACAATCGGTTTTGTCAGTGAAAATCGCTTCATAAAATCTTTGGAGATGTTTTAGTTTAAGAGGGAATCGCTCTACTTTCTGTGAAAGATAGTCACTCTAAAAATGTGAAATATTTCACAAAAAAGAAGATATATGCTTAAAGGTTAACTTATCCTTGGCTGTTTAAACATTGTCTAATGCACCTCTTAGTTAACCCGATTTAAGCCGTCTTGAAGTACTGGCGATGTTCCTGCGGTGTCGTTTTAAGTATGCGTTGAAAAGTTCGCCGCATCTGTTCTGCATTCGAAAAACCACAGCTAACAGCGACATGCTCCATCGGCAAATCGGTTTGTAACATCATGTTGCGTGCAGCTTCCAGTCGAACCCTTTCAACAAATTTCGCCGGAGTTAGGCCAATCTCCTGACAAAATAATCGGGAAAAATTACGCGGACTCATTGCCATTCTTTCCGCCAAAATTTCGACGCTTAAGTTTTTTTCTGGATTATTGGCAATCCACGCCTGGAGTTCGCGGAAATCCTTGCGGGTTTTTGCTTCATTGAATACATAACTGCTGAATTGTGATTGCCCGCCGGGTCGCCTCATAAAAATTAACATTCCGCGCGCCACAGAAGCAGCTACTTCCCACCCCCAGTCTTCTTCGACTAAGCTCAAGGCTAAATCAATGCCGGCAGTTACGCCCCCCGATGTATACAGATTGCCATCACGGACAAAAATCTTATCGGGTTCAACTCTGATGCTACGGTTCTGGAGGGCAAGCTGATCACAAAACAACCAATGGGTGGTGGCTTTTCGGCCGTCTAGTAAACCACTTTCGGCAAGAATGAAAGCGCCAGTACAAATTGAAACCATCCGTCGGACTTTTCGGAACATTTGCTGTAGCAAATTGAGTATTTTGCTATCCTTCATCGCGGCAGATAAATATTCTTGATGGGTTGCGCCTGCCACCATCAAGGTATCAATATCATCGTTAACCTCCTCATAACTTTCATCGGCAACAAGACAAACCCCGGTAGATGTCTTAACCGGTCCGATTTGCTCTGCGATTATAGAAATTGAGTATACCGATTCTGATAATGAAATCTTACCCATGAGACGAAGTGCTTCATTAGCAAAATTGAAAACTTCTATGGGACCAACCGCATCAATTAATAAACAATTTGGATACACCAGCATGGCAATATGCCGATGAACTAAGGTCGTTTTAGGTTTTACAAGCTCCATTGCCCCACCCCCGCGTTATAGTCTTAATAGTGATTGTGCGCTTCCTTTTTTACATGCACAATGACAATTAACCCGCTTTTTCGGACAAAATAATCCAAAGGTTAACTAAACCAAGTGTTGACTAAACGATTGTCATTCGTTGTCCTCATAACCATTGGTTAAATCCAGTAGTAAATAAAGTTAAACAGAAAACCAGGATTTTAGCCTATTGAAAATATTCTATTGCCACAGTGACAAATGAGGGTATGAACATGGTATAAACGATACATACTGAGCGATTTACATGGCAATTAATTTTTTAGGAGATGATGTTTTGAAACGACGTTATCGGGCATTTTGGTCGTTAGTGATCATTAGTATTTTAGTGATTACGACTGTAGTGTTACCTAATTCCGCGTTTTTTGAGGGCAAAAACAAGAGCCCTTCCCTTAATAAAGCAGCTGTCACTACAGATACTCCTTATATAGTCTTAGGCATGGGTTGTTTTTGGGGATCAGAAAAAAGGATGCAGGCGTTAAATGGAATATTGGACGTGGAGGCAGGTTACGCGGGCGGCGACATCGTTAACCCAAGCTATCAAGTGTTGCATGACACCGAAGCGGCGATTCAGGAAGGCAAAGGCGTAAAAAACCATGCAGAAGTGGTTAAGGTCTATTACGATCCAAAACAAACAACTTTCGAGCATGTGTTGATTCAATTCTGGGAAAACCACAACCCCACCCAAGGCAACCGCCAAGGTAACGACGTCGGCAGCAATTACCGCAGTGCTGTTTTTTATCGCACTGAGGAGGAACGCCAGTTGGCGGAAAAAACCCGGGCTATCTACCAAGGTAATTTGAAAGCGGCAGGTATTAACGAACCCATCACCACTGAAATTGCCCTGCTAAAAAACTACACGTCCGCCGAAGATTATCATCAGGATTATTTGGAGAAAAATCCATTAGGTTATTGCGGTTTGGGCGGAATTGGCGTGGCTTACCTCGATCCCGCATTTGGGGAACAGCACCACAGTACGGTCTTGACAGCAAAACAGGCGGTTGCGGAAAATTGGGAACAGGTTAACCTTAACAATAAAGAACAACTGATTGCCTTTGAAGCGGTCGAGTGCAGCTACTGCCGAAAATTCGATAAAGGTGTGTTGGTTAACTGGAAATATCCAATTCCTATCCATGCTACCAATTCCACTACCCCCCCAAAAAACTGGAAATTAAACCAAAGCTTATTTGCCACGCCAACCATTGTGTTATTCAGATATCAGAAAGAAGTCGCGCGTTACACGGGCTATCAAAGCGCAGATAAATTTTGGCAATGGTTGAATTCTGAAAAAACAAAGAAAAACTAAATATAACGAACATATCATAACGACGGCATAGATATTGTCCTCAAAGTTCATTTCTTATTTGTTAACCTTTCGTTATTCGGCGAGTGAATGTTGAGCCAAATGTTCTAGCATAGCCAACAGTGGAAAGTTAATACCCGAAAAATAGCAGACTTTTATCGATGATGATTAATAATTAATCAACTCCCGGTTAATGCGGCAAAACCCATCGTTTTGTCCGCAGTAAAGTTAAGTCAAGAGGCACTTTAAAAAAGTGTGATACTTTCCACAAAAAAATGTAAAACTTTCAAAATGGACTATATTTTTTTTATTTTTAACCAAATGGGAAAAGAATTTTATGGAAAATATCGGTCTTCTGGAAAATTTGAAGAGAAAACAGCCCGGCGGCGGTATGCTGTTTTTACTTATAATCTCCTTTCTGCAATTAGCATTGATGAATTCTGCAAATGCAGATTTTACCAATGGCGGATTTGAAGATACATATACGCCAGGTGCAACAGCCCACGAACCGATTAACGGTTGGACATTGACGGGATACACCTTCATCGGAGACGCTCTTTCCTCTGCCTTGCCAACCAGTATCTCCGGGATCAATAAAAGTGCAGGGTCCAGTCCTGGCGGAATATCCGAAATCATTGGCGCCCCAAGTCCAGGCCAGCTTGACGATTATTTTCTGTAAGGTGCAATACCAGCGCCAACTCTGTTGTTGCCGGGTACCGGGTTACAATCGGCTTCTATCAATTTACGCTCCGTCAATGCCCCTTTGACGAAATCGGGCACTGGGGCTATAGCGGGGTGGACCAGGATAGGTCAGCAGGCAACATCCGTTAGTCAGCAAATTACCGTTCAGGCTTCGGATATCGATCCGATTGACAATAAAGTGCATGTCCGCTTTATCGCGGCGCCGGTGTTGGATAACCCGTCGCATTCGGTCAACGAACAACCTTTCTTTGCCATCCAGCTTAACAATATCACCACAGGTCGTACAGCTGCTAATCCACTATTTTTCCAATGGAACTTTGCGTCTCAGCCCGGCACTCCGTGGAAAAACCTCACCCTCTGTGGTGCTGGCACAAACCCAGGCTGTCGCACCACTTATCAATATACGGATTGGCAAGCGTTTGACATCGCACCTGGTAATGCCTTCATCCATGTCGGCGACGAGATTGAAGTTGTCGTAATAGCTTCCGGCTGTTCTCAAGGCGGACATGAAGGTCATGTCCATTTGGATGACATGCACACGACCATACCATCCGGTTTATGGGTCACCGCCTCCGGGCCGGCCAGCACGACCCCCGGCTCCAATGTCACCTACACCTATACCTACACCAATAACGGAAATACTCCGGTCAACAATGTACAAGTTGTCGCTAATTTACCTCAAGGGACACCACCACTAGTCGCTGGCGTACCCGGTCCAGTCACTTTGGACCAAAATACCACGTTTGTTTCCAATACCAATCCAACCACTGGGTCATGTACCGGTTCCGGTCCTGTCACTTGTACAATAGGCACCTTACAGCCCGGACAGACTGGCACTTTTACCGTTACGTTCGCCATTCCGGGCAGTTGGGTCACAGCGGATGATGGCACTGATACTACTGGTCCTGTGAACAATGGAAATTATCCGATCAGTGGCACTGGTGTAACCACGCTATTAGGCCCATTGGTGCAAACTGCGCTGGTCGATGCATCCGCTGTAAGCAACCTAATAGCCAATGCTAGCGGAATGCCGCCCACTGCAGTCGCTGGTACACCTTATACGGGTAGCTTTACGTGTACCAACGATTCGAACCTTAGCGCTGCAGGAGATGCTCCAAACGCCAGTTGCGATATTACTAACTTGCCTGCCGGTTTAGTGGTTTCCGGATGCACGATCTCGCCATCCAATACAGTTTGGACGCAACCAGCCACTATCCCGGCTGATGAAACCGTCACCTGTGACGTTACAGGCACGCCAACCTCTTCCGGGGCTTTCACGGCTACCGTAACGGCGAACGCGACCAATAATTCCAACTCCACCAGCAATAGTGCCAGCGCTCCAATCACCATTAGTGCATCGGATATGGTGGCTGCTTCATCGCTACCAGCTAGCGCTGCGATAGGTGCTCCATACTCAGGAAGTTTCACATGCACCAATAACAGCGCGGTAACCGCTACCTCAGTCCAGTGTGGCATATCCGGTTTGCCGAATGGGGTAACAGTGTCCTCTTGCAGCAGCCCAACGCATAATCCGTGGGTAAATGGCAGCTCCTTGCCAGCCCACCATGCGGTGACATGCAGTGTTTCCGGCACACCTGTTAACCTAGGTAGCGTTACAGCCACTGTAACAACTAGCGCTAACAATCAAACCAATACCTCAAACGACACTAGCCCGACCTCGATAACCATTGGCAACAGTGTGGCGGATATGGTGGCGGCTTCATCGCTCCCGACTAGTGCAACGGTATCTAGCCCATATACAGGAAGCTTCACTTGTACCAATAACAGTGCGGTTACAGCTACCTCCGTCCAGTGTGGAATTTCCGGTTTGCCGAATGGGGTAGCTGTGTCTTCTTGCAGCAGCCCAACGCATAATCCGTGGGTGAATGGCAGCTCCTTGCCTGCTCACCATGCGGTGACATGCAGAATTTCCGGCACACCGCGTAATGCTGGAAGCGTAACTGCGACCGTAACTACAAGATCTATTAATCAGTCGAATACGTCAAACGACACCCGCGCAACGACCATAAATGTCAGAAGTGGCGGAGTGGCGGACATGGTAGCCGCTGCTTCCCTGCCAGCAAAAATCTCGGCATTCAGCCTTTACTCAGGTAGCTTTACTTGTACTAATAACAGTTCGGTTACCGCGACTTCAGTCCAATGTAATATTTCTGGTTTGCCAAGTGGTGTTAAGGTAACTTCTTGCAGCAGTCCATCGCGTAATCCATGGGTGAATGGCAGTTCCTTGCCTGCTCATCAAGCGATAACCTGCAGGGTATCAGGTAAACCGACAAAATTAGGTAATTTTTCACCTAAAGTAATGGCTGTTGCCAGCAATCAGTCCAATACGTCAAACGATATTCGTTTGGCGGCTGTGGCGGTTAGCCGGCCGCCGGTTCCCGCAACGCTTAACGGTTCTCGAGTTTTAAGCCCAGCCGTCGTTTGTTGCGGTCGCCCTGTGCTGCTTAATACCTTGGGCGGAGTAGGACAAACCACTTATAAGCTGGCTGCGCATACGGGAGATGCTAGATGCGTAATCGGTCGTTCCGGTTCGCAAAACTACTTAAAAATGTATGGCCGTAACGGTTCATGTACAGTGGTAGGCACTCAAAACGGCATTACCACCTTGCCGTTAACCATACGTACACCATAAAATTCACCATTACATTTTAATAATAATGAATAAGAGAAATCCTATGCTACGAACTATAGCAAAAAGTACTATTCTGGCAGCAGGTTTGTCACTTCTGCATGCGCCAGCCTATGCCAGCGATACCGTACAGCCGCAGTTGGATGCAGATCAACTGAATACTCCTGCAGTATCAACGGCTCCAACTCTGGAAACTAAAAAAAATGAATTTCCTGAGTTTTGGACCGGCTTTTACGGCGGTATTAATCTCGGTGGAAATTTTTCTTCCGCCGATGTTCATTCCAATCAACTGGGATTTATTAATCCTGATGGTACATGTAACGTCAAATCAACTATCTCCAGCTTTTTCCCTGGTGTGCAATTCGGTTATTTGCATCAGTTTAATTCAAACGTTGTGATGGGCGTTGAAGGAGATTTCACTTATAACACGCAAGAACGAGAAAATATCACGTGCCCATGTCCGACCTATCTTCCAGCAAGCGATCGATTTAGGGTCGAAAACCGGCTGCAAGGATCCTTACGGGGGCGGTTGGGTTATGCGCTGGACGGCAATTTATTACCCTTTGTAACTGCTGGCGTTAGTTTTGCCGATATGGGAATAAAATACGGCAACGAGGGCGGTGACGTTTACAATAAATCCGCCACTCATGTCGGTTGGCTTGTTGGAGCAGGTCTGGAATGGGGTTTTGCAGATAATTTGTCGGTACGTGGTGAATATTACTATAAAGCCTACGACAACCTGAATATTGCAATCCCTGATATATACGGCTTAACAGACGCCAATGGGGCTGGACATTTGAACCTTCATGACAATACTGTACGGCTTGCGTTTAATTATTGGTTTTAAAGGTTAAACTAACGCATGGACGCGACTGAGCTGCGGCAAAGAGCATAATTGCTGCATTTCCGTTATCAAGTCAGCATTGTTTTAGTTGCCCATAAGTATCCGCCGTTTTTTGGCATGGATGCCGATGGGCAGTTATCTTTCATTTGATCTTGCCCGAAATTCACGGACGCCGTTTTAAGCTGTTTTTTAGCTTTTCAGTTTCCGGGCAAAAATCACTCGTTTTCGACAAGAATTTTGGGCACGTTAAACAAAGCCTAAAGAGTAGTGTTAACCGATGTTCAGGCCCGTTGTTGGGTATACTGCGCTAGTTAACATGCTCTGCCTCAAAACCCATAAAAAACTTAACCACAATCATCATTTTATTTTGCTTGAGCTACTGCCAGTGCAACAGGTTGGAGGGCAACGGTGTGTATTAATCAAGTTGAAGTCTAGGGGCTTAACTGTTCTTAAAGCTGTATAACTTAGATAATCGCTCAATTGAAAATTCGATCATACTCATTTTGCGGTTAACAAAGGTACTTACCAAAAGATGTTTGTGCCTTTATATCGATTATTAAAATCCACATACTAAGTCGAATTTTCTTTTTGGATGTTTGCAAAGACAGCTATTTTTTCGTCGGAAATTGAGGGGCTTAAATTTCCTAGAATATTTTCAATTCAGTTCTGCGGTCGTAAGCAATCTTACTGAAAAAATTGTTGGTGGGTTTAGCGTATCTGGCAAAAAATCAGCTAATAATTCTGGGTTAACTTCACTATCTGCACGCAATTTATCATCTTTAGCCTGGATATTTTAGAAACATAAGACCATACTTTGGTTATCTAGAACATTAAAGCAGAGATGATTTGACACGCTAGATCATGGATTTATATTACTTTCGAAACAAACCAGACATGGGCATGTAAACTAAGAAAAATTTAATTCTTTTCGTTTAATGATTTATTGAACCTTTAGTGATTGCCTTGGAATATACATGCAAAGTAGTTACTTTGGTATTTAACAATGTCAGTTAGCCAAGCTGTTATAGTCCAATTCAATTCAGGTAAGAAATTGAATAAAAAGATAGAAAATCGTAATAGTGAAGAGATTGAACTCATAGCGCGGCTTTGTAAGTCAGATGAATCTGCTCTGGAAGAGTTGTATCATATATATTACAGTCGCTTGTTCAGATTTGTTGCTCGTGTCATCCGGCGTGACGATTTAATTGATGAAGTTATTAATGATGTTATGTATACAGTGTGGGAAAAAGCTGCAACTTACGACAAGCAATGCAAGCTTTCAACGTGGATTTTCGGAATTGCTTTTAATAAGGCCCGGCAAACTTTGAGAAATGCGACTCAAACAAACCACGAGTCGCTGGAAGAAATTGATGAGGATAGTAGTTGGTTAGGCACTCATGATACTGGTATGCGGCAACTGGAAACAGATGATTGGCTGTCTTCAGCATTAAACACTCTGTCTCCTGAACATCGCGCGGTCATTGAACTTACCTATTATGAAGGTCTCCATTACAGCGAGATTGCTATTATAATGAAATGCCCTGAAAACACGGTTAAGACGCGAATGCATCACGCAAGAAAGAAAATGGCATTGTACTTATCGCCGCTAAAAGAGAGTTCTAAGTCAAACGGAGGTTACGATGGCTAACGCTCAACCAAACGCCCCTATGTCACATAATGAGTTGATTGCTCTCTTGCCATGGTATGTTAACAAATCTCTTAAAGGGCAAGAACTGCTTGAACTTGAAAAACATTTATCAACATGTCTGGTTTGTAAGCATGAATTTAACGAATTGCGCAAACTTGCTCAGGTTGTCGCCCTTGACAATTCTTTCGATTCTGCAGAGAAAGCTTCATTTTCAAGGCTTAAGCATCGGTTGCACGCTGCTCAACCTGTTTTGATTGAACAAAATTCGGCAAATCAACGATCTATTTTCGGACCTGTTAACCAAGTCGTACAATTCAATGCTAAAAGCAAGGGAAATAAGGCCAGAACTTACTTTAACAGTAGCATCTGGGCGGTAGCAGCAACTATTTTGATAGCTTTATTGATCCCTTTTAGCATATCGAATAATAATTCGACCTCTATCAATAGTTTCCGGACGCTCTCTGATGGGCAATCAGAAAAATTAAACAAAAATGAGGTCAGGGTGGTTTTTGCCGATAAAGTTGATGATCATGCTATAAATAGTATTCTAGAACGCATCCATGGGCAAATTGTTGCCAAACCGTCCGAGCAAGGTGTGTATACTATAAAGCTAGAAAAAGATATTGCCGCTAAACAGTTGCTCAATGTTGTAGAACTATTAAGGAAAGATGATAGTGTTATCTTTGCCGAGCCTGCGTATGCCTTTTTATCTTCACTAAACAAAGAGAGCAATTAATGAAAAACAGTTTTCTCTTTTCGTTTTTAAGCTTGATTCTTTGCATTTTCCCTTTCGAGGGAAAGGCTTTGCAAAGCGGCGAAAAAAGCGATCAAACCATCATAGACAATAAAGATGCTGATCGTTTACTGCTTGTTGCTTTTACAGACCGATCCATCAACAGTATTAAAGGCAGTGCATCTCCGATTTCCTATAAGCAAAGAGGGTCCTATGGAGATTCAACGACCTGGAGCGAGAGAATAACTAATCAGCTTGCCGAAGAGTATAAGCTTGAAAAAATGCGTGAATGGCCGATGACGCAAGTAGGAATGCATTGCGTCGTCTATCGTTTGCCCAATAAAGCCGCAACTTCTGTTGCGATCGAACGTTTATCCAAAGATAAGCGCGTTGAGGTTGTGCAAAATATGCATCTATATAAGACCAAGGTGCAAAATGAGAGTGATCCTTACTATAAGTTACAAACTAACTTGCATTTGATGCAGATCGAGTTAGCACATAGTAGAGCAACTGGCCGGGGTGTAACTATTGGCATGATAGATACAGGTGTTGATCTCAATCATCCAGATTTGGCTGGACAAATAAGCAAAGATGAGAATCTTGCCATAGATGTTTCGCCCGGATTCAATACAGATAAACATGGCACCGCTGTTGCTGGTGTGATGGTAGCCAAACATAATAATGGCCAAGGAATCATTGGTGTTGCGCCAGATGCAAAGCTGGTCGCTTACAAGGCTTGCTGGCCAGAAACAGGTGATGCAATAGAGGCTGAATGCAACAGTTTTACTCTGGCCTTGGCCTTAAATAAGGCAATAAAGGAAGGTGTGGATATACTCAATATGAGCTTAACCGGACCAGAAGACCCTTTGTTAACGGTGCTGATAAATAAAGCTTTAGAAGAAGGAATTATCATCGTAGCGTCAGATTCTGGGTCAGATAATTCAAGAGAAAATTTCCCTGCGAATTTGAAGAATGTTATTTCTGTACAATCAACATCAGACTCGTCTTCAACGAATGCTGTAAGTGGTTCTATTTCTGCACCAGGTTTCAAAATTTTAACAACATTACCTCACGGGACTTATGATTTTATTTCGGGTAGCTCTATAGCAGCCGCTGAAATATCCGGTGTTATTGCATTGCTTCTTGAGCACAAATCTGATTTAGCCTCTGCAGATATTCATACTATTCTTAGCAAGGCTATCATCAAGTCTAAAGATGGTAATTTATATGGAATAAGTGCTAATGTAGCGCTTAATACAATGTGCGCTACAAATTCTTGCTCATCCGATGTATTAAGCGCCGCTCTTCCAAATTTTTAAAATAAATAGCCGGAAAATTTCTAACATGGCAAGACGTGGACATCATACGCTAGAACAGATCAAAGAGATGGTCATCCTCGCTGCGGAAGAGCTAGTGGAACAGGGTGGGTTGAGTAATCTCAGGGTGCGAAATGTTGCGTCAAAAATCGGTTATACAGTTGGCAGTATTTATATGGTTTTTGATAGCATGAATGATCTAATCCTTCATATGAAAGGGAGGGCGTTAGATGCAATACGCGACCAAATGAATGATGTCGTTGCTTCCAATGCAGAAGAGTATTTAGAGGAGTTTGCAGGTATTTATGCGCGATATGCCAGTGAAAATCTTAGTAGGTGGAGCATGGTGTTCGAGCATAGGCTACCTGCCGACTTTGAAATTCCACATTGGTATCAGAATAAAGTTGATAGTCTTTATAAAAAGTTTGAAGATCAGTTTAAAGTTTTAGCTCCAGAATTATCCGCGAGTGAAAGAAAGCAAACGGCGCTCGCTTTTATGGGCGGTGTGCATGGTATTTGTGTGCTTATGTTAACCAAGCAACTGGGCGGATTAAACGATACAGACATGGATGAAAGTATTGCTTTATTAACAAGGCGTTTCATTCACGATGCCTGTATTTCAAAGTCAAATAAAATTCTAGAAAAAGCTGGCAATTGGCAGGCTTTACCTCAGGGAGCAGCTTAATTTTATTTATGTTTTACTTACCAAGTTGGTAACAAGTAAATCTAAATCTATTGTATCTAACAGAGGCCAGCGTCTACCATTTGGTCGTGTTCTAATAGTGCTTTTTAAGCAATTAAGAACAAATTTCTTTTTTTCTTCTGGATTGGCAGGTGAGAAACTTGGTATGGCTTTTTTAATCTGATTTGCCCAATCAGGAATATTATCGAGATCGAGATAGTTTGCTTTTGAGAAATTAAACCAGTAAGCGTTTTTACAGTATGAAAATACAGGTCTGTCCCTAAGAAAAGCCTCTACGCCAACGCTTCCTCCGCCTAATATAACGGCATCCGAGCGGAGCAAAACCTCATTGCCCAATGCATTAGGATGGATGCTAATCACAGAATCCATAGATTTTAACGCTCTATGTAAAGAAACATCTCTAGCACCCATCATGTGGGCGTGTTCTTTCACTAGCACAACACAATTCAACGCTAAAGTTTTAATGATCTCAATAATTTTTTTATCGTAATCAATAATGCTTGTATTTTCTATCCAGTAATCAGTAGTGGCCTCTGGAGAATAGGCCAAGGGGATATAGAGAACCAGTTTTTCCGGAAAATTACTGGTTAATTCGGATAATTCACTTTGCCAGTCATTAGCAAAATTATCTTTATTTGGAAAATCGGTTAACCGTCGTCTATCTGCGATATAAGGTAATATATTATAATGCATTCCCCATGGGTCGTTTTCAATAACGCTTTTCAATAGAAAAATGATTTTCTTAGCGGTATAGCGAGTCATTAATTTCAGGTGTTGCCATATTGAATAACTCTTAACTTGGTTATAATTTTGTCTAAAGGCAACCGGCGAAATTTGTTCCAATATCTTTTGTACCTCCGCTTCTTCGGGTAAACGGAAAGATAGTGCAGAACCATTTTGTGAATCAAAAATTAGCGCATGTCCAGGAAAATAAGAACCGCAGTAACTAGCATAAGGTATTTTGCGGCGCGCTGCTAGAATATAAAACAAATGTAGAATGTATTCGTCCACCATGTGAGTAAAGATCAGGTCGGGCTTTGTTTTCTCAATCACACCCCCAATCACATTCGCCATGGCATGCACCATGCGGCTTGACTGTTCCCTATTCAAGTTACGCAGCATCCGGCATCTGCCGATCACATCATTTTCGGTATTCTGATCTAACTCTGGGCTACGTTTCCCAATACGCAAAAGCGCGTAAAAAGGTTTTCTGGTGTCTTCTGTACCTAATTTACAATATTGATCGGTTAAGTATTTAATGTCATATTTTTCCAGCAAAGGGTCAAAAATATCGTGGAAATCCGGGATCAGATAATTACGACAAAACACTAGAATTTTTGGTCGAGTGTTAATTTCTCGATGAGTCATCATCTGCTTCACTCCCCAATGTGTTTCCAGCTGAGTGCAGTTCCCGCGGCGATATTAGTGGCACTATGTTTGCCATAGATCTCATCGATCCATTTGGGTTCCAAACCAAAACCCGGGCGGATACTCCGCACATTTTCAGGCGTAAATTGCTCACCACACATAATATCCTTCACTACGTACAACGATCGGCGAAATTTAACATTACCCTGTTCGCTCGATTTTCTCCCATAATCTACTTTACCCAACGCTGACCAAGCGGTATGAGTGTCTTTGCACAAAGCTTCCAGTTCTTTGGGTTCTAATGAAAAACTATCGTCCGGTCCTCCATTGGAGCGATCCAACGTAACGTGCTTTTCAATAATTGCGGCACCTAAAGCAATGCTGGCTATTGCAGTTGAATTATCCAGCGTATGGTCAGATAACCCTGTGACAACGCCAAAACGAGACAACATATCCGTAATTGTTCTTAAATTGTAATCTTCGGCTGGAGCAGGGTAACCACTTACACAATGAAGAATCGCTAATTCTTTGCAACCACCTGATTTTGCGGCATCAATAGCTTCCTGAATTTCCTCTGCATCCGCCATCCCGGTTGAAATAATCATGGGCTTGCCAGTACTCGCCGCATATTTAATCAAGGGAAGATCAATAGCTTCGAATGACGCAATTTTATAAGCAGGGGTATTCAAGTCCTCTAATAAGTCTATAGCCGTGTTATCGAAAGGTGAACTAAAAATAATAATCTCTAATTGACGAGCATATTCAAACAACTGTTTATGCCATTCCCATGGGGTATGCGCTTCTTCATAAAGCTCATACAATGTTTTGCCATCCCAAAGGCCTCCGTGAATTTGAAAATCATCTTTGTCACAATTTAAAGTAATTGTTTCCGGTCGGTAAGTTTGCAACTTAATAGCATCGGCACCTGCATTTTTGGCGCATTCGATTATTTTAAATGCGTTTTCCAATCTACCATTATGATTAGCTGATAATTCCGCAATTACGAAGGGTGGAAAATCCATCCCTATTGAACGATTTAATATTGAAATTTTTGGGTTCATGGAGTTTTTAGCTATCCTTTATTCGATTGTAATCATTTTCAATCTTAACAATGTAACGATGTCCATCCAAATAAAAAAACGCTGGATAGTCCTGATTATTAACTATTCTGAGTAAATTGAACTGTTCTCTAATGGTTTTATCCGGGTTTAGTTCACTGTCTTTTAATGAACGTTTAGGGTATAGGGTTTCGGATCCGGTTTGTGGTATTGGATTCTTATAAAGTTCATTATTGTTAATAAAATCAAGACACATTCTCTGAATCATTATTGCTTGTTTTTTTCTTAACTCGTCATTCAACTCATAGCCTGTTAAGTTAAGTTTTCTTTGCAAGTAAATATCACCATCGTCCATTTTTTCGCTCGCTTCAAACAGAGAAAAAGGTATGGAATTTTCGCCTTCTAATACTTGCCAGAACAAGGGAGCCCAGCCTTTACCAAGAGGCAATGCGCTTGCATGTATTACTAAATTATGTTGGTGTTTGTCGAGTTCTATTTTTGGAATAATACGGTGGTAACTCAGTATAAAGACCCATTGATATTCTTTGCCTATTTCTTCATGATTAAAGAATAGGCTGGAATTGTTGATATGGGCAGTTAATTCTTTTGCGTAAGGCACAAACCACTGGTTAGGTGAGGTTAATATTGCAATATTCATTTTTCCCACAATTAAACTTTTTTTCAATTTTAGAAATTAGATAAATATTTTAGAACCCGTTCCATCCCTTTCCCGTCAACAATTTTTGCCGCAGAATTACTCATTTGCACTAATAGTTCCGCATTAATTCCCCGAAAACAGTCATTCAAGGACTTAAATTCGTCTGATTCAATCTGAATTGCTGCGCCTTCAATTTTCAAGGCAGTAGAAATAGCTTTTTGGTTTTCTGCTAAAACTACCGTTATTGTTGGCAAACCCAGGCAACATCTTTCCCAGGATGTTGATCCAGCAGCACCTATAGCTAAGTCTGAATTTGCCATTATCTCAGCCATATTTGTGACTCCGACATTAACCTCTGTTGAATAAGGCATAAACTTTGCCTGCCGGTTAACCTGTTCTAACCAAGGTGCCGAACTGCCCATCACAACTTTAATCAACACATTTTTTGGCAAATGACATTTATTTAATTCTGATAGAATTTTGCCAGTCGCGTTATTGGCGTCAATACCTCCCATCGTAATCAAAATCTGTTTAAGTTCTGGGTTGAATCTTCTTTTCAGGCTAAAGTCACGCCATTGTAAAAACTCAGGTCGAAGTAACGCATAATCAGTTCCCAATAGAAATGTTGCTTCATGAGGCACTAAAGACAAATATTCTGAGGGATGCTTACCATAATTTTGATCCAATAGTAAATCACATTCGTGTTGTCTATCAGCTATATCATCAAGCACCATAAGGCGTTTTATGTGGGCTTTTAGACGTTTATGCCAAGTATGGTCAATCGCGTAATGGTCGACAATCAACCAGTCAGGCTGAATATCTTTCAAAATAGGCTCACATTGCCGAGCGTCGTCCTCTTGGTTAACCCCGAGCCATTTTGAGTGCGAAAGCTGATTTTCTAAAACTGAATTCCCACTATCAAAAAAATTTGACGAGTATGGTAGTTCAAAAAGCTTAAATCCATTTTGTACGATTATATTGTTAACATTTCCCTGATGTTCCCGTGATATGAAAGAAACATGTGCCCCATTGTCACGAAGTGCAGTTGCCAATGTTAAACAGCGCATGACATGACCAGTTCCAATATCTAAGGATGCGTCCACTCTGAATACAACCGTCATAGCTACCAAGCCGTCCAGCCTCCATCTACGAGAATATTGGCTCCGGTCACGTAAGAAGATGCCTCAGAAGCTAAAAAAACTATGGGACCTTTTAACTCCCCAGCTTCCCCTATTCTGTTCAAGGGTACTTTTAATCTGATTTTATCGACTAATAGTTTGTTTGTTGCTTTGACCTTTTCCGAAGGGAAGGGGCCAGGGGAAATGGTGTTGAACCGTATGCCATCCTTACCAAATTCACATGCAGCATATTTACTCCATTGGATTAAAGCTGCTTTTGAAGCTCCATAGAATGGGGGGTTAGATGTTTCTTTGCTACTGTAAATTCTGCAATCGGGGCTAACGATTCCATACATGGAAGCTATAGTAATCACACTGGCATCGTTATTTATGCATCTAGCTTGCCTTAACAAAGGTAAGCATATTTGAGTTAAATTATGTGTTGCGATTACAGAGATCTCGTAACTTTCGCGATAATTATTTTCAGTTGCCGTTTCTACTGAGCCAGCAGTGCCTGAATATGCATTATGGATAAGCACATCTAATTTAGACAAACGGCTTTTTGCTATATATTCTTTGATCTGATTTGGGTCAGTCACATCGAAAACTGCACTTTCAACCAAGTAGCCGTCATTGGCTAGTTTCAATACCAGTTGATCAACCTTATCTTTATCTCGTCCGTTAATCAAAACTTTGGCGCCAGCTTGAGCGAGTCCTTCTACAATTGCTTTGCCTAGGTAACCGTAGGCGCCTGTCACCAAAGCGACTTTTCCATTTAATGAAAACAACGCGAATGTCATTAAGTTTTATTCCATTTAGCAGGATTTAAAAAGTCCTCGCTGAGTTCGAGTTGATCGCTATGAATTTGCGCAATTTGTTGTTCGGAAAGGAGTTGAGCTGAAAATAAGGCAATATTTTCTTGCAATTGCTGTACTGATTCCATGCCGATGACAATTCCGTCAACCCAATCCATTGATCTGACGTAGGATAGACATAATTCCTTGACTGATTTGCAATTGTATTTTTTTGCATGATCTTGCAACCACTTTTTAACTTCTACTGGGTTAGGACAATTCACTTTACTCCAGATTTGCTCCTTTTCACTAATCAACAAGCCCTGCAAAAAAGCGCTACGCACATGTACATTGATTTTTCTTTGTTTTTTTAACGCTTTGATTTTTTGAACTTGGTCATGCCATCTGTTATCAATTATATTGAAAGGCATTTGTATGAAACTAATTTCTTTATTGTTGACGATATAGTCTAATTCGCCAGGGTCTTGAATGGAAATCCCCAGTTCTTTAATAACTCCAATTTTATTAAGTTCTAATAAAGTTTTCCAGACATTTCCGTCCCAATCTATATAATGCGATGCCCTATGCAGCATTAAACAATCCAGATTTTTGCGATTAAGTTCGGCGCATGATTTGTAGACGCTTGCCTCAACAAATGCCTTGATAGTATTGGAATCAGCATGGGAAGGGCAATCCATCAACGGAGATAACTTAGTAATCAGCTTAACTCTGGACTCCCAGCCTTGAGATAGAACACGGCCAATTACTGATTCGCTTACTCCGTAAGCTCTAGCTGTATCTATATAGTCGGCACCGGATACGATAGCTTTCTTGATAATGGATTCGATAACATTTGGGCTAGGCCTACCATTTGTATTTGCAATGCCGTAGTTAAGTCCAAACTGTGCGCTCCCTATAACAAATTTAGAAATCGGCGAATTTGTTAAAGGTTGTTCCTGAGAATTGACGAGATACTCAACTAATTTCAAGGCTGGAATGCTAACAGGATCATCTATTTGCTTAAATGCTTTTAAAATAGCTAGATAATCCTCGAGAGTGTCAACGGTACAGCGGTATGTGCCTTTTTTCAAATATTGATATTTCTTAAAATAGGTGACACCACGTATTCGTCTGATATACGGCGTGACATGTTCACGCTCGTAATCCGTTGTGGCATTTTTATTGGCATCTCGTAAATCTCCTAAGTAAATTACTTCAACACTCATGCCATAAGGCAAACCAGATTCAGGACCATTGCACGCCAAATATTTTAAGTTTTGCTTTAAAAAAGCATCCTCCAATTCATTAATTAGATTCCCGTCAGGAAATATATTATCAGCAGTTAAACGGAAAATAATTGTGTCGTCAGAGAAGCCGCTAAGTGCAGAAACGAATCTATCAAGAGTGTTTGTTAAGCTGCCTCTAAAATACGAAATTTGAAAATCACACAAGAGATCACATAGCGCGTCGTCACTAGCGTCTCTCGATGTAACCACCATGACAGGTTTACCTGAATTACTGGCTCGTTTTGCCGTCAATACAACCATCGGAATATTATTAACAGGCAAAAAAGCCTTGGCGGGAAGTCGACTTGAACTAGTCCTGGCCTGTATGACTACAACGCTGGTCACGATAGAACAGAATTTAATGTATTAACAACTTGATTTAGCTCTGTAAAAGTTAACCCAGAATACATCGGTATGCTAATCGATTTTGAATAGTAGCCAGTTGCCATTGGGAAATCATCAATCTTAAATCCCTTTTTTTCATAATAGGGCTGGGTATGCACAGGAATGTAATGCAGGTTAACCCCAATACCATTTTCCCGCAACTCATGGAAAACTTGGTTATGGCTTTTGGTAATTTTATCCAACTCAAGTTGGATAGGATAAAGATGTAAGGCTGAGTAACTGTCTGGATGCTGATACGGACAGATAACTGGCAGGGGTGATAGCAAGCCGTCATATATTATGGCCAGTTCATGGCGTTTAGCCACAAATTCGTCTAAACGCTGCATTTGGCTTACCCCAAGCGCCGCTTGCAGTTCTGTCATGCGGTAATTAAAGCCAAGGTCAATTTGCTGATAATACCATCCACCCGCTGAGGGTTTGGTCATGTGCTTTTGCTCGCGCGTAATGCCGTGACTACGTAACAGTTGCATTTTTTCGGCGAGTTCCGGGTTGTTGGTGGTTGCCAAACCTCCCTCTGCCGTGGTGATAATCTTCACCGGATGAAAACTGAAAACAGTAATATCGGAATATTGACAGCCTCCGATTACATGGTCTAAATATTTTCCACCAATGGCATGCGAGGCATCTTCAATGATTTTAAATCCGTAGCGTTGGCTAAGCTTGTGAATCTGGTGCATGTCGCAAGACTGCCCGGCAAAATGTACTGGCACTACTATTTTAGGTAATCTGCCCTTTTTATCGGCTTCTATAAGTTTTTCTTCTAATTTATCCGCACAAAGATTGTACGTTTTGGTGTCGATATCGACAAAATCGACACTCGCACCGCAATAAAGTCCACAATTTGCCGATGCGACAAAGGTATTTGGCGATGTCCAAAGCCAATCTCCCTTCCCCAAACCCAAAGCGAGGCAGGCAATATGTAAAACGCTGGTAGCGCTGTTAGCTGCGACCCCGTGCTGAGCGTTACAATAGTCGGCAACCGCCTTCTCGAATGTCGGCACCATGGGGCCTTGGGTAAGAAAATCAGATTTCAGTACATTGATGACTGCTTGAATATCCTCTTGGCTGATGTCCTGGCGACCATATGGAATCATTGTCTGGTTCTCATTAAGGTTAAGAAAAAAGATCTATTTTCAGAAAATCTAGAAAGTAAATAGGCGCATAGCACGGTAAACAGGTATGTCATACAGAGAAATTCTGCATTTAATACGGATTGTGTTTGAGTTATGCCGAAAATGAACAGATAAAGCGGAAAATGAATCAAATATAAAGTATATGAAAAGTCAGCGGCTTTAATCAATGATTGAGAAATCATTGTTTTTTTTAGTAAGGGCTGCTTGAGGTTTGCCATTAGATAGGTTGAAAAGGTGATTCCTACGCAAACATTAAAAGTACTGATGTCAATTTTCATTCCTGATTCTACATAGCGGTAGCCAATGAATAAAGATGTTAACAAAGATAGAATGAGAAGTTTTCGCGTTAAACTAGCATAAGTCATCAAAGTTGAATGTTTAGATTGAAAAATTATCCTGCATGCCGCTCCCAAAAACCAGATTAATGAATATTTTAAAAAAAGCCAATTCCCGCTTTTGTCAAAAAAAACCAACGCAAAATAAGTGGCAGTTGCAATGATAAAGGAAATTTTTGCTCGGCTATAAAATGCATAAGAAATCCCAAATAAAATCCCATACAGCCATACTTCATAAGATAGGCTCCATAAAGGACCATTCGCATCCGGAGTTGCTGTTAAGAAACCGTTTAAAAACAATAAAGCCCCAAGTGCTTTAACGGTATCAAAGAAGAGTCCCGTTCTAGCCAAATTTGTCTGTTTAATAAATTCATTGTTACCACTCGGAAAAAAATAAGGAGCGAAACTAAACAGTAAATACATGAGCAGGGTCGTTGTAACAAGTGGTGGCACTACCCTGCAGAATCTCCTTAAAAAATATTCATAACAGGGTTTTGGCTTATTAATCAACACGTTGATCGAAGCAGTGATTGAATAACCGCTAATGACGAAAAATATCATTACTGAGCCCTGTGCCAATAAGCTTGCATAAGGACTAAATAGTTTGGTGTGTGGCCTTAGAAAAATTTGCTCTAAATGACACAAGGAAACCAGCAATGCGGCTAAGCCTCGAAAAGCACTTAATGATTCACCGAAGCTGTACCGCATAATCGGTCTTTGAGCAGGAATGTGTACGGCTATATTATATTAACTAATATTTTTTCTTTTTTGAAAAAACTACGTCGATGAACCTACATGAGTTTTTATCAATTTTCTAAGTTCGTCTACCGTTAAAAATACGTCATTATTGCCACTATCGTAGCTAAAAGCTGATTTAACAGGTTTTGCCGTCATTTTTTCGCAGTATGAAGCAATAGTGTATTTAGCGTTCGCAGGCAGAATTGCGTAATATCGTCCCATGTCGACTGTATTCGGGCTGTCGCTTGAGGTAATCATCTCTTCGTGAATTTTTTCGCCAGGACGAATGCCGACAATCGGATGTTCACATTCGGGGCCTATGGCTTCGGCTAGATCCAGAATCCTGTAAGAGGGGATTTTAGGTACCAAAATTTCACCACCCCAGGCATTTTCGATTGACCAGAGAACCATGTCGACACCTTCTTGTAAACTTATATTAAAGCGTGTCATTTCGGGATCAGTGATTGGCAGCACACCGCTGGAGCGTTTGTCCAGAAAAAATGGAATAACCGAGCCACGACTGCCCATAACATTGCCGTAACGGACAACACTAAAGCGAATGTCTCGGTGACCTTTAAAATTATTAGCTGCAACAAACAATTTATCCGAGCAAAGTTTGGTTGCCCCATACAAATTTATGGGGGCAGCAGCCTTGTCTGTTGATAAGGCTACCACGCACTGAACTTTATTATCCAGACACGCTTCAATCAAATTTTGTGCGCCTAAAACGTTTGTTTTAATGCATTCAAAAGGATTATATTCAGCGGCTGGAACTTGTTTTAGTGCGGCGGCATGAATTACTACGTCAACACCTTCGAGAGCCCTGCGCAACCTGTCTTCATCGCGAATATCGCCGATAAAATACCTGAGTCCTTTATATTTTTGATCAGAGAACTCTTGCGCCATCTCATACTGTTTTAATTCATCCCTGGAAAAAACAACCAAACGTTTTATGTCGGGATATCGTTCTAACACAGTCTTGACAAAGGCTTTCCCAAAAGACCCGGTACCGCCGGTAATGAGTATTGATTTATCTGATAACATTCTTTGGTAAGTACGGTTGAGGTAATTAATTACTGGTTGAGTATTGTATTTGCGATGTAATCGACTTCAGCCGTCGATATAAATGGATTCATCGGTAAACTAATAACTTGTCTGGCCGCTTTTTCTGCATGGTAAAAATCACCGGCCTTATGGTTTAGATATTGAAAACATTCTTGCAAATGCAATGGCTTAGGATAATGAATTGCAGTCGGAATTCCAGCATCTTGCAACCGTGTTTGCAAATCGTCCCTATTCTGGCTTGAAAGAGTGTATTGTGCCCAAACACTGGTGCGGTCAGCTTTGACGAGTGGTAATGATAACCCAAGATTAGATTGTAATCTTTTATTATAGTTATTTGCGACCTGTTGACGCATTTCTATTTCTTGTTGGTGATGCGGTAATTTTGCTAATAACACGGCGGCCTGGATAGTGTCCAAACGACCACCAATGCCAATATACTTGTGTAGATAGCGCTTTTCTTGACCATGAACTCGTAACATGCGGATCTTTTCAGCCAAATCATCATCATTGGTGAAAACAGCGCCACCATCGCCATAGCAGCCCAAAGGTTTCGAAGGGAAAAAGCTGGTGCAACTGATATCGCCTAACGCACTGTCGCTATTGCCCTGATACGTTGAGCCAAAGCTCTGTGCGCCATCGATAATAGTTTTAAGGTGATGCTTGGTTGCAATAGACTTTATTTGTTCAAGATCAGGTGGCTGCCCATAAAGTGATACAGGCATTATCGCTTTAGTTTTTGAAGTTATTGCCGCTTCAATTAGTTCAGGGTCAATATTGTAGGTGTCTTCCTGTATATCGACAAAAACCGGAACTGCCTTTAATAATGCGATAGTTTCTGCTGTTGCAATGAAAGTGAATGGCGTAGTAATGACCTCATCACCTGGCTGAATATCTAAAGCCATCAATGCTAGGAGTAGCGCATCGGTCCCGCTTGCGCAAGATATTGCGTGCTTTGCTTTGGTAAAGCGCTCCAGTTCGCGCTCCAGCAAATCAACTTCTTGTCCCAAAATGTAATTCGACTGATCTAAGACTTTTTGGATCGCCGCATCAATATCTTTTTTATATCGATTGTATTGGAATTGAAGGTTTGCAAAGTCGATTTTCATTGATAGTGGGGTTAATTGGGTTGCGAATAAATCAAGCTAATTTGATTTGCTGAATTAATTATAAATTTAGATAAAGCATCAAGAACATTTCTCATTTTTACAGCATGTCGTTTTTAGAAACGTTTAATAGAGCAAATCTATGAGAATATTACAATTTTATTAATTAACAAAAATTGTTAATCTCAATTAGCTTCAACAATCTCTAACAAATATTCACCATAAGCCGTTTTTGCCAATTGGTTTCCGCGTGAGATTAATTCATCTTTACTTAACCAGCCGTTGCTGTATGCAATTTCCTCAAGGCAAGCTATTTTAAAGCCTTGTCGATGTTCAACAGTTTGGACGAACTGACCTGCTTCAATAAGGCTATCATGCGTTCCGGTATCCAGCCAAGCGAATCCACGCCCAAGGATTTCGACATTCAACAGGCCTAGATTGAGATAAGCTTGGTTTACCGTGGTTATTTCAAGTTCGCCGCGATAAGACGGTTTAATGCTTTTTGCAATTTCAATGACTTGGTTATCGTAGAAATATAGCCCGGTGACAGCATATTGTGATTTAGGTTTTGCTGGCTTTTCTTCGATGGAAATGGCTTTATTGTTAACGTCAAACTCAACTACACCGAAGCGTTCGGCGTCTTTAACCTTGTAACCAAATACGGTTGCGCCCTCTGTCCGACTGGTAGCATGTTTAAGGTTGATGGAAAAACCTTGGCCGAAGAAGATATTATCCCCAAGCACCAGGCAACAATTACTGTTGCCGATGAATTGTTCGCCGATTAGAAAGGCTTGTGCCAGTCCTTCAGGTTTAGGTTGCACAGCATATTCAAGCTTAATTCCGAAATCAGAGCCGTCGCCTAACAAATTTTTAAAGTTGGGTTGATCTTCCGGTGTAGTAATAATGAGTGTTTCGCGTATCCCAGCCAGCATCAATACCGACAGAGGATAGTAAATCATCGGCTTATCGTATACTGGAAGCAATTGTTTGGAGACTGCTTTAGTAATCGGGTGTAGTCGTGTGCCAGCGCCACCCGCGAGAATAATGCCTTTCCAGTTCATGGATTTCCCCTAGTCCTAGCCGTTCACGTCGATAACTGCCATCTTGCACGTTACGGCACCAGTCCTGGTTGTCAAGATACCATTGTACGGTTTTACGCAAACCGCTTTCAAAAGTTTCTTTCGGTTTCCAGCCCAATTCACGCTCGATTTTGCTAGCATCGATTGCATAACGCAAATCATGTCCAGGGCGATCTTTTACAAAAGTAATTAAATCGCTGTAATGGTTGATTTCATGCGGTTTTTTCGGGTTCAATTCATCTAGAATATTGCAGATTGACTTAACAACATAGATGTTTTCTTGTTCATTATGTCCACCAATATTATAGGTTTCGCCAATTTTGCCATTTTCGACCACAGTTAATAAAGCCCGCGCATGATCTTCAACAAAAAGCCAATCCCTGACTTGCTTGCCGTCACCATAAACAGGCAAAGGCTTACCCTCAAGCGCATTTAGCGTCACTAATGGAATCAATTTTTCAGGAAAGTGATAAGGACCATAGTTGTTTGAGCAATTGGTAACAATTACTGGCAGACCATAGGTTCGATGCCACGCCCTGACGATATGATCGGAGCTCGCTTTTGACGCAGAGTAAGGTGAGCTCGGGGAATAAGAAGTTTGTTCAGTAAACAAACTGCCATCGTTGGGCAGGTCGCCATAAACTTCATCGGTAGAAATGTGGTGAAATCTGAACTGGGCTTTTTTATCACTAGATTGGCTTTGCCAATAATTGCGCGCGGCTTCCACCAAGGTGTAAGTGCCGACAATGTTGGTTTCAATAAAATCTGCAGGGCCATCGATAGAGCGATCAACATGCGATTCGGCTGCTAAATGCATTATGGCATCAGGTTCATGTTTTTGAAGAATTTGGTTAACTTTAGTGCTATCACAAATGTCGGCTTTGATGAAGTGATAGCGAGGGTTATCTTCAACTGATTTGAGAGACTCAAGATTACCGGCATAGGTCAATTTGTCGATATTGACTACAACATGCTTCGTATTATTCATCAGATGACGAATAAGTGCGGAACCAATAAATCCGGCGCCGCCGGTAATTAATATTTTCATGTGCGTTTATCTTGAAATTAAAAAATACTTCGTCAACATCGAAGTTTATTCAAGTATAGAGGATAGTTAGTCTAATAGTTCTTGCATACACAAGCGAAGTGAATTATCCCATGATGGCATTTTTAGACCAAATCGTTGCTCTAGCTTTTGCGTCGATAATAGTGAGTTTGCCGGTCTTTTTGCCGGTAATGGATATTCGTTAGTTGCTATGGGTAGTATGTTTTTATTTTTTAGAGTTAAATTGTGTTCTTCTTTAGCACTTTTGATAATGGCTTTCGCAAATCCGCACCAGGAAGTCTGGCCTGATGAGGTTAAATGGTAGGTGTCTGAACTGAAAGCATTAACTTTTTTTTCCAGCATTGATTGGCGAACAATGTGGGCAGTTGCCTCAGCAATGAGTCTCGCCCAAGTTGGTGCGCCGATTTGATCATCAACAATTCTCAATTCTTCACGCTCGGCTGCCAAGCGCAACATGGTTTTCAAAAAATTATTGCCTCGGCTGGCGTATACCCATGAAGTTCTAAGAATCAAGTAATTGCATCCGGTTGATTTAATGGCTTGTTCTCCGGCGAATTTGCTGAGCCCGTATGTGTTTATCGGATTTGTTGTATCTTCTTCAAGGTAAGCTTCATGCATAGTGCCATCGAACACGTAGTCAGTGGAGTAATGCACAAACAAAGCGCCAATTTTTTTTGACTCCTCGGCCAATACTCCCGGGGCTTCTCCATTTATAAGAAAAGCTAAGTCTTTTTCTGTTTCCGCTTTGTCTACGGCGGTGTATGCCGCTGGGTTGACAATGACATCGGGTTGCTGCTGTTGAATGATCTTTTTAAGATTTTTAAGGTCGCTCATATCCGCTTGTGTCCGGTTAAGTTCAATGACTGTGCCAATTGGGAGTAGCGTCCTGGCCAGTTCCCACCCAACTTGGCCAGACGTCCCGGTTAGTAGAATTTTCATCTGAATACTTCGGAATCGCTTAACAAGTGCCCTTCTTTGTCTTTGATCGACATCGTTGGTTCGCCCTTTAAGGGCCATTCAATGCCAATGTCTGGGTCATTCCATCGTAACGTGCGTTCATACTGAGGCGCCCAGTAGTCTGTTGTTTTATATAGAAATTCTGCGCTATCACTGAGCACTAAAAAACCATGGGCAAAGCCCTCTGGTATCCAGAACTGAAGTTTGTTTTCTTCGGATAAAATAACCCCGACCCATTTACCGAAAGTTGGAGAACTTTTTCTAATATCAACCGCAACATCGAAAACTTCACCAGCTAACACCCTAACTAATTTACCTTGGGGCTGCTGGATTTGATAATGCAAGCCGCGTAATACGTTTTTTGCTGATTTGGAGTGATTATCTTGCACAAAATGCGCCATAACGCCAGTTTGTTCCGTGAATCGCAGTGAATTAAAGCTTTCGTAAAAAAAACCTCTGTCATCTGAGAATACGGTCGGTTCAAGAATTAATAAGTCGGGTATGGCAGTTTTTACTATGGGCATGATTATTAATAATTAGTTTTCTACTGAATATGAAATTAATAGCTAATCGTTAAGCGGTTGCTTTAAGCTCGATTTTTATTTTTTCTATAAAATCAAGTGCAAACGCCACAAAAATGCCCAAAAAAATTCCAACTACGGAAGAGCCTATCACAATAATTTTTTTGTCGCTGCTTACGGCTTCTAATGAGCGGGTGACTGGAGATATAAAACCACTATATAGCGTAAATTTATGGTCTTTTTCCATGTTGGTGATAGAAGATTCCAGATTAAATTTTTCGTTGCTTATATCTTGCAGTTGCCCGAACAATTCTGTGATGACTAAAGACGTTGTTCCACCATTATCAATAGGTGATGACTTGAACGATTTTTGAAAGTTATCAATCCGTTTGTTGGTTTCTTCCTCGGATACACCTAATAGTTCTAATCTTTTTTTTGCGCTGACTATCTGGTTTGTAAGATGATCTTTATATTGATCAACTTTCTTATTTTGCTCAGTAATCAATTTGGTGGATATGGTGGTTAATAACTGTTTGTAAAGAGCAGACTCTTCCTCTGAACTTTTACTCGACAACATGATAATTTCACTGTCTTTGGGTACTGTAGCGGTAATCTCCAGTTTTTTATTTTGTCCGGGGTTGTCTTGGTAATATTGGCTCAAGACAGAGGGAATAAGTAGTTCCTTTATTTCGCTGGCAACATTTTTCACAGGTGCTAAAGGCTTTTCGTTGCCATTGACATAGAGCACACCCACTTGAATGGCAGTTGAATAAGTGTAAATTTCGGCGCTTGAAAAGGCGTAAATACTACCAACAAAGGTAGTCAACAAAACTAAGGAAGTTATGACATTCTTTCTTTTTTTCAAAACCTTGATTGCATCTATCAGAGTAGCCTCATCATCTTGTTCATTATATTTTTTTAGCAAACCATTATTTTTGGAGTCATCAGCTAAAATTCTAGACTGCTTAATTTCTTCGCACATCGTAAACCTATAGAGCTTGATTTTAATTGATTAAATTTAGGCTGTTAGAAACAAAGCATAATTAAATCGCGTAGCTTCGTATTTCGTTATAAATTAATTTTTATGATAAAACCGCTGGGAAAATTAATTATTTTGAACCTAATTAATTATTGTTAACTCTATTTTAACGCAATAACTTAACATAGTTATGTTGTTTTTAAATATTGCAAGCGACAACCTGATGCAGGATAAAATTTATTTAGAGCCGAATAATCTGCTATTGAGCAACTTCTCTTCCGAAGACAAGCAACAAATTGAGAAAGCACTCGCTATCGTTTCACATATTCCAGAGAACAAGCTCTATCACCGACCTAGAGGCTTTGAAGTTGCCGCTATTTTAATGGATCTCAGGGTTGATGCGAAAACCATTATTGCTGCCATTTTAAGCGATCCAAGATTGGTGGAGATAAATCCCCTTCCAGATATCAAAAAATTATTTGGTGCGGAAGTTGAGGCGTTAGTCAAAGACATTAACTGGCTTAACAAACTGGCGGTTTATTCAATGGATATGACGCACCAGCCTAATCAAACTGAAACGCTGCGCCGTATGTTATTTTCAATGACGCATGATGTTCGTTCGGTGCTGGTTAAATTGGCTTATCGGGTTAAACGTTTACGAATTTTGCCGAAGGAAACTCAAGAAGTCCGTCATTTTATTGCCCAGGAAACTCTGGATATTTATGCGCCCATTGCCAATCGGCTTGGTGTCCATCAATTCAAATGGGAGCTGGAGGACCTTGCCTTTCGTTATTTGCAACCAGAAATCTACCTTAACATTGCGAAGTCTTTGTCGAACAAGCGTACGCAACGAGAAGCCTGCATTGAAAACTTTATCGAACAGTTAACCAGTCAATTAAGCCAGGAAGGGATAAAAGCTGAGATTTACGGGCGTCCCAAGCATATCTATAGCATTTGGAAAAAAATGCAGCGTAAACAATTGGATATTGATGAGTTGTATGATCTTTTAGCCGTAAGGGTTATTGTTGATAACCTAACCGCCTGTTACTCCGTGTTAGGTTTGGTGCATGGTAATTGGCAATACATACCGAAAGAATTCGACGACTATATCGCTAATCCCAAAGAAAATGGTTACCAGTCCTTGCACACGGTGATTCTAGACAACGAAGGCAATCGGATTGAGGTGCAAATCCGTACTCAAGACATGCATGAATTCGCCGAGTTGGGGGTAGCTGCGCATTGGTCGTATAAAGAAGGGGGGAAGCATAATGCGGCTCTGGATAAAAGCATTGCTTCTTTGCGTAAATTATTGGAAGAAAAGGATGGTGACGAAAGTTTTGCCAACGACTTCCATAGTGAGCTATTTAACGACAGGGTTTATGTCTTAACTCCCGCCGGCAAATTAGTCGATTTGGTCAAAGGCTCCACCCCCCTCGATTTTGCGTATTCCATTCATACTGAAATCGGCCATAGTTGTCGTGGCGCCAAGGTTAACGGGCGTATTTGCCCGTTAACCTACATCCTTAAATCCGGCGAACAGGTAGAAATCTTAACCAGTAAAGAAATTAAGCCCAACCGAAACTGGATCGATCCGAATTTAGGCTATCTAAAATCCGCCCATGCTATCAGTAAGGTTAAAAGCTGGTTTAAGCATCAGCAACGCGATCAAAATATTGCGATGGGAAAATCCATTTTAGATAAGGAGATTCAGCGACTAGGACTAAAAAGCGCTAATCTCAAAGAATTGGCGCAGCATTTTAAACTGCCAGATTCCGATAGCTTGTTCGAGGCGATTGGCCGGAATGACGTGAACAGTCGGCAATTGGCGGCCTATTTTAAAATTCCGGAACTGGAGCCGCATCCGGCCATTGCTTACAAGAATAAACCTACACCGAAATCAGTTATCACAATTGAAGGCATCGATAATGTAATGACGACCATGGCGCATTGTTGCGCTCCGGTTCTTGGCGACGAAATCGTCGGTTATATCAGTCAATATCGAGGAATTACTGTGCATCGAAAGGATTGCGGTAACATTCTGCATTTAAAACCGGAAAGACATACCCAACTTATCCCGGTAAATTGGGGCGTGGAACAGTCTACGCATTCAGTCCCCATTTTTGTGCGGGCGTCAAATTCCAGGCATTTGTTAAGCAATGTCACGCATGTGCTCGCGCAGGCTAACATCCATATCTCCAACGCAGCGCTGGAAAGTAAAGAAGATTTTTCAGCGGCGCTAAACTTAACTATTCAAATAGAAAATACCCGCCAGTTAAGCTTGATCCTGAGCAAGATCAGCCAGCTTCCCAACATAATCGAAGTCAAGCGCAAGGCTTAACTTTGTTTGCTTAATAAATCTTAACCAATCAGTCCGGTTAACAATGCGTGGTTCGGGGTACAATTAAAGCAATACTGTAACAAACTTGCCCTTGCCCTTATGAATCCAAATGCGACCAAGCGCCTGATTTTAATTGACGGCTCCTCGTTTTTATTTCGTGCGTATCACGCTATTCCGCCGCTTACCAGCCCCAAAGGCTTGCCGACCAATGCCATTCATGGCGTAACCAGCATGTTGCGCAAACTCATGACGGATTATCATAGTGATTACATAACGGTCGTTTTTGATGCGCCGGGCAAAAATTTCCGCAACGATCTTTACGAACAGTACAAAGCGAATCGCCCCAGTATGCCGGAGGATTTAAGGGTGCAAATCGAGCCGTTGCATCAAATCATCCGGGCGATGGGCTTACCGTTGATCATCGAATCCGGCATTGAGGCCGATGACGTGCTGGGTGTGCTGGCCAAAAAAGCGGAACAACTCGGTTATGAAATCATTATCTCCACCGGCGACAAGGACATGGCGCAGTTGGTTAACGACAAGATCATCCTGGAAAACACCATGTCCAATACACGGATGGACATCCAAGGCGTGATTGATAAATTCGGCGTAAAACCCGAGCAGATCATTGATTACTTGTCTTTGACGGGAGATTCGGTCGACAACATCCCCGGCGTACCCAATTGTGGACCGAAAACCGCCGCGAGATGGCTGGCTCAATATGAAACATTGGAAAATCTGATGGCGCATGCCGACAAAATCACCGGCAAAATCGGCGACAATCTACGCGGCAGCCTGGAGCAATTGCCTTTAGCCAAACAGTTAACCACGATCAAATGCGATCTGGACTTGCCTTACACATTGGCTGATTTAAGACAACAGCCGGCAGATAAGGATGGGTTAACAAAATTGTTAACCGAGCTGGGTTTTACAACATGGTTGAAAACGTTGGGCGAAGAGACGAATTCAGCGCCAACACTGAGCGAAAATACTAAACCGATTGTTGAACGCAGTTACGAAGCTATCCTGACTGGAAGCCATCTTAACCAATGGCTTGACAGGCTCAACCAGGCGAAGCTTTTTGCTTTTGATACCGAAACAACGAGTCTTGATTACAGCAAAGCCGAAATCGTTGGTATGTCATTTGCCGTCGAAGCGGGCAAGGCGGCTTACCTGCCTTTGGCGCATGATTACCCTGATGTACCACAGCAGCTTAATCGCGAAGAAACACTGCTTAAATTTAAACCTCTTTTGGAAAATCCCAAGCACTCAAAACTAGGCCAGCACCTCAAGTATGATGCCCATGTCCTAGCCAACCACGGCATCACCTTGCGAGGCATTAAACACGACACCATGCTGGAATCTTATGTGGTTAACAGCACCGCCACCAAACACAACATGGACGACATCGCCAAGACCTATCTCGGCGTTGAAACTATCCATTACGAAGACGTTACCGGAAAAGGCGCGAAGCAAATTCCGTTTCCGGAAGTACCGATAGAACAAGCCACCGAATACGCTGCGGAAGATGCCGACATTACGTTGCAGATTCACCAGTGCTTGAGCGAACGGTTGAGCCAGCAACCGACTTTGCTCAAGCTTTACCAGGACATTGAAATTCCATTAATCCCCGTGTTAACCCGAATCGAAAGTAACGGCGTACTCATCGACAATGCCATGTTGGCTCAGCAAAGCCTTGAGTTATCGGGCAAGATTATTGCAATCGAACAACATGCCCACAATCTAGCCGGTCGGGCATTCAATATCGGTTCGCCCAAGCAAATTCAGGAAATTTTGTTCGATCAACAAAAGCTGCCTGTCCTAAAAAAAACCCCGACCGGCCAGCCATCGACCGATGAATCGGTCTTGCAGGAATTAGCGGTTGACTACGAACTGCCGAAATTAATTCTGGAGCATCGAAGCTTAAGCAAACTGAAGTCGACTTACACGGATAAGCTGCCGCAGCAGGTTAATGAAAAAACGGGGCGGGTTCATACTTCGTACCATCAAGCTGTGGCCGCTACGGGGCGATTGTCCTCCACCGATCCCAATTTGCAGAACATCCCGATTAAAAGCGAAGAAGGACGTAGGATCAGGCAGGCGTTTATTGCTCCGCCGGGTTATAAAATCGTTGCCGCCGATTATTCGCAAATCGAACTGCGTATTATGGCGCATTTATCGGCGGATAATGGGCTGTTAACCGCATTTAATGAAGGTTTGGATGTGCATCGCGCCACCGCCGCCGAAGTTTTTGGCGTAGCGCCGGATCAAGTCACCAATGAACTGCGCCGATCCGCCAAAGCCATCAATTTCGGCCTGATCTACGGTATGTCAGCTTTTGGTTTAGCCCAACAATTAGGTTTGCCGAGAAGTGAAGCCCAAGCTTATATTGATCTGTATTTTGCCCGTTATCCCGGCGTAAAAAATTACATGGATTCCATTCGGGCAACAGCGCGCGAGCAGGGCTATGTTGAAACCTTGTTCGGAAGGCGGTTATATTTGCCGGAAATTAACTCCAAAAACGCCGCCATGCGCCAATATGCTGAGAGGACAGCAATCAACGCACCGATGCAGGGTACGGCTGCCGATATTATCAAGCGCGCGATGATTGCCACAGACGATTGGTTAACCAGTGAAAATGCCGAGGCCCTGATAATTATGCAGGTGCATGATGAACTTGTATTTGAAATCGCCTCAAATAAGATTGAGGATTATGCGGATACGATAAAAAAATTAATGAGTTCCGCCGCCGAGTTAACGGTGCCTTTAATCGTGGATATTGGCATCGGGAACAACTGGGACGAGGCGCATTAAAAATTTTGGCGATGTGCAATATCAGGTTGGAAATTGTCGATTTTTCATTCAAGAATTCAACGGTCGTACAATGCGTTCCATTTCATTCCGCACATATTATGGCACTGTTAAATGTGGTGTCGGTATACCGCCAATAAACCATTTATGCCTTAATAAATTTAAATATTATGTTGACACTTGAAGAAATACTTTCTGATGCTGCTGAATTGCCAATTTTCAAAAATGTAAAGAATATTAATGTTAACAGCCGTGCCGATAATGGAGAAACTCCCCTTCATTGGATGACAACATTAGGAGATGAAATCGCAATCTATCTTTTATTGGAAGCAGGGGCTGACGTAAATTTAGCAGACAATGATGGAAATACGCCATTACATGAAGCTATCTCTTACCACCGTGATAATGTTGCAAAAATTCTAATCGAGGCTGGTGCCGATTTGGACAGTAAAAATAAAGCTGGAATGACTCCATTTGACATTGCTGCATCCGATAACTACCAGCCTACGATTGAACTTTTTTCTTCCATATTACATATCAGTGGCATAGCCGTTCGAAGACAGTAATTCGCAGGGAACGCACTATTCCGCAATAGCCGTATTGGATATATTTAACAAGGAATGAAACACGCATTAAAAATTTTTTTAAATCGTGTGGAACTAAATTTGTTAACCCGAAGTCATATTTTTGAACGCCCAAGCTGGTGTTTAATCAGCCTACTTTCCCCTTGTTTAAAGGCTGATTCCTTCCTGAAGTCCCAAGGTCTGTCTCTTCTGGCTTTGGGACTTTCTTTTTTAGGTCAAAGCTCCTGGTCCTCAGCTTCGTTAAATAATTTGTCTATCGCCAAATGCACTTCATCAATCCCTGTTTTTTTTAGGGCAGAAAATAATTGAGCGGTAACTGGAATGGTGAAATTACTTGCCGCTTTCTGTACTTGAAGTAATGTGTTTTTTGCCGCGCCGAACGATAATTTATCCGCTTTGGTTAACAATAAATGCATAGGCAACGTGTTAACCTGCGACCATTGGATCATTTGCCAGTCAAAATCGGTTAATGGATGGCGGACATCCATGACCAGAATTATCCCGCTTAAAGACTGGCGTTGGGCTAGATAAACCTCCATCATTTCGTGCCATTGAGCTTTAACCGCTTCGGGCACCCGGGCATAACCGTAACCAGGCAAATCGACAAAGCGATGGTTTTCAGTAATGGTGAAAAAATTCAACATTTGAGTGCGTCCCGGCGTTTTGCTGATGCGCGCCAGAGAGTTCTGCCGGGTTAATGTATTAATGGCGCTGGATTTTCCGGCATTTGATCTTCCGGCAAAGGCAACTTCTTTGCCCATATCTTCCGGTGCGGCTTTTAAATTGGGGGCGCTCTGTAAAAATTTTGCTTGAAAGTAGACCGGATTCATCTCATCTCGCTTAGCATTGGTATTTAAGGTAAAATTTGGTAACAACAGCCTGCGTATCTCAGGCAATTAACAATAATGACATGGTTCCGAGGGAAAAGTGATGAAGAAAACATGGCTGGCATTTTCATTAGCACTGGTATTATCGCACAACATACCTGTTTTGCTTGCAGAAGACTCGGTGGCTGCGGCTGGCGCGGGTGATAGTAGCCTTGGCAAAAGTAAGGCGGCAGCCTGCGCCAGTTGTCATGGTGATGACGGCAATAGTCTTATGCCTACCTTCCCCAAGCTTGCCCAACAAAATACTTTGTATTTAGTTCGCCAATTACAGGAGTTTAAGTCAGGAACCCGGAATAATCCTGTAATGTCGCCAATGGCGGTTTCATTAAGTGAAGGTGATATGCATGATATTGCAGCGTATTACTCCGAGCAAAAAATATCTCCTAATCCTGAACCGCAATTGCCTGACAGTGATGAAGATGAGGTTAAGAAAGATGCAAAACAACAACCCATTACGATGCAAGTCTTGCTCATTAAAGGCAGTAATTTATACCGAAACGGGGATTTAAGCCGAGAAGTTTCTGCGTGTATTGCTTGTCACGGCCCCGCTGGCGAAGGTAACAAACCGGCAGGATTTCCAGCCATCCATTCTCAGCATGCAGACTATTTAATCCAGGCGCTTACTGATTTCAAGTCGGGTGCACGCAGTAATAACCCTGACAATATGATGCATATGATTGCAAAAAAAATGACAGACGAAGAAATTAAAGCTGTTGCCTATCATATTTCAACCCTGCAATAATTAGTTATTCAGTATAGGTTAACCAAGAAGCGACTATATATATTTCTGAATCGAATTTTATGAGAGCTAAACCCATGTTAAAAAAACTGACCGGAATTGCCCTGTTTGTCTTTGCAATCACTTTTTCTGCTCTATCCATAGCCGAGGAAGCGCAAGGTTACGAAAATGTTTCCCCTCCACAACCTACGGCTAATCCCGATAAAATCGAAGTCATCGAATTTTTTTGGTACGGTTGTCCACATTGTTACAGTTTTGAGCCCTCTTTATCCGCCTGGTTAAAAACTAAACCGGCAAATGTTGAATTTATCCGTATTCCGGCAGTATTCAGTGAGCAATGGGGAAAACATGCCAAAGCCTATTATGTAGCTGAAGCTTTGGGGGTTTTGGATAAGGTCCACTCCGATTTTTTTGACGCGATCCAGGAGAAAAAACAGGAACTGGAAACCGAAGAGCAGCTCCTGAAATTTTTTACCGATCATGGTGTAAAAGAATCAGATTTTAAAGATACCTATAATTCTTTCATGATTGACGCCAAACTACGTCAGGCGCCAGCTATTGCGGCTAAATATGGCATTACCGGGGTTCCAGCAATTATTGTCAATGGTAAATATAAAACCAATGGTACTTTGGCGGGTACGCAGGAAAAGATGATTGATGTGGTGAATCAACTTATCAAGAAAGAAAGCGCAGGAGTTAAATAGCATCCGCTAAACATGACGCTTATTTCCATCTTATTCTTTTGATTAAACAAGGTGCAGGAATAAGCGCCAGAAGCGAGATTGTGGGTTTTTACTAGCCTGATTGTTGTGTGAATGGTTATCTGACGACTCTGTGGCCGCGGCCACTCATGCAACTGTTATAAGCGTTTCTGAACCTGTCTTCAGAGTTAAAGCCTTGTTTGGCTGCGCCGCCGAAACCGCCGGCAGCGGCACCGATAGCGGCGCCTTTGCCAGGATTGCCGGTGAATGCGCCAACAATGGCGCCGCCCGCAGCGCCGACTAAACCGCCAACCCCTGCGCCAATGGCTGTTTCTTTTGCTGTGCCGCCAGTAGACTGGTTAGCAAGGTATCTACACTCTTCGGCGTCCTGGTTGATTCGATAAGCATTTGGATCATTATATGGGTCAACCGTCGGCTGGTAACCGCCTTGCGAATAGCAGCCCGACAGTAACAAGATACCAATAGTAACTGCGCTTAGCTTTTGATTGTTCATTTAAAACCTCTTTCAGTTGTACAAAATGTTGATGCTAATCTAGTCCATCTTTGATGAATGCTGGATGAATGTAAATATAGTCACTTAAGGTTAGTTCTCCCTTAAAACCTTGATCGGCGGTGTATTCGCTACTGCACGAACCGCCCAGCTTCCTGTGATGCTTACTACAATAAAACCGATCATGGGTAAGGCATACCATAAATACAATGTAGGCTGATAGGTAATGTGCAAAACCTTTGAGTACAAAGCGTACAGTAAAGTTTCCGCTATGATGACCGCCAAAATGCCAGAGGTTAAGCCTAATAATCCGAATTCGATGAAATGCGTTGTCCGTAGTAACTTGCGGTTGGCGCCAAAAGTCCGTAGTAAGGCGCTCTCAAAAATACGATTATCCAGAGTTGAATAAATCGCTGAAAACAAAACGGTTAACCCAGCTAATAGGGCAAAATAAAGCAGATAGTTGATTGCTGCCGTCAATTGCTTAAGTACGCTCTTAAATTGCTGCAAAATCAGGTCGACTTCCAAAATTGTGATGGCAGGAAACGTCTTAACCAATTGGTTAAGATAAGTTTTCTTGGCTTCCGGCAAATAAAAACTGGTGATATAGGTCGTGGGATAGGAGGCCAACGTGCCGGGTGAAAAAATCATATAAAAATTAGGCTTCATCGTATCCCACTGCAAAGCCCGAATACTGGCAACTGTTACGGTTAACTTTTGCCCGCCCACAATAAAAAGCAGTTGGTCGCCTATCTTAACCTTCAAGCTTTCCGCTAATTTTTGTTCGATTGAAACCTGGTTTGGCTGGGGATTTGCCGACCACCATTCACCCTCGATAACCGTATTTTCTTCCGGTAAATCCTGCGACCAAGTCAAACTTAATTCACGATGCGTGGCGTTTTCGCCTTGAGAATCTTTGGAGACCACTTTTTGCACCGCGATATTATTGATTTCGGTTAACCTTCCTCGAACCACAGGATAAAACCGGCTGCCTAGAATGCCTTGGGTTTTAAAATCTGTTTGCATTGCTGGTAACTGATTGGCAAACACATTCAGGACGAAATGATTGGGCGCGTTTTCCGGCAATTGTTTTTGCCACGTATCGAGCAAATCGTTACGCACGACAAAGGTTAACGCCATCGCTACCAAGGTAATGTTGAACGCTAAAACTTGGCTTGTCGTTGCTTGTTGGTTTCTTAACAAGCCTTGCAGTCCGAAGCGCCAGTTTAAACTTAACCACGGCAACGTCCGCCGTGCCGATGTCAACATGAAGCGCACGACCAAGGTTAGCGCCAATAAAAGACCTAGACCGCCCAAAAACAAGGTTGCGGTCATTTTAAAATCATTGGTATAACGCCAGATTAATGCGGCTATAATGCTCCCTGCTAAACCGTAAACCAGCCTGGCACTTGGCGGTAAGGGCGCTAGATCTCGGCGCAATACTCTGGCCGGAGCGACCTTTTTTAACCTGAGCAAGGGCGGCAGCGCAAATCCCATAAGTACCGTCATACCGGTTAACAAACCTAAGAAAACGGCAAACCAAGTGGGTTGGGCAACGGATTGGGGTAACAGGTTTTTTAATAAATTAAACAATAACTCTTGTAATATCCAGCCAAAAAAACAACCCAATGCGCTGGTTAACAATCCTAACAAAATAAATTGGGTAAGAAACAACCTTAAGACATCGCCTTGATTGCAGCCTAAACAGCGGAGGATAGCGGTGGTATCAAGATGGCGTTCGCTATAGCGCCGCGTCGCCATCGCAATCGCAACGCCAGAAATGATGATAACAACAATGCTGGACAAGCCCAGATAGCGTTCGGCGCGATCAAGCGCGGAACCGAGTTCAGGGCGATCTTCATGAACATCCATGATACGTTGGGCGAGGTTAAGTTGTGGTTTCACCCAGCGTTTAAATTCTGCGATCTTTGCCAGATCACCGCTAAATTGGAAGGCGTAATGCACATGGCTGCCGGGTTGTATGACATTGGTGGCCGCCAAATCCTTATAGTTGATCATCACCCTAGGCGCAAGACTATATAAGTCGCCGCGTTTATCGGGTTCGTAGGTAATAATATTGGTAACGGTTAATTTTTTCTCGCCAACGGTAATGGCGTCGCCCAGGTTAAGTTTTAATGCTGACAAAACCCGATTTTCCAGCCACGCTTGCCCGGGCTCAGGGCCTTTGCTTTCGATTTTTTCGGTAACATAATCGGAATCGCTAGTTTTTAAATAGCCGCGCAAAGGATAAGCCTTGCTGACCGCTTTGACACCTGACAATATAAGCTCATCATGTTCCATTATTACGCTGGAAAACTCGGCAGTTTGGGCTTGATTTAACTCTAATTGTTGGGCTTTTTCCAACCATTCTTTAGGTAAATCCGCGTGGCTGGTAATGACCAGGTCGGCAGCAAGGAATTCAGCGGCTTGATCTGTCATAGTGCGCTGCAATCGGCTGGCGAACAAGGTAATCGCAGTCGAACTGGTAACAGCGATCAATAAAGCTAGGCATAAAATGGTTAATTCACCTGCTCGCCAGTCCCGCCGCAACATGCGTATTGCAAGTTTGATTCGGTTCATACTATTTTACCTGCTTCCAGTTTTATGGTGCGCTGGCAGCGGTTGGCTAGGTGCTGGTCGTGGGTAACCAAAATCAGCGTAGTAAGGTTTTCTGAATTTAACTGGAATAATAATTCGATAATTTTTGCGCCAGTTTGGCTGTCCAGATTGCCAGTAGGTTCGTCGGCAAACAAGAGAGAGGGCTTGGTGACAAACGCCCTCGCCAATGCGACCCGTTGTTGTTCGCCACCAGAAAGTTGTTTGGGGGTATGGGTTAAGCGTTCTGATAATCCTACCCTATCCAGAAATGTCATTGCCGCTTGTTTGGCGTTTTTATCGCCGCGTAGCTCTAACGGTAGCATGACATTTTCCAGGGCGGTTAGACCAGGAATTAATTGAAAAGACTGGAAAACAAAACCAACCAGTTCATTTCTTAATGCCGCCCTGCCATCTTCGTCGATTTTGGTGAGCGATTTGCCCGCCAAAAATATTGAACCTTGCGTGGGTGTATCAAGTCCAGCCAATAAGCTGATTAATGTGGATTTGCCAGAACCCGATTCTCCGATAATAGCAATGCTCTCCGCCGTTTGAATAGTTAAATTAATAGCCGACAAGATGTGCAATAAACCATTAGAAGTGATAGCAGATTTCCCTAGGTTTTCAGTTACAATGAGTGGCATTATTTGTTGGGTTTGTGTCATGGTTAAGATGATAGTGGCGGTAATGGTTTTAATGGTATCGCTGCCCGCTTCGGCGAAAACACTAATGGTCTTTGGCGACAGTATTAGCGCCGCCTACGGCATTGAAGTGGGACAGGGCTGGGTTCAATTGGTTCAGAATAAATTGCAATCCGAAAAAATCGATTATATCGTGGTTAACGAAAGTATCAGTGGAGATACGACAGCGGGCGGACTAGCCAGGATCGATCAAGCCTTAGCTGCACATAAACCTGATGCTGTCATCCTCGAATTAGGTGCTAACGATGGCCTGCGTGGATTGTCGCCCATGATGATTAAAAATAACTTGGCGGAGCTTATTAATAAGGTTAAGAAATCTGGTGCTAGGGTGTTGTTGTTAAGTATGCGTATACCGCCGAATTATGGTAAACGTTACACCGAAACCTTCTATAATATTTACCCGCAGTTGGCAAAAGAATTAAAAATATCGTTCGTGCCTTTTATCCTGGAAGATGTTGCCTTGGTAAAACAGCTTATGCAGGTTGATGGGCTGCATCCTAATGCTGATGCACAATCGATGATTGTTGAAAAAATATGGCCGCACCTCCCGAAGTTATTGAATTAGTAGTACGATTTAAATATGTTTGAAAGCGTCGATATTGTTATGAACATCCCTCCCATGTTACCGAAGGGTATGAAGGCGAAAGGACTCATAACTTCAAGATTAATATGATTTTTAGAGAAAAATAAATGACTGCCCCACTCACTCTTGAAAAAGCCAATCACATCATTCACTCTGCAATTATCAAAGCCAGGCATTTAAAAATGTCGCCGTTAACCGTGGTGGTTTTAGATTCGGCTGGGCAATTGAAAGCCCTGCAACGGGAGGATGGCGCGACGGTTATCAGGCAGCAGATTGCCACTGCAAAAGCCTGGGGTGCGGTTAATATGGGCATTTCTTCACGCAGTTTGGCGGCAGTGGCGGAACACCGTCCGGATTTCATGAATGCCTTGATTACCATCGCGGAAGGTCAAATCATGCCGGTACCGGGTGGAGTATTGATTAGAGACAAACAAACCAACGCGATAATCGGATCGGTGGGGATTAGCGGTGACTCATCCGAGCAAGATGAACGCTGCGCGATTGCCGGTATTGAAGCGGCGGGGTTTGTGGCAGGGGTTTAGTTTGCTTTTTGCAAAAGGTTTACACGTTATATTCCGGCGGGACGACCGTACTGCCCTTTGGTTATTACGTCTTTCAGCCTTGAGTGACGAAAACAACGCGTCTTGTGCTTCGGCAGATCCTTCCGGGGTGGAGAGATAGTTCCTAAAAGAATTGTTGTATATCGAGTCTCACCCGCTGTATGCCATAACATTTATCCAAGTCGTTCATTAAAGGTTTTAGCTGGTTTTGGGCAGGTCTCAGTTGCTCTCTTTTTAGTTCTTCTATTTCAGCCTTTATAGAGGGTTTTTGCCAAGCAGGAGCTAGACGAAATTCATCTTGTAATTTTCTAATATTATCCTCAATGCTTTTAATGATTTTATTTTGATGATCTACGGCATTAAGCTGGCTTTGACAAGGATTGAGCGCATCCACAAAACCGAATATTTCCCAATCGCCTTCATTTTCCCAACGTTCGGCAAGTTTGATATGATAGCCTTTGCTCACAATTTCGTATTGATCAAAAAACCAAATTTTAGAACCTATTTTATCATCAGCATTTATACCTGACCAAAGATCACTATACCAGGGTTGTTTATTGGTGATAGCGTCTTCTATTACATTGCCCGCATTTTTTATAATATCTTTTTTGAGTTCCTCAATCTTATCATCCAATATGTTCTCAGCGTCATTGAGAAAATCTAGCAAATTTACACTTTTTATAAAATCATTGATGCTTTTTTCAATAAACTGGTTGAGTGCAATATGACCCGTTTCCGCGCCGCTATCAGATACATTATCCTCTTCCATCAATATCACAGCTATACCAAGAATGCCCGGAACAAAGTGTTGCTTTTGACTTAAATCGGTGATAATTATAGGCTTCAATGTTGTCGTCCATTCGCCTAATTCAGCGGGAATTATTATTGATTCGCCTGGATCAACGGCATGAGTGTTAAGGTTTCCATGACTACCTATACCTAATCGGAAACTAGCCTCTCCAGAAAGTAATGCTCCATTTTGTGAGATGTTTTCCCCATCGATTTTAAAAAAAATGATCCAAAGATAGGGCTCAGCATTACCAATACCGTCGGCTTCATCCCAACAATATATAGAACTTAATTTAAGAGATACAGGGAGTTCCATTTTATATTCCTATATAGTTGATATAGATAGCGCGGTTGGTTGGCGAACCTCAATAACTTAACTTCTCAAATGTTGTGTTTCATTGTGTTTAACATAATCAGATATAGTGGGGACATCCACACACCTTTTGAGGTGAATAAACACTACAAAATTTTAAGACATCTCTAGGTTAAATAATAAGTCATTAAAAACAAAGTAATATTTCACTCCTTTAGTGTTAAATATTACCTTCCTCCTAACATTATGTATAAACCAGCCAAATGTATTGGCTACCTCGTAGGATGTGTTACTTGTAGGGTATGGTTAGCCGCGCAAACCCACCGTACCTATACAATTGTTGGCGCTTATGCACGGCATAACCCCCGCCAAATGCGATTGAATTAGAATTGCTAGTAAATAATTGAGATTACAATTTAATTCAATTAAACCAAACATATCTCACAATTACTATTATTCTGAAAACAAAAAGCCCGTACTTTTGCAAGCACGGGCTTTTTAAATCGAGAAGCGGTAAACGCTTAACGTTTCGAGTACTGCGGACGTTTTCTCGCTTTATGTAAACCGACTTTTTTCCGTTCAACTACGCGTGAGTCACGGGTAACATAACCGGCTTTTCTTAATGTAGGACGCAAAGACTCATCGTATTCCATCAAGGCACGTGTCAAGCCGTGGCGGATTGCGCCGGCTTGTCCTGAAGGGCCGCCACCTTTAACAATGACATTGACATCGAACTTACCTTCCAATTCTACTGCCTGCAAGGGCTGACGAGAAACCATTTGATCGGTTTTACGACCAAAATAATCTTCAATTGTTTTGGCGTTAATGGTTATTTTACCGGTGCCTTGGGTCGCATAAACACGTGCAATCGCGCTTTTACGACGGCCTGTTCCATAAAACTGTGCTGCTGCCATAATCTTCCTGCTTAGATTTCTAATGCTTTGGGTTGTTGAGCCTGATGATCGTGTTCAGGGCCAGCGTAAACTTTTAATTTTTTGAACATTGCGCGACCCAACGGATTGTTAGGCAGCATACCTTTAACTGCGGTATTGATGATACGGTCAGGAAAAGTTTTTCTCAACTTGCCCAAGCTGACAGTTTTCAGGTTGCCAATATAGCCAGTATGATGATGATACAGCTTATTTTTTTCTTTAGTGCCGGTTACGCCGATTTTTTCAGCGTTAACCACTATGATGTAGTCGCCGGTATCAACATGAGGCGTATATTCAGGCTTATGCTTGCCGCGAAGGCGCTTCGCAACTTCAGAAGCAAGTCTACCAAGGGTTTTACCTTCGGCATCCACCACATACCAATCGCGTTTAACTTCCGCGGGCTTTGCACTAAATGTTTTCATTGTGATTCTGTTTTGCTGTTAAAGGCTCAAATAAAGAGCGGGAATTTTACTTAACGTCAACGATTTTTTCAAGTTTAATTATCGATTAACCTGTTATTTGTATCGCAACCATCATAATTTGATGTTAAGCGAGTGTAATTTACGATACAAATGCGTACGTTCAATGCCTACTGCTGCGGACAATTTTGCTACGCTGCCTCCCGAACGTTCAAAATGATACTCAAGGTAGGCCTTCTCAAATTGATCCCTTGCGTCTTTTAACGGCAAGTTGTAAAAATCCGGCACGCTCATGGATATTGTCGCCTCGCTGATGCCTGCGCCCAAGGCTGCCTTGACCTCGTCCAGCTCAATATCTTCTCCTACACCTAATATCATCAACCTCTGCACAAGGTTTTTTAATTCCCTGACATTGCCTCGCCAACTGTAATTGCGCAAGAAGTTTTGTGCCGCCATGGAAAATTTTCTGAACGGGAGCTTGTCGTGGTTAACGAAATAATCAACATAGAAATTTAACAAGCTGGGTATATCTTCGGTATGATCTCTAAGCGGCGGAATTTCAATAGTGACTTCGTTAAGCAAATAGTATAAATCCTGACGGAAGCGACCGGACCTGACTTCTTCGCCTAAATCAACCCGCGTTGAGGCAATCACCCTCACGTCAACACGCACGGATTCACTGCCGCCAACACGTAAAAATGAGCTTGATGCCAGTGAACTTAACAAACGCATCTGGGTTTCCTGGTCCATGCCGGCAATTTCACTTAAGAATAAAGTGCCGCGGCTGGCGCGTTCCAATAAGCCGGGATACACATTTCCGTTCATTTCTTTGCCGAAAAACTCAACAGCCGCATTTTCCCGGGCGATGCTGCCTACGGCGACATCGACAAAAGGGCCTTCGCGGCGCGCGCTGTTGTTGTGAAGATAACGGGCGTACAATTCCTTGCCGACACCGGCTTCGCCGATGAACAAGACTCTAGTATCGTGTTGCGCCAAGCGTTTGATCTGATCCTTGGTTCGGGCAATGGCGGCGCTTTTACCGATGGGTTCAATATCCGTCACCAGTTGTTGCTTTAACCCGGCATTCTCCTTTTGCAAGTTACTTGCTTCCAGCGCCCTAGAAACGATGAGCAGTAACTTTGCCATGGACAAGGGTTTTTCCAGAAAATCGTACGCCCCCAGTTTGGTTGCTTCGACTGCGGATTCAACCGAGCCATGCCCTGACATCATAACAACCGGGCAAGTTAACGAATCTTCATTAACCCATTCTTTTAGCAGGGTTATGCCATCGGTATCAGGCATCCAGATATCGAGTAGTATCAATTGTGGATTCGACGACAGCTTGAGCGCTCGCGCTTCGCCTGCATTTTCGGCGGTGACTACCTGATAGCCTTCATCTTCCAGAATCTCGCTGACTAAACGGCGGATTTCCGGTTCATCATCAACGACGAGTAATCGTGTCTGCTGAGTCATAGTTTTTTTCCAGAGTTAAACTGCGGGCAATTGAATTATAAACCCTGCGCCAGATTTGTAACGGGTATCGAGCCAAATAGAGCCGCCGTGTTCTTCAATTATTTTTTTTACAATCGCCAGCCCCAAGCCTGTGCCTTTGATTTTTGTGGTGACATAAGGCTCGAAAATTTTTTCGATATGATCTTCGCTAACGCCGGGACCATTGTCATATACGGCCATTTCGATGAAGTCCGAATAATTTTTCTGTACCCTGGACAAGTTAATGTCGATTTGACCATCGCCTTCAACCGCCTCCAAGGCGTTAATCAACAAATTATGGACGATTTGTCGAATACTGACCGGGTCACCTTTTATTAACAAAGAACTGCTTTCGAACTGGGTGACAAATTTTACGCCGGGTTTGCTGGCGTATAAAGCTAACACTTCTTGTACCAAAGCAGCTAAATCGATATCTGTGGTTTGTTTTTTAGCCGGTTTGGCGTATTGGGAAAAATCATCCACCATTTCTTTTAATGCTTCAACTTGCTGAACGATAGTTTTGGTCGATTTTGTCAACATTTCAGCGTCAGCATCGATTAATTTCGATACCAGTTTAACTTGCAAACGTTCGGCTGATAACTGAATTGGGGTTAATGGATTTTTGATTTCATGCGCCAAACGTCTGGCGACTTCGCCCCAAGCCGCACTTTTTTGAGCCTGCATCAGGTCGGTGACATCGTCGAAAACGACCACGGCGCCTATCGTCTGACCTTCTTGGGAAAACAGTGGTGTTCCCCGGCATAATAACTCTTGTCGGCCGTTCGGGCCTAAAAATGCGATGCGTTGTTGCCAGATATCGTCGGATTGCTCCAGCAAGCGCTGAATTGTGTTGAACGGTTCTGCCAAATCAGCATAACTTTTAGCCAGTTCCACTAAGGATTGACCGATAAAATGGTTAACGTGGATGTGAAATATCCGGTATGCGGCCTGGTTGGCGGTCCGGATTTTAAAATTAGCATCAAAACTGATTACGCCAGCGGTTAAGTTTGCCAGAATTGTTTCCAGATAGGCCCGCTGGTTTTCAACTTCAAAGCCCGCGCGCCTGATTTCATCCCGGGCGCTGGCAACGCGTCTGGTCATGAAGTTAAAGGATTCGACCAGAAAACCCAGGTCATCTTGCGCGGTAACCGGTAATTGTTGGTCGTATAGGCCTGAAGCCACGGCTTGTGTGCCTTTCACTAAATTCTTAACCGGCGCCACGATATTTCGGATACTGATAAATGCAATCCAGATGGCTGCCAACAGGCTCATCAGCAGTACTAAAGATAATGCCAATGAAAAGCTTAACTTAAGGGAGTTTCTTAACGAATGCAGTTCTTTATATCGAATGAAGGCAAATTCTACGGAGTCGGCCAAGTCCGCGATCCTGACCGGCACATTATATAGCGCTTGTAGATATTCCGGCTCTGCGCCTTCCTGTTTAACCGCGACAATAACTCGTATCAACAACTCGTCGTCATTGACTGGTGCCAAAGCGACGTATTCATTGTGGCTTTTAAGTTGCAGCCAAATATTTTCATCCGGCAAGCTGGGCAAGATTTCGCCAGGATTAACGCTGCTGGAAGCAATAATCCGGCCTTGTTTGGAAAATAGCGTCATTTCAGTCGCGCCCGACATAATTAGCAGGTTCTCCATCTCCAAGGAGGCCATAACTTCTGAAGAGTTATCCAGATTTTCAGTCAGTTGCTGGGTTTGCCTTAAATGCCAACGCATTCGTTGGTCAAGTGCGGCCTGACTTAATTCCAGCGCGTCATCCATCGCCCTGTCGATTTCGACATTAAACCAACTGTCGATGCCTTGATGTAAAAACTGCATGGAAAAATAAAACACGATGGCTGCGGGCGCTAATGCCAAAACAACGAATAAGGCCATCATCCGTCTTGTTAGCCTGGAGCCGGCCTCCCGTTTTTTTAGCTGTTGTGTTAACGAATAGATGTTAACAGCCACCAATCCGAGAAGGATGATTGAACCGGCAACATTGATCAACACCAACCAGGAATACATTGCATTAAGGTGCGAAGATTCCTGGGTTGAAGAACTCATCAGCTGTAAAGACAGCAGTATCAGGCTGAATAGGATGGTAACCAGCCAGCTAAGCGGCAACTTTAGTTTTTTAAAGTCCATGTATACCAGTCGCTGGACAAATACCATTGCGGGTTAACATACGCGACAGGGCGAAGCGGGAGGGGCAAGGCGTCGCGTTCAAAATTTATTTTCATTTCGCCGACATAGGTGCTGTCTTTGGCGATTTCGTCTTTTTTAATCAAAGCAACATCGCGCACGCTCGACAATAATTCCATGGCGGCGCCCAGGGTAGGAAAATTGCTGATATGCCCCGTGCTTTCATTGCGCACACGATACATGTTGAGCAAGGCATGATACTGAATGCGATACCGGATATTTTTTTCAATCAGGTTAGCGTTCCATAAATAATCGCGCTGTTCTTTAAGCTTAATCTGATAAGTCCAAAACAAAGGTACGCCGTTTTTTAATGCATCGGTTGCCCTTTCGCTTAGCTGGAAATCGATATCGGCAGTTAAAACATAGTGATCGCCAGATAAGCTTAACTCTGCGTTGGTGATGTTAACCCCGAAGTCATTGGCGTAGCTTACCGTTGTAGTTAACGCGCCTATAAAAAACAATAGCTTGATTAAGCTACTTTTTGCTGATGCGCGCATAATAGAATCCGTCCATTGACGCTTCGCCGGTAATAATTTGTCGTCCGCATTTTTCAGGTATTCCCCAACTTACTGAACTGATGGGTAATTCTACCGCATCGCTGTGATTCGCGAGAAAATCTTGCATCTGTTCTTCATTCTCTTGTTTTAAGATCGAACAAGTTGCATATAACAGCATTCCGCCAGGGGCTAACAGCGACCAAATCGCCGCAAGGATTTTCTTTTGTAAATCGGCCGTTGTACGTATATCCTCTGGTCGTCTTAACAATTTGATATCGGGATGGCGGCGAATCACTCCTGTGGCAGAGCAAGGCGCATCAAGCAATATGCGGTCGAATAAGTTGCCATCCCACCACTGTTCGGGTTCGGCGGCATTCCCGGTAATAAAGGTTGCCGATAATTTTAGCCGCTGCATATTTTGTTTGACCCGTGCCATCCTTTTTTCGTCGATATCGACGGCAACCAGTTCTGTTAACCGTGGCTGTGATTCAAGGATATGGGTCGTTTTTCCACCCGGAGCCGCGCAAACATCTAGAACTCGATGCCCAGGTTGAGCATCCAGTAAGCATGCGGCAAGTTGGGCGGCGGCATCTTGCACTGCAAACCAACCCTCGTTAAAACCGGGCAAGGGTTCGATCGCCGTTGGATGTTCGAGGATAATTGCTGTTGAGTTAACATTGGATATACTGGCTGTGAGGTTGGAAGCTAACAACGCTTGGAGGTAATCCTCCCTTGATATTTTGCTAAGGTTAACCCGGAGTGTTAAGGGTGGTGGTTGGTTATTGGCTAATAAAATGGTTTCGGCATGATCCTGCCAATCCTGCTGAATGCGTTCGATCAGCCAATCAGGATGGCTAAATTTAGCGAATTTGTTGGTTTCTGCCTGAACCTGAAACTTTTCTTGGTTACGCAGGTAATTTCTTAATACCGCATTGATCAAGCCGCGCGCCCAAGGTAGTTTTTTGGCGGCTTGTACCGTTTCGGAAACTGCGGCATGAGGCTTAACCCGCATGTATTCGATCTGATACAGGCCGATCAAGATCAGGGACTTGACTTCAAATTCCTTAATCGGCTTAGTCACCAGCAAATTTAAGATGAAGTCCAAGTGGTGATAATAACGGCATACGCCATAGCAAATCGCTTTGACAAAAGCTTGATCTTGTTGGGATGCTTGGCAATTCAGCAAAACATCATCCAGGGCGCAGTTTAAAGACTGTCCGTCTTTTAATACTTTCGTAATGACCCGGTCGGCAAGCCATCGCGTATTCATGTGGTTTTCAACCGAGTTTTATTCCATCGATGGGGTTGGCTTGCAGAAAGGCTTGGCTTGGAATGCGTTTGCCGCCGGGGAGTTGAACTTCTAATAATCTTAATAAACCGTCGCCAGTAACGACATCCAGGTTGTTATTGCTCACGGTTACGGTTCCAGGCAGAAAATTTGTTTTTCCAGCAATGGGTTCAGCGCGCCAGATTCTTAATACTTGTTCACGATATGAAGTTTGCGCGACTGGCCAAGGGTTAAGTCCGCGAACGATTTTATCTAATTCTTCAGCGGGTTTCGACCAATCCAGATTTGCCTCGAGCTTGGTTAATTTTTCCGCGTAAGTAACCAGATTTTCATCTTGTTTCTCAGCTATTATCATTCCCGTTTCCAACTGCCGTATAACTTTTCCCAAGCCAATCGCGCCCAGTTCGGCCAATTTATCATGCACCTCGCCAGCCGTATCATGCGGCTTGATGTCGTACTCTTCTTTATGCAACATGTCGCCAGCATCCAGTTTTTGAATGATCTGCATGATGGTGATGCCGGTTTTTTTATCGCCCGCCATGATGGCGCGTTGAATCGGTGCGGCGCCGCGCCATCGCGGTAACAAAGAGCCATGCACATTCATACAGCCTAGCAGTGGTATATCCAGTACTGATTGAGGAAGTATCATTCCGTAGGCAACGACAATGATAAGGTCAGGTTTCAATGATCGAATCTGTTCAATATCTTCCTCTGACTTTAGATTAACCGGCTGAAAAACAGGTATTTTTTTGGAAACCGCAAGTTCTTTGACGGGGCTGGGTTGTAATTTTCGGCCACGTCCGGCAGGGCGATCTGGCTGTGTGTAAACTGCGCAAACATCATGGCTGGTTGACAATAGTTGACACAGGCTGGGTACAGCAAATTCGGGCGTACCCGCATAAATGATGCGCATGGTTTAGTTTTGTTCCAGTTTATGAATTTTTTCCAGCTTCTTTTTGATGCGTTGTCGCTTGAGAGAGGAAATATAATCGACGAAAAGCTTGCCTTCCAGATGATCCAGCTCATGCTGAATGCAGACTGCCAGCAGGTTGTCTGCCTCTAGTTGAAATTGTTTGCCGTCGCTGTCTAGCGCTTTTACGGTAATGCGCTCGGCGCGTTTGACTTTTTCAAAAAAACCGGGCACGGACAGACAACCTTCCTCAGATTCTTCGATGCCTGATTTCTCAATAATTTCTGGATTAATCAGGCATAAGGGTTTATCTTTCTCCTCGCTGACATCGATAACAACAATGCGCTGCTGCACATTGACTTGGGTAGCGGCTAAACCAATGCCTTTGGCGTCATACATGGTTTCAAGCATGTCACCCACCAATTGCTTAACGTTGTCATCTACGGCTTTTACATCAGCCGCTTTTTTACGCAACCTCTCGTCAGGAAACTCGAGAATAGTTAGTATGCTCAACAAACTCTCCACTATAATTAGCCAATACTGGAATTCTATATGAATTCATCTAGACTTTGAATTCAAAATGACTAAAAAGAACCCACAGGAATAAACTATGGTTTTTCGAACATTAATAGGATTGATAGTTTCATTTTTTATTGCGACAAGCTTGTGGGCTGATGGAACTGGTGAAGTCTCTATCAACCCAAATCATCCTCAGCAATATACCGTGGTGCAGGGCGATACGCTTTGGGACATTTCCGGTAAATTTTTAAACAATCCAACGCAATGGCCAGAACTTTGGAGTTGGAATCCACAAGTTAAAAATCCACATCTAATTTACCCGGGGAATACTTTATATTTTTCGGTTGTCAACGGTAAACCAAGGTTAAGTTTTTCACCGAATCCTGAGAGTTATCAAGCTCCCATGCAAAGCGATAATTGCGTGATTAGCGAAGAAGATATTCACAATGGGCGCACCAGCTTTGCAATGGCGCCGGATAATGGCAAGCTTACGCCCTGTATCAGGGAAACGAGCATAAAAGATGCCATTCGGTTAATACCGTCCGAAAATATCGCCAAATTTTTAAGTTCTCCCGAAGTGGTTGGGCCTAATGATTTGAAAAGAGCCCCTTATGTTGTCGATTTTGCCGGCGAGCATTTGGTGGCTACTCCCGGCGTTAAGATTTATGTCCGGTCTATCATCGAGCCGCAAAGTATGACTTACACGATTTATCGTCCGGGAGAAACTTACAAAAGCCCTGAGACTGGTGAAATTCTGGGATACGAGGCAGTCAATATCGCTGAAGCAACGCTTGAGCAAGAAGGCGATCCAGCAACTTTGGTGATTGATAAATCGTATAGGGAAATACTACAGGGTGACCGCATAATGCCGAAGGCTGAGCAGCAATTTACTTTGAATTACTTTCCCAGATCGCCTGAAGAAAGCGTCAAAGGAAGCATCATCGGGGTATTGGATGGCGTAACCCAAGTAGCAAAGTATAATGTTGTGGTCATCGATAAGGGGTCTCGCGATGGCATGCTGCCTGGACACGAACTGGATGTGTTCAAGCGTGGTAGGGTTGCCCACGATACTTACAGTTCGATAAGAAACGATATGGTTAAGCTGCCTGATGAAATTGCCGGAAAAATAATGGTGTTTCGTCCTTTTGAGAGGGTCAGCTATGCCTTGGTCATGAAAGCATCGCAAGCGATCCATGTACTTGACCGGGTGCAAACTCCCTGAGCAATCAATCCCTTGGTCAATCCGAAGATCATAAATACTGGCTTGCGTTATTGCGCATGCCAGGACTGGGCGGCAGAACTTTCCTTAAACTTCTGGAAACCCACACTCCGCCACAACTATTTGCCGAATCGAATTCTGCCCTTAAAGCCTTAGGTCTGAAAGATGACTGGATTCAAGCAATCAAAAATCCAGACTGGTTACTGATTGGCAATGATTTGGCCTGGTTAATGCGGGATAACAACTCTATTGTTACCTTTATCGATAGCAAATATCCTTCTCAGTTAAAAGAAATTCCCGATCCGCCTCCTGTTTTGTTTGTTCGTGGCAATTCTGATTTATTGTCAAAACCGCAGATCGCTATAGTCGGTAGCCGAAACCCATCTCATTTAGGCGTTGAGATAGCTCACTCCTTTGCCAAAACTTTATGCCAATATGGGTTTGTGATAACCAGTGGTTTAGCCTTGGGTATTGATGCCGCCAGCCATCAAGGTGCTTTGGATGCTGGCGGTTATACAGTTGCCGTGGCGGGAACCGGCTTGGATCGGGTTTATCCGGCACGGAATGTCGACTTGGCAACACGAATTGTAAATACCGGCGCGATGGTAAGCGAATTCCCCCCCGGCACATTAGCCAAAGCCAATCATTTTCCCCGTCGTAACCGGATTATCAGTGGGCTTTGTCAGGGCTTGTTAGTAGTTGAAGCAGCCAAGGCAAGCGGATCGTTAATTACGGCGAGGCTGGCGCTGGAACAAAATCGTGAAGTATTTGCGATTCCCGGTTCTATACATAATCCATTAGCCCGCGGGTGTAATGCCTTGATTCGTGAAGGTGCTAAGTTAGTTGAAACCAGCCAAGATATTCTTGAAGAATTTAGCCAATATATTCAACAAGATGAAAAAATCAGCCAAACAAATTTTCAATCAACACTTGACCTGGAGCAACAAACACTATTGAATCGCGTCATGTATAGCCCCACATCGATAGATAAGCTGGTCGTCGATACCCGTTTTTCGGTTGAAGCTGTTGCATCCATGATGTTGATTTTGGAATTGCAAGGCTATGTGGAGGCGAATGCTGGCGGTTGTTATACTCGTTTGAAATAAATCCAAAGACCATGAAAGAAACTATTTTTGATGTCCTGATCTACTTGTTTGAACATTATATGGAGGATGAATTGGAAATTCTTCCCGATAGCGATAGTGTCCGGACTGAGTTGGAAGCTGCCGGTTTTGGACAATTGGAAGTCGATAAGGCGTTTAATTGGTTGGAATCATTGAGTTTGCAACGCGCCATCAATCCGATTATAAGTGCCTCTTTTCGTATTTTTAGCCATGAAGAGCAAACGAAACTGGATATTGAATGCCGTGATTTGATCTTGTTTTTGGAGCGTTGCGGAATATTAAACCCAAGCAATCGCGAAGTGGTCATTGACCGCGCGCTGGCGTTGGAAGGTGAAGAAATTTCAATTGAAAAATTAAAATGGATTGTACTTATGGTGTTGTTAAGCCAGCCAGACGAGGAAATTGCCTTTTCTCGCATGGAAGATATGATTTATGATCTCGTTCCTACTTACCTAAATTAAGACTTTTACGATTGCTTTTAAAATCGAATGAGCAAAAATCTTGTCATCGTAGAATCGCCAGCAAAAGCCAAGACTATAGAGAAATATCTGGGTAAGGATTTCAATGTCTTAGCTTCCTATGGCCATGTCCGCGATCTTGTCCCAAAAGAAGGTGCGGTTGATCCCGACAATAATTTTGCCATGAAGTACGAGGTGATAGAACGCAATCAAAAGCATGTGCAAAATATTAGCAAAGCCTTGAAAGAGGCTGACGCACTTTATCTCGCCACCGACCCTGACCGTGAAGGCGAGGCCATTTCATGGCATTTGTACGAATTGCTCAATGAGAAAAAACTCATCAAAGATAAGCCCGTGCATCGGGTAGTGTTTCATGAAATCACTAAAAAAGCAGTGACGGAGGCGATAGCCCATCCTGAGCAACTTTCCATCAATCTGATTAACGCCCAGCAAGCGCGACGGGCATTAGATTACTTGGTCGGTTTCAAATTATCGCCGCTATTATGGAAAAAAATCCGCCGTGGCTTATCGGCTGGGCGTGTCCAAAGTCCGGCTTTGCGAATGATTGTCGAGCGCGAACTGGAAATCGAAGCTTTTAAAACCCGTGAATATTGGACGATAGATGCCGCTTTAAATCACCAAGCGCAAAATTTCAAAGCTAAGTTAACCCATTATCACGGCGAAAAGCTCCATCAATTTAGTATCATTACGGGTGAGCAAGCGGAAGAAGCGAAACAAACTTTATTGGATGCGGCTGACGGACAGTTGATCGTCAGCAAAATTGAGAAAAAGCAGCAAAACCGAAATCCGGCACCGCCCTTTATTACCTCGACCTTGCAACAGGAAGCCGCACGTAAACTGGGCTTCACCACTAAACGCACTATGATGGTAGCCCAGCAATTGTATGAGGGCATCGACATCGGCGGTGAAACCGCGGGTTTAATTACCTACATGCGTACCGATTCGGTTAATCTGTCGGTGGATGCCGTGCAGGATATTCGCGCTTTGATCGGCGAAAATTATGGTGCAGAGAATGTGCCTGAGCAACCCCGGGTATTCAAAACCAAATCCAAAAATGCGCAAGAAGCGCATGAAGCCATCCGGCCAACGTATCCGCGCTATTTGCCTAACCAACTTAAACAACACCTAAGTGCAGAGCAATTCAAACTGTACGACCTGATCTGGAAGCGTACTATCGCCTGCCAAATGATGCACGCCGTACTTAATTTAATTGCTGTGGATTTAACGTGCGCCGACGCTAAACATATCTTCCGCGCAACCGGCTCAAGCATTGCCAAGCCGGGTTTTATGACGGTTTACCTAGAAGGCAAGGACGATACCAAAGAAAGCGACGATAAAGAAAGCTTTTTGCCCAACATGGAAGAAGGCCGTCCGGTTAAGCTTGATGACATCATTGCTGCACAACATTTTACCGAACCTCCTCCGCGTTATAGCGAAGCCAGTTTGGTTAAGGCGTTGGAAGAACATGGCATTGGTCGTCCTTCGACGTACGCCACGATTATCTCAACCTTGCAAAATCGCGAATATGTCACGTTAGAGACTAAACGTTTCTACCCAACCGATGTGGGTCGTATTGTTAACAAATTCCTGACCGAGCATTTTACCAAATACGTCGATTACGATTTTACCGCTAACCTGGAAGATGAACTGGATGCTGTTTCGCGCGGTGAGCAGGAATGGATTCCGTTAATGGGCAAATTCTGGCAACCGTTCAATCATCTCATTCATGAAAAAGAGGAGCAGGTGCAACGCAAGGATGTTACCCAGGAAGCCATTGACGAAAAATGCCCGCAATGCAGCAGTCCTTTGTCGATAAGGTTAGGGAGAAATGGCCGCTTTATTGGCTGCACCAACTACCCTGAATGCGCCTACACGCGCAATTTAAATGAAGATGCTACTGCATCGACGGAATCAAATGCCGTGGAAGGCAGGGTTTGCCCAAGTTGTTCATCACCTCTTGTTTATAAAGTCGGCAAATACGGCAAATTCATCGGCTGTAGCAGCTATCCAAATTGCAAGCATATCGAGCCGTTAGAAAAACCGTTGGATACGCATGTTAACTGCCCACAATGTAAAACAGGCAGCATCCTTAAACGCAAATCCCGTAACGGCAAAATATTTTATTCTTGTTCGGGATACCCTAAGTGTAATTATGCGCTTTGGAACATGCCAATTAATGAGAGCTGTCCGGAATGCCAGTGGCCGATTTTAACGGTTAAGGAAACCAAAACCCGTGGCGTTGAAAAAGTTTGTCCACAAAAAGACTGCAAGTATGCAACGCCTTATGAAGGCGATCCTGCCGATGCCCAAGGTCCTAAAGAGCAAATCGCCTGATAATAAAAAACTTGGCGGTCTGACTTTTAGGGGTATATCCAGCAAATATAATTAAATTTCCGCGTTCTCAGACAACGGGACCATTCTGTATTGAATTCCCGCGCCGGAAAATTCTTCCTTTAATTGCTTCAGAAGCAAGTTAGCTCCTTTTTCGTCAATATCAATTTGAAAACAAATTTGCTTCTGGCGACCGCTGACTTGTTCCGCCAAGGACAAACCTTTAATTTGATAATGATGAACGCTCACCGGAAAACTGCTGAACCCACATTCGGATTCCAAGGCTAATAATGAATCGACCACAGCTTCTTCAAGGGTGAAAGGTACATTAAGAATCACCATGTAGTCATTTTTCATCGCATAAACTCCTTGGCTAGGCCGAAGCGCTTGAATAAAATCGGTAACAAGAATAGGGTTAGGAATGTCGAAGATACTAGGCCACCGATAACGACAATTGCCAACGGTCGTTGGATTTCAGAGCCCGGGCCGGTGGCGAAAAGCAAGGGGATTAATCCGAAAGCCGCAATGCTGGCAGTCATCATTACCGGCCTTAACCGTCGGGTAGAGCCCAGCACGACGACTTTTGCCATTGCCATCCCAGTCACCAAGAGTTGGTTGAAATAACTGACCATCACCACGCCATTCAATACGGCGATACCTAGCAAGGCGATAAATCCGACGGAAGCCGGTACGGATAAGTATTCGCCGGAAATCCATAGTGCAAAAACGCCACCAATCATGGCCAAAGGTATATTGGAAAGTACCAATAATGCTTGCCGCACAGAACCAAACGTTGAAAACAAAAGAAGGAAAATCAGGCCTAACGACACCGGAATAACTAGCGATAAGGTTGCTGCCGCGCGTTGCTGATTTTCAAATTGACCGCCAAATGCAACGGTATACCCCGTTGGTAATTTTACCTTTTCGGCGACTATTTTTTTAGCTTCATCGACAAAACCCACTAAATCACGACCTTCCACATTGCTACGGATGACGGCGAAGCGTTGGCCGCGTTCCCTACCGATGGAAACTACGCCTTCTGTTTTGGTTAACTTGGCGATAGCAGTAATTGGGATATGACCGCCATTCGGCAAGGTGATTTGCAGATTTTCAAAACTGGCGATGCTGCTGTCGCCGCGAACGACCAGAGGCGTGCGTTTAATACCTTCCTGCACAATGCCTAGATTCAAACCTTCAATTTCTGCCCGGAGCATATCTTCTATTTCGTCGCTATTCAGTCCGAATCGTCCGGCGGCAGAACGGTCAATGGTGACTTGCAAGAACTGCATGCCATTGTTCTCCTTAAGAAAAACATCGCTTGAGCCTTGAATATGCTTCAGTATTTCGACAATTTCATTCGCTTTTTCGTCTAATACCGCAAGGTCTGGGCCGAAAATCTTTACCGCCAAGTCCCCCCTGGTGCCGGTTAACATTTCCGATACCCGCATTTCAATCGGTTGGGTAAAGCTAAAAGAAAGCCCCGGCAGTTCTTCCATGACTGCGCGGATTTTTTCGATCAAGGCTTCTTTACTGTCAACTTGCCATTCCGCTTTTGGCTTGAGGATTAAAAAGGTGTCGGTTTCATTCAAGCCCATCGGATCCAGTCCCAGTTCATCCGAACCGACCCTGGCGACTACGGAGGTAATTTCGGGAATGTGCTTTAATAAAGCCTTTTGTACTTGTCCATCCAGGGCAACAGATTGCGCCAAGGTAATAGAAGGGAGTTTTTCGACCTGCACGATAATGTCGCCTTCGTCCATTGTCGGCATGAAAGTACTGCCGATGCGGGTGAAAACCACTGCGGTTAACACCAGCAAAACAGCAGCTGCGATGAATATTTTTTTGCTGTTATCCAAACACCAAAGCAGAGCTGGTTGATAAAGACTTTGTAACTTGCGCGGTAGCCAAGGTTCTTCATGGGTGACTTCCTTAAGTAAAAACGAGGCAAGCACTGGAATCACGCTTAAAGACAAGATTAAAGAGCCGCCCAATGCGAATACGATAGTTAAGGCAACGGGCGTGAACAGTTTGCCTTCCAGTCCTTGCAGGGTTAACAAAGGCAAGAACACGATGATGATGATTAAAATACCCGATGTCACCGGCACAGATACTTCCCGTGCGGCTCGGTAGATAACATGAAGTTTCGGTAGACGGTCAGCTTTTTCCTTGTGCGCCATGTGCGTAATGATATTTTCGACGACTACGACTGCCGCATCAACCAACATCCCGATAGCGATTGCCAAGCCACCCAGACTCATCAAATTTGCCGACATACCGGTAAATTTCATCAGGATAAAAGTAACCATCGCCGCCATCGGCAAAGCCAAAGCCACGGTTAACGCCGCCCTCAGATCGCCCAAAAACAGGATGAGCAAAATGATCACCAAGACAATCGCTTCCATGAGCGCGTGGAAGACGGTATCGACGGCTTTATCAACGAGATCGCCACGATTATAAAACACCTTGGCGCTTACGCCCTTGGGAAAACCGGCGCTGATTTCAGCCAATTTTTCTTCAATGCCGATGATGGTTTGCCTGGCGTTTGCGCCGCGTAAGCTGAGCACCAAGCCGGTGACAACTTCGCCTTTGCCATCTTTGCTGACCGCGCCGTAGCGGGTCAACGCGCCGATCGACACATCGGCGACATCGCCGACTTTTACTGGCAATCCCTGGCTGTTGTCAATTACGATGGCTTTGGCATCCTCCAGTGTTTTAATTCGCCCTTCGGCACGGACGATCAAGGTTTCCTCGCCTTCCGCCAAGCGTCCCGCACCGTCGTTTCGGTTGTTTTTTTCCAGTGCGGCAATCAGCTTTTCGATACCGATACCACGTGCCGCCAGGCGGGCGTTGTCGGGGGTCACTACAAAGCTCCTGACCAAACCACCCAAGGAATTGACATCCGCCACCCCGGAAACCGTCCTCAATGCAGGACGGATGACCCAATCCAACAAGTCGCGCTTTTCTATCAGGCTTAGGCCGCCGCCTTCAATGGCAAACATGAACATCTCGCCCAGCGGCGTCGTCATCGGTGCAATGCCGCCGCTTACGCCAGTGGGAAGATTGCCCCACATACCGTTCAAGCGTTCGGCAATTTGCTGGCGCGCCCAGTAAATATCGGTGCCTTCCTCAAAATCGACGGTGATATCGGTTAAGGCATATTTGGCGATTGAACGCAGCATGGTTTGGTGCGAGATGCCGAGTAACTCAACCTCAATCGGTGCGGTAATCCGTGCTTCGACTTCTTCCGGTGTCATGCCGGGCGCTTTAACGATGATTTTTACCTGTGTTGGTGAAACTTCAGGGAATGCATCGATGGGGATGTTTTTGAAAGCATAATAGCCGCTCCCTCCCAGCAGGAAAACGCCAAGCAAAATCAGAATGCGCTGGCTAAGCGCGAAGCGGATTAAGCCGCCCATTATTCGCCTTCCCCTAACCAATTCGCTTTGAGCGTGACAGCGTTGTCGATAGCGATTTCCTCGTCTCCGGTTAAGTTGCCACTCACCACAGAGCCAGTATCATGTTTACCCAAAATTGCCACTTCACTGACGTTAAAGCCGTCGCCCGTGCGGATAAATATATAGGCTTTTCCTTCGTTGTGGGCGATCGCCGTATCAGGTAGTTGATAGGTGACGGTGTTATTGGATTGTATAGCGTGAACTGTGACTTTCTGGCCAACTCGAATGGATTGCGTTGCAGATATGATAATTGCCCGGGCTGGAATAGTCTGATTTTCAGGGTTAACATTTTGGCCTAAGACCTTTATCGTCGCTTCAGCTAAACCGTTCTCGACCTGAACTCGGTCGCCTACCCTCAGGTCGCCAATATGTTCTTGCGGGATATTGATTTCCAACCAGAGCTCATCCAGATTGGCAATGCGGTAAAGCGGCGCAAGGTTATCGACACGGCTACCGGTCGCAGCCATGCGCTCAATCACGCGTCCGCTAATCGGCGATCTGATAGCTATTTGGCTGGCTAGCGTGCCGGAGTTATCTAACTGTTTAAGATCGACCGCGTTCATCCCTGCGATTTTTAGTAATTGCCGTGCTTCGTTCATATCGACAGCGGCGGCGTTATAGGCGCTGTAAGCTTCTTGCTCATTCCTGCCTGAAACTACGCCTTCTTTACGTAACTTTTTATCTCGGTTGTAATTCGCTGTCGCCAACTTTAATGCGCCGACAGATTTAAGGTAATTGCCTTGAAGGGCTAACAAATCCGGGCTGTTAACTAAGGCGATGAGTTCGCCTTGGTTAACTTTATCGCCCACGGCAGCATTCATTTTAACGATTAAGCCCGCTTGCGAGGCGCTGACCACGAATTCATGCGCAGGCGGCACGACAACTTTGGCCGGTGCAGAAAATAAAGGTACATGGCTGGCCGGTTCCAGTTTGCCAAGGTTAATGCCAAGATTATCGATTTGCTGCTGGGTTAACCTAATGTGGTTGCTATTTGCCCAAGCGATTTGGTATGCAAATACCAGACAAAGTGCTGAAAATGAAAGTAAGGGTCTGAGTTTGATCATGGCAGAATTCCAACAGCTTGGTTATATAGGGCAATATCTCGTTGGATCAGAATGTTGCGTTCTTTGGCATTGAGTATGGCTTGTTGCGCCCTCGTTTGTACTTTGAGCAAATCGATTAAGTTGATTTCTCCAACCGAGAAACTTAATTCCATCATGCGGGCATGTTCCTTTGCGGTTCGTTTTAGTTCGTTGGCGATTTCCATTTGCGCCTGGTTGACTTCCAGATTGTGTTCGGCTTCGTGATGAGCAAGCTCTAAATCGCGCAAGAGCTGTTCTCTATCCGAAACTAAACGGTTAAGTTCCACATTTAATGCCGCTACTTGCGGGCGTAAATGTTCTTCCCCGCCAAAAGGGATATTGACGGCAATATTGAAACTCTCGGTTTGATTGCTTCGAGGGTCGTTATTCTGTGTGCGGTCGCTATTCACCCCTAACACAATATTCGTCTGGCCTGATCCGACCAGTTTTAGTGCACCCATTTCTGCTTGTTTTCGCTCGATTTGGCTGTTAATGGCGATAAATGCCGGATGGGTTGATTCTACTTTTTTTAAATGTGCCAAATTTTCCAGATAATTGCTAGGTGCCCGCGTCATTTGAGTAACGTTGGTATAACGTTTCCTGGCATGCATCAATTCCGCTTCCGCATCAGTTAATACTGAGATTTTTTGCAGCAATTCGGTTTGCGCCAATAGCACATCGGATCTAGGTAGATCACCCAATTCGACACGGCGTTCGACTTTGGATAGCAGTTTCTCGAAAATAGCGACTTCAACCTGTGCCTGCTCGTGGCGAATTCGTTGCAGTTCCATATCCCATAATGCGCCACGCACTAAACCTGCCACCCGAAGTTTAGTGGCCTGCGCTAGCTGCTCTGCACTGGTTTCCGCTTTCAACCCGTATTTTTGTTCGGCATCGCGTTGCCCGATATTCCATAAGGGAATTTGCACCGTAGCATCTCCGTAATGCACGGTGCCGCTGGTCATGTTTTGGTAGCGAAAACCGGCTTGATAGGCGCCTGATGTCCAGCTTTGCCCACGTTCTTTGATCGCGTTGGCTTCGTCTTCCAAAGATTTTAGCCATGTCGTATCAGGAAATTTTTCCATGGTTAAGTCGACCAGTTTGGTCAGGGTTAACGAGTTATCGACCAGTATCGGATCAAGGTGCTCCACGCCGGTAATATTCGAATTTTCCGATGGCGAAGCAGGCGGTGGAGAAGCCGCTAAAATAACATCGTTCGTTAACAGTGATAGCAAAAAAACTGTGCTACAAAGTTTCAAAAAATACATGTAAGTTGCTCAATGCGGCAATGCCGCGATAATAAAACAGCATCAAAAATAAGTCCTGACGGGCTTAAGTTTAAGTGAGTTGATTGAGCGGAGGCGCGCGAGGGGATTGCGGAGGAAAAGAGTGTCTTGGGAGCTTTAAATAGTGCTCTTGCGGCGAAAAATTATTTTCGTGTGCGGACAATTTTTGAACTGGAAAATATGATTTAATGGCTATGTAGTCATTCGACTCTATATTTTGCACCGTCATATCTAACGGATTTTTGATGCCGGCATCAACGAGGACCAATAAGCCTTCAGAATGCCAACTTGAATTGACATTATTAAAACTAGCGGCATCTTGATTATCAAGATATGATTCAAGGCCAGGGATATGAAATCCTCGATTGAAATGATCATCCCCTGTGTGTGCATGAACCAGCGGCGAAAGAAATTGCAGCATCGCCAAGACAATAAACACAGACTTTTTAACTATTATCGACATTATTGTAATGTTATTCCAATAACAAACAATTAACAACTTGAAACTTTTACTTATTTCCCCCATCTTAGGGATGCTCGATTTAACTTTGAGGAAACTATGAAAATTCGAACTGGTATGACCTTTAGTGTTTTACTTTCCCTGTTTTTGATTTTTGCGACAATGCACGATGCCGAAGCGAGACGTTTTGGTGGCGGCGGGAATTTTGGGGGTAGATCTACCTACAGTTCACCTTATCAGCGTTCAGCCCAGGCACCCACACGCAGCGCCAGCCCAAGTCAACAACAAGCTGGCAACCAAGCTCAAGGTGCTCGACCAGGTTGGGCAAATCGAGGCTTAATGGGTATGTTGGGCGGTTTAGCCTTAGGTGGGTTATTGGGCGCTATGTTTATGGGCGGCGGTTTTCATGGCCTTAATTTTCTGGATATTTTAGTGTTTGGCGCGATTGCCTTCATGCTGTTTAAATTCCTGGCGGCTAGGTCAAGAGCAAATCAGCAGCCTGCTTACGGACGTACTTACGACAACGGAAGTCAAAGCAATAGCGATGCTAACGATTACCCAAATACTAGTCAAGGCACATCATCTTCATTCGATACCGATGTGTTGTTCAATAAAAACCAATCAAACGCTGCTCAAGATGCTGATTTTGGTTCAACCACTTCGGCACCCGGAAATATTCCACCGAATTTCGACGAACAAGGCTTTTTGGCAGGAGCAAAAATCGCTCATTCCAACTTGCAAAAAGCGTGGGATGCCCGTGATCTTGCTGAAATACGCGGGTTAACGACTGATAAAGTTTTTGCTGAAATTCAAGATCAGTTAAAGAACTCTACCGAGAATGACCACACTGATGTATTGAAATTAAACGCTGAATTGCTGGATGTTCGGGAAGTCGGCAGCGAAATAGAAACGGTGGTCTTATTCGACGCAATCATGCGGGAAGATCGCGACGGTCAAGCGGGACAAGTCCGGGAGGTATGGCATTTCGTTAAGTCAAATAATCCTAAACAAACCAAATGGTTGTTGGATGGGATTCAGCAGTTGGCAGACTAGCATTTGTCTATTCTTCTTCCGTTAATGAAACGGGGTTAGAAACCCCGTTTCATATTTATGTAGCTTTACATTAAAGTAGGGATATGGGGCACGATCATTCACATAAGCATGATCATGATCTTGACCATAGTCACGGACATAACCACGCACCCTCAAATTTTGACCGTGCTTTTGCCGTTGGGGTTATACTCAATTTCGGTTTTGTAATAGCAGAAGCTATTTTTGGGAGAATAGCTCACTCAATTGCCTTGATAGCTGATGCTGGGCACAATTTAAGCGATGTGATGGGATTACTGCTGGCGTGGGGTGCGAGTGTATTAACCCGTCGGTCACCTACGCAACGCAGAACCTATGGTTTAAGGCGATCTTCTATCTTAGCGGCTTTATTCAATGCCTTGGTTTTGCTAACTGTTGTGGGCGGCATAGCATGGGAAGCAATTCTTCGATTTAATCATCCTCAACCCATTGCCAGTGAAATTGTTATGTGGGTTGCTTCAGCGGGGATTCTAATTAATGGTTTTACGGCGTGGCTATTCATGTCCGGGCAAAAGCACGACATAAATATTCGCGGCGCTTATTTGCATATGGCGGCTGACGCCGCTGTGTCGTTGGGTGTTGTAATAACCGCGCTGGTTATTCGGTATTCAGGTTGGATATGGCTTGATCCGACAATGAGCCTCCTCATTGTTATCATCATAATTATTGGCACCTGGAGTTTATTGCGTGAATCACTCAATCTTGCTTTAGATGCAGTACCTCGGCAAATTCATCCCGCCAAGGTAGAAGCCTATCTTGCCGGACTTCCCGGTGTGGTGGCCGTTCACGATCTGCATATCTGGGGCATGAGCACTACGGAGATAGCGTTAACCGTACATCTTGTTAAGCCGGACGCTGTCATAGACGATGCGCTTTTGTCGGAAATTAATAAAGAACTACATCACAGGTTTGGTATCGGTCATACAACCGTGCAATTCGAACTTGGTGATGCGGCGCACCCATGCGGGCAAGCGCCTATGGAAAACATCTGATTCTAGGGTCCTATCAAAAATAGGATGTTTAAATATCGGTAAACGTAGGCGTTAACTTTTAAAATTTCTTTCCAAAGCCCGACGACTCTCATGGCGGAATAACTCAATTTTTTCCGTAGATTGTCATTTTTGATGCAAGTTACGGTTTTTTAAACCACTTCAATATCTTAGCTCGAAATAGACTTTTATTACGCTTCGGCTTAATTAAGAAATCTGAATTTTTTGTTTCCCATAGCGTTCAAATCTAGCTCTCATGCTATATGCTGGTTTTCCAAAATCTAATTTGCGGCATGGAAATCTCGTGATAGGACGTTGCTCCAGCGTATCGGTATGCAATTCGATTGTTAATCGGCACTTTATGCTTAAGGAGTTTCTAAGCTTTTAAAGGCATCCTAACAAAATTCCTGATCTTTTTTAGGAGTGAGTAATGATGTCAAAGTTTAAAAAAGCTATCCCCTGGTGGATTCGCATCGCAATAAAGATGTTTTTATCTAGGCTACCTTTTGATTACAGCTTTTGGAAGCGAATTGGTGTTTTCAAACTCGGTAATATGGACGATCCACTGGCCGCTTATCTTAAATTTATAGAAAGTGCCGATGAAGCTGGGGTATTGGATAAGTCGTCAAAAAGCCCAAGATTGAAGGTGAAAAATGATTTTACTGTTCTGGAGTTAGGTCCGGGCGATTCTCTCTTTACAATTATCATTTCCAAAGTATTGGGCGCCTCAGGCAGTTATCTTATTGATGCTGGTTCGTTTGCCTCAAAGTCATTGGATATATATAAAAATTTGCTTCAATTTCTTGAAGAAAAAGGGTTAACCCTACCATTTGAGAAACAACAGAAATCCATCGGAGATATTGTCGCCAAATGTAACGGAAAGTATTTAACTCAGGGCATAACGTCCTTTAAATCTATTCCCACGCAATCGATTGATTTTTGTTTTTCCAGTACTGTCTTGCAACATATACCCAAAAAGGATTTTACTTTAATGTCCGAAGAGATGTACCGTGTTATGAAGAAAAATAGTGTTGGGGTGCATAGTGTTGATTTCACCGATTGCATCAGTGGAAAAGTTGATTTTAATGATCCAGCCTCGGGCAATTTGAATAACATGCGTTTTTCAGATTCCATTTGGGAAAGTAGTTTTTTTATTAGTTCCGGATTTTATACTAATCGTTTACGCCTGAATGAAATGCTCAAAGTATTTAACCAAGCCGGTTTTAAAACTAAAGTGCTTAAAACCCTCTATTGGAATCGGTTACCCATCTCCCGGGACAAGCTGGATTCCTTATTCCAACATTTGAGCAATGATGATTTACTGGTTAAGAATGCCCATATTTTTTTGCAAAAAATCTGATTGGCTTTCAGAGCAACCGATTAGAACTTGCCGAAGTGAGTGCAAAACAAAAAAATTCGGTGGCGAAACACTTTAATCGACGGAATTCAATATTTCAAGATATCGCGAGACCCCTTCCATCACCGTCAGGAATTCTTTATCGAATCCAGCCAGTCTTAAACCGGAAATATCTGCCTGGGTATAGCTTTGGTATGAACCTTTAAGATGGTCCGGAAAAGGAATGTATTCAATAGTTCCCTGCTTATGCCAATCGATAACGGCTTGGGCAACCGCATTGAAAGTTTCGGCTCGACCGGTGCCAACGTTGTAAATCCCTTTTTCTTCTAGATGATCCATAAACCAAAGGTTAACATCGACGACATCACCTACATAAACGAAATCGCGTTTTTGCTCGCCATTGCCAAACCCATCGCAACCTTCAAACAACTTGGCTTTTTTCTGTTCAATAACCTGTCGGTTAAAATGGAACGCTGTGCTGCTCATGGCGCCTTTATGTTGTTCATTCGTCCCATAAACATTGAAATAACGCAGGCCTACAATCTGGCTTTTAGCTTCCGGTAGTAGCCTTCTGACATACTGGTCGAACTGAAATTTTGAGTAAGCGTACATGTTGATCGGATGTTCGCAGCGGCGATCCACACTAAATCCGTGCTTACCCATGCCATAAACCGATGCTGATGAGGCGTAGATAAACGGAATGCTATTTTCCAAACAACAGTGCAACAGGCGTTTGGAATAATCGTAATTGTTTTGCATGACATACTTGCCATCCCATACCGTGGTTGCCGAGCACGCGCCTTGATGAAAAACCGCTTTTACATCCTTAAAAAAGTTTGGAGATTCAGTTTTTTGGATAAATTCTGATTTATCCATGTAGTCGGCGATATTAAGGTCGGCGATGTTGTACATTTTTTTGCCATTCGCCAGATTGTCGACTAATAAAATATTGGTTTCGCCGCGCTGATTTAATGCATGAATAAGGTTGCTGCCGATAAAACCGGCGCCACCGGTAACGATAATCATGGTTTTGCCTGTGCTTTGTTGATCATGGCTGTTGTCGACTGACCTTCGACGAACTGTAAAATTTTAACTTCGCCACCTGCTTTCACTACGCAATCCCCCCCAGCCACTTGATCGACAGTATAATCGCCGCCTTTGACGATAACATCGGGCAGCAAGTGGCAATATAATTGTTCCGGAGTATCTTCTTCAAAAGGCACGACCCAATCTATACATGCTAAAGCTGACAGCACGGTCATACGCTCTTGTAAGCCGTTGATAGGGCGGCTATCACCTTTTAGTTTTCTTACCGAAGCATCAGAGTTAACAGCTACAATCAAACGATCGCCAAGAGCCCGCGCTTGTTGGAGATAAGATACATGCCCGGCATGGAGTAAATCAAAGCAGCCGTTGGTCATAACGATACGTTCATCATGCGCTTTTGCGGCGGCAATCAGATGGATTAGTTGATCTTCTGTCACGATGCCATAGGTTGAATCCCTATTGCCATGCATGGCGCGGGATAATTCCAGCGTGGAAACCGTTGAAGTGCCTAACTTGCCGACAACAATGCCGCCCGCAAGGTTAGCTAGGTACATGGCTTCGTTAAGCGGCAGTTGATTGGCAATTCCCAACGCCATTACCGCAATGACGGTATCGCCCGCACCAGTAACATCAAAGACATCCTTGGCTTGTGCAGGCAACGATTTTATCTGCGAATTTTCGATCAAGGTCATGCCGGCTTCGCCACGTGTCAATAAAAGCGCGGGAACGCTATATTCCCTCAAAAACGCTTGGCCTTTCTCGATGATATCCTGTTCATTTTGAGTGTCGCCGACCACGGCTTGAAACTCGGCAAGATTGGGCGTGATAACCTCAGCTCCAGCGTATCGATGGTAATTCGTGCCTTTAGGATCGACCAGCGTTTTTAATCCTGCTTGTTTGGCCTCATAGATGAATTGGTTAACATCAACCAAAGTACCCTTACCGTAATCCGAACAAACCAGGGTTGTATTTTCAGGCAAATGTTTCCGAAGCAAGGTTAACAAGGCTTCTTGGTTAAATTGAAGGGGGGAGTCTTCAAAATCTACCCTGATTAACTGTTGATGCTGGGCTAATACACGTAATTTATGAATGCTCCGGCTCGACTTTTCGACGACAAAGTCACATTGAACGCCAGCTGACTCTAATAAGCGTGTGATAATCCGGCCTTCTTCATCTTCGCCAACAACGCCTAATAGCGTAACGTTTCCGCCTAATTTAGCAATATTCAGCGCAACATTTCCCGCGCCGCCAACACGATCTTCAATGCTGTTAACATGCACGACCGGCACAGGGGCTTCGGGTGAGATACGTTTCGCTTTTCCCGACCAGTAACGATCAAGCATGATGTCGCCAATAACCAGAACCCTGTTACTGGAAAAGTCTGGTAAAGTTGAAAGCATGGTTAACTTTCCCCGGTGAATGCGTCTTCGACCAAGCCACACCACCAATGCCCGATGACGATGTGGGCTTCCTGAATGCGTGCAGTAATGGTTGAAGGTACTTTGATGGTAATGTCTGCCAATCGGCTAAGCTCGCTTTCATTATTTCCGGATAAGCCGATAACAGAAATATTCCTGTCTTTTGCGGTATTCACTGCATTAATTACATTACTACTATGCCCTGATGTGGAAATGGCGATCAAGCAATCATTGGAATTGCCCAAAGCTTCTACCTGCCGGGAGAAAACTTCATCATAATGGAAGTCGTTGGCGGATGCGGTTAAGATCGAGGAATCTGTGGTTAACGCCACGGCGGCAAGCGCTGAGCGTTTTTTTTCATATTTAACCACAAATTCTGCGGCGATATGCTGACAATCAGCGGCACTACCTCCATTTCCGCATAATAAAATTTTTCCACCTTGCTTGATGGTGTTAACCAATAATGCGCCTGCTGCTTCAATCTCTTTATTGTGAGCGGCAAGCTGTTCCAATACCGATTGATGTTGGGCGAGTACGGTTAAGAATGTCTTCAAAGCATATCCCTTGAGTTTAATTTTACGGCATTGGTTACGTCGTAAGCTATGTTGTCTTTAGCTGCTTTTTCAAATTGCATATGATGAAGGCGAGCATACGCGCCATTTTTTTGTATTAACTCGAGGTGCTTTCCCCACTCGACAATACGACCACGCTCCATGACTAAAATCAGGTCAGCATTTTCGATCGTGGATAGTCGGTGCGCTATTACAAGGGTCGTGCGGTTATTCATCACTTTTTGGAGCGCTTTTTGAATAAAACGCTCCGAGGCGGTATCCAATGCAGAAGTGGCTTCATCTAATATCAAAACGGGTGCATCTTTCAGCAATGCTCTTGCTAAAGCTAAGCGTTGCCTTTGTCCACCCGACAATTTAACTCCATTTTCACCAATTTCAGTATCCAGTCCTTGCGGTAATTTTTCAATAAATTCCATCGCATAAGCGTCAGTTGCGGCGGTGATGATAGCCTCTCTCGGGGCATTAGCTAACACACCATAGGCAATGTTATTGGCAATAGTGTCGTTAAATAGAGTAACATTTTGGGTCACCAAAGCAATTTGTTGACGTAAGTTAGCTAAGCGATATTGATTAATTTCAATCCCATCAAGAAGTATTTTACCTTGTTCGTGGTTATAGTATCGGGACACCAGATTTACTAGCGTGCTTTTCCCACCGCCGGAAGCTCCAACTAAAGCAATAGTTTGTCCTGGTTCGGCTTTAAAGCTGATATCGGAAAGCGCCGGTTCATTTACACCGGCATAATAAAAACTCAGATTTACGAATTCCAATGCGCCATTGGCTTTTTCTACATAATGTGTTCCGGTGTCCGCCTCTCCCGGTTCATCTAGTATCTCGAATAATGATTGCGCTGCGGCGATGCCCTTTTGGATGTCGCTATTGGCATCGCTTAATTGCCGAATTGGTCGTTGTAATAAAAAGGCCGCTGTCAAATAGGCAATGAAATCCCCCACGCTGGATTGTTTCATAAATATCAATGCCATATACATTAAAAACGACAGAGCAATGGCGATGATAAATTGCATGATCGGGTTATGGATCGCCGTGGTTGTCGCCAATTTTAGCGATTGCCTGCGATTGTACAGGCTGCTTTCTAAAAATCGCTGGCGTTCATAATTTTCGCCGCCGTAACCGCGCACGATGCGGTGTCCAGTCACCAGTTCCGAAGTGATATGCGTCATGTCACCCACTGAATCCTGAATTTTACGGCTTAACATGCGCAGGCGTTTGCTCACGTATTTCACCAAAATAACAATTATCGGGGTGATCCCAAAAAAGATCAGCGACAATTGCCAATTGGAATAAAATAAATAAATTAATAGCCCAACCACGGTTAAGCCTTCTCTGGCAAAGGTGCGCACTGCATCAGTGCTGGCTTTTGTTACTTCACCTACGTTGTTTGTGATTTTTGAGATTAAAAAGCCGCTGTTATTGGCGTCAAAAAATGCAGTGGGTAATTGGGTATATTTATCGAATATTTCATAACGTAAATCATGTACCACATTGGTGGAGACTTTTGCCAGAAAATAATTACCTAAATAGGTGCCTATGCCATGCACTACAATCAATCCGCTAAAAAATAACGGTAGATAATTCATGCCTTCGCGAGTTTCGGTTTGTAAGGTGTCGATAATGTGCTTGATTAAAGCGGCAAATAGGGATTGGGTGCCAGAGTAGATTGAAAAACCCAATATACTGATAATAAAAAGTCCGCTGTAAGGTTTTACGTAAATCAAAAGACGTTTATAAACCTCAATACTTGCTGTGGTTTTTTTCGGTTTATCAGTGTTTTTCATAATGCGTTAGTTTTTGACACAAGCTCCCTTCATGCTGGCAAGGGTTTGTATGTCATAAGGTAGGTCAATGTGATCTGATTATTGCCAACTAAACTTATTTGCCAGCCTTTTGCCATGCATGGACATTGCAAATTTTGTCAATTCATCTTCTCTCCAACGTTTAG
>CAWBFT010000043.1:0-21647 GCA_963788135.1 uncultured Gammaproteobacteria bacterium
GGTAGCAGCCTATGGATTTGAGGAGGTCAGTGGTGCGACTGTTGCCGATGCCTCGGGTAATGGTAACCACGGCACTATTAAAGAAGCCGTCAGAATCGCCGCCGGTCATAGTGGAAAGGCACTGAAATTTGATGGCGTGAATGACTGGGTTACCGTCAATGACAGCGCATCACTGGATCTTTCAACAGGCATGACCCTGGAAGCGTGGGTGTATCAGCAGTCCTCTATGAGTAATACTATTATCTTGAAGGAAGGAACCGGATTTGCGTCTTACGAATTTTATTCAAGTGAAGATAAAGATTTGCCCGTTTCTTATTTCAATGATGGAAGTTACCAATCTGTTTTTGGAATCAATCCAGTCCCATTGAATCAGTGGATTCACCTTGTGTCGACCTTTGATGGACAATATCAGCGGCTTTATGTGAATGGCGTCGAAGTCGCCAAGAGTGCGCATAATGGTCTGGTTCAACAATCTACGGGCGTGTTGCGCATCGGTGGAAACAGTCTTTGGGGTGAATTTTTCCAAGGCTATATCGATGAAGTGCGGATCTACAATCGCGCCTTGACCGCAGCGGAAGTAAATAAAAACTTGGCGACCGCAGTCAGTGTTTCAAATCCGCAGCAGTTTATCCTTGGCGATACTAACCTGGAGCCTTGGATTGATTACAGAAAACAGGGCATTGCAGAAGCGTTCCAGGCGGTACCCAAGAAGTCCAGTGTAGTAACCTCTGTGAAAGTATATCTGGACGCCACATCAACCGCAACGACGGTGGTTGCCGGTATCTATAAAAACAATAACGGTCACCCAGGGGCTATTGTCGTTAAAGGCACGTTGACCACGCCTAAGCCTGGAGCGTGGAACTCGGTACAAATTCCCGCAGCCTCTGTTACCGCCGGCCAACCTTATTGGATTGCGATACTGGGGTCGAAAGGGCAAATCGGATTCCTTGACCAAGTGGGATCGGGAACTGGCCTAATGGAAACGAGTGCTTCCAGTAGCCTGACGACCTTACCGAACACATGGACTGGTTCGGTAACTAAAGCCAATGCGGCAATGTCAGTCTTTGGGAATGGGTATTAATACCGGATCATTGACTGCTTAAGCGGCATACCGACAGAGCAGGCATCGCATTGGGCGAGTCCAGCTCTGTAGGCTACTCCTGGTGTCTAGCAGCAACCACTTGGTTTTGGGCTAAACTGGAGATGAAGATAGCCAGGTAGTTAGTCTCGCTTTAGAGAGACGAGTATACTAAAATAAAAAACGTGAACGAAATAAGTTGATCAACTTTGATTTTTAAATCCCCCCACCCCCTTTTTCCAAAGGGGGAGCTAGATGTCTCTTGATGATCTTATTTCGTGCACGTTCCTTACCAAGAGTAAGAGAGCTTTTTTTCTTGCAGGATTCTGATTAGCAAACAGTTAATAATCCACTATTGTCATTCATGAAATTGCATAAAACTGATAATTGCTAGAACATATTAATTTGAAATGTTTTTATCAAATAGTTGCTGAGGAGTAATGTAGTGAAAACTGTGGATGTCATTGTGCCCTGCTATCGTTATGGTCACTATTTGAGAGACTGTGTTGAAAGTGTCCTATCCCAGACTGGGGTAGATGTTCGCGTACTGATTATAGACGACGCATCTCCAGATAATACAGCCGAAGTTTCTGCTGATCTGGTCAAAGAGGATAGTCGGGTGATTTTCCTGCGGCATAGCATTAATAAGGGCCACATTGCAACCTACAATGAAGGTATAGAATGGACTTCCGCTAATTACTTGTTGCTTCTTTCGGCAGACGATTATTTGTTGCCGGGCGCTCTAAATAGAGCGACGTCTCTGATGGATGATCATCCTGAAGTGGGATTTACTTTTGGCAAGGCTATTATTCTTTACGAACAAAGCAACGAAAAACCCATAGTGCCTTGCATTGATAAGATAAAGTTGCGTGTAATTAGCGGCCTAGATTTTATTGAGTTGAGCGGGTCAGGTAATTTTGTACCTACGCCTACAGCAATAGTCCGAACAAAATTGCAAAAAAAATTGGGAGGGTATCGCCCCGAGCTTCCACATACAGGTGATATGGAAATGTGGTTGCGATTGGCCGCACATGGTTCTGTCGGAATTATCGAAACATATCAAGCAGTACACCGGCGCCACGCTAATAACATGTCCCTTCTTTATAGAGTAGACACAAAATTACCCGACTTACAGCAACGGAAAGCTGCTATTGATTGTTTTTTAGAGACATGTAGCTATGTTCTCGATTCCGCTTCAAAACTCAGGGATAAACTCTATTGTTCACTTGCTTACGATGCGCTTGGCTATGCAAGGGATGCTTTTGATAGGGGCGAAATGCAAGCAGTTGATGCTTTGACGGGATTTGCACTTGATGTGTTTCCAGAAGTTAGAAAATCGCTTTCATGGAAAGTAATTGCTTGTCAGCGTTCTATCGGTTTAGATGCATGGCGTATTTTACGTCCAGTGTTTATTGCTGTTCGATGGTTAATCCGACATCTCAAACAATTGATAAGACGTTTACATAAAGATCAAGTAGTTGATATTTTCAGAGGATAACCGTTTGATAACAAAATAAAAAATGGCTAACAGATGTGGGATCCAATAGCATATTAAGAAATAATGTAATACTGACATTTGCGATGTCCAATACAATGTATGTATGCATGGCTTCATTATAGAAAAGTAATCCGTACATGATAGTCGTACATCCAACATCAAATAATATGTGGAACCTCGAACCGCTATTGAGCGATTTTCATTTGCTCTATTTTAGATATAGATATTGTTCTAAGCTACCGATCAAAAACCTATAAAGTCGCTTTTTGGAGAAATAATTTTATGAAAAAGACAGCTGTGACATTTGTGTTACCCGGGGATAATCGTTCAGGGGGGGTACGTGTGACGGTTATTATGGGAAATTTGTTGCTTGATCGAGGACACCGCGTGCGGATCATTCTTCCGAAAACCAGGCTTTTATCATTCAGAAATCTTGCCGGCCTGGCTTCAGAGATTAAAGGTTCCTTCCAGGGCCAGCGCCGCCCCACCGGATGGTTGCATACCTTTGCCGGGACAATCGATAAATATGAGAGCATCAATGAACTTAAGTTTCAACGAGGGGAAATCGTGATTGCCGTTGGAACCCTTACACTTTCGGATTTATACAGTCTGGACGCGCCAGATATTAAAAAGGTCCGATACAACCACGGGTTTCCGGTGTCAATGACGGAGGACTTTCGGACAGCAATGACATTACCGATGTCTACGATCACGGTGTCCAACACGCTTGTGCCCGAACTTGAAAGATTATCTGGTGATAGGGTTTGTGCGGTAATTCCAAATGGAATTGACACATCACAATATTTTCCAATTTTGACGGTTAAGCGCGATGCGATCGGAACAATTTTTAGTTCTCATCCAAACAAAGCACCTCATGACATTATACGTTTGCTGAATCGTATTGAAGAGGTTTTTCCAAAAGTCAACCGCGTAGTATTTAGCACTGAGAGTAAACCTAAAGGGCTGAAGAATTGTCTTTATGAGCGGCATCCTAGTATCGAGCGAGTGCGCGAACTGTATAATCAGTCGCTGATTTGGCTTTTGGCAAGTTATACAGAAGGGTTGCCTGGTCCTGTGCTTGAGGCTATGGCTTGTGGCGCTGTTGTTGTCAGCACTGACAATGACGGAAGCCTCGAAGTAATCAAAGATGGGGTAAATGGCTTGATCGTACCTAAAGGCGATATTGAAGGGTTTATTAAAAAAATTCAAACAGTTCTTGTGGATAACGCACTGAGAGATAAGTTGGTTGAAGGCGGGTTCGATACTGTAAGAAAGTTTTCTTGGTCAGCATCAGTGGACCGCATGGAGAACTTTCTGGATAGTTTTTCGAAAAGTTAATGTTGACATTTTAATATCTGGTAATATCGCGCATCTACTTACCTATGGTTATACTCCATGCGGTCAAGTTTTCGGTTTTTTAAAATAACTGGAAGTTCATGGTCATCAAGCTTTGCATCTCACTTTTGAAACAAGTGCCAAGATCATTGATGCAGTTATTGATGCTGTTTCTAAAAGTATCGAAACGGTCGTAATGCTTGCTATACAGAACCTGCTTTTTTACGAAACGCCATAACCGTTCGATCAAATTCAGGTTGGGTGAATAGGGCGGTAAATAAAGCAACTCAATATTCAATTCTTTTGCCTTGTTGGTGACCGACTGACATTTTTGATACCGAGCGTTATCCAACACCAGAGTAATAGGCAGTCCGCTATCGGCGTATGCGTTAGAAATTTTTTCGAGGAACTCACAAAAAACGTCCTGGTTAATATACGTATCATTGGTTACCGTGATAGCCTCATGCGAGATCGGGTCATAGGCACCCAAGACATTGTGGCGTTTGCGCCCGCTGGCAGACGGCAGCAAGAGACGCACGAAGCTCCAGACCATCCCTAAAAATGCACCCATCACGAAGTGAGCCGCATCGACGAACAGAACAGTACCTTTGCCTTGTTTAGCCTCATCCAGAGTCGGTTGTAATTGTTTGTCGTGAAATTCCTGTTGCGCTTGACGCTGCTTTTCATCATCCATCGCCTTACCGGGAACCAAGCCGCAACGTCTGCATTTCATGCCGATCTTCTTCAGAAACGCCCTGCAAGCAGAAGGCTTCAAACAGATGCCTGTTTCTTTATCGATCATTTCTATAGCTTGGTTGACAGTATGGGGCACTTGCTTTTTAAAGAATTCCTTTAACTGTTCTGTATACGGCTCCAATTGGCTTTTTGGTTGGTGATAATTTTCCTCCAGTAAGCCTTGTAAACCGCTTTCGTCGTACTTCTTCGTGTAATGGGTCACCGTGTCTTCGTCAATTCTTAAGAGCTCCGCAACTTCCTCGCGCAGGTATCCTTTTTTTCTAAGGTAAACCACCAAGCATTTTTTTCGTACGCGTGAATTCGTATTCAATGTCATTTCAGGAAAAAGTTCGTCCAATTGCTTTTCAGTCATTATTTTGCGCTAGAGATTAATTAGTTTGGGTATTTTTACAATATTTTAGCCTAACTGGAAACCGATATTTTGACCGCACGGAGTATATCATCAATTAGGTTCTCAAATATTTTCTGGTTAGTAATAATATATCCTCAATAAAATATTGACATGCGAGACTAAGCATTCGTTTTTTCTGTAAAAACATAGCAAAGTCAATGGACTAAAATTATCATAAGATTATGATGAGCTTAAATTATAGTTAATCGTCGAAAAGTCGGAGCTAACCTGTCTCGAGCTTCCGTAATTAGCCTGCGAATTCCTGACCAAGGCGTAAATTTATAGAGTGAATCATAATCGCCTGGGGGTTGAGAGATCTGCGAGGAAATAATCTGAATTTGTTGACCTGGATGAACGGCGATTGGCTCTTTAAATTCAATGGGAACTAAGTTCTTGAGTTCGCTAGTAGTTTTTATCAGCAAAGGTTCCATTGCCCCTTCAACCAACCAAGGCCGCTCTACTAAAATATGATTAATACCTTCTGGAATTAAAAGATCGACTATTTTTGAGTGCATTTTCAAGTGAAGAATATCCTTGTCGATCAGTTTTGAATAATGGGATCTAGAAATACTGGTCATATTCGTCCATTGAACCTCGCCGAGGGAATTGATAAAGTGCGATAAGTGCGCTAAAAGGTCCATATTTTCAGCCACATCTTGATGATGCCCGACGGGTATTATCGGCTGATGGAGAAGAGCGGCAACTAAAATTGCGTTTTGACAATCCATTGAAATCCGAAATCTTGGAAAAACCGGAAGACCAAGGATATTATCGGCCGGGCGCATGCCAAGAGTACGAACCCAATTAGCATGTCTGTTGTAGTGTGCTAACGACCCCCTGGATACGCATGCAGCTTCATATCCCATTAAGGCCATTTCCTTAAGAGTTTCCTCAGAGCATGCTCCGTGTGGTGGCGCCATTACGCGAGCAACAGATACATTTGCTCGCTTTTCAAGTTTTTCTATTCTAATGAGCGCCTGTTTTAACATCCTAAGGCGCTCTTTATAAGCCATCGTTCTTCCTAGCTCTTCAGCTATGTGGTCGTTCCCATGCATGAGCAGTGAAATTCTAGCATGATGCTTCTGAAACATTTCAGCTGTTAGTTTTTGAACAAACCAAGCGTCAAATGGGATTGTTGCGAAAGAAGCGTGATAATTATGTAGATCGGCGTGTCGTGCCATTTCTAAATAATTTATAAATCCATACGTTGACCAATGCAGATTTGGATCATCGAACATAAAGCATGCCTGTAAAGGCGGGGGATCCCACCGGCTTTCATTGGTTAGTTGGCGTAAAAATATCAGAAGTGGAAGTAGGGCTAAAAATTGATTGCCATGGAATTGATGGAAGATGGGTTCATCGCTGTTCAACTCCGGTATTGTTAATGTGAAATAATGATGATGGCAGTCTCGATGCCCTTGAGTTGCCCATATTGGAGACTCTGCTTTACATGCAAGAGTTGTAACATTTTGTAACCAGTGCGGAAGCCCTTTTAACTTGATAGCCTCGTCCGACCGAACCTCACGATTCCTGAGTATTTCAGGAGTTAGAGGGTTTCGATTGAACTGAATGGCCGAGGATTCTCCACAAAAGATAAGATGTTTTTCAGAAATGACGGAATAGCTTGGTAAATGGCTATTTTGGATACTTAGCATGGATTCTGGATTAATTTCAAGGTAAAGCCACGCATCAATACCAGCATCATTAGCAAAATTACGCTCCTCAAAGCAAATGCCGAAGATTTCGCCTAAGGCATCAAACATTCTCCAATGTCCATGTGATATTAAGGGTGCTGAAATGCCGATTCTTTTCATTGCGGTTTCAAATTATAGGTGGATAAGTTAAATTAATAAGCGACATTGGATATTGCTTTTGTCACTCGTTCCTTGCATTTATATACAGCTCTAGTACTAAGTCAATTTTATAGTGTCGGGTAAAGTTTTTTCAATTTTACCCGAGCATCTTCATTGGCAAATCGCCATTCCATAGGCTGAGCAATAGCATTTCTTTGTTCTTGCCATGCGGCGATTTCCATTTTTAATGTTTCTTGGTCCGGAATGCGTCGATCCAGACATTGGCGAGACAAGATGCTCAATTCTATTTCCGCCATATTTAACCAACTGCCATGCTTGGGCGTGTAGTGGATTTCCAATTTATCCAGAATTCTTCGCGCTTCATCAGGAGCGAACGCCTTATACAGAGAAGCTCCCGTGTGGGTGTTCAAATTATCCATAACCAGTGTAATGCGTTCAGCGCGAGGGTACTCAACATCAACCAGGTTGCGAATTTCATGCGCCCAGTCCAGCGCTGTTCTTTGATCCGTTACCACAACATGCCGTTTTCCCTCCAACGGTTCAAAAAACATGAATATATTACTGGCATCCTTCATAGATCACCAAAAGTAGTTGACACTTTTTGACGCCAAAAAAATTGACAATAAGTTACCTACCGTCGCTATTAAAAAAACAGCGTGTGCCTTTAAATTGATGAATGGCTAACCGTTTCTTAAATTTAAGAAGCGAGTAGCAGTTCTGGCATTCTCTCTTTGATTATTTCAAACAGGATGGCAATCCAATCTTTCGTTTGCTCTTTTCCGGTCAGAATCTCCATAGGCGTTTTATTTTTTCTTACGCCATCACGATAACGCCGATAGTTGTGATAATGCATAATCAGATTAAGAAACTCTTGGTTTACCTGATTCTTGCTGGTATTCAAATAAGGACGAATAATCGAATTAATACATTCTACCAAAGCTGAACTCTGAACGATTTTATCAAGCCTAGAATAAACCTCTTGCTGAATAGCCGTGCCTTCAGATTCTTGCTGATGTAAGCCCTCGGCTATGTCCAGGCAGAATTGTTCTTGCTCTTGTGCCCTCTTTTTCCGCTCATTCTTTTTAGCTTTCCGTGCGGCTTTTCCCCATTGCCATGCGACACAATAAGCTTTCAAACTTTCCTCATCAATGCCTAACGCTTTACATTCGTTAACGGCCTTTTGGGCAATATCGAAATAATGGAACAAATCTGGCAAGGCACGTCTCACTTTGTCCACGGCCTTGGTGATGTGCGTATGTTTTAAACCCTCAATCAGCATAAGCCCACAGCTGACGCCTGCTTCGGCTTGTTGTCGGCTCCTCAGATTGCCATCATTATCAAACACGTTGGGTTCACTTATAACACAGCGGTAAAGATAGCTAAAATCATCGTAAAGCGTAATCGCTTTTTCAGCAAAATCTATAGCGTGCGTGTAATCCGCTTGCCGTTTCTCTTGCACGTCTTTACTTTTTGCCGATTTCAGTTTTCTTGCGCATTCATATTCCTTTTCAATCGTTGCATAAGCGGCTGTTTCAAGACGACCAACCCAGCTTCCAAGATTATGGGCAATGCCATGATAAGTATCTGATTGACGCAATTTATCATTCATCACCTTGGCATGGCCAGCGCGGATGCCGGTACCATCATCGGAAACCAGATAAATAGCTTCTATGCCATTATTACCGAGGCACTCAAAATGATTTTTCCAATCGTCAGCGTTTCGGCTATCAGCCAACTCCATTCGAAGAATAGCACTACTGCACGGATCCACGGTAATCAGTATCGGAGCAGATTTTGAAAAAACCTCATCACTGGCAAAGACAAGATATTGGATGATGCTCGTTTCTGTGGAGACTGTCATTGCCAACAAGCCGCCGATTTGTGATAGCGTTTGACTGATAGAACCCGTAGACGATAAGTCACAATCAAATCGATTCATCATCGTTGAGATCGCACCAATACTACTACGACCCTCCAGTCGAAGCGACAGCATCGTCTGAATGGCGTGTTCTCGCGAAGATGAAGCGTGAGTGGTTAACGTAGCCTCCTTAAAGAGGAACTGCCCGATTTTCTTGATGCTATTTGCAAGCGAATAAATAAAAGTTCTGGAAATACCGTATTCATCAGCCAAATGGGTTATTGTTCCCCATGCCCGGTTCAACATGGCATGAAGAGCGTTAGTGCCTATGAGCAAACGGATGTCGTTTGAAAGATCGGTACGTCGCGTAAATAGTCTTCCTTCAAATTGCTCTTCAAGTGAAAACTGGAAATCTTCTGGGGTTGCTAATGACATGAACAAAAGCCTTAAGTGTACAATGAACTAAAATTTCTTCCGATTCATTTATACAGGGAAAGGTATGGCTTTTTCTTGCTTTATCAAATCTGTATTTGCAAAAAGTGCAAACCGAGAAATGAAGGATGCCATATTACTCACCCCATTACGTTCATATTCCGTGTCATACTTTTCGACGATGCCTGGTTTTGCCGGTATCGGCTGACGTGTCTCCTTAATGTGTTGCTTGCTGCTTTCGTCCATACAAATCAGCGGATGAGTTTCATCATACGAGCGCTTGTAAACAGCCAGTACATCTTCCATAGCGCAGACAAATTCAGCATTCTCTTTAGCCGGAATACACCACTCTTTATTTTGCCAGGGTTTCAGTTCGTTTTTTTTAACGTTTGCCGGATAGTTTCATGGGATACGCTTTCCACATGACCCAACTCAACCATATGTTGGCCAAGCAATCTCAGTGTCCAGCGACTGCGCCCATCAGGCGCATCACCACAGGCTAAGGCAATCAGATGAGCTTCCTTCTCACCGTCAATGACACGCCTTTTAACACGGATCGATTTAGCCCGATTTAAGGCCGACTCTAAACCTTCTTGAACTAATCGTTCCCGTACTCGTTCAACTGTGCGCGTTGCAATGCCAAAGGCTTCACTGATTTGGCTGTCCAGCCATTTTTCGCCCAATTCACTCATATCTGCCTTGAGCAGAATTTCAGCGTGAAGCCTTTTGTGGGCGGCTATTTTTCCTTTGTGAATCAATCCTTCCAAATAAAAACGCTCATCTTTCGTTAGTCGTACAATATATTTCTTTGCCAATTGTCAGCACCATTTAATGAATAAAACTCATCTTATGGGGACCGTTACCCGACATATCAATAATGAATGAGTACTAGGCCGATACCCAAGACCGTGAAAATAAAAAATAAATTTAATTAACGTATTTTTGGGCGGCTAAACAAATTGTTTTTAGCTTTGGAGTAATTCGTTAACACATCTTTATCTACTCTGTTAGGTTGGCTCACTTTGTGTGTTGCAACAGAAAACTGAGGGGACGTCGATTGCGTATTCGGGTTTTTGATAGATACTGCTACCATTGAGCTAATCGCCGCAAGAGTCAAGTAAAGAAAGACAAAGGATTGGTCGAAATAAGAAACAGAAACAAACGTAGCGGCATGTGCAAATAGAGAAGCGCCGAGTGTCCATATCATGAATCTGGAATTAGGTGGGTTATTAAATTCGTCTTGTAAGGCCTGCGTTATGCCATTAAACCCCTTAACCAAAACATAGATAAACAGGAGCAATAACGGGAGCCCTCCCAAGACACCCATTTGAATGTAGTGACTGGTAATATCTGTATGATCCGGGCTCCAACTAACAACTACCCACATCCAATGGCGAGTGTAATCCGTCCCAGTCAACCACCATTCAGAGAGATGTTCTATAGCAGATTGTATTAGTCTACATCGATACCAGCTCGTGCTTCCACCGGCCAAATCGATACGCGCAATAATAAAGTAGGCTGGGTCTTTCATATATACATCCAAGGCAATATATCCAGGTATAGCCCAACGCTGAAGAAGCGGTATTAAATGACGATAACGCCACATGAATAGCGCAAAACAGCCAGCCATCGTAGTCAAAATAGGCCCACTGGAAGCGCTGGAGAAAATGATTAATAAGCAGGAAATAATACCAACTACAGCTATTTTACGATGTAAATTCCATAGTCCAACCATCATAGGTAAACAGACTGCACCTGCTGTGCCGGCAAGGATAGCGTGACCGAAAGGCCCAAAAGCTCTCACTTTGCCTTTGCGGATTTCCGGCGCTTCCGTACCGCCCAGGATAGAAAATAGATTATGAACGGTTAATTTCTCAATAAGCATTTCCATTGCTAGAGGAGCTAAAAGAATCGCTATTAGTTGGCAAACACCAGTAAACTCTTCCACATCCCTGCAAAAACTTCTAATAAGCACATAAATTCCACAAGCATCATAAACAAGGCCTAGCCGAAAAATAATGGTCGACCCGATGTCCTTGTGAAAAAAGCTACTAGTTAAAAGCCAAAAAGCCCAAGCTATCATGGCGCGGTCTATGCCATTGATTCCTCCTACTGGCCATTCCTGTCTTATCATCATACGAACTAAACCAAGCGCAACTAACACACGGATAGCGGTAAAATGAAGCGGCCCCAAGTCAATACTCAAGTAAGCAGGGATGTAACAGGCCCCTACTAGAAGTGGTAATGGCGCCCAACGACGACTAACAAGTAGCAGCGCAGCTGCGTCGATTAGCAGAAACATTATGGCAAGACTATTCATATCTGTCAGGCCAAATTAACACCACGTCGTATTGATAAAATCAAATGGAACGTTTACTAAAATTGACTGCTTCAACAATATTCGATTTTCCTGTTGCAAGTGGCGGCATCTCCAGAACCAGTGAAGTAGAATCTAAAGAATCAATTGTTACTAATTTCCTAATTAAATATTAAATGCATGCTAACAAAAAAACAATTTTGATGAGTTAAGAAAAATTTATTAAGGAAAGCACCTTAAAGCATAATAGTTACATCGCTATATAAATCATGCACATAGAATTAAGTTGGATAATTTTATTTTTGCTCAACTCTCTTTTGTATATCGATTTCTTTAGCTTAAGGAAATTTTAATGACTTACCAGTAGAATGGCACTTTATGAGTTCTCGGATTGTTATTTATTCGAACCACATTAAAAGAAGTACATATTCTAGGGGGGGTCGTCTGTTTTATGATATCCGTCACAAAGTTTTTAAAGGGAGCACTTGCTTATATGAGAATGTAAACTAATATGAAATTACACTCAACCAGCTAAACATTATAAATAATACCACCGAAATAGGATAATCTAATGACATTATATTACGAACAACCTAAAACAAAGATTGATATTCCCACACAGAAAGCTAAATTGATGGAGAGCTTTGTAAAGCACCCAACAAGAGCATTTCTTACCAGTGTAGCAAATAGTTACAAGAACAGGCAAAAAACTGTATTTTCATTAAAGCTGTCAGCATTCATGTCTCTAATCTTGGGCATTTCGAGCTTTTCAGCAGAAGCGGCAAACTGGTACGTAAGACCCAATGCATCAACTTATGGAACAGGCACAGGCCAAAATTGGACAAATGCTTGGAGCGGATTTTCAAATATTTCTTGGACTGGTGTAGCCTGCGGTGACACGATTTGGGTTGCAGGTGGGACGTATACTCAAGTATTAAAGCCTAATAAAAAATGTACGAGCAGTGCGCGATTATCTATTCGTCGTGCGCGAAGTGATGCAACCGAAGCCACTTCAGCTGCTGGTTGGACAACCAGTTTTGACTCCAGCGTCCATCAAACTAATGGTGCCGGAATCGTTCTTAATGGCGACTGGGATTATATCACTATATCAGGTCGAACCACATCAGCCGGAGGCGGAAATGGCTGGTGGATCGATGCAAGAGGACTTACATCAGCGGCAGGAATTGAGTTTGTAAATGGGGCGGCGTCCGATTACAATGTTTTTGAATATATGGATCTTCAGGGACCTGGTTTTGTTGTTTATACAGGAGACGGTCGCGGTATAGATGCGACTCCTTTTTCTACTGCCACCGGTAATGTTTTCAGTCATATGAAAATATGGGGGTGGGAAGCGGGTGTTTACCACGTTGGTATTAATGGAAGCACGTTTGAGTATCTCGATATGTTCGACATAGATGCGTCGAATCGTGCCACTTATCATCCAAATGGAATTTACGCAGCAAGTTCAAGTAACGTCATTGTCAGATATTCCAAGTTTCATAAAGGTTCGTATGCCAGTACAGGCGAAGGTATTTTTTTCGAGCAATCTGGTGGCTCTAGTAATTGGACAATCTACGGAAACCTGTTTTATGATCATGATTGGGATTCTGGCGTAAAAGCTCTGAATATTGCGTCGCCTGTTCCAGGTCTAAAAATATTCAACAATACATTCTCTAATGTCAATAATGTTTTCTATAAAGCGGAGGTTGGCTGCGGTTCAGCGGAGACTAGAAACAATCTTTTCTATAATGCTTCACCTCAAAATTGCGGCACTATGAGCAATAACTTGGTGCTTACTGCGTCAGGCACTTTCAACAATTTATCGGCCAAAGACTTCCACATCGCGGGTACGACAGGGACAAACTTACCGCGCAATGCTGGAACCAATCTATCGGCTTACTTTAAGACCGATATGGACGGTAACGTCTATGGTGCTGACGGTGCATGGGATATTGGTGCATATGAGTTTAGTTCAACTGGAGCTCCACCCCCATCCGTGACACCCATCACACCACCTAGCAATTTGACCGTAAAACCATAGTTTTGGTTTTCATAACTCACTAAAGTGAATTCCCGTCATTGGCGGGCGGGATTCACTAAGTTTTGTGACAGGTACATCGGTTATTCTGAATCTGGTGTCCCGACTAAGAGAAGTGAAATGGCCAAAGTTGCCAGGAAACAATCAGGAACCTTTGGCTGTTTGTGCGAGGTGAAATAACCTACAATTGCAAGTGGATTCTCCGACTCTCCTTTGCCGGGCTCAATCTATAATCTCAAAAACTAGCACCAAAGGCTATTAGGCATCAGGATTTGATTGTTTATCCAAACGGTAAATGAACACATTTCCTAGCCACTCATTCCGATTATGATCTGAGGAACCGAACACCGCCCGAGTAATTCTGTACAGTGTATTCTGAGAAAATACCCTATGGCTCCCTGGAGGAGGTAAAGAATATCGATAGAAAGCTGAAGGTATGAGTCGGCACTTGAGGCAAGTCCTGATTATGTCCGCAATGCGAACACGGTTTAGATTGTAAGTAGTAGGTCTGATGAAGTTCAGCAGCCTATGGTAAACGGCGATAGCTCGTCCGACGGGATGGTAACTGTCAGTCACTTCTAGAATTAAAGTTCCGCCAGGCTTCAATAATCCAGATATTTTTGCGATAACCGCCTCTGGTGAATCAACATGCGCCAGTACTCCGAGGCATAGTACCAGATCATATCCTTGTGGATCGAAATTAAAACTCATTAAATTTTCGTTTATAAATTCGACTTTGTTTCGCAAGTCAGGAGTAATGTTCTCCCTCGCTAAAGCCAACATATTAGCAGAAATATCCATCAAAGTGAGATGTTGACATTGACAGCGTGTCAACAGCGGCAATGAAATCGCACCGTTTCCACAACCGATGTCAAGAATATGCTCAAACGTAACTCCGCGAGTGAACTCCTGCACGGTTTCTACCCGAATTCGAATATCAAACTCGCGCCGGTCCAAGTATTTTTCCGGGGTGTCAAAAAATGCTCTAACCTGTTGAGCATGAGAACGAAATCGTTTGGCTGTCATAACTTAAGTCTCCTCATTGCCCCGAAGGACGTGTGTGTTGATAATAAATCGATGTCACTCTTTCAACAGTCTAGCTGTAAACCGTTCAGGCTTTCCGAAGGTAAGTGCTGACGAAGTATGCTTGTGCCGATCAAAATTCAGTTTTCCGTAGATCCCATATATTTGGTCACCTTACCGTTGTTTAAGTCGGTTGCAGCCTCCTTAGGATAATCATATTTTTGAACCCACTTCTCCAGTCCGAGCCCCCAGCGAAATATGGCGAGCCACTTTTTGAAGGCTGCACTCCATTCGTGTACTCTGTGATTAATCAAGCTGGCAGGGAAAAAAAGCGTCAGCAAAGCTAAGCGAACGATCGCGGCACAGGTGAGAGCCAAGCGATAACCCAATCCATAATATTTACCGTGGGTTTTCCTTAAAAACCGGCTTATCGACTCAGGTATCATCACTTCGGAAAAGCGACTGCGTCTGTGCTGAGTGCTTCCACCGCCGTGGTGAACGATCTCTGCTTCAACGACATAGTAGTTCATGAAGCCAGCCTTGCGGGTTTTGTAGCACAGATCCAGATCTTCCGCATACATGAAATAGTCAATACTAAAACCCTGTACAAGGTCGAATACCTCTCGTCTGATCATCATGCAAGCACCTGAAACGGCTTCCACCTGTACTGGTGATATAATACCTTCAAACATCGTGGCAGACATCCACAAGCTAATGCTTGGGAACCATCGCTGAAAGGCCTCGGCATCCAGAACTTGGTTCAAAATCGTGGGTAACGGTTGCACACAGCTCGTCTGTAATGATGCATCACTGTTGAGCAACCGACAGCCGACGACACCTGCAAGCGGAAGCTCCCGAAAATGTAAGAAAAGGTGTTCGATGGCATGATTACGCACCTCAGTGTCGGGATTCAGAAACAGTATTATGCTGCCGTGGGCGTGTTGTACGCCAAGGTTGTTGGCCCGTGCGAACCCCACATTATGCTCGCTCTGAATAAAGTGGACCTGTGGGTAAAGATTCAACAACATGTCTCCGCAACCATCAAAGGAAGCAGAATCCACCACGATAATTTCGTATTTGATACCCGAGGTATTCTCTTGAATCGAGGCGATACAATTTTGAAGATAGTCTTTGGAGTTCCAATTTACTATGATGATGGAAAGCTCAATCGATGTCATATTTTGTTATTTCCTCAGTGGCATTAAGGATTATCCGTATATACTTGGTCGAAACAAAAGACGCCTAAGTTGCTGTCGCCGTAAATAACTGATTGCCTCAGTGTCAGGTACTTGTTGTATTCGCTTAAGATAGCCAGAACAGAATCCTGCCAACAAAGCTATTGATTCAATAAATATGGGTTTTTTCAAAGCTCGCTTCACGCACTTTGCTAACATAAACAACGGATGGTAGCCGGTGATGTAATTAGCTCGCCCATTTTTGAACCAATTACGCCAGTTGCCGTCTGCGCCACCAGTAGGTTTATGCTGGATTAATTTGAGGTTATTGAAAGTCCGCGTAGTCCAACCGTGCAAATTGGCCTTGACTTCATCAATGGTGTCCCAGCCCGCTGCATTGACCAGAGGGTTTATTTTTTCCCAACAAACCCGGCGATAAATCTTGGTTGCCCCTCTGACATGGAATGGAGGGTCTCCAATGGAGTCCACCTTCAACTGGCCATTTTCCAACTGACAGATCGTACCACCCCCAATACCCAACAGAGGTTCGCTATCAAATATTTTAAAACATTGCTCAAAGTAATCCGGGGCAAAGGATAGATCTCCATCAAGTTTTACAATGAAATCCCAATCCTGATCATCCAAAACAGCATAGCCAGCATAAAAAGCTTGCACAACTCCTCCACCCGCAGCTCGAAATCCACGATTGTTTCTGTGAATCACTTTTATCCAGCCGCATGTGGTCATGTTATCGAGTAGTTCACTAGTGCCGTCTGTCGAGCCATCATCTACAATAATCCATTGGGATGGTAAAATTGTCTGGTTGGCTACAGAAGCTATAGTTTCCTTAACATATTGTGCCTCATCTCGAACTGGCGAAATGATGATATACCTAACTGTATTATTCAATTGTAGCTCCCAAGGTAATTGCATTTGTAATCAATTTCTTAATATCATAAATAGCTAGGAAAAACCATCTTGTACTGCCCGCTATGTAGAAAATTTAGAACAAAGTGGACATTTAATCGCGAATTATCACCTTTAACTTTTTATAAGTCAGTTGGCCTTTATGTAACCAGTTATAACCACCCTCCAGTTTTGCCTGAAAAAGTGGTATGTCGTCACAATCATTGATTGGCAAACGTTTAAGATAAAAGGGATTGTCACCCGGTTGAGCAGTGCCAATAATCGTCGTTACCTCGGCCGAATATCCCAGAGCAACGAGCTGTGCAGTAAAGTTTCTGGTAAAGCACCGATCTTCTTCTGGAAATTTATAAGGGTACGAAAACAATGTAACTGGATAACCGACGATAGCTTCGATAGTTATTTTTGAAGCAGACAATTCATAAGCGATTTCATCAGTGGAAAGTTTTTTAAGTTGCGGGTGATTGACGGTGTGCGAGCCAAACTCAATTCCTTTGGCTGCAAGTTCCCGAATTTCTGCTTTCCTAAGACATTCACGACCTGTCGGGAAGGTCTTGTTAATTAAACCACTGGTAAGAAATACAGTCGCCTTAAAACCGAATTTGTCGAGTATCGGAAAGGCGGCGGAATAAAAATCTCGCAACCCGTCATCAAAGGTTATGACTGCGATGGGGCGTTGGCAATTAAGTAATATCGGTAGTGTTGGTTTTTCCAGGCTTGAGCTGTTTGACGCCGACATTTTCTGCAATAAGCACACTGCTTCGGAAAGCGTAAGCACCTGATATCCCGATTGACTTAAGAAACGTATCTGCTGTTCGAAGCGCTCAGGCGACGTTACCGTCCGATAATACGGATGCAGGTGATCGTCTAAGTCGTTCGAAATGCTGTGATACATCAATATCGGGATATGCAGTTCATTGTTTCGGCAGACCAATCTTATTGCCGGACTAAAAAAATGTAAGGTGAAAAATCTATCGATTCGCATTGCTGCCGCTACTTGGAGTCTGTGTCAGCCGTTCAATTAAGGCTAAATAATCGCCTTTTTTCGTCTCCCAGCTGTACTGGCGAGCAAATTCAAGCGCCCGATATGCGAGTGTATTATTTTGTTCCCGGTGGTTGTATGCATCTACCATCACACGCGCCAAATCTATCTCGTCACCTGATTTGAAAAACCTCACTAAGGACTCGTTAAAGTAGTGTTTATCTATTCTGGTATCAGCAACAACAACCGGAATGCCAAGCGCCATAAATTCGAGTATTTTGGTGCTGAAGGCATCTCCGCCAAACGAATCATTTCTTTTTGGCACTATACCTAGATCAGCATTTGCCATAACAGAAGCAATTTCTCTAAGTGGCAAGGGAGGATTTAAAAAGACTTTATCAGTTAATTGCAGCTCAGCGATTTGTTTCTGTAATTCGGCTTTTGAGCTACCCTCGCCATAGATGTGAAGCTCAATATTTGGCGCTTTTTCTTTGGCGATGGCAAAAGCTTTAACGGCAATATCCAATCCCTGATGCCAATTCAGCGTTCCAGGATAAATCATAATGAACTTGCCATCAGTTCTGTCAGTTTTGAGATTGACGTTAAACACGGAAAGATCGGGGTAGTTTATAAATGAGGAACATCTGTCTTTTGTTATCGATCTGGCGGTAATTTTTTCGAGCCAGAGGTCATTTGCGATTATTACGTGATCAGCAAATGAAGCTGATAACTTTTCCACCAGTTTGAGTGCCGAGAAAACGAGAGAGCTCTGCCCCACCTTGAATTTAGCCGCATAAAACTCTGGAACAATATCGTGTATATCAAGAATGAGCTTCGCTCCTTTCAACTTTGGAACAAAAGCGGCAAAAACTTCGAAATCCGGGACAGAATGTACATGGATAATATCGTAAGGTACTTTTAAATGCCGACGTGTGATTTCGATCATGGAACGGAAGAAGAACCTTAAAATTCGTGCGAGGTAACTAAATTTTCCACTCTCGTTCTTCACCCTCCGCTGAATACGTAAAACTTTGACCCCATTTATGATTTCCTCTTCTGGCTGATTATCCCTTCTAAGGACGATCGCCTCGACAATAACACCTTCTTTTGCCAGTGTTTCCGCATATCTCATCACCCGTCCATCTGTTTCATAAAAGGTGTAGGCTAGCATACAAGCCTTAAGTGTTGACTTGTTCCCAGACTTCAAAGTGCTATCATTCATTAGTCCACACTTTTTTACATATTAAGTTAATTAATGGCGTCATTTAAGAGTTAACCTAGAGAGGTCTGAAGTAATTTCTTGTGATAATTCGTTTCGCTGTTCCTAAGGTTGAACGAATTTTCTGCCCAGTAGAAAGTTTTAACCAATTTTGGAATAAAGAAAACCCCTGAAAGTCTGGTGCCGGAATACCTAATGTTTTCATAGTTGTGACTCTTCCCCATATGGCACCTCGCTTGCGCAGTAATTCTTTTTGAGAGAGTTCAAGCACTTCCGGTTGAACCGGTGTAAGCTGGACATAACCCGCTTGTATAGCGCCTTTTACAATTTCACGACCTTTCTTGCTTCTAACCAGTACCAGTGATTTACCTGGCTCGTCCTCTTCGATACTTCGATACCAGGGGTCGCCGCATGATATATCGGCAAACTCACTCGTGCCGTCCGGGCAAACATGACAACGATAAGGACGGTAAGCCTGAAGGAAACCCCAAGCATCTTCATAAGTTGCCAACTCCCGCCATTCTGAATCGTTTTTCAAACGCACAGAAAAGCTGCCAGGCCAACCTCTGCCACGATATCTAATTTGTTCAACGTCCTCATGACTGATTCCGTACTTTGCCAACAAATCTATGGTTCCTTGCGTACTTGGTGTACCAGCACAAAAAATTCCGATAGCAATCCCAACATTTTTACTTAAATTTGGGCGAATAGACTGTGTTTTCCGTAGGCCCTCTACATCGCATGGCTTACCAATAAATACGCAAGCACCCTTCGCATCTTCAATTGCTTGAAAAAGATCACAGGGAGAGGCGGGTGAATAGCGTGAACCTGTTGTTGCGAGTATCTCGCCCCTTGTTCGACTAAAAGTACTTTTATTTTTGTATTGCTCGTCACTATCGTTTCCAACGTGAACAACACCCCTCATTTCTTCATTTTCAATACAATAGAGTGCTAAAGCACTTGCCAAACCTCCCGATGAACCATCAAAACGTATTGCTTTATCAGTAGCATGGCCTTCCCATATTTCCAATACTGGCCCCCAGCCTTCAGTCAGCATGTTAATTATTTCTTCTGCTGTCTTCATCATAGGATCATGTGACATCCCGACACCAGGGCAAACAGTGACACAATCAGAACAGCCACTGCAATCTCCAGTGGGAAGTACTACCGGTCTTATTCCTTGGTCTATGAAATCGATGAGTTTTATTTTTTTTTCAGTACATGCGTATTCACAAGCGCCGCAGCCAAGACAAAGACGCCAATTTACAATATCCGAAACGTCTGTAAATCTAGTATTGTCCATTCTCTCGCTCATTAGAATTAATCGATTTCATTAAATAAGGCCAGAATTTTCTCTTTTATTTCTGGTATAGTCGCTAGCAGATGGTTCTTAATTTCTTCTCGTGCGGTCAAGGCCTTACCAATTATAGCTAACGTTTCCTCTACAGTTAGTTGCCGAGGATCAGCTATAAGATATTCCACACCAATGCTCTCAAATACACCGATAAATTTCCGACTATAACTTATTCCAATTGCGGGAATTGATTGTGAAAGGGCGCCAATGCAAGCATGCATACGGGAGCCGATAAAGAAATCGCAGCGGCCTATTATGTACTTGATTTCGTTTTGATCATACGTACCACTCACACAATAAAGCCTGTCAGGGTACCGGTCTTTAAGCCGCTCGTATGTTGCATAAACAGCAAAACTATCGCTTTCTTCTTGGTCACCAAAAACGTGAGGTACAAGAAGGATATTCGCTTCTTTTTCCTCAATTAAAGTTTTGATTATGCTATCAATCAACTCTTGATAGTCAACCTTCAGATTAAACATATTTTTCTTGGTGTAACCGCCTAAAAGTAGAAGTCCACTTACATTTAAGCCAATTAATGGTCTAGTGGCGAGAGCGAGACCATTCTCGTTTATCCCAATTAAGTCAAAATGGTTGGGTCTATGCGGTTCAACTACAAATCCCATGTCATAAGAGAAACGAACTTTGGAGTCATTCTCTTTAAGATTAAGTAGCAATCTTGCCTCACTAACACCTTCAATATCTCGGGAATAGATGGTTCCAGCACGACGCATGAGAATTTTTGCTATTTTCCTTGATATTCTCCCTTTAAATGGGCCTATTGTCTGGGGTAAAAAAATTAGCTGCTTGCCCATGATTGTGACTAAGAGCTGGGGCAAAGCCACATAAAAAAAGCGACTTAGCCCATAGATGTCGCTAAAGCTGTCACCGCCTGATACTGCCACGGCAAAATCAGCTTCACTGATAATTTTTAGCCAACGATTTCTTTCAAGCAATATCTTGCCCAAGTTCTGACCAACAAGCTTGATAAGAATTGCAATAAAAAATAAATAAGCGACATTATTTGGGAGAAAGATTTTCCATGAAAATCTGAGATTGACTAAAGGTACTAAGATATTTTTGCCTGCAACATCAATTTCGGTTGCTATTGATTCTTTACCATAATCTAGAAAGAAAATATCAGCATCTGAGTACTTTTTTGTCAAAATTGTCAGCGCCCCGGCCGCTAATGCCCCAACTCCCATATTGTCGGTGTTAAATGTAGCGCCTAGCAAAAGGATTTTTTTCTTTTTCATCTATATTAATTCCTGAGCCAATTACTTTTATTTTATTTTGTTTGTTTATCATGATCTGTAATATACAGTTTATTGGAGTCCAATCATCAAACTCTGTTTCAGTCCCGCCCTTTGTTGAATCTGAGAATGATAACCTATCTATCAAACTCTTATTTTTACAGGGCTTCACTCGTATATCCGTATTGATATGTAGGCAGCGA
>CAWBFT010000044.1:0-58556 GCA_963788135.1 uncultured Gammaproteobacteria bacterium
TACCGGCTTATTTGGGTTAGGGAGAAGCGATCTATGACATCCGAAGAACGCCAGCACTTCATGAGCCAGGAATTCCGCCGCATCTTCGACGGCGAACCCGCGGTGTGGGCCGCGCGCCGGGCCGCGTGGACTTGATGGGCAGCCACACCGACTACAACATGGGCTACGTCATGACCATGACGATCGACCGGGACACGTGGCTGGCCGCGTGGCCGCGTTCCGACCGCCGTGTCGCGTTGCACTCGCTCGACATGGCCGGCAGCGGCGAGTTCAGCCTGGACCACATCGACCGCGACCCGGCCGCTCCATGGACCGACTACGTGCGCGGGATGGCGCTTTTCCTGGAGGAGGCCGGCCACCGGCTGACCGGTTTCGACGGCCTGATCCACAGCACCGTGCCGTTCGCCAGCGGCCTCAGCTCGTCGGCCGCCATCGAGATGGCTGCGGGCGTCGCGTTCCAGGCGGTCGGCGGCTTCCGCATCGACCCGGTGCAGATGGCGCTGATCGGCCAGCGCGCGGAGAACCGGTTCGTGGGGGTCAACTGCGGCATCCTGGACCAGTACAGCTCGGCGCTGGGGCAGGCCGGGAGCGCGCTGCTGTTGGACTGCCGCCATCTGACCAGCCGGGTCGCGGCGATCGCACCCGGCATCCGGGTGGTGATCTGCGACACGCGGGCCGAGCGCAAGCTGACGGGCTCCGAATACGGCGAGCGCCGGGCGCAGTGCGAGGAAGGGGTCCGGCTGCTGCAGGCCTTCTACCCCGACATCGCCGCGCTGCGCGACGTGTCGCTGGCCCAGTTCGAGGCGCACGCGGCCGACCTGCCCGAGGTCGTGGCCCGGCGCTGCCGCTTCATCATCGAGGAAAACCAGCGCGTGCTCGACCTGGCGGAGGCGCTGCCCGGCGGCGAGCCGGGGCGGCTGTTCGAGCTGTTATCGGCGTCCTACCTGGGCGCGCGCGACCTGTACGAGATCGGCGCACCGGCGATGAGCGACATGATGGCCGCCATGCTCAGCGCGCCGGGCGTGATCGGCGCGCGGCAGGCGGGGGCCGGGTTCGGCGGCTGCATGGTCGCACTGGTGCGTGAAGAGGCGGTCGCCGGCTTCAGCCGCCCACGTCGAGGCTGACTACCTGCGGCGCACCGGGATCGAGCCGCGGGTTTACGCGGTGAGCGCCACGGACGGGGCGGGCTTGGTGGCGTAGTTGCGAGGCCCCAATAGTTTAGTTGCAGCGACCACCCTGATGTATAATATCGGGTCGAATCGCCGGTCGCGACCTACGGACGGCCAGGGGATCTGACCTGGCACATGGCGATCTTTCTCAGGAAGGAGGACGGCTTATCCACACGAAACAATCTGCTCGTGACCAACTCTGTTCGACCCCATCATTCACACAAGAGGAGAAGTAACCCATGAAACATCGCCTGTATTTCGCCATCGCCATGCTGTTGCTGGCGTCCATCGTGCTCGGCGCCTGTGCGGCGCCCGTGGCGCCTGCTCCGGCAGCGCCTGCCGCCACGACTGCGCCCGCCGCACCGGCTGAGCCCACCGCGGCGCCCGCGCCCGCGAAGCCGGCCGGCAAGCCGCTGTTCGTCGCGATCAACAAGAGCGCCGATCAGCAGTACTTCATCGACCTGCAGAACTCCTTCGTCGCGGCCGCCGGTGAGTTGGGCGCGGACGCCAAGAAGTTCGACGCCAAGCTCGACCCGAACCTGGGCGTGAGCCTGGTGAACGACGCCATCTCCGCCGGCGCCAAGGGCATCGCCATCACCGTCCCGGATCAGACCATCGGGCCGGCGATCGCGAAAGCGGCCAAGGATGCGGGCGTGGTCCTGATTGCGACCGACGACGGCATCATGGACGAGGCCGGCAACCCGGTCCCGTTCGTGGGCTTCGACGGCAAGGACATGGGCAAGAAGGTCGGCGAGGCCGCGGCCAAGCTGCTCACCGACAGCGGCTGGCTGAAGGACTCCGCCAAGAAGGTCGGCGTCCTCTCGGTCGAGGTCCAGACCCTCTCGGTCTGCAACGACCGCACCGACAATGAGAAGGCGGCGATCAAGGCCGCGGGCGTGCCGGATGCGCAGATCTTCGCCGTGCCGTACACCGGCGAGGCGCTGTCGGCGCAAGACGCGGCCGGCCCGGTCATCACCGCGAACCCGGACGTGACCAACTGGATCGTCTTCGGCTGCAATGACGAAGGCGTCCTGGGTACCCTGAACTCGCTCGCCACCGCGGGCGTCAAGACCGACGACATCATCGGCGTCGGCCTCGGCTCCTACGAAGCCTGCAAGCCGTGGGCCGCCGGGCAGCCGTCCGGCTTCAAGGCCGGCCTGTTCATCTCCGGCCTCGACGTCGGCAAGACCGCCGCGACCGTGCTGAACGACGCGGTCGTCAACGGCAAGGCGCCGGCGGCCGTCTCCTTCGCCCCGACCTCCATCGTGGATCCGACCACCTTCAAGACCACCATGGATCCGATCTCGCTGGCCAACTGCTCGGCCGGCGCCGCTCCTGCCCCTGCCGCGGGCGAGAAGCCGCTGTTCGTCGCGATCAACAAGAGCGCCGATCAGCAGTACTTCATCGACCTGCAGAACTCCTTCGTCGCGACCGCCGGTGAGTTGGGCGCGGATGCCAAGAAGTTCGACGCCAAGCTCGACCCGAACCTGGGCGTGAGCCTGGTGAACGACGCCATCTCCGCCGGCGCCAAGGGCATCGCCATCACCGTCCCGGATCAGACCATCGGGCCGGCGATTGCGAAAGCCGCGAAGGATGCGGGCGTGGTCCTGATTGCGACCGACGATGGCATCAAGGACGAGGCCGGCAACCCGGTCCCGTTCGTGGGCTTCGACGGCAAGGACATGGGCAAGAAGGTCGGCGAGGCCGCGGCCAAGCTGCTCACCGACAGCGGCTGGCTGAAGGATGCCGCCAAGAAGGTCGGCGTGCTCTCCGTGGAAGTCTAGACCTTTTCGGTCTGCGTCGACCGCACCATTTCCCAATTCATGCTGTCATTAAAATAATAGTTGGTATTAATCCTGGCAATGTAATATGTAGTAATTGCTTAAACCTATTCGCTCCATCTACTGATGACGCTTCATATAGAGTAGGATCAATACCAGTTAATGCCGCTAAATAAATAATTGAACCATAACCAAATCCTTTCCATACATCTGTTCCAACAAGCATAGACCTAAACCATGTATTGCTTGCCATAAAAAATATAGGTTCAATATTAAATGCTCCTAAAATCGTATTAATTGCTCCATCAATACTAAAGATATTTAATATAATTGCTGATAATACTATCCAAGAAAGAAAGTTTGGTAAATATACAATTGTCTGTACTGTCTTTTTAAACCATTTTATACGAACTTCATTTAATAATAATGCAAATAGTACAGCTGCAATTGTTCCAAATATTATTTTGGCTATTGCAATAATTAATGTATTTGCAAAAATTTGAGAACAATCTGGAAGACTAAACATATATTTAAAATTGTCTAAACCTACCCATTTTGAGTGTAAAAGTCCTTTTGCTGGCACATATTTTTGGAATGCCATTATAACACCAAACATAGGTATAATTGAAAAAATAATCAAAAATATCATTGCTGGTAGAATCATTAGATTATATGAAAGTTGTACTTTTTTCTGTTTCATATCTTCCCCCATCCGCCTGCATAAACAAGCATATTCCTTATTAACATGAAATTTACATTTTTTATAAGAATGGTATTTAAAATCAAAGATTTTAAATACCATTCTTAGTTATTTGTTTACTACTTTAGATACTTCTTTTGTAATTTGCTCACCGCCTGTATTTTTCCATCCAGTTACAAATTCATCAAAATAATCTATTGGTTGTTCACCTGTAATAATTTTTAAATACATTTCATTTTCTTGCTTTTCAAGATTAGCCCACTTTTGTTCCATACTTTCTGTACGACCAAAAAATACAGGATCAATATTTACTATATTTTCAGATTCCATAAGTGGTGAACCTACCATTCTAGAATGATATGTTGACCATATATCTGCAGCTGGTTTTTTTCCTGCTTTGATATCATTTAAATATTGCTCACAACTTTGAGTTACACTTCTAAAATACTCATCCTCTATATCTTCCAATTTAACTTCTTTATCAAGATATTTTTTAGCTGTTTTGTGTAGTCTTGCTACTGCATCTCTATTATCTACATAAATATTCATTGGATATAAAGCACCATCTGCGCCTAGCTTATCGCATTCTCCAGCATCTTTCATTAATGCTTTAATTTCTTCTGTATCCGCTACTGGAGTATCTTCTTTTTTAACTCCACCTCTTGCATTAATGTTTTTTATTACAACTTCTGGATGCTCATATCCTTTGCGCACAACCACATATTTTGTTGCCATATTTTGAGTATACATTTTCACGCTACCCTTCTCATCTACCGGTACTAAATATGATTGCCATTTAACATTTTGATTTAATTTATAACTATCTTGAAGAGGACTATCTCCTGACCACCATGGTCCAAAAAATGCGCCACATTGACCATTTACAATGATTGATCTTAAATCATCATCTGTTCTTACAGGAAATTCTTTATCAATAAGTCCTTTTTTATACCACGAAGTGATATTTTCTAATGCTTTTTTTGTTTCTGGAGCAATCGTACCATACTCAACTTCTCCAGCTTCATTTTTCATCCATTGACGTGGATAAGAATTAAATAAAGAAAATACATTATCTAACATAAACTGTCCGCCATAGTATCCACCAATTTTTTTATTTAATGCTAAACCAATAGCTTTATCAGCTCCATTTTTACCTGGATCTTTTTCTACAAATTGTGTTAAAATATTTTCAATATCTCCAATAGTTTTAGGTTCACTTAATCCTAGTTGTTCCATCCAATCTTGTCTTAACCAAAGCATTGTTGGAGCTGCATCCATAGTTGCATCTGGTATAGCCATTAATTTGCCATCAAATGTAGCTTTTTCTAAGCACTTACCACCATAAGAATCATATAATTTCTTTATTTTTGGAGCTACACAATTTTCGTATGATTTCGTTAAATCCTCAATCATATCATTTTCAACTAAACTTCTAAGAGTATTTTCATCTACTATCATAACATCAGGAATTTCTCCACCTGCAATAGCCATCGAAACCTTCTGATCATAACTTTCTCCGCCAATTGCTTCAAATACATCTTTATTCTGAATATTATAAAGTCCTTTTATTAATCTGGTATATGCATTATCTTCATAATTATCAGATGCATATTTACCATCTGCTGGAAGTCTTGTGTTAGCTGCTGTGGATTTTCCAAGTGTATAAGTAACCAGTTCTGGGTATTTACCATATGGAGTTGTAGATGCCTCCAGCCAAGCGGCTTTGGTTTCGTCACTCATTGCTGCTAATGTGTCACTTGTCTTTCCTTGGTTACTACATCCTACAGCACTAAATAAGCATGTACTAAGTGCAATCGCTGCAAATATTCTTTTCTTTAAAGTTTTAGATTTCATTAAAATTCCCCCTAAATCATATTAATTATTACAAAATTTTATTCCAGCTAACCTACTTGTATTATAATTTCAAAACCCTTTTTTAGTAAATATAAAAAATTCTCGTTCCATATAAGATTTTCATGTATTGGTTTTCATTGGTGTATTTCCAGGTATAAATATGCTATTATTTTAATTGTAGTAATAACAATAAGGAGGAAACCTAAATATGCTAAAAATATTAGTTGTCGATGACGAAGATATTGAAAGAGAAGGTATTCTATTCCTTCTTAAAAAGTTTAAATACAATTTAGAAATTATAGAAGCTGAAAATGGAAGACAAGCTTACTTATATTTGCAAAAAAATCCTGTTGATATTTTATTTACGGATGTTAAAATGCCTTTTATCGATGGATTAGAATTAACAAAATTAGCAATTGAGCTCTATCCATATTTGAAAGTCATCATTTTTAGCGGCTTTCATGAATTTGAATATGCAAAACAAGCTATTACTTTAGGTGTAATTGATTACATGTTAAAACCTATAAATATTGATGAATTTAAAACAGTTATGAATTCTACATTAGGAAAAATAAAGAACCTAAACGATCAATTAGAGACTAAAAATCAAAATGACATATTTATTCGTCGTTATATTCTTTTTTGTTTTATAAATGGTACTTCTATAGATTTACTATCTCAAGAATACAAGTCTAATTATAATATAAACTTTTTGGATGAATATGTTAAAATATTAATGTTAGAATTTGGACATGACTTTTTTGAAAATGCAGGATTGTTATTTGACAAAGAAATTCTTCCCTCATTGGAATTCTCATATGACTATTTAAACTTAAATAGTTCGCAAAGTTTATTATTTGTGAAGAAATCCAAGAATTCCTCTACTATTGATTATAGAACAACTACAGAATGGCTTTTGAATAGTATAAGAAAAAAATATAACACTAACTGCTACATTGCTATAAGTAATGATATAAATTCATCAAATGATATATTAATGCAAATTCCATCAATGGAAAATTTGCTAACTAATAAATTCTTTCTTTCAGATACTTATATCTTTACATATGATGAAAAATACGAAGATCAGTTAAGCTCAGCTGAATTCGATCACAAATTAATGGCTGAGATTCAAAAAGATATTCAAAGTAAAAATATAATAGGACTTAAGCATAGTCTTGAATTATTTTATAGAAAGTATAATAAAAAAAATAATATTTCACAAATATATATGAAATTTATTTTTTCATCACTTATTAGTGATATTTATGCAGAGCTATCGGTAGATAAAGTAGATGATCAAAGTAATATAATTGAAAATATTTATAACTTAAATACATTTCAAGATATTTGGAATAAAGTTTTGGAAGTTGTAGATAAATATGATACATATTTACAAGAAAACTCTACAGCTAGTTCTACTCCAATTGAATTAGTAAAACAATATATAGAAATGAATTACGGAAGTGAATTAAGCCTTGATATCCTGGCTTCAAAAATTTACCTTACACCAAGATATTTGAGTTATATTTTTATAAATGAAACAGGTTGTGGCATAAATAAATATATTAAAGCAGTTAGAATGCAAAAATCTAAAGAATTACTTGAAAATACAAATATGAAAATCACATCTATATGTCAGCGTGTTGGATATAACAATGTTTCTTATTTCTGTCAAAGTTTCCGTGAATTTTATGGAAAAAGTCCTGAAAAATATAGAAAAAAGGATTAATGCATATGAAAAATTTTTCAACCTATTATGGTAATTTAAACTTTCAAAAGAAAATAATTTTTACTTATTCCTTAATTAGCTTAATTCCAATATTATTTCTGGGTATTTTTTGTTACTTTCATGAAAAGAATAATTGGTAAGGGCAATGAAATTAAGTGATTTGTTAACAGGATTAATACAAATCGAACCAGAAAAAGTTAACTGGATTGAGAGTTTGGAAGTGGGAGGTGTGTCGTTGGATAGTCGCGAGGTTAAAGCGGGAGACTTATTTATCGCTTTATCAGGTGCCAGCAGCCACGGATTGCAGCATGTTAACCAGGCTATTGAAAACGGCGCTGTTGCGGTGTTGTTTGATCCCGCCAAGGGTGGCGACGATTTGGCAAAAAAAATCCAGCAGATTCCAATGTTGGCAATCAATAATTTAGGAATATTTTTAGGTGAATTGGCGGCGCGGTTTTATGGTAAGCCTTCTGAGCATTTGAACGTGATTGGAGTAACAGGCACTAATGGCAAAACGTCTTGCAGCCAGTTTCTCGGGCAAATGTTAGACGATTGCGGAATTATCGGAACCTTAGGCTGGGGTGAGTGGGGGCATCTGCATAAAACTGCCAATACCACACCGGATGCCTTGTTTGTTCAAAAAGTGTTGCGCCAATTTATAAATGAAAAGAAAACAGCGGTTGCCATGGAAGTATCTTCGCATGGATTGGACCAGAACAGAGTTAACGGGGTTAAGTTTAAAGGTACGGTTTTTACTAACTTAAGTCGCGATCATTTGGATTATCACCAGACAATGGACGATTATCTTGCCGCCAAATTAAAGTTGATGGCAAAAACCGATCTCGATTTCGCAGTGGTTAATCTGGACGACGCCTACAGCGAGAGAATCATTGCCAGCGTGTCAAAATCGGTGAGGTTATGGTGCGTAAGTACAAAAGGGAAAATATTGCAAAGTATGGGATGTGAATCTCTTCTTGCTGAAAATATCGAGCACAATTTAAAGGGTTTTGAATTTCAGGTGCGGTGGCAAGGGCAGTCAGAGTTAATACAAGTACCCCTTTATGGCGATTTTAACGTCGAAAACATTTTGTGCGTATTAGCCGTTATGTTAGCGAGCGGCATGACATTGGCTGAGTCAGCGTTAAGGTTAAAAAATGTGCAAGCGGTTGCCGGACGCATGGAATCATGTGGCATCGAAGGTAGAGGCAAAGCTTTACCGGTGTTCATCGATTATGCCCATACGCCAGATGCATTAGGCCGGGTACTCTCTAGCCTTCGTCCGCATTGCAAAGGTCTGTTATGGGTGGTTTTTGGTTGCGGGGGTAACCGTGATGCTGGTAAGCGGCCTCTCATGGGCAAGATAGCTAATCAATGGGCTGATCATGTCGTTATCACTGATGATAACCCGAGATTTGAAAACAATGTGACGATTGCAAAAGAAATATTAATCGGTTGCAAGACTGATAAAACCATCTTGATTCAAGATAGGAAGCAAGCGATTGAGCATGCCATCAACAATGCCAAGGTCGATGATTGCGTGGTCGTTGCGGGTAAAGGTCATGAAGATTATCAGGAAATCTCAGGAATTCGTTATCCGTTCAGCGACAAGCTGATTGTCCAGTCAGCGCTAAACAAGAGGTTCGCCGCATGAGAACCATTCAGCTCAGCGAAATAGCCAGATATGTCAACGGCGAGTTGATTGGCGCTGATATTGAAATCGCTGCTGTTAGCATTGATACCCGTACGTTGAATAAAGGCGATCTGTATATAGGTATAAAAGGCCATCAGTTCGATGGTAATGAATTTATTGGGAAAGCGATAGAAGCAGGAACTGCCGCTGCCATTATAAATCGCGGTATTTCGACAACTATCCCGCATATTGTGGTTGCTGATACGCGCGTAGCGTTAGGTAAGCTTGCTAGCGCATGGCGGGATAAATCTAATATCAAGGTTGTCGGCGTCACTGGTAGCAACGGTAAAACCACTGTTAAAGAAATGACCGCAGCCATCCTGAATGTGGATGGATCGGTGCTTTACACGCAAGGCAATTTGAACAATGACATCGGCGTGCCGTTAACGTTGTTGCGGTTACAGGATGTTCACCAGTATGCCGTGATTGAAATGGGAGCAAATCACCCTGACGAAATTCGCTATACCAGTGCTTTGGTTAAGGCTGATGTGGTCATATTGAATAATGCCGGGGCGGCGCATATCGAAGGGTTCGGAAGCTTGGATGGAGTTGCCAAAGCCAAAGGCGAAATCATTGAAACCTTAAAATTGGATGGTGTCGCGGTTCTTAACAAAGACGATAAATATTTCAGTTATTGGGAAAAGATCGCAGGAAATCGTAAGGTGGTTTCATTTGGGTTGATTATTGATGCAGATGTTTCAGCAAAATCGATTAGTACGGAGATTGTTTGTAACAATTTTGCGACAACATTTGATCTGGTTACATCTACAGAAACTGCCAAAATCAATTTAAAACTGGCAGGTAAGCATAATGTGTCTAATGCCTTGGCTGCAAGTGCTGCTGGTTTAGCAATGGGGTTAACCCTAGAGCAGATTAAACAAGGTCTTGAGTCTGTAAAGCCGGTAACCGGCCGGTTGCAATTAATCAAAGGTCGGCGGGGTAATATAATCATTGATGATACTTACAATGCTAATTCTTCTTCTTTAAAAGCTGGGCTGGATGTGTTGAAGCAATGTCCAGGTCAGTCTTGGTTAGCGCTGGGTGCTTTCGGTGAATTAGGTCCCAATAGCGCTGAAATGCACAAAGAGATGGGTGAACTAATTAAGTCAGTAGGTGTTGTGCGCCTGTTAGCTGTTGGCTCCGATGCTCAAAATGCCGTGCTTGCTTTTGGCAAAGGAGCCACTTTTTTTGCTAACCAAGAAGATTTGATTGGCGCACTTGATGATGAATTAACAGGCGACGAGACGATTTTAATAAAAGGTTCGCGGGCACAGCGCATGGAAAATGTTGCTGCCGCGCTCGTAGAAAATTACAGGAATTAAGTCATGCTTCTTTATCTTGCAGACTATTTGATGACATTTGAAGGGGGCTTTCGGGTATTTCATTACTTGACCTTTCGCGCCATTTTAGGGGCATTAACCTCGTTAAGCATTTCCTTGCTGATTGGTCCGTTCATGATCAGAAAGTTAACCCGGAACAAGATTGGTCAAAGTGTTCGTGAATTAGGCCCTAAATCGCATTATGAAAAATCGGGCACTCCCACTATGGGAGGTACTCTGATCCTGGTCGCAATTGCTTTCAGTACTTTGCTGTGGGCTGATTTAGGCAACCGATATATTTGGGTCGTGCTTTTAGTCACGATGGGTTATGGCGTAATTGGTTTTATCGATGATTATCGCAAAGTTATTAAAAGAAACAGCGACGGTTTGTCTGCTAAATCAAAATATTTCTGGCAATCCGTTATCGGGTTTATGGCAGCCATCTTTCTTTATAAAACTGCTGTTTTACCCGCTGAAACTCAATTTATCGTACCGTTTTTTAAAGATGTCATGCTGGATATGGGGTGGCTCTATGTGGTGTTAACCTATTTTGTCATTGTGGGTACCAGCAATGCGGTTAACCTGACTGATGGACTCGATGGCCTGGCAATCATGCCAACGGTAATGGTGGCGAGCGGGTTGGGAATTTTTGCTTATCTTTCAGGGCATATCGGATTTTCGGAATATTTGGCGATCCCATATCTGCCGAATGCGGGCGAGCTCATCGTATTTTGCGCCGCGCTTGTTGGCGCCGGGTTAGGTTTTTTATGGTTTAACACGTATCCCGCGATGGTGTTCATGGGGGACGTTGGCGCTCTTGCGCTAGGCGGTGCCTTGGGCGTATTGGCTGTATTGGTCAGACAAGAGATTGTTCTCGTCATTATGGGTGGTGTATTCGTGATGGAGACAGTGTCGGTGATGATTCAGGTGGCCTCCTTCAAGATGACGGGTAAGCGTGTATTTCGCATGGCGCCAATCCACCATCATTTTGAATTAAAAGGTTGGCCAGAACCCAGGGTAATCGTGCGTTTCTGGATTATTACCGTTGTCCTGGTACTGGTAGGATTGGCAACATTAAAGCTGCGATGAGATTAGATAACGACATCATCAAGCGTAACTTAAAAAAGTGTCTCGGGCTGGAAGTCGAGACATCCAAGCTTATTGTCGTCGGTTTAGGCGCAACGGGCGTTTCCGTAGCTCGCTATCTAAAAACGTTAGATTTTAATTTTATTGTGTCGGACAGTCGTGAAAATCCGCCAATTTCGGATGAGTTAAAAAAGGAATTAGATGACGTAGAGATTTTTTCCGGAAAATTTGACGAGAAAGTTTTTACAGGGGCGACACATTTAGTGGTTAGCCCCGGGATTTCATTAAAAAATAAAGCCATTGCCGAAGCGATTGGGTCAGGCATAGCGGCATTCGGCGACATTGATTTATTTGCTTGTTCAGTAAATACGCCCATTGTTGCGATTACTGGTTCAAACGGCAAAAGTACGGTCACGACACTTTTGGGTGAGATGGCAAAAGCCACGGGAATTAATGTTGGCGTAGGCGGAAATCTGGGTTTGCCGGCGCTGGATTTATTATTAGCGCCTTCTGATTTATATGTTCTCGAGCTGTCAAGTTTTCAACTTGAAAGAACAACTTGTTTGAAAGCGGCAGCAGCGACGGTTTTGAATGTTACCTCCGATCATTTAGACCGACATGAATCCATGACGGATTACGCCACCCAAAAACAACGGATATTTCGAGGCAAAGGGGCGATGGTGTTGAATCTGGATGATCCAATCGTGTCGGCCATGCATCAAAAAGGTCGGCGTACATTTACTTTTTCCATAACCCAGCCTGCTGATTTTTGTATCGCAGAAATTAATGGAGTAGAACATTTTCTGCATGGTGGAAAAAAGATATTTCCTTTGGCGGAACTCCCTTTAGAAGGTCGGCATAATGCAGCAAACGCCTTGGCGGCTCTGGCATTAGGGTTTGCTGTTGGCATGAATGAAAAAAAGATGGCCAAGGCTTTGAAAAATTTTAAAGGCTTACCCCACCGTATGCAGAGAGTCGCCGAGATTAATGGCGTTACCTGGGTTAACGATTCTAAAGCTACCAATATCGGAGCATGCGTTGCCGCGCTGAATGGCTACGAACAAAAAGTTGTACTGATTGCCGGTGGTGATGCAAAAGGCGCGGACATGCGCGAGTTGGCACCTGTAGTAAAAATTAAAGCCAAAAGCATTATATTGATGGGTAAAGATGCCGAGTTAATTGAGTTCGCCTTGAACGGCTGCGTACCGACCTATAAAGCGCATGACATGAAAGAAGCAGTGTCGATTGCGGCAAAATTGGCTGATTCTGGCGACAACGTTCTTTTGTCTCCAGCCTGTGCGAGTTTGGATCAATACAAGAATTATCAGGAACGTGGGGAGAAATTTACCGAAGCTGTGTTGGGGTTGGCGGCATGAGGACACTAAATAAACAAGGTCATGTTAACCGTTTTTACTTTGATCCGATTTTGCTTGGATCGGTAATCGCCATTCTTTTAATTGGCTATGTGTTTGTCGTATCGGCGTCATTGCATTTGGGAGAAGAATCCCAGCACAATAGTTTTTATTATCCTGTTAGACAATTGTTTCATATCGGACTGGGTTGTCTACTGGCATTTGGAGTGAGCCGGGTTTCCATGGAAACCTGGGAATTGATTGGTGGCAAATTGTTCATTGTAGGTTTAGTACTACTTATCATTGTTTTGATACCTGGGCTTGGCGTTAAGGTTAACGGGAGTATCCGTTGGTTGTCGATCGCCGGAGTTCGTATCCAAGTGTCCGAAGTGGTTAAGTTTTTTTCGGTAATTTACATGGCCGGATATGTCGTCAGACATCAAGAAACACTGCAAGGTTCGGCTTTCGGCATTATCAAGCCACTTTTGTTGTTTTCAATCGCCTGTGTATTGCTACTGCTTGAACCTGATTTCGGTTCGGCTGTGGTGATTTTGATGATAGCCATGGGGATTATGTTTTTAGGTGGCGCTAGGTTAAATCAATTCATTATCTTGTTAACCCTGGTGGCTGTATTAGCGGGTGCCTTGATAGCGGTAGCACCTTACAGAATGGCACGTTTTGTCAGTTTCATCGACCCCTTTAAAGATTATCTAAAGTCTGGTTACCAGCTTGCCCAGGCTTTAATAGCTTTTGGTCAAGGTGAATGGTTCGGACTGGGCATAGGAAGTGGCATACAAAAACTGTTTTATCTGCCGGAGGCGCATACAGATTTTCTATTTTCGGTGATTGCCGAGGAAACAGGTTTGCTTGGCGTATTGACGGTCATTGGCCTATATACCATTTTAATTTGGCGAGCTTTTATCATCGCGGATGCGGCGGAAAGAGCAGGTCAAAAATTTTCAGCGTTCATCGCTTACGGATTGGCGATTTGGTTAGGCTTTCAAGTATTCGTTAACATCGGTGTCAATATGGGAATTTTACCCACCAAAGGGTTAACCCTACCGTTAATGAGTTATGGTGGCAGCAGTATGATGGTCATGTGCTGCGCTATTGCTTTGCTGTTCAGGGTTCATAGTGAAACTGTTGTGCACAATGCACCGTATGTGAGGGCCAAATGGCTAAACGCATAGTCGTCATGGCAGGTGGTACCGGTGGGCATGTTTTTCCCGCCTTGGCGGTCGCCCAATGGTTAATCGAGCAAGGCTGGCAAGTCAGTTGGTTAGGTACACATCAGGGTCTTGAAAGCAAAGTGGTGCCTGAAAATGGTATTGAGATCGATTGGTTAACCGTTGCCGGTATACGCGGTAAAGGTATGTTAACCAAAGTATTTTCAATATTTAAGTTGCTTAAAGCTTGCGGGCAAGCCATGTTGATTTTGCGTCGACGTAAGCCGGATGTGGTATTAGGGATGGGCGGTTTTGTCGCCGGACCTGGTGGGTTCATGGCGCGGATGCTCGGCATTCCGTTGGTCATACATGAACAAAACCGGATTCCAGGGACGACGAATCGATTACTGGCAAAAGTGGCTACTCGCGTGTTGGAAGCATTTCCACAGACATTTAAAAAAGAAGTCAAAGCGATTTGTACGGGAAACCCGTTAAGAAAACAGTTTCAGAATGTGCAAACCACTAAGGCCGAGGGCGCGCATGATTTACACATATTGATTATTGGCGGTAGCCAGGGTGCCCAAGTATTGAATGAGGTGCTTCCGGAAGCATTGTCGAAAATACAAAATGTGAAAATTCGGCATCAAACAGGCAGTGTCATGCAGGAGCAGGTGGCAAAACGTTATCAGTATCTTGGAGCAAAAGGGGACGCATTGGCATTCATTCAGGATATGGTGGCCGCTTATCAATGGGCTGATTTGATTATTTGCAGAGCTGGCGCAATGACGGTAAGTGAAGTGGCGGCAATGGGGTTGCCGGCGATCTTTGTGCCTTTACCCAACGCGATCGATAACCATCAGGTTGCCAATGCGAAGTTCTTGGCGGATGTTGGTGCCGGATTTGTTTTAGAACAAAAAGATTTGAACACGAAAAATTTGATCACATTGATAAACCAAACACGGCAACAACTTAATCAAATGAGCCGGACGGCTAAAGAATGTGCGCGTATGGATGCGACCCAAACTGTCGCGCAATATTGTATCGACGAGGCCGCGTCATGATTGCTTCACCTTTGGCAGAAGCCAGTCCGGTATTTGGCGATATTAAAGCGATTCATTTTGTTGGTATCGGTGGGACGGGAATGTGCGGTATCGCGGAGGTGTTGTTTAACCTCGGCTACAAAGTAAGCGGTTCCGACCTAAAAGAAAGTCCCGTTACTAAACGATTGGCGGACTTGGGTGTAATCATCGAAATCGGTCATAAGCGCGAGAATGTTAAACAAGCCGATGTTGTTGTGGTTTCCACCGCAGTGGATCGCAGCAATGAGGAAGTTGATCAAGCTTTTCAAAACAGGATACCGATCATACCTCGCGCGGAAATGTTAGCTGAATTGATGCGCTTTCGGTTTGGTATCGCGGTAGCGGGGACCCATGGAAAGACAACCACAACCAGCTTAACCGTGTCGATATTAGCGGAAGGGGGGCTGGACCCAACCTATGTGATTGGCGGGCGCCTGAATAGCGCGGGCAGCAATGCCAAATTGGGCTTAGGTAATTATCTGGTCGCCGAGGCGGATGAGAGCGATGCTTCGTTTTTATATCTACAACCCATGATAGCGATAGTCACCAATATCGACCAGGACCATATGTCTACTTACGGTAACAGCTATCAGCGCTTGAAGGACACGTTTATAGAGTTTTTACATCATCTGCCCTTTTATGGTTTAGCGGTGATGTGCATCGATGATGAAGGCGTAAGAGAAGTTTTGCCGTCTATTTCAAAACCTGTGACGACATATGGCGCACACGAGGATGCAGATGTGCGCGCAGAAAATGTTAAAAAAGACGGCATGCACACAACATTTGATGTGATACGTAAAGGTAAACCAGAAAAGTTGTCGATAACTTTGAACATGCCCGGATGGCATAACATGCTTAACGCGTTGGCGGCGATTGCTGTCGCTACTAAGTTGGAAGTTAGCGATACGGCCATTGTGAAAAGTTTAGGGGCTTTCCGCGGCGTAGGGCGCAGGTTCCAGGTCAACCATGAGTTTGAGTATAAAAATGGCAAGCTGACATTTGTTGATGATTATGGTCATCATCCAAGGGAGCTGGCAGCGACCCTGGACTCTTTAAGGCAAGCTTGGCCGGATAGGCGGGGAGTTATCGTATTTCAGCCGCATCGTTACACACGGACGCGGGATTTGTTCGAAGATTTTGTACATGTACTCTCAGGCGTGGATGCTTTGGTATTGCTGGATGTCTATTCAGCCGGTGAGGATCATATTCCGGGTGCAGATGGTAGGGCGTTAAGCCGGGCGATAAGGACGCGTGGCAAGGTCGATCCAGTTTTTGTGGAGCATAGGGAGGAATTGGCTTCTGTACTTGCCGGTATCGTTAAAGAAAATGATGTGATCTTAACCGTAGGCGCCGGTAATGTCGGGCAAATTGCATTAGAGTTACCGGAATTGCTCAACAAGGAATTGGCGTCGATAGGCAAGTAAGTGATGTCGGAGTTTAAAGGAAAATTGTTGCGCAACGAGCCATTGGCAAAATATACCAGTTGGCGCGTAGGTGGGCCGGTTGATCAGCTTTATATGCCGAAAGACAAGGAAGACCTGTGTGCATTTTTACGCAGCTTGCCTGTGGGAGAGCAAATATTATGGATGGGCTTAGGCAGTAATTTACTAATAAGGGATGGCGGGATTAGAGGTACGGTAATTAACACTAAAAACAGTTTCAAAGGAATGCAATTGCTGGATGATGGCTCTGTGTATGTGGAAATCGGCGTACCTTGTCCTCATGTCGCCCGGTTTTGTGCGGATCAGGGTTTGGTCGGCGCCGAATTTTTAGCAGGTATTCCAGGCACGATGGGTGGTGCTCTAAAAATGAATGCCGGGGCGTTCGGCGGTGAAACCTGGGGCATTGTACAAGCAGTTGAAACAATCAATCCGCAAGGTGAAACGGCATGGAAACAGTCTAATAAGTTTGCAGTGAGTTACCGGTCAGTTAAAAGTCCTGTCATTGAGTGGTTTCTTGCCGCCAAATTATCGCTAAAAAAGGGTGATTCTGTCGCAAGTTTTAAAAAAATTAAGGGTTTGTTGGATAAAAGAACGAAATCCCAGCCTACAAACCAACCCAGTTGCGGCTCGGTGTTTAAAAACCCGGATGGCGATTTTGCCGCTAGGTTGATTGAGCAAATGGGACTGAAAGGCTACAGCATAGGTGGCGCATGTGTTTCCGAAAAACACGCGAATTTTATCGTGAATACTGGCAAAGCGACGGCGGCAGAGATAGAAGCTCTATACAAGTACGTGCAACGAAGAGTGCATGAAATATACGGAATAACATTAACAACTGAAGTATGTGTGGTCGGCGAAACAAGCGAGGCGTTGAGTGATTAATAAACCAGAAAATTTTGGGCGCGTGGCTGTGTTGATGGGTGGCACGGCGGCAGAAAGGCTAGTTTCCTTAAACAGTGGCAACGCTGTGTTCGAAGCGTTAAAGCGAAAAGGTGTAAATGCCGTTGCCATTGATGTCTCAGGCAGCATTATCGATGCCCTGGCGGGTCAAAAAATTGACCGGGTTTTCAACATCATTCATGGTCGCGGTGGCGAAGATGGCGTGTTGCAAGCCGTGCTTGAAGTAATGAAGTTGCCCTATACCGGCAGCGGCCTACTGGCGTCCGCGTTAAGCATGGATAAGTTGCGCACTAAACTCTGCTGGTTAGGTTATGAGTTGCCAACGCCAAAGTGGTACTTGCTAAAAAGCCAAGGGGACTTGGCCGAATGCGTCGCTAGACTGGGGTTTCCCATGATTGTAAAGCCGGCTCAGGAAGGCTCTAGCATTGGCATGAGCAAAGCCAAAAACAAGGATGAACTTGCAGAAGCGTTAAAAATTGCCAGCCAATATGGTTGCGATGTATATGCAGAGGCCTGGGTAGTCGGCAAGGAGTACACAGTGGGTTTGTTAGATGGCAAAGCATTGCCGGTCATTCGGTTAGAAACCCCAAACGAATTTTACGATTACGAAGCAAAATATAAAGCTACTACGACAAAATATCATTGTCCCGCCGGGTTAACCGTTGAAGAGGAAAGTAGGTTGCAAAACTTGGCGGTCAAGGCTGGTGAAGTCATTGGAATCAGGGGATGGGCCAGGGTGGATGTGTTTATTGATAGCAATGATCAGCCTCAGCTTATCGAAATCAATACCGTTCCAGGGATGACCGATCATAGTCTAGTGCCGATGGCTGCCAAGCAAGACGGCATAGATTTCGATGAATTAGTCTGGCGCATTCTGGAAACCAGTTGCCGGTAAACAGACATGCAGGCGTTAAAAGTACTAACAATCGTCGCATTGTTAGGTTTGTTTGGATGGGTTTTCGGCAAACAATCGTTTGCCAGTAAGGTCACGGAATCGATGCCTATCTGCTATGTAAGGACGGAAGGTGTATTTCAATACTTAAGTAAAGAAGAACTTAGGGAAGCTTTAATGCCCTTGGTGAAGGTCAGTATTTTTGAAGCCGATGTTCAAAAGATACAGGCAACGGTAATGCAATTACCATGGGTAAAGCATGCCTCTGTGGAACGGGTATGGCCAGATACGATCGATATCAAGGTGCAGGAACGCAAAGCTTATGTCCGTTGGGGGCATGATGGTTTGTTAACCGAAAACGGTGAGTTATTTAAACCAAGTAATATCGACCAATTTCAATCTTTGGTTTTATTGGAAGGGCCGAAGGAACAGGAGACGAAAACATTGGAAATTATGAAAGGCGTAAAAACTGCTTTGGCAGATCAAGCCCTAGAGCTTTCCGAGTTCAAGGTTAACGAAAGGGCTGCCTGGTCAATCAAATTAAAAACTGGCTTGGAAATACTTCTTGGTAGAACAGAGCAGTTGAAAAAGTTACAACGCTTTTTAAATACATCGACAGTTTTCGGACAAGAAAAGCTGGCAGCCATGGAAATCACCGATTTGCGTTATCCAAACGGATTTGCTGCAACTTGGCGACCAGATGCCCAGAACCTAGACTGGCTACAACCCAAAACTGCTGAGTAACAGTTATCACGACATATTGTGACCATTATTACGAGTAATGAGAATGGCAAAAAAAACAGAGCGGAATTTAATCGTCGGACTTGATATCGGGACATCGAAAGTTGCTGCAATTGTTGGCGAGTTAACCAGCGAAGGCAATATCGAAGTTATCGGCATAGGCAGTACGCCTTCGCGCGGACTTAAAAAGGGCGTTGTCGTTAATCTTGAATCAACCGTGCAATCGATTCAGCGTGCTATCGAAGAGGCGGAGTTGATGGCCGGCTGCCAGATTAAGTCAGTGTTTGCCGGTATTGCGGGCAGCCATATTCGAAGCCTCAATTCGCATGGTGTGGTGGCGATTAAAGATAAAGAAGTCAGCCAATATGACATCGACCGGGTAATTGACTCTGCGCGCGCTGTCGCAATTCCAGCCGATCAAAAAATTCTGCATATCCTGCCGCAGGAATTTGTGATCGATTTGCAAGAAGGAATTAAGGAGCCGATCGGTATGTCGGGTATTCGCCTGGAGGCGCGGGTGCACATGGTGACCGGTAGTGTCAGTGCATCACAAAATATCATCAAGTGCATACGTCGATGCGGACTGGAAGTTGAAGATATCGTGCTGGAACAATTGGCATCGTGTAACGCGGTGTTAACAGAAGACGAGAAAGAATTGGGTGTGTGCTTGATCGATATCGGTGGCGGCACGACCGATATCGCCATATTTGCGGAAGGGGCGATAAAGCATACTGCTGTGATCCCTATTGCAGGTGATCAAGTGACGAACGATATTGCGGTCGCTTTGCGGACGCCAACCGTTAATGCCGAGGAAATTAAACGTAATCATGCATGCGCGTTAACCCAATTGGCGGATGTGGAGGGCGTTATCGAAGTGCCAAGTATCGGTGACCGGGCGCCGAGGAAAATATCCATGCAGAATTTAGCCGAAATTATCGAGCCGCGCTATGAAGAATTGATGTTGCTCATCCAGTCGGAATTGAGACGAAGCGGTTACGAAGATTTGATTGCCGCGGGTATCGTGTTAACCGGTGGAAGTTCAAGAGTAAAAGGCCTGATGGAATTGGCTGAAGAAATATTCCATGTGCCGGTGCGTATGGGAGTACCGCAGAATGTGGCCGGGTTAACGGAAGTAATAAAAAACCCTGCGCATTCTACCGGCGTGGGTTTACTGATGTACGGACGCGATCATCAGGGAGGAAGCGGCAGTATTGAATCGGATGATGTAAGTTTTTTTGCAAAAATGAAGAGTTGGTTTCAGGGAAATTTTTAAATTAGTTGTGCTTACTACGAGGTGAATAAAATGAAATATGAATTATTAGACATGAGCAATGACAATGCGATCATCAAAGTCATCGGGGTTGGCGGTGGTGGCGGTAATGCGGTTAACCACATGGCAGATTGCCACATCGAAGGCGTAGAATTTATTTGTGCAAATACCGATGCACAAGCATTGAGAAAATTGAACACCAACACCATTATCCAGTTAGGTGTTGAGTTAACCAAAGGTTTGGGCGCAGGCACCAACCCAGAAGTTGGCCGGCAAGCGGCTGAAGAAAACCGTGATCGAATCAGGGATGCGATCAACGGAGCTGATATGGTGTTTTTGACTGCCGGGATGGGCGGTGGTACCGGAACCGGAGCAATTTCCGTAATCGCTGAAATTGCCAGGGAATTGGGAATCTTAACCGTTGCTGTGGTGACCAAGCCGTTTTCATTCGAAGGCAAAAAGAAAATGGCTATTGCCGAGCAAGGCATTGCTCAATTGGAAAAATATGTCGATTCCTTGATTACTATTCCAAATGAAAAATTATTGCCGGTACTGGGTAAGAATGCGACCTTGTTGAACGCTTTCAAAGCGGCAAACGATGTTTTATTAGACGCAGTGCAAGGGATTACCGATTTGATTGTTCATCCTGGCATGATCAACGTCGATTTTGCCGATGTCAGAACGGTCATGTCCGGCATGGGCGCCGCGATCATGGGAACTGGTATCGCCAAAGGCGACAATCGGGCGCGCGAAGCGGCGGAGAAAGCGATTGCTTGTCCTTTATTGGAAGATATCAACTTACAAGGCGCACGTGGTATTTTGGTTAACATTTCTGCGGGCGACATGGGCATTGCTGAATTTAACGAAGTCGGCAGCATCGTTCATGAATTTGCTTCTGAAGATGCGGTAATCAAAATCGGAACAGCGATTGATCCAAGTCTGGAAGATGAAATCAAAGTCACCGTGGTCGCTACCGGTATGGGTACTCCTAAAGCGCAAGTAATTAGACCCGCCGATAAGTTGATGCAAAAAGCAGCGAATGGTGAAATTAATTATAGCGCGTTGGATAAACCGGCAGTGCTTCGCCAAAATCGTCCAGAAAGTCGTGAAATCCGTTTCGGTGCCCAACCTAAGAAAGATATGGATTTGGAATATTTGGATATTCCAGCATTCTTAAGACGCCAAGCTGATTGATCGAAGGAAACCGTTTCCATCAAATAATCAGGGGTGGTTGTGCTAGAATGGCGCTTTATTTAAATATAGGCGCCTAAACCATGGGGCTAAAAGATGATTAAGCAACGTACCTTGAAAAATACGATAAGGGCCACAGGCGTGGGTTTACATACTGGTGATAAGGTTTATTTGACTTTACGGCCGGCGGAACCAAATACGGGTATTAGATTCCGTCGCGTCGATCTGGATAATCCAGTGACCATTCAGGCAACCCCCGGCAATGTCGGTGAAACGGTGTTATCGACGACTTTGGTTGATGGCGATATCAAAATCTCCACAGTGGAGCATTTGCTTTCTGCCTTGGCCGGTTTGGGTATTGATAATGCGATTATTGACGTCAGTGCTGCTGAAGTCCCTATTATGGACGGCAGCGCGGGACCTTTTGTGTTTTTATTACAATCTGCCGGTGTGGAAGAACAGGATTGTCCTAAGCAATATATCCGGATTAAACATGCGGTTAAGGTCGAAGATGGCGATAAATGGGCCGCGTTCGAGCCGTTTGACGGTTTCAAAGTGACTTTTACGATTGACTTTGAGCACCCTGCATTTGATAAGCATGTGAAGACCGCATCGATGGATTTTTCATCAACAACATTCGTTAAAGAAGTCAGCCGTGCCAGAACATTCGGTTTTATGCGGGATATCGAAATGCTGAGGCAAAATAATCTTGCGTTGGGCGGTAGTCTTGATAATGCGATTGTAGTGGATGACCATAAAGTGCTTAACGAAGACGGGCTACGTTATGCCGATGAGTTTGTTAAGCATAAAATTCTCGATGCCATTGGCGATTTATATTTGCTTGGACACAGCCTGATTGGACAGTTTACCGGCTATAAATCCGGACATGGCCTGAACAATAAATTGCTGCGTACGCTTCTGGAAAATAAAGATGCGTGGGAAAAAATAACGTTTGAAGATGAAGCGAAAGCGCCGATTTCTTTTATGCGCTCTGCTGAATCGCCTAGGTCAGCCGCTTAAGTTTTTACTTTTTAAGTTTAGAACGGCTAAGTGTCGTGCTCAGTCGTTCTAAAGACTCGCTTAATCTTTCGTCATCAATATCCCGTCCTGTAGTTTTGATATTGTTAATCACATTTTCTGAAGGAATCTTTGGTGCAACCTTTTTCATGTTATAAGTCATGTTTAAGGGGGGCATTACTTTGACTTGCAGCGCTTTTTTCTTAAAGTTTCCCGCGGATAATATGGCTTCCCGGTAAAACCGCAATTGTGAAGCCCATGCAGAGGAGTCTGTATAAATGACTAATGAATCGGAATGTAGCAAGCAATGTATGACATGGTCGGCTAACTCGTCGTGCAGGACTGATTTAACGGACTTTCGTACAGTTATCTGTTGATTGATTTGCGCATTTAAAATGGCGAGGCTTTGATTAGAAAATGCCAGGATGTTTCTGGACCTTGTTTTTGGGGGCGGCATTTATAAAACTCCCATATTCGGTTAACTATTGGTATTTCCGGTTATTGTAGATCAACCATCCGTCTGGATGGTGTCCTCTAGGGTCGCGATGAGTCCAATGAATTACCCCGCCTTTATTATTCAACTCATATTCACCATAAAAAATAATGGTTTCTCCTTCTTTTAAATCATCAATTCTCGGTGACAATTCGATGTTATGCGCTATCAATAATTTATGGCCGGAATTGATTTGCACTAAAAATCGTTGATGTTTGGCGCCATATTTGTCATCTCGTAAAATTTTGATAATGCGACCTGATTGTTTCACTTGTAAATTGCTTTGTTGATTCTCAAAGGCTTGTTTAATGGTGGCAGGATTGGTGAATTCGGAACTTTTTTCGGTGGTTTTAGGGGTAAGTTCGTGCGATAAGTGGCTTTGATATTGCCTGAAGTAAATCGTGCTTAAACTGATTAGCAGCAGGATTATCAGTTTAATAACAGATTTTCTTAGTGGATGAAAACGCATGTGGATTCAGATTTATTAACAGGTTAGTATGGTGAAGAGGACGCAATCCTTCCTGCAATTATAGGTAAAGATTTGATCGATAACGAACTAAGTTTGCTAAAGCTTGGTTTTGTTTGCTGTGCCAAATTAGCTGGACGGTATATAATCGCATATTTGTTTCATTTTTATTCACTTCAACGGAATTAGACATGCTGGGCAAGCTGGTTAGATTTATTTTTGGTAGCCGTAACGACAGAATCGTTAAGAAAAAGAAAAAACTGGTCAAAAGGATTAATGCATTAGCTGCAGAATACCAAAAATTATCCGATGATGATTTAAGGGCAAAAACTCAGGAATTTCGCGATAGACTTGACCGTGGCGAAAAGCTGAATAATTTGATTCCGGACGCTTTTGCCGCCGTTCGCGAAGCATCTTCACGGGTATTTAACATGCGCCATTTTGATGTTCAGCTGATCGGTGGGATGATCCTTAACGATGGCAAAATCGCCGAAATGAAAACCGGTGAAGGTAAAACTTTGATGGCGACTTTGGCGGCTTATCTCAATGCCTTGCCAGCTAAAGGCGTTCATGTGGTGACTGTGAATGATTACCTCGCCAAGCGGGACTCTGAATGGATGGGACGGGTTTATGGTTTTCTGGGCTTAACCACAGGAGTAATCGTCAGCCAGATGGAACATGAGGAAAGGAAAAAATCTTATGCGGCCGATATTACCTATGGCACAAATAATGAGTTCGGCTTTGATTATCTGCGCGATAACATGGCCTTTAATCTCGAGCAAAAAGTTCAGCGTGGCCTTCATTTTGCCATCGTCGACGAAGTTGACTCTATCCTGATCGATGAAGCCAGGACTCCTTTGATCATTTCGGGCGCTACCGAAGAGAGCACCGAGGTTTACATCAAAGTTAACGCAATTATTCCGCATTTAAAACGTCAAGAAAAAGAAGAGGGTAATAGCGGTGATTTTTGGGTAGATGAAAAAGAACGCCAAGTGCATTTGACTGAAAAAGGCCATGAAAGGCTGGAAAACCTGATGGTTGAGCACGGATCTAATGCAATCGGGCACCAGCCTGTACGATGCAACTAATATCAGGTTAATGCACTATCTAAACGCATCGTTACGCGCTCATACCCTGTTTAAAAAAGATGTTGAATACATCGTCAAGGATAATCAAGTCATTATCGTCGATGAGTTTACCGGTCGTATCATGCCGGGACGTCGCTGGTCTGAGGGTTTGCACCAGGCTATCGAAGCCAAAGAGCGTGTTGCCATTCAAAGTGAAAACCAAACCTTGGCTTCAATCACTTTCCAAAATTATTTTAGGTTGTATGAAAAACTTTCAGGTATGACCGGTACCGCCGATACGGAAGCTTTTGAGTTGAACAAAATCTATGGTTTGGAAGTGGTGGTCATTCCAACTCATCGTCCTATGGTACGTAAAGATCACGGCGATGTGATTTTCTTAACTGCGGATGAAAAATACAATGCGGTTGCCGAGGATATCAAGCAATGTGTTGAGCGTAGTCAGCCAGTGCTGGTGGGTACAACATCAATCGAAAATTCGGAACGCTTGTCCAATTTGCTGAAAAAACTGGGTGTTCCGCACGAGGTGTTAAACGCGAAACAACACGAGCGGGAAGCGCATATTGTTGAACAAGCTGGAATACCGGGTGCAGTAACGATAGCGACCAACATGGCCGGACGAGGTACGGATATCGTGTTGGGTGGTAATTTGGAAGCAGAGTTGATTGCTTTAGGTGTTGATGCCAATGCTGAACGAGAAAGAACATGTGCGCGGGCAATGGTTGGAAAGGCATAATCAAGTTGTTGCTTCTGGCGGTTTGCACGTGATCGGTTCCGAACGTCACGAATCGCGCCGTATTGACAATCAGTTGCGGGGTCGTTCTGGTCGTCAGGGCGATCCAGGATCCTCACGTTTTTATCTGGCCTTGGAAGATGATCTTATGCGTATCTTTGCTTCCGATCGGGTTGCCGGTTTGATGCAAAAGCTGGGTATGGGTAATGGTGAAGCTATCGAGCATCCCTGGGTGACCCGCTCCATCGAAAATGCACAACGCAAGGTGGAAAACCGTAACTTCGATATTCGTAAAGAAATCCTTGCCTATGACGACGTAGCCAACGACCAAAGGAAGGTTGTTTACGCGCAGCGCAACGAATTAATGGAAGCGAGTGATATTGAAGATATCATTATTGAAATTCGTAAAGATGTGGTTAACAACATGATTACCCAGTACATTCCGCCAAAAACAATGGAAGAACAATGGGATATCAAAGGGTTGGAAAATCATTTGTATGAGGATTTCAATGCGGAAATTCCGATCCAGAAAATGCTCGATCAAGATAAACGGATGCAGGAGAGCGATTTACGTAACCGCATCATCGAAATTTTGAACCAGTTATACAAACAAAAAGAAGCGCAAATGACGCCTGAAGTCGCGCGGCATTTTGAAAAATCAGTCATGCTGCAAGTGCTTGATAATAGCTGGAAAGAGCATCTTTCTGCGATGGACTATTTACGCAAAGGCATTCATTTGCGCGGTTATGCGCAAAAAGATCCCAAGCAGGAATATAAGCGCGAAGCGTTTGAAATGTTTACCAGTTTACTGGATCACATCAAATATGAGGTCACGCGGATTTTATTCAAAGTACAAGTTCGCCAGGATGAAGATGTGCAAGCAATGGACGAGCAAATGCAAGCACCCAAGGAAATGCATTTTGAACATGCCGAAGTGACTGCTATTGGAGATTATGAGGCGGATTCGCAATCCCTTGAGGAAAAAGCGCCAGTGCCTGCCCAGCCGTTTATCAGGGAAGGCGATAAAGTAGGCCGTAATGATCCATGCCCTTGTGGTTCAGGCAAGAAATTCAAGCAGTGCCATGGCAAATTGAGTTAAGTCCCCTACTTATTTTTGTAAAGCAAAATCATAAATTAAGTCATCGAAATTCCGGCAATTCTTGCCGGAATCTTAACTTCAATAATTCCGGTAAATATAAGGCTGAATTAAGGTATTCCATACTGTTAGTCTTCTCGATATTCGGTATGCCCTCCAGCAGCCGGTGGTCATAGAGAAAACTATTTAGGTTAAGCTTGAAATACAACAAATCAAACCGCACTCTCATTTGTAATACATTGTCTTTTCAGCATTTTCTCTGTTAAAGTGAATGCTTGTTGACTAATCAAAGTTAAGAAATGATCGAGACTCCTCATGTTCATAAACCTAACCGTCAAACACTGTATGTCGTGATTGGTTTGGTTTTAGGTATTGTGGTTGGCGAACTGCTTAATCTATCTTTTGCTAGGCAAGGAGACATTCAAGCCAGTACTCAGTTAGAGTCCATTGTCACCGTATTTAGCGTGTTAACCGATATATTTTTGCGATTGGTTAAGATGATCATTGCGCCGCTGGTTATTTCCACTCTGGTTGTCGGCATGGCAAAGATGGGGGATACGCACACAGTTGGTCGCATAGGTATCAAAGCGTTGTTGTGGTTCTTCTCTGCTTCTTTGTTAAGTTTGTTGTTGGGGATGTTGCTGGTCAATATATTGTCTCCAGGCAGTTCCTTACATATCCCTTTGCCAGCCATTGATGCACAAACTGGTTTGCCGGATGTGAAGCCGACACTAAGTACATTCGCCGCACATATCTTCCCAAAAAGTGTCGTGGAAGCGATGGCGAACAACGAAATACTGCAAATTGTAGTTTTCTCGGTTTTTTTTGGATTGGCTTGCGCTTCGCTTGGCGATTTGGCGAAACCCATGGTTAAGTCGCTGGATTCGTTAACCCATATCATGCTGAAAGTCACCAGCTACGTGATGCACTACGCGCCGGTAGCCGTATTTTCGGCAATGGCGGCCATTATTGCTCAGCAAGGGATTGGGGTTTTGTTAACCTATGGCAAGTTTATCGGTGAATTTTATCTCGGTTTGTTTTTGTTATGTAGCTTGCTAGGAATTGTCGGCTTTCTGATTTTGGGACGAAGGCTTTTCTCGCTTATCAGCCACATCCGCGAACCCATGTTGCTTGCTTTTGGGACAGCCAGCAGCGAAAGCGCCTATCCAAAATTATTGCAGCAACTAGAACGATTCGGCTGCGACGAGAAAGTCTGCGGTTTGGTGTTGCCTTTGGGCTATTCCTTTAATTTAGATGGCAGCATGATGTATATGACGTTTGCAGTTTTGTTCATTGCTCAAGCTTATGGCATTGATATGCCTTTGATGGATCAATTGCTGATGCTATTGGTTTTATTGTTCACTAGCAAAGGTGTCGCGGGAGTACCCCGGGCGTCTCTGATTGTTATATCCGCAACGCTTTCAATGTTTAAAATCCCGGAAGCGGGCTTGTTACTGTTGCTGGGCATCGATCAAATTCTTGATATGGGACGCAGCGCTACGAATGTCTTTGGAAATAGTATTGCCGCAGCGGTTATAAGCCGTTGGGAAAAAGCGCTCAAGTGATTAAGCACTACGATTGTATTAAGCTATTTTCTAGTTTTAAAACCGAATATGTAAAATGAGGAATAAATGAGTGAACCAACCTTAGTGATTCTGCCTTCTGTGCCCGTGTGGCGTGATGGAAATACTTTGAGTTTCGACCGCAAGTTTTACGATGGCATGATGCTTTATAAAAAAATGTGGCCAGGGGCTATCAAGTGCATCATGAATGCTGACGAATCGAATTTACCTGATTTCGGTATTGTAAACCTTAATAGCGACGAGCTTGAGTTCGGCTGCGAAGTGTTAAAGAAATATGAAAGTGTCAATGCGGGACATTTGGCAAGTGCTGATATTGTCCTTGCTTCTGCTGACTCATTCGATCAATTGCAAATCAGTGCCATTTGTAATCAAATTAACGCAAAGTGCATTTACATCATAGAAAATATTCCTGAAACCCGATATCAAATTGCTGCATTCAGTACGTCTAACCCGCTGATTAAACTTCGTCGTTTTTTCTATATTTGGAATGGCGAGAGAAAACGTTTGAAAGCATTTACCCTCGCGCATGGTTTGCAGTGTAACGGGACAGGAGCTTTTGAGGAATATCAACAGGTTAACAACAAACTTTTATATTTTGATACGCGGATAAATAAAGATCTTTTGATTAGCAATGAAGAGTTAACATCGCGGTTAAGTTACCTCACAGAGAAAAAGCCATTACGTCTCGCATTTTCCGGTCGGCTGATTGCGATCAAAGGAGTGGATCATCTCGTTAAGCTGGCTCAATTACTGACGGAACGGGGTCTAGATTTTTCTTTAACTATTTTTGGTTCGGGTGATTTGGAAGATAGTTTAAAAACTTTTGTAAAAGAACATCATCTGGACGAAAAAGTTGCTTTGGTGGGTGCCGTGGATTTCTACGATGAACTCATACCTAAGGTTAAGAAAAATGTGGACCTGTTTGTGATGTTGCACCGGCAAAGCGACCCGTCTTGCACATATTTGGAGACGTTGTCGTGCGGTGTACCAATAGTAGGTTACAACAACAAGGCATTTTCGGGTTTGTTAGCGCAAGCCGATATTGGTTGGGGCTGTGAACTTGATGATATTAATGGCATAGCCGATATTGTCGAGCGATTAAACTCAGATAGGGAAAACATAGCCCAAAAAGCCAAAAACAGCATCGAATATGCACGTCAACATGATTTCGAGACGACTTTTCAAAGAAGAATTGATCAACTTTATCAGACCGCGAAATCAGCTAGTTAAGCTCAGCAAGCGCTGGTAATTCATAGAATAATTCTAATTAAAAGTGTCTTTTGCAGATATTTGCTTAATTAATGAAAAAATGAAATTTTTTGTTGCCAGTAAAAAACTGTATAGCCACTTATACATCCAAGTCTTAACCGCTATTGCAATTGGCATCTGTGTTGGATATTTTCATCCTGACACGGCGGTTAATATGAAACCCTTGGGCGACGGGTTTGTTAAACTAATAAAAATGATCATCGCACCGATCATTTTTTGCACCGTAGTGAGTGGTATCGCTGGCATGCAAACCATGGAAAAGGTCGGTCGTGTTGGGGTTAAGGCGTTGGTTTATTTTGAGGTGGTGAGCTCATTGGCGCTGATTATCGGTTTGCTGGTCGTTCATATCGTCCAACCCGGTATTGGTATGAATGTCGATGCAAGCAAGCTGGATTCTAAGGGGATTAGCACATATACGGATACTGCAAAAATACATTCTAATGTTGATTTTCTATTGAATATTATTCCAAGCAGTGTGATTGATGCCTTTGCCAAGGGCGATATTTTGCAGGTTCTGTTGTTTTCTCTGTTGTTCGGGTTTTCTTTGGCTGCCATGAAAGGAACTGGGGTCGAAGTAGTGAATTTTATTAACAAGGTTTCACAAGTCCTTTTCGGAATAGTAGAGACAATTATGAAGCTCGCGCCTATTGGAGCTTTCGGAGCGATGGCTTTTACGATTGGCAAATATGGCGTTCAATCGCTCTTTCCGTTGGCATCGCTAATGGTTAGCTTTTATATCACTTGCCTGATATTTATATTTGGTGTTTTGGGATTAATAGCACGGTTAACCGGTTTTAGTATCCTGCGCTTTATTGTTTACATCAAAGACGAATTGCTCGTCGTGTTAGGCACGTCATCGTCAGAATCGGTGTTGCCGCGCATTATGGCCAAGTTAGAGAGTCTAGGATGCTCAAAATCTGTGGTGGGTTTAGTCATTCCTACTGGTTACTCGTTTAATTTGGATGGCACTTCAATATACCTAGCGATGGCAGCGATTTTTGTCGCCCAAGCTACCAATACGCCTTTGACCTTATCGCAAGAGTTAACCTTGCTTGGCGTGCTATTGTTAACCTCAAAAGGGGCGGCGGGCGTTACCGGCAGCGGTTTTATTACCCTTGCAGCCACTCTATCTACAGTTCCGAGCATTCCGGTCGCAGGCCTTGCTTTAATATTGGGTATTGACCGTTTTATGTCCGAGGCGCGTGCCTTAACCAATTTAATTGGTAATGGGGTGGCTACAATTGTCGCAGCGAAATGGGAAAATGAGCTGGATAGCCAAAGACTCGAACTTGAACTGAATCCAAAAATAATTTCTTGATCATATGATGATTAAGAACAACTCCCCATCGAAATTGAACAAAATGAAAAAATTTTTTGCTTATTTTTAGTTGTGTGACAAAAAACCAGAGTTTCTGAGATGAAATCTTGTTTTTATCCCCAACTTAAATAGAGGGTATCAAAAGACGATCAGATCAGTTTTTTAATTTAAAATTAATGCCTTAGAATGGGCAGACGCGGATGCTTAGATTGATTTTTGGGTAAGAGGTCTTTTTTACATAAAAACTACTTACATTAAATTAAAAGCCATGCTTAAAAAAGCGAAATATTACCAATTTTGACGTGTAATTATTCACAGATTAAAGGGGCATTCGCCAGTAGTATGTAACCCAGATAGAAGAATCTATCTTTTGATGATCTTGGGTAGGAAGAGAACTTTTTGATACTAAAGATCATACAAAGTAGTAAAAGTAAATGTTCACATGAGTATTTGTTGAGATTTATGTGAAACTTTAAAACAACTATGAGGGTAAAACTATGAAAACATCATTTAAAATTGTGACTTCAGCTGCTCTAATGGCAGCAGCCTTAGGTGTAAGTGCGGGTCCTCCTGGGGTGCCGTCAATATACGAAAAAGGCCCATTAATAGGACCTTACTATGCAAATCCAGGCTTATTTACTGCTGAGAAGGCCGCGTTTTCAGCGTTGGAAAGCGCAATGCAGGTAGGTGAGGGTGCTGTATATCAAGGTGGATGTGCCGCAGCTTCCAGGAAATATGATATGAGTTCTTTTGTTGACCAAGATGGTTATGGTTATGTAGATGTAAGTTCAGGAGGAGCACTACAATTCCGTTTGAATGTTAAGCCAGGTCCAACTACTCCTGCTCCTTCTGGGACATCTTTTATAGTCTCAGGAACTGGTCATTTAGGTGGTACTACTCTGTCTAGTTTCAGTAGCACTGCACGTTATAGTGCCGGTGGAGCAATGATGACAGAGGGCGCCACATTGAGTGTTAGAAGTGTTAACAATAACTTTGATTATTTGTCAGGCTTTATTATTAAGGACTTTTTTAAAGTTAATGCACAAAGCTATATCCCTGTAATTTATGATTGGGGTTTACAGTCCATGCATAAAAACACTATACCGCAAGATAAATGGTGGCAACGTTCTGTTGCAACTCGTTCTGATGGTGTTGTAGGCAGAACAATCTGGTGGAAAGATCGTTTATTCTCAGCCAAGAATGGTGGCGTTTGCCATATTAAAATCGACTTGAGCGGAACTAACGATGCGGATTTATTCGCTGAAGATGGTTCTTTCACTATCTCAAGAATTGCGCCGCCTTTAGTAAGATAATTGATTATTAAGTTTATTTAATCTAGACAGATCAATGATCTAACCCGTCCTGATTATATTAGGACGGGTTTTTTATTGCTCTTAAGATTAAGCTTCAATTAATTGTTGAAGTGTGATTAAATCTTTGTACTTAAAGATTTTTGAAAAATTTTATTAAATAGGAACAAAGTATGAAGCCAGTAAATATCATCATTGTCTTGCTAATAAGTTTATTATCAAAACCGATCCTTGGTGTAGATCAAATCGATCCCAGCGTAGTGTCAATGAAACAAGATTTAAATCTTAACGACAAACAAACCAATAAAATAAACCAAATTGTTATTGAGCACAGGAAAAAACTGGAAGCCCTCAAAAAAGAGATATCGGCGGCAAATAAACAAAAACAAAACGAAATTGAAGCCCAGTTGGATTCTGGCCAAAAGAAAAAACTACAGCAATCTCAAACACCTTCCTTCCCCGAAGGAAGTGAACCACCAGCTCATATGATGCCTATGGGAGTCGAACCTGAACCTGAGCAGCAGCCTTCGCCAAAATAACTAAAAATTTAGTTATCATCAGGAAGAGAACTATTTTACTAGCCTCTTTCGATTCGGAAATTTAGTTCAATATCGATTACGTTCATGGATGGCAAAAGTATCAAATGAACGTAATCAACAGGTTGCTTTTAAATCATTACTCTGATGTAAATTAGGTTATAAATTGACCTCAACTGCGCCAATATCGCAATCTGTACCAGCGGGTTGCGCTCTTACCTTGCCGCGTTGATCGGCTTTTGGGCAGGAGGAAGACACTCTGCTTGCAGCGCTCCCTGGTAATAACCCTAGAGTCAAGGTGCGACCACCATTATTTTTTAAGTTGCCCAGTTTGGGGTCATCAATTTGGATATTTGGGGTACAAGGGGCATCGATAGGTTTTGGATATTGAAGATTATCGCCACCATCGCTCATCGGTTGGAAGCAATTATGCTTGATATTCCAGTTATGCCCTCCGTTAAGTGCTACATTATTTGCCAAGATGGTGTTTTTTAATGTCACATTATTGCCGCCAAATACGCCTCCCGCCTGCCAATTAGCGACATTATTGGCTATGGTTGCATTAGAAATCTTTGCGGTAGCGTTATTGCCAATATAAATACCTGCGCCCATTGCATAAGTGCCATTTACAGTATTGTCTGCGATGGTACTGTTAACAACTGACAGTTTGCCATTGCCGGTTTGAAGAATGCCGCCCCCCATGCTTTTAACGGTTTTATTGCCGTAGATTGAGCTTTGGTTAATCACTGTTCCTGCGGGATGGCGCGCAAGGAATATTCCGCCTCCCTGGGTGCCGGCGGTGTTGTTTGCCAAGGTGGTGTTAACAAGGGTCAGCGTTGTATTGTTGGCATTTACCAGCCAATGTCCGCCTTTCGCTGGATCGCCGTTGCTCCAGATAGCGCCGCCTTGCCCGTTACTGCCGCCGCCGACGGTATTAGCCGAAAAAACGCTGTCGGTAATCGCTGTTGTATTGTTATTATATATGTTGTTAAACAATGCGCCGCCATAAGCTGTTGCACTGTTTTCTTTAAATGAACTGGTACGAATGACAATTTTGCCGTCATCACCCTTGGCGCCATCGACATAAACTGCTCCGCCATTGCCAATGCTTGAGTTAACCGCTTTGTTACGTGAGAACGAACTGGCTGTCACGTTTAAATTACTATTGAGAATTCGGATAGCTCCGCCGATACTGGCTTTATTTCCGGAGAAATTCGAATTATCGATAGTCAATGCGCCATTCCCGCTAAATATTGCGCCGCCGCCTTTTTCGCCAAGCTGGGTGGAAATATTGTTGGTGAAGGTGCAATGGTTAACAATGATGTTGTTCTGATATTTGGCTGAGATCGCCCCCCCTTGCCCTGTGGTATATCCGTTAACCAGCGTTAAGTTTTTAACGGTTAAGTTTTTTTCATTTTGTACGCTAAATATACGTTTTGCATTGCCGCCATCGATGGTAATTAAATTTCCGCCGTTAATCGACGTGTTAGCCGCAATGACTTTTTCGCTGCCGATATAGATGGTCTTTGGATTGCTGCCACAGTCAAAACTTACGTTTCCGCCATCGGTTAATGCCTCATCGAAAGCTGATTCAGTGCAGCTGCCAGGTGTGCCGTCACCGACAATACCGGATGCGTATGCGGCTGTTTGAAATAATCCGCTCAAAGCCAAAACAGAGCCGATGGTTATTGATTTTAATGAATATTCAATGGTATTCGCTGTATCAATTTCAGACAAAAGTCTATCTTGATTTTTAATCATGTCTCTATCTCTCGTAGGGTTATTGGGTTCTGAAGATAAAACTTAAAACCCAGTCTAGTTTGCAATAGTGGATAAATTTGTGATGGGTTACGCAGATTATTAAATTTGCGTAAGGGTCGACTATAGGGGGAAATAATTAAGGAAGGATTAAAGAAGATGCAGAGAGTTTATAAGATAATGAGCATTATTTGTTCTCTTATTTAATGTAAAGCAATGGTTTTAAATATAAACTTTTCATATTTTCCGTATGTTCCAGAAATATTGGAATTACGGAGATTGCTCTTGAAAATTTCGCCAAAGGCTTGAAATTTCAAAATCCATCCTTACATCGTTAAAGTTAAATTATAAATTCAGGAATAGTAACAATGACTGTCGAAGCAAAAAAACAAACCCTTGGTTTTGAAACCGAAGTAAAACATCTTTTACATCTGATGATTCATTCCTTGTATAGCAACAAGGAAATTTTCCTGCGCGAATTAATCTCCAATGGTTCGGATGCGGCGGATAAATTGCGTTTTGAAGCCTTGTCAAATGATGGCCTGTATGAAGGCGATAGCGAGTTAAAGATCAACCTGTCGTTTGATAAAGACCAGCGTACGATTACCATTAGCGATAACGGCATTGGTATGAACCGTGAAGAAGTGCAGGAACATATCGGCACGATTGCCAAATCGGGTACCAAGCAATTTTTTGAAAAGTTAACCGGAGAGCAGGCCAAGGATAGCGAACTCATCGGCCAGTTCGGGGTTGGCTTTTATTCTTCATTCATCGTCGCAGACAAGGTCACCTTGACCACCAGAAAAGCAGGCGTGAACAACGATGAAGGGGTGCGATGGGAATCGGCAGGAGAGGGGGATTACACCCTGGAAACGGTAACCAAGGAACAACGCGGTACTGAAATCGTTCTTCATTTAAAGGACGGCGAGGATGAATTTTTAGACGGCTACCGTTTGCGCTCTATTGTCCGTAAATTCTCCGACCATATTTCCATTCCCATCGTCATGGCAAAAGAAGCTATGCCTTCTTACGATAAAGAAGAAAAAGAAGGGGAGGAAGCTGTAGAAAAAGCGGAAACTCCATCTGAACCGGAACTCGAGACCATCAATAGTGCTTCCGCTTTGTGGACAAAAGCCCGTCAGGATATCAAGGACGAAGATTACAACGAATTCTACAAGCATGTCTCGCACGATTGGCAGGAGCCTTTGGTGCATGTGCACAGCAAAGTGGAAGGCACGAATGAATTCACTTTATTGCTCTATGTGCCTAGCCATGCTCCGTTCGATCTGTGGGACAGGAATCCAAAACATGGCGTAAAGCTTTATGTACGCAAAATTTTCATCATGGACGATGCCGAGCAACTCATGCCGCGTTATCTGCGGTTTATTCGCGGTATCGTTGACGCCAGCTCGTTACCTTTGAACGTATCGCGGGAAATTCTGCAACAAAGCAAGCAGTTAAGCACGATAAAATCCGGAGCGGTTAAGAAAGTGCTGGGTATGCTGGAAGGCGTTGCCAAGAACGAACCGGAAAAATATGAAAAATTCTGGACGGAATTCGGTCAAGTCATTAAAGAAGGTCCCATTGAAGATCACGGCAACAAGGAGCGCATCGCCAAATTGCTGCGTTTTGCTTCAACCCACGCCGACACCGACAAACAATCCGTGACTTTGGAAGATTATGTTAGCCGCATGCAAGAAGGCCAGGACAAGATTTATTACGTCACCGCGGAGAGCTTCGCTGCCGCCAAAAATAGCCCGCACCTGGAAATCTTCCGTAAAAAAGGCATTGAAGTCTTGTTGTTATCAGATCGTATCGACGAATGGCTGGTATCGCATCTGGATGAATTCGACGGTAAGCATTTGCAATCGGTTGCCAAAGGCGATCTGGATTTAAAACTGCCTGAAGATGAAGAAGCCAAAAAAGAACTGGAAGAAGTCAGCAAGGATTTTGAATCTGTGGTTAAGCAAATCAAGGAAGTGCTCGGAGAAAAGGTTAGCGAGGTTAAGTTAAGTCAACGTTTGACCGATTCCCCGGCCTGTCTGGTCGCCGATGTTTATGGCATGAGCCTTAACATGGAACGTATCATGAAAGATGCCGGTCAAGGTATGGGATTTGGCATGGGCAAAAAACCAATTTTCGAAATCAATCCTAACCACGCTTTGGTTGCTCGGCTGAAAGTGGAACAGGACGACGAACGTTTTTCCGACTTAACCCATATCCTGTTCGATCAAGCTATTTTAAGCGAAGGTGGCCAACTGGAAGACCCATCAGCTTTCGTACATAAGTTGAATGGGTTGTTACAAGGGTTGTTGAAGTAGTTTTATTGATTCCGTTCGTGGTGAGCTTGTCGAACCATGAACGGAATATTTTAAATTTTCACTCCACGCCCAAGCTTTAGTTGATGGCGATAACTAATTAATACATTTAGCCCTATCTTTCATTGAAATCTGGCAACTGTCATATCTGTGGTAAGTTTGGTAAATTGTCTTTCGAACATGTGCCGCCAGAATCAGCATTTAATAATCGAAAGGATATTACTCCAGATATTGGCAAAGTTCTGACACTTGCTAATCTTGATGACTTAGAGTCAATCCGAGGAAAACAATCACAAAAAGGTCAAGGCGGTTATACATTGTGTGAACCGTGTAATAACAGAACTGGTGAGTGGTATGGAAGCAATTATGCTGCTTAGGCACATCAAGGGGCTGATTATTTACGGAGGTCAAAAGGAGACTTAACCCTTTCATACCCCTACCATATTTTACCCTTACGAGTTATCAAACAAATTGCCTGTATGTTTTTCAGTGCCAATTCACCGAGATTTAGACTGGCACAGCCTGAGCTTGAAAAATTTGTTATGAATAAAGAAACAAAATTTCTTCCACCGACAATTCGATTTTATGTAGGTTATTCACAATCTGATAGGAGTCGTTCCGCAGGAGTTACCGGTTCAATTACGCTTGATGAAACTACTGGAACTGCCTGCAGCAGAATATACTCTGAAATATCATTTCCGCCTTTTTCATATATTCTCAGCCTCGATTCACCGCCCCCTGAACACTATATGCTGGATATTTCGTTCTTCGCAAAATTCGGTTACAACGACTTTCCGATGATGCAATTGCCAATTCCTCTTCTTTCTATCTACACGCCCTTTCCAGGAGACTTTCGTATTCGGGAAACCGTTTTGAGAGAATCAAATTCCACATGAAGAGCCAAATAGCAAGTAAGTAGACTGGATGCAGCTTTGCGAAACCTTGATCTGCATCCTATCCCTAAGGTTTTACGTAATACCAACCTCAAAATGATGCGTCGGGCGGTTTACGTGGCACTTCATTTCCCGAATTGTGCCGCGCTTCATAAGCGTTACAATTGATATTTTCTCAATTTAACAAAATAAATGGTTTTATATCAGCACAACTGAGTAACGGGCGGAACGTATTTTTTACGGTGAAATTCCGGAATCGCAGTTCGGATTTTAATGGAGTAAGTTGGGTCAATTGCAGGTAGCGGAAGAGCATGCGAACCCAAGCAATTTATTTACCCATTAACGTTGGGTTTCATTTTATTTAACTCAAACTTCGGACTAAACTATGTTCATTCCTACTTCATGTTTAGTAGATAAAATGAAACAAACTGCCGTATTTCTTGCCTTCTTAACCTTATTGGTCTTGCTTGTTGCATGTTCCAGCCAAAAGCCCGCCCCTGTCATTAGTGCCACCCCTGTTATATCCAAACATCCAAACCGGGCGACGCGGCCAACGTTTTCCCTTCCGGAACCCGGTCAGTGGACGGTAGGGGACGTGTTGCAAGCATATGGCAAAAACGCAGTGGATAAACTCGGATACTATTTCAAAAAAGCCAAGGTGGCTTACCCACCTAAAGACGTAACCTTGATCGCCTTCAAACAGGAAAAAAAACTCGAACTCTGGGCTAGGGATAAGGGTGAGTTTCGTTTCATCCGCGATTACTTCATCATGGCCGCAAGTGGCGACCCTGGGCCAAAATTGCATCAGGGCGACAAGCAAGTGCCGGAAGGCATTTACCGGATTACCGATTTAAATCCAAACAGCCACTACCATTTGTCGATGAAACTGAATTACCCTAACGAATTTGATTTGGTTCACGCCGAAGAAGAGGGGCGTACAGAGCTGGGGTCAGATATTTTCATCCACGGCAAACACGCATCCATCGGCTGTTTGGCGATGGGCGATGCGGCGATTAGGGAGCTTTTCGTGCTGACCGCGCAGGTCGGTATGCAAAATGTGAAAGTCGTGATTGCACCGCACGACCCCCGCGTTTACCCGCTGACGGTTAACCCTGAAGAAGTGCCGGCATGGACTTCCGAGCTTTATGCGTGGATTACCCGCGAAATCGAAACCGTGTCGCCCAAGACGAAGTTGTCAAAATCAAAATTGTAAGCATGTGAGTTAGGCTTATTAGAATTCAACGGTTAGCATCGATAGTCTTTTTACGCCGGAAATTGATGAATTTATAAGCGCTGTTATGTTTTTATATTTATTCAACTGAACTTCCACCTATTCGCATTACAACTATTTTCAACCCAACACCGGGAACAACCCCTTCAATCCGCCGGCAATAAATTCGACCGCCAGCGCCAGCAAAATCAGCCCCATTAAGCGGATGACGACATTTACGCCGGTTAAGCTTAAGCGTCGGGTTAACCAAGGCATAGTGCGTAACACCATCCACAAAATCACTGCTACTGCAATAATATCCAGACTGATCAGTAAATAGTGATGCAAGTCTTTACTTTTTTGGGCATAGAGAATAACCGTACTGATTGCGCCCGGTCCCGCCAGCAATGGAATCGATAACGGAACGACCGCGAGGGCTTTGCCATTGGCTTCCTCTCTGGCTTCCTCCCGGTTGCGAACGGTCTCGCTGATCTTGCCTTGTAACATGGACAAAGACATAATCATTAAAAGAATTCCGCCGCTCACCCGAAATGAATTGATGCTGATGCCGAAAAACAATAAAACTTCCTTGCCGATAAACAGGGCAACAATCAATACGGTGGTCACCGATAACGCGACGGTGAGTGAAATGGATTTGAGGTCCGCTTTGTCATGGGCGGTCATTGCGGCAATAATCGGCATAACTCCCAATGGATCAACCACCGCTAGTAAAGCGATAAATATTTTTAAATACTCGGTATATTCAAGCATAAAAATAAAGCGTACCGTCTTAGTTAAGGTGAGCTAAAGTTCTTTAACATCAGCTTTGGCGCAGATTCTTTGTTAATATCTCTTAACAGCAGGATCGCACTCAAGCGACCATTTGTCGATACCACCTACCAAATTGCTGACATTTTTAAAACCTACTTGGTTAAGAAAGTTGGCTGCCTGCATACTACGGATGCCATGATGACAGATTGTTACAACCTCTTGGTTAAAATCGATTTCTTCCAATCTTGCGGGAATATCATTCAAAGGAATCAACAGGCTGTCGGCAATGTGTGCATAAGCAAACTCTGGAGGTTCCCTCACATCCAGCAAAAACAGGTTTTCCTTTGCCTCAAGTTTGGCTTTTAACTGGTTAGCTGTCAGCTGGTTAACCGGCATAAGTAATTCCTGTAGATAAAATTTTTGATTCTATTGATGGCTTCCACCATGCGTTCGATGGACGTTGTGTAAGCAAAACGCAAATGCTGATGGGCGAGGTGTCGGCCGAAATCTTTACCCGGCGTGACGGCAACGCCTTCGGATTCAAGCAAGTCCAGAGCGAATTGATAGCTGTCATCTGTAAATTTGGCGCAATTAACATAAATATAAAATGCCCCATCCGGTTTAGTGGGTATGTCAAAGCCTATATCAATCAATGCATTGTAGAGATAATCCCGTCTAAGGGCGAATTCTGCCCGCCGTGATTCCAGTTCGGTTAAGTTTGCATCATCAAACGTCGCCAGCGCAGCGTATTGGGACAAAGTGGGTGCGGAGATAAATATATTCTGAGCGAGCCGTTCTGTTGAATCGATAAATATTTCAGGGACGATCAACCAGCCTAAACGCCAGCCGGTCATACCGAAATATTTGGAAAAACTGTTGATCACAAATGCCTTTTCGCTGAATTTTAGTGCGGTTTGAGCATCAGTTCCGTAAGTTAAGCCATGATAGATCTCATCGGAGTAGAAACAGCCGCTTAAGTTTTCCGTAGCATGAATTATTCGTTGCAGTTCATCGGCATCAATCAAGGTGCCGGTAGGATTCGATGGGGAGGCAATCAACACGCCTTTCATTGCGTTCGTCCAGTGTTGGTTAACAAGCTGAGCGGTTAACTGGTAATTGCTGCTGGAATTTACCGGAATTGCCTTCGCGTTAGCCTCGAATAATTGTAGAAAATTATTGTTGCACGGATAACACGGGTCAGCCATCATGATTTCATCCCCCGGGTTAACGGTAACGCCAAAAGCCAATAAAAAAGCGCCTGATGCGCCGGGCGTAATAAAAATTCTCTCAGGGTTAACAGCTACTTGATAACGCTTTTGGTAGAAAGCGGCAATCTGTTCGCGTAATTCCGGTAAGCCCGCAGCGGTTGTGTACTTAACATCTTTGGTTTGTAAATGCTGAGTCGCGGCGGCAACAACTGATGGCGGTGTTGGAAAGTCAGGTTCACCGATTTCCATGTGGATAATATCCCGTCCAGCGGCTTCCAATTGGTTAGCACGATGCAGTATCGCCATTACATGGAAAGGTTCAATTTTTGTGACACGGTTCGCAAAAAATTTATTCATAAAGGCTAACTTCTGGTCTAAGCCAAAATCATAACAATAAACCTTGCTATGCGCTGACTATTCTGTTAAAAATGCGCGGTTTTAAAATTTCATGAAGGAGATAACGCATGGCTGAAAGTCTAAATGCGGGTATGTCGCCGTTCACATTCAAGCATTATGTGGAGCAAGACGGCGAAGAATACATGAACGAAGCTCAACTGAAACATTTCGAAAACATTCTGAATAATTGGAAAGTTGAGCTAATGAAGGAAGTTGATCGCACGGTGCATCACATGCAGGACGATGCCGCCAATTTTCCTGATCCCAATGACCGCGCCACTCAGGAATCTGAGTTCAGCCTGGAACTGCGCGCTCGCGACCGCGAGCGTAAATTGATCAAAAAAATCGATGAAGCGTTGAAAGAAATCGAATCCGGTACATACGGATTTTGTGAGTCTTGCGGTATTGAAATCGGGATTCGTCGTCTGGAAGCCAGGCCAACCGCTACGCTTTGCATTGACTGCAAAACGCTTGACGAAATCCGCGAAAAACAAATGGGTTAACACAGGTTCAAACGCTGCTTGACCGTCCTAAAGATCTTCATGATCAATACATAGGGCGGTTTGCGCCTTCACCTACCGGCCCCTTACATTTAGGTTCGCTGTCAACTGCCCTCGCCAGTTTTCTGGACGCCAGGAGCCATAACGGTCTTTGGTTGTTAAGGATCGATGATATCGATACGCCCCGAAATCAGCCCGGTTCGATTAGTGAAATCTTAACCTGTCTGGATGCTTTTGGATTGCATTGGGATAAAGAGGTATATTTTCAAAGTCGGCATCTTTCCGACTATGAAGCTTGCCTGGATAAACTCGCACAGGATCAATTGACTTATCGTTGTGTATGCAGCCGCAAAACCCTGGCCGACTTAACTACTGACGGAATTTATCCTGGCATTTGCCGAGATAAAGTGATTACGGCTGAAATTCCACACGCCATCCGGATAAGAACGCAAGACTCCACAATTGCTTTTAATGATAATCTGCAAGGCGAAGTCATAAGCAACTTAGCGAAGCAGCATGGCGATTTCATTCTAAAACGTAAAGACGGCATTATTGCTTACCAACTTGCCGTCGTCATTGACGATCATCTACAAAAAGTTAACCATGTCGTGCGGGGTTGCGACCTGCTGGCGGAAACGCCCAAGCAGCTATATTTGCAGCAATTACTTGGGTTAACCCTTCCAAAGTATTTGCATATGCCAGTGATCGTTGACAGCCAAGGTAAGAAATTAAGCAAACAAACCCTGGCAAAGGCGGTGGATATAGAGAACCCGAGCCGAACGATGTTTGAATTGCTTAAATTGTTAAAGCAAAATCCGCCGGACGAATTGAAAGGTGCGCCAGTGAAGGTTTTAGTGGATTGGGCAATTAACAACTGGCAACCAGAGCTTTTGCGTTTGTGTTCTACAATTGGTTTGTAAAAATCGTATTCTCCGATTACATATACAAAACAAGCGTATTACCTCTTTATTTATCAATGGCTTTTTAAAAATGGCAAAATTCTTAAATACCAGCGCAACCAATTATTTTCTCGAAGAACTTATTAAAAATGCAAAGGACAGGCTTATTTTAATCAGTCCATTCTTAAAGTTGAATGATCGAATGAAGGAACTTTTGGCCGATAAAAACCGGTTAAAAATTGATGTAAGAATTGTTTATGGTAAAAGTGAGTTGCAACCAGAAGAGATTAACTGGTTAAAAGAACTCACTTATATTCGAACCAGTTTTTGTAAAAACTTACATGCCAAATGCTATTTGAATGAAGAGTTTTGCATTATTACCAGCCTTAACCTTTATGAGTTTAGCCAGATAAACAATAACGAGATGGGCGTGCTAATTAGGCGCTCGGACGATGCTGAGCTTTACAGAGACACCTACGAGGAGTCACAGCGAATTATCCGCATCAGTGAAGAAGTCCGAATAACCTTGGAGCGGGTGGCGACCGAACCTGAAGATAAGATTGATGCAGATGAAAAATCTGACAAATTGACAACGTCAAAATTGGCGCAAAAAATAGGTTTCAAAACTAATGAATTGAAGGATAAGCTCATTGTAACGGGCTATCTTAGAGCTGAAAGATGGAAAAGATTATTTGACGCAAAAGGGGAAAGAAGCTGGAGGTGAGTTTAGGATGAGCCCTAAATATGGTTCTTATTTTTTATGGCCAGAAAATTTTCGACCTTAAAGTTATTATGCTTTTCTAAAAGGTGCAGGTTAATATCTAAATTCAAATCATTATTTATCGCCTACATTGCTTTCAGCTAAGTCTAGGACTTAAACTTGTAGAACAAAAAACTTTAAAATTATTAATTATCATGTCGGAAACCAAAGTTTACCCCGTCAAGCCAGAAATTGCCGCCAACGCCCACATCAATCAAGCCGGATATCAAGCTTTATATCGTCAATCCATCGAGCAACCCGAACAATTTTGGGCAGCACAGGCGGAGAAGTTTCTGGACTGGAGCCACACTTGGCATACCGTCATGGCTTACGATTATCCTAAAGGCGATATTCGCTGGTTTGAAGGCGGGAAATTGAATGTCAGCGTCAATTGCCTTGATCGTCATTTGGCGACGCGTGGCGACCAGGTTGCGATCATTTGGGAAGGTGATGATCCGGCGCAGCACAAAAAAATCACTTATAACGAATTACATAAAGAAGTCTGTAAATTCGCCAATGTATTAAAGGCCCAAGGTGTTAACAAAGGCGATAGGGTCTGTATTTACTTGCCAATGATTGCCGAAGCGGCGGCGGTCATGTTGGCGTGCACGCGCATCGGCGCGGTGCATTCCATCGTTTTCGGCGGATTTTCGGCAGAAGCGCTGAAAGACCGCATTCAAGATGCCGATTGCAAGGTCGTAGTATGCGCGGATGAAGGTTATCGGGGCGGTAAAACGATTCCCTTGAAAGAAAGCGTCGATATGGCATTGCTTGAATGTCCGAATGTAAAAAAGGTGGTTGTGGTTAAAAATAGCGGGCAGTCGATTAACTGGGTTGAAGGCCGTGACCTTTGGTACCACGAAGCTTTGGCGCAAGCCTCAGATGTTTGTCCGCCGGAAGCGATGGATGCGGAAGATCCCTTATTTATTCTGTATACCTCCGGTTCAACCGGAAAACCCAAAGGTGTGCTGCATACAACCGGCGGTTATTTGCTGTTTGCCGCGATGACGCATAAATATGTGTTTGACTACCATGATGGCGATGTGTATTGGTGTACGGCGGATATTGGCTGGGTGACGGGGCATTCCTATGTGATCTATGGGCCGTTGTGCAATGGCGCGACGACTTTGATGTTTGAAGGTGTACCGACTTATCCTGATGCAAGCCGGTTTTGGCAAGTGGTCGATAAGCATCAGGTTAACATTTTTTATACCGCGCCTACGGCCATTCGTGCTTTGATGGCGCAGGGCGATGACTTTGTCAAGCGCACTAAACGGAGCAGCCTGAGGATTCTGGCAAGCGTTGGCGAGCCAATTAACCCGGAGGCATGGGAATGGTATTACCATGTCGTCGGCGATGCGCGTTGCCCCATTATGGATACGTGGTGGCAAACTGAAACCGGCGGCATTTTGATTACGCCGTTGCCCGGCGTGACCGACTTAAAACCCGGTTCAGCGACCTTGCCGTTTTTTGGTGTGCAGCCGAAAATTGTGGACAATAGCGGACACGTGCTGACCGGCGAAGCCAGCGGTATTTTAGTTATCAGCAAGCCCTGGCCTGGGCAGGCGCGCACTATTTACGGTGATCATCAGCGATTTGTCGAGACTTATTTTAAAGCTTATCCCGGCTATTATTTTGCCGGAGACGGCGCACGACGCGATCAAGACGGTTATTACTGGATTACCGGTCGGGTGGATGATGTGATCAATGTCTCTGGACATCGGATGGGTACGGCGGAAGTTGAAAGTGCATTAGTGCTTACATGAGCATGTCGCCGAAGCCGCGGTGGTCGGTTTTCCGCATGACATTAAAGGCCAGGGTATTTATGCTTACGTAACCTTAAATGAAGGCGTCGAACCGACCGAAGCCTTACGCCAGGAATTGGTTCAACTGGTCAGGAAAGAAATTGGTGCCATCGCCAGTCCGGATGCCATTCAATGGGCTAAAGGCTTGCCGAAAACCCGTTCCGGTAAAATCATGCGCCGTATTTTGCGCAAAGTGGCAGCGAATGAGCTGGATAATCTGGGTGATACCTCGACTTTAGCTGATCCTTCAGTAGTGGATGATATTATCCAAAACAGGATTCAACAATAAGTCGACTGGATTAACGGGTAAAAGAGTGTGAAGTTAGCGTCTCGCATTTCTGCCAGTGGTGGCGCTTTCGAGTTTGACTTTCAATGGTTTACCGCAATACATATTGCCATCCAAGCCAGCTATCGCCGCACGCGCTTCGTGGCCTTCCATGCCGACGAAACCGAAGCCTCGGCATTTGCCGCTAAAAATATCAGCCACTAATTGAATGGAACGAACCGTGCCAAATTGGGCGAACAGGCTGGTAACTGATTCTTCGGTTGCATCACTGGGCAGATTGCCTACGTATAGTCGTTTCAATTCGGGTATCCTGTAAAAGTTAATGGCTGCTAGCGAGAAAACGCTAAGTTTTTAGCCGGTTAAAGCGAGTTTGATAGTTAACCAGGCCAGGGCAGAGAGGGTTAAAATAGAATTATCTGAATGGATTGATTAACGCAAGGTATACGGAAGCGGGCAGCGATTAATACATTTCTTTCTTCCGACATTATCTCCATTATATGTGCTAAGAGCATGAATAGCTATTAAATATTCGCTAAACTACTTAAACTTATTATTTTTGATTGTACAAAACTTAGCTTATATGACACCAGCAATCTTGTTTAAATGCCTTGCCGATGAAACCCGTCTGCGCTGTTTAGCGCTATTACATAAAGAAGGCAAGCTGTGTGTTTGTGAGTTGACCCATGCATTGAATATGCTACAGCCAAAAATATCCAGGCATCTGGCGCAACTCAGGCAATGTAATTTGTTGGTCGATAGCCGCGAGGGACAGTGGGTTTATTATCAAATCAATCCTGATTTACCAGCATGGGTGAAGGAAATTATCATAGCTACTGCACAAGAGATGGCAATTGAGCAACAGCAAGATGGTCTGCGTTTGCAAGCGATGCCTGGGCGGCCAGAATTGCTAAGTTGTTGCAGATAATTTTTTTCGTGGTAATATTCGCTTATACGAATATACAAATATATGGGTAGCTATGAAAAATATCTTGATTTTATGCACTGGCAATTCTTGCCGCAGTGTTTTGGGAGAAGCCCTCATCAATTATCTCGGCAAAGGCCGTTTTAAAGCCTACTCCGCAGGCAGCAAGCCGATCGGCAAAGTTAACACGAATGCCCTGGCAACCTTGGAACGTAACGGTTTACCGACCAAAGGCTATCAAAGCCAATCCTGGGATGAATTTGCCGATATGCCCATCGACATCGCCATTACCGTCTGTGACAATGCGGCCGGGGAAACCTGCCCGGTGTACCTTAACAGCGTCATCCGTGCGCACTGGGGCCTGTCCGATCCTGCCCATGTCACCGGCACGGAAGAGGAGGTTAACAAAGCTTTTCAGGATACCTTTGACGCGCTCACCGTGCGCATTAACAAGATGCTGGCTCTGCCTCTTGAAAACATGGAACCTGCTGAAGTATCAAAGGCATTAAACGAAATTGGCCTTAGTCAAGGGGATTAAAGTATGAAGTTAATCCAGGTTTATGATCCGGCGCTATGCTGCAGCACTGGTGTTTGCGGGGTTGATGTCGATCAGGCATTAGTCAGTTTTTCCGCTGATGTGGAGTGGGCAAAACAAAATGGCGCGCACATAGAACGCTTAAATTTAGCGCAACAGCCGATGGAATTTGCCGAAAACCCTGTTGTTAAAGATTTTTTGGGACGTTCAGGGCAAGAAGGGTTGCCATTGGTTTTGGTGGATGGAGAAATCGCTTTGGCAGGGCGTTATCCAAATCGGGCTGAATTAATCCGTTGGGCTGATATTAAACAATCGGTTAAGGACACTTCAGCTAGCCAATGTTGCTCCGGTAGCAAATGTTGTTAAGAAATTAATATGAATTTTTTAGAAAATCCTCCGCGATTTCTATTTTTTACCGGCAAAGGTGGTGTAGGCAAAACTTCCGTCGCTTGTGCCACAGCCATTCATTTGGCTGAACTGGGTCGTCGGGTTTTGTTGGTAAGTACCGATCCCGCCTCGAATGTCGGTCAGGTGTTTAATATTGTCATTGGTAATCGAATAACTTCCGTTCCTAAAATTCTGGGTTTAAGCGCACTGGAAATCGACCCTCAAGCGGCTGCACAAGCCTATCGTGACCGGATTGTTAACCCAGTACGGGGCGTGCTACCTGACACTGTTGTTAAAGGCATTGAAGAGCAACTTTCAGGTGCTTGCACTACTGAAATCGCCGCTTTTGATGAATTTACCGCATTACTGATTGATTCAGAGTTAACTACTGCGTTTGACCATATTATTTTCGATACTGCGCCGACAGGGCATACCATTCGTTTATTAAAATTGCCCGGTGCATGGAGTGGATTTTTGGAGATGGGCAAAGGGGACGCCTCGTGTTTAGGGCCTTTGGCGGGGCTTGAAAAACAGCGAGTTCAATATAAAACTGCCGTTGACTCATTGGCCGATCCAAAACGTAGTCGCCTGATATTGATCGCGCGTGCTCAAGAAGCAACGTTGCGCGAAGCTGCCCGTACACATATAGAACTAGCTGAGATAGGATTATTGCAGCAATACCTGGTCATCAACGGGGTGTTGCCAAAAAACGAGGCCCTAAACGATGCACTTGCAGCTGCAATTTATAAACGGGAGCAATTCGCTTTAGCGCAAATGCCAAAAGAGCTGAAGAGTTTGCCCTATGAACAAGTGGATTTAAAACCTTTTAATCTGGTTGGTATTGAAGCACTTCGTCAGCTTTTCAATGATTTCAACCGACAAACCATCATCTAGCGTAATTTCACCGGTAATTGACCTGTCCGTACCTACGCTTTCTGATTTGGTTGATAGCATCGCTACGAATGGTCATGGGCTTATCATGTTAATGGGTAAAGGCGGCGTTGGTAAAACCACTATTGCTGCGGCGGTCGCTACTGAATTAGCGTATCGGGGGGAGTCAGTGCATTTAACAACCTCCGATCCCGCGGCGCATCTCACAGAAACATTGAATGGCAAGATAGCTGGTCTGACTGTCAGCCGGATTGATCCCCAAGTAGAAACTGAACGCTATCGCCAGCACGTTCTTGATACTAAAGGTGCTGAGTTGGATGCAGAAGGCAGGGCTTTATTGGAAGAAGATTTGAGGTCGCCCTGCACAGAGGAAATTGCTGTTTTTCAGGCTTTTTCGCGCATTATTCGAGAGGCGGGTAAAAAATTTGTCGTTATGGATACGGCGCCGACCGGCCATACGCTTTTATTGCTGGATGCGACCGGTGCGTATCACCGGGAAGTTGCGCGACAAATGGTGAAATCCGAAATTCATTATGTCACGCCGATGATGCAATTGCAGGATTCCAAGCAAACCAAAGTTTTGTTGGTAACGCTTGCAGAAACCACACCGGTTCTTGAAGCCGCTAACTTGCAGGCGGACTTACGCCGGGCTGGGATAGAGCCTTGGGCGTGGATCATCAATAATAGTGTTGCCGCCGCCAAAACGAACTCGCCTTTGTTATTGCGCCGGGCGCAAAACGAGCTGAAAGAAATTAATTCAGTCGCACAGCAACATGCTAAAAAATATGCTGTAGTTCCGCTCCTTAAAGAAGAGCCGGTTGGAGTTGAGCGGCTACTAAAGTTAACCTCACAAAATCTTGCTTAGATTGAAATTTCCTCAGTAAAATCAAAAAATTGAGTGCCGACATATGAATCTATTCGAACGCTATTTAACGCTATGTGTTTTGCTTTGTATCATTATTGGCATTATTTTAGGTCAGCTTTGGCCGGCGGTATTTCAACTCATCGGCAAGATTGAATACGCTCAGGTTAACCTTCCTGTCTGCTTGCTGATCTGGATCATGATAATCCCCATGCTCGTTAAAGTGGATTTCGGCGCATTGCATGAGGTGCGCCAGCATATGCGCGGCATTGGTGTAACCTTGTTTGTTAACTGGCTGGTGAAACCGTTTTCTATGGCGTTTTTGGGCTGGTTATTTATCCGCAACCTTTTTGCGCCATGGCTGCCTGCTGAACAAATCGACAGCTATATCGCTGGACTAATCCTGCTTGCCGCTGCACCGTGTACCGCAATGGTGTTTGTCTGGAGTCGGTTAACCCACGGCGATCCTTTATTTACGTTAACCCAGGTGGCCTTAAATGACAGCATCATGGTAATCGCTTTCGCGCCGCTGGTCGCTTTATTGCTTGGCATTTCGGCGATTACCGTGCCTTGGTTAACCTTGATGAGCTCGGTGGTATTGTATATTGTCGTTCCGGTTGTACTAGCTCAGATTTGGCGCTACTTTTTGTTAAAAAAAGGTCTGGCGGCTTTTGATGTGATAATGGGAGCGGCCGGGCGTTGGTCGATATTAGCGTTATTGTTAACTTTAGTACTGCTTTTTGCATTTCAGGGTCAAGCCATCTTACAGCAACCTTTAATTATTGCTTTGTTAGCGATTCCGATCTTAATTCAGGTGTTTTTCAACTCTAGCCTAGCGTATTGGCTAAACCGCGTCTTAGGCGAGAAACACAACATCGCTTGTCCTTCTGCATTGATCGGCGCATCCAATTTTTTTGAATTGGCCGTTGCTACTGCAATCAGTTTATATGGTTTTAATTCCGGCGCGGCGCTTGCAACTGTTGTAGGCGTATTGATTGAAGTGCCGGTAATGCTGCTGGTGGTGCGGGTAGTGAATGCGTCGAAAGGGTGGTACGAGGGTAGTATTGCTTAAAATTTAATTTTAATTGCGATGACAGATAAGAATAGTTAGTTTTTCCTATTGGCTAACTTAATAATTCTTCATGCCTATGTTTAATTTGACTTTAAAGCGTTGGCGATTATGTCTATATTCAGATGATTTGCAACGATATCAGTAAATCCCTGAATTGCCATCTCACGATAGTGTCCGTAATTGTAGCCTTCGTAGCTTGGCTCAATATTTCTAAAATAATTGCGGCGGAAATTATCATTATCAAAAACACCATGAATATGTGTTCCTGCGATTCGCTCCTCATCATAAAAGTAAGGATATTTATCCATGCGGCCGCAATGGATTTCATAGCCCGTGATCGCAGAATAAGAAAAAAGTTGGTAGTATCCGCGTGTAAGCATTTTAGGGGCTTGATAAACTGTAATATCATCGATAAAGCCCAACCCATCCTCTATGCAGGGAGTCTCGTGTTCCAGGGCATCGGGGTCGTGTAGCTGTTTACACAACATTTGATAACCGCCACAGATTCCGAAGATCGGTTTTTTGAAGCGCTGGATTTCCTTAAACAAGCCTTGCTTTTTCAGCCATTGCAAGTCACGAATAACGGTTTTGCTGCCCGGTAATAAAACCATATCGAAGCCTTGCAATGGCCGATAGGCATGGATCATCTCAATATCGATTTCCTCATCTGCCATTAACACATCAAGGTCGTTATAATTGCTGATACCTGGATAGGCGATGACGGCGATTCGAATTTTGGCAGCGTTTAATCGTTGCTGATAATTCCGCAACGACTGGGAGTCTTCCATATCAATGTTCAGCGGCATATATGGCAGGACGCCTAGTACCGGGATGCCGAAACGTTCGGTGATGATTTTTTCGCCATCATCAAAGAAACGTTGGTTACCCCGGAATTTGTTAATAACCACGCCAATCAAATTACTTCGCATAACTGGATCCATCAGTTCCAGCGTACCGTATATGGAGGCAAATACCCCGCCGCGTTCAATATCGGCAACTAAAATATTTTTGGTCTTAAAGGTGGTCGCGATATGGGTGTTGGACAGGTCTTTTTCTAATAGATTAAGTTCAACTGGCGAACCCGCACCTTCCGCAATCACCAGATCATAGTTGAGTTGTAAGGTAGAAAATGCTTTGTTAACCTGTTCTTTTAAATAATCCATTTCAGCGTAGTAATCGGCAATGGTCTGATTCTGATAAACCATGCCATTAACAATTACCTGCACAGAGCCGTTGCCATGTGACTTGAGTAAGACGGGATTAAATAGGTAACTCGGCTCGACTCGGGCGGCTTCAGCCTGAAAGCATTGCGCACGGGAAATTTCCCGGCCTTCAACGGTTACAGCGGAATTATTGGAAACGTTTTGTGCCTTAAACGGCGCGACCTTTATGCCCCGATCCGCAAAGATACGGCATAAAGCCATCACCAATGTCGTTTTGCCGGCATCTGAACTGGTGCCGAAGACAGCTAAAGGTTTCACAAATTTATTTATTTTGACCGATTAGCTTTAATCTTTAAATCAATCTCATCCGGTTCAAATTCATTACTTAACCTGGCAAAATCACTTAATGAAATTGTTTCAGCCCTTGCCCCTGGATCAATCCCTAAATTAATAAAGACATCCTCATTTATCATTGTTTTTAAGGAATTTCTGAGTGTTTTACGGCGTTGTGAAAAGGCTTGCGCCACCACTTTTTTAAATACACTGATATCGTTAATCTTAACCGGTGGTTGCCGGTGTGGGGTTAACCTGATGATGGCCGAGGTGACTTGCGGGATGGGGTCAAAGCTTTCCGGGTTAACATCAAACAGCCATTCCGGATGGCAATGATATTGCATCATCACGCTTAACCGGCCGTATTTTTTACTGCCAGGAATGGCACAAATTCGGTCAACGACTTCTTTTTGAAGCATGAATACCATGTCCTGAATATGTTGCGAGGATTCTAGCAAATGGAATAATAACGGCGTGGAAATGTTGTACGGCAGGTTGCCGACAATACGCAGTTTTTCTTCAGGGTTAACCAAAGCGGCAAAGTTGAATTTCAAGGCATCGGCGCTATGGATGGTTAAGTTAGGGTGAGTGCTAAAGTTTTGTTTGAGTAAGGCCACCAGGTCGCGGTCAAGTTCCACAACATCCAACAGAATATCTTTAGTTAACAAAGGTTGAGTTAACGCGCCTTGTCCGGGTCCGATTTCCACCCAGTGTTCGCCGGGGTTAACCTGTAAATTCGCCAGAATGTTTTCTATAACGCTGACATCGTGCAGAAAATTTTGCCCGAAGCGTTTGCGCGCAGTGTGGGTATTATTCATATTTGCCGTTGATCATGTCCAGCGCAGTTTCCAGCGCGTAATGCAAACTACCGGCGTCGGCTTGGCCGGTACCGGCAAGTTCCAAGGCCGTGCCGTGATCGACCGAAGTGCGGATGATCGGTAAGCCCAGCGTGATATTGGCGGCTTTGCCGAAGCCTTTGTGCTTGAGTACCGGCAGGCCCTGATCATGGTACATGGCTAAAATAGCGTCAGCTTTATCTAGATATTTGGGAGTAAAAATGGTGTCGGCAGGTAGCGGGCCTTCCAGATTCATGCCTTGCTTGCGAAGACTGTCCAGCACGGGTTCGATGACGTCGATTTCCTCCCGACCCAAATAGCCGTTTTCACCGGCATGTGGGTTTAATCCACAGACTAAAATTCTAGGCTTATCAATACGAAAGCGCAGTCGCAAGTCATGATCGAGTACCCAGATGACCTGCCTTAACCGACTGCGGGTGATGGCTTTGCTAACCTCTGCCAGCGGAAGGTGGATCGTTGCCAAGGCAACGCTTAACCCAGGGGTGGCTAGCATCATGACTGGATAACCACCGGTAATCTCGGCTATATACTCAGTATGCCCGGTAAAAATGTACCCCGCATCGTTTATGATGCCTTTGTGTACTGGCGCTGTTACCATCGCCGCAAAAAGAGATTTCATGCACCCCTGCGTCGCTTTAGTCAACGTTTTTAAAATGTAGCGGCTGTTGGACTTATTTAAATGTCCTGTGCTTACCGGATTCATAGTGTCAACCGGTAACACCGTGAGTTGTCCGGGCTTGTTCAATTGCGCTTGCGAATGGCTATCGAATTCCTGAATTTCCAACGGCAATTTCAGTAATTTTGCCCGATCCATTAACATTTTTGGGCATGCGATTGCCACCAGTTGGCAAGAAAGTTGGGATTGCGCCAAAGTAATGCACAAATCAGGGCCGATGCCCGCCGGTTCTCCTGGAGTAATGGCGATGCGTTTGATATCTTGGTTAACAGACATGCAGGTTTTAGTGTAAAAAATTCTGCATAGTATAATCGGTTTAACCCGTTCAGTTCCTTAACGGTTAACAATAGAATCTTTTTGTTATAAAGCGTTGCATGTGCTGTAACAGTTTTATTTTTTCATCTAATAAACTGAAAGCATTTTTTAATGCTAAAAATTCTAATGGGTTAACCATAATCGGTTATCATTTTTGCAAAATTAACAGGTTAATTTTTTGGTTAACCGGCTATCTTTATTGATTTTGAATACGAAAAGGAATCTGGACTATGCCACATATCGGGGATGAAACATGCACAATGCCTTGTAATCTATGCGGTAGCCAACATGTTTCGGTGCTTGCCAACCTAAGCCGGAGCGGTAAACCATTGCGCTCGGTTATTTGTGAAAAATGCGGTTTGGTTTGGTCCGACCCTTTGCCACATGATCCGCGCAGTTTTTACAAAGACGATTATCGTGTCGAATACAAAGGTACATTCACCCCAAAACCGAAACACATCCTGCGCGCAGGAAAAGTCGCCTTATCGCGGGGAAAAATGTTAACCAAGTATATTGAGAGACCTAAGAAAATTCTGGATGTAGGTAGTGGCGGCGGCGAGTTTGCTTACTTACTAAAAAAACTGGGTCATGATGTCACCGGTATTGAACCGAATAGAGGCTATGCTGAATTTTCCCAAAAGGAATACGACTTAAATATTCAGAACGGATTCATTCAGGAAATTCAGCAGCCCGACGGCTCGTTTGATTTGATTACTATATGGCATGTTCTGGAACACACGGAAAATCCCACCGCAGTTATCGAGAAGCTGTATGGTTCGTTAAAACCTGAAGGTATATTGGTTGTGGAAGTTCCAACAATAGAGGCGACTTGCCAATCGCCTAAAAGCACTTTCCATGAAGCGCATATTTTTAATTTCAATTTGGCCACATTACGAAAATTAGGCGAAAAAATCGGTTTTGCCGAAATTGAGCATAAATTTTCTACTGATGGAGCGAATATTACTGTCTTTTTTCAAAAAAAATCGAACCAGCCTCATTCATTATCAGGGCAGGATTTGAAAATTGCAGGCAATGCGGAAAAAATTGCTAATATCGTTAACAAACATACGCCCATTAGACATTATCTGACATTGACGCCTTATTTACGTTTTATCAATAAGTGGATGAAGGCAATCGACGAATACTTAACGACTTCGAGCTTTGAGAGTGGAAAAAAATTGTTGGACAAGTTGTACGGTTAAAAAGTTAACCGAAACATCCGCTTTTTATAGCTGTTAATGAGGAATTACAGGCTTAACTATTCTTCAATATTTAATTCCTTGATTTTTCTGGTTAACGTATTTCTGCCGTAGCCGAGCAATATCGCCGCTTCATGGCGTCGACCCCGGGTGTAAATCCAGCGCGGCTTTGATTAATATTGTTTCCACGATAGGTATGGTGTGCTTGGCGACATCGCTATGGTTAGCGGAGCCGGATTGCGCGCGTTTAATCAATTGTTGATCGATCCAGTTGCGCAGCGATTTTTCCCAGTCGGTGCCGGTGCGTTCTTTTTCTTCCGCGACGGCCAATAATTCCGGTGGCAAGTCGTCCAGCTGGATTTGCCGTCCAGATGCCATCACGGTTAACCAGCGGCAACTGTTCTCCAACTGCCTGACGTTGCCGGGCCAATCCAGGCTGCTTAAAAACGCTTCCGCATCCGGTGTCAGTTCTTTAACTTCAGTGTTTAATTCTTGCGCCGCCTGGGATAAGAAGTGCTTTAGCAATAAGGGAACGTCTTGTTTGCGCTCGCGTAATGGCGGAATATGAATGCGAATCACATTAAGGCGGTGAAACAAATCCTCCCGAAAACGGCCTTGTTCGACCAGTGTTTCAAGATTTTGATGGGTGGCGGCGATAATGCGGACATCTACCTTAACCGGCATGTGACCGCCAACCGGGTAAAATTCGCCGTCTGCTAACACCCGTAATAAACGGGTTTGCAGTTCCGCAGGCATATCTCCGATTTCATCCAGAAATAAAGTACCTCCATTGGCTTGTTCAAAGCGCCCCGTACGTCGATTTTGTGCGCCAGTGAACGAGCCTTTTTCATGACCAAACAATTCTGATTCCATTAAATCTTTGGGAATTGCCGCCATGTTAAGGGCAATAAACGGTTTTTGTGCGCGTGGGCTGTGCCGGTGCAGGGCTTTTGCGACCAGTTCTTTTCCGGTGCCGGATTCACCGTTGATTAATACGGTAATATGCGATTTCGCCAAACGGCCAATGGCGCGAAAGACCTCCTGCATTGCAGGCGCAGCCCCAATTATTTCAGGCGTAGCGGCAAGCGCGATCGGCTCTTTTTGCCCATCCATTTTAAGTCGACGGCCATGCTGACAGGCGCGATGGGCAAGCTCGACAACTTCTTTAATGTCGAACGGTTTGGGCAAGTATTCGAACGCTCCCCCATGAAAAGCCGAAACCGCACTTTCCAGGTCTGAGTGCGCCGTCATTACAATCACCGGCAAATCGGGATGGGTGACTTGGATTTTACCCAGCAGTTGCAAGCCATCCATGCCGGGCATGCGAATATCGGTAATCAGCGCATCAGGCAGATCGTTTTCCAGTGCGTCTAGTAAATCGCGCGCGGCGGCAAAATTACGGGTTTGAATATCTGCCCGTTGCAAAGCTTTTTCGACGACGAAGCGAATTGATTTGTCGTCGTCAATGATCCATACGGTTTCCGGTCGCAGCATGCTCAGTTCTCCTGGGTTCTAGATAGGCAAAATGATCGAAAACACAGTTTTGCCGGGAACGCTTTCACATTCAATCAAGCCGTTGTGCTGATTGATTAAGGATTGGGCGATTGATAAGCCTAATCCAGTGCCTTCGGCTCGGCTGGTAATCATGGGGTAGAAAATCCGTTCCATGATGTCTGGATTGATACCCGAGCCGTTGTCGATCACATCAAGTTTTACTGCCAGCTTATGCTGTTGCCGACCCAGCGCGACATTGCGCTGGATGCGGGTTTTTAAGGTAATCGTGCCGTTATCGCCGATGGCTTGCACTGCATTTTTGACGATATTCAATACGGCTTGAATCAATAAATCGCGATCCGCGCTGATATCAGGAATGCTGGGGTCATAGTCGCAGATAATACTAAGGTTTCCGGAAGCTTCGGCTTCTACTAATTGCCTAACTCGTTCAATAACTTCATGAATATTAATCGTTTTGAATTCCGGTGGTTTATTCGGGCCAAGAAGTTTATCCATCAAACCCTGCAAACGATCGGATTCGGCAATAATAATTTGGGTGTATTCTTTAAGCTCAGGTTCTTCGATTTCCAAACTTAACAATTGTGCCGCACCGCGCAAACCACCCAAGGGATTTTTGATTTCATGTGCAAGTCCCCGGACTAATAGTCGGGCGGTATTTTGCTGGCTCAGTAATTGTTCTTCTTTCGAAATACGCAGATGATTATCTACACGTTGCAGTTCGACCAGAATTTCATTTACTTTATCGTCAACCATTAAGGGGGTGGCGCTCAGGTTAACCGTAAAGCTATGCGCCATGCGGTCTAACACCAACTCACGGTCAACTAAAGGTTCCACCATAGTTAAGCATTGTTGTAAATTGGTTAACAGGGCTGCATCGGAAGACTTGAACAACTCGCTGGCATTAATCCCTACCAGATGGCGGGCGCTATCAGCTAAAAGGATTTCTCCCGACGTGTTGACATACATCAGGTTTAAGTCGCTATTGAATAACAAAATAGCCGTATTCAGGTGATCCAGTATATTTTTGTACATGATTTTTAGTGTCTGGAAAGTGTGCTGTTATAATAAAGTAATAAGCAATTTTTAGACCATGTTTATAAATATTAATATTGTCCTATGACGCAGATTTCCATTTAATAACAAGCTGATTTAATGGTGGTTTTGGGGCAATGAAAAAAAACCATATGCTATCGACTCGATAAATAAGGATTTTACTTATTTTATATTGCACCATTATAGTGCAAATGTGGAAGGTGGTTAGGATTTAAAGCTCTTCAGGCGGATATAACGATCGCCAACTTAGATTCCATACTGATTGGTGAGATCTGCAATGGTTACTACTAAATGGGTTTCTTTGATTAAATTATCCAGTTCTTCGGCAAGGGTATTTTTTGGTAACTCACAACCTCCGCGACGATACCAATAATCGGCATTCCCCAAGTCTCCTTCAATCCGGTGTAACAGCCCATGAATACGGCATGACAGCGGATCGGAATAATCCTGAATTAATTGATGCGCAGCATCCCAGTTATCTTGTTGAGTAAGTTGTAAGGCTTGGACGTGGATGTGGTTCATAACTTAGAAGTATGGCTTTTACTGGATTTAAAAAGGTTAAGCTTTACTCAAAATCCGAATCATGATCGTTATTTATTAGACACAAAAAACCCCGTAAGTTTTACAACTTACGGGGTTAACTTTTTCAGCGAAACGTATTGTAATTACAAGCTGTAATACATATCGTATTCAACCGGATGGGTGCTCATACGGATGCGCGTTACTTCGCCCATTTTGAGGGCAATGTAACCATCGATAGCATCGTTGGTGAAAACACCGCCACGAGTTAAGAATTCACGGTCTTTGTCCAATGCTTCTAATGCTTGGTCGAAGGCATGGCAAACTTGCGGGATGGCTTTTTCTTCTTCCGGTGGCAAGTCGTACAAGTCTTTATCCATTGCATCACCAGGATGGATTTTGTTTTGGATGCCATCCAGGCCTGCCATCATCATTGCGGCGAACGCTAAATAAGGGTTGGCAGTGGAATCTGGGAAGCGTACTTCAATTCTGCGGCCTTTAGGATTTTTAACAAAAGGAATACGTATGGACGCAGAACGGTTACGGGCAGAATAAGCCAACATAACGGGGGCTTCAAAGCCTGGTACCAAACGCTTGTAGCTGTTGGTAGATGCATTGGTGAAAGCATTTAATGCTTTGGCGTGTTTAATGATCCCGCCAATGTAAAACAATGCCGTTTCAGACAGACCGCCGTATAAATCGCCGGTAAACAGGTTAACCCCGCCTTTAGCAAGCGATTGGTGGACGTGCATGCCGCTACCGTTATCGCCGACCAATGGCTTAGGCATGAAAGTCGCCGTCTTGCCGTAAGCGTGGGCAATGTTGGCCACCACATATTTCAGAGTTAACACTTCATCGGCTTTTTTAACTAAAGTGTTGAATTTAACACCGATTTCGCATTGGCCTGCAGTTGCCACTTCGTGGTGGTGTACTTCAGTGACCATGCCCATTTCTTCAAGGGTTGTACACATTGCAGAACGTAAATCCTGGAATGAGTCAACCGGTGGCACAGGGAAATAACCGCCTTTAACCCCGGGACGATGACCAATGTTGCCGTCGGCATAGACTTTTTCAGAGTTCCAGCCTGCTTCTTCGGAATCCACTTTGTAGAAAGAGCCGCTCATGTCAGTGCCCCAGCGGACATCGTCGAATACGAAAAATTCATTTTCAGGGCCAAAGAATG
>CAWBFT010000045.1:0-36401 GCA_963788135.1 uncultured Gammaproteobacteria bacterium
AAATTGCAACAATACGCAATAGACCCAGGGCAAGTGAGCGAACTTTTAAACAAACAGGTCTCGGACTGGCCAACATTGACGCCGAAGGAAAAGGAAATATTTGCCAAAGGGATGATTATCTACTCGGATATGGAAACCTCCGACTATGCCAAGCTGTTTGATGGGCATAGCCATGCGTCGATCAAGTGCATGGACACCAAAGGCCATGGCCTTAAGCTATCGGCAGAGGAAGATATCAGCTTACCCTTGGTGCGGTGCATTTACGATACCTTCGATGCTTATCGGCATAAAAGCCGCGCAAAATAATTAAAGGAACAAAGAGCAGCCTTTCATTCCGTTGCTTGGGATTGTCTTTGAACCGACGCTATCGACCCATTCCGGCCTATCATCCAAAATTTTCACAATCTCAATAGCTGCCGTTCGATTTTTTTGATTTTTCTAAAAATTAAGGATCAATATTTGATACCCACGTTCCTATTCCTTTATGAATGCTACAAGCCCGGTAGCAACAAAGGCGAATAGGCCGGATGCTATAAATGCCAGAGTATAATTTCCAGCTATGCTATGAAGGTAGCCTGCACCATAAGACGCTATTGCCGCACCAACTTGGTGGGCGAAGCAAGTCCAGCCGAATACAACCCCGACATTCTGCTTACCGAACAAATCGGCGGTGAGCGCCGAGGTAGCGGGGATAGTTGACAACCAGTTCAGCCCATAAACCACAGAAAATGCTATCAGTTGCCCGGTCGATTCGACATAAGGCAACAGCAGCAAGGTTGCCCCCCGAAGCAGGTAATAAACTGCCAACGGCCAGCGTTTGTCGAAGCGGTCGCAGAGCCAGCCGGATAAAATGGTGCCAAAGACATCCGTGGCTCCCATCAAGCCCAGTGAGACCGCCATTGTCATTTCGGGGAAGCCATGTTCGTTGCCGTGAGTGATTAAATGGGTCTGGAACAAGCCAGAGGTGGTCAGGCCGCAGATACCGAAACTCATGGCCAGTAACCAGAATTGCGGGTTAGCCATCGCCTTACGCATCGGGTTCGGGTCAGGGCTAAGGTTTATATCCCTATAGCCGTTTGCGCCATAAGGCCGCAGCCCTTTTAAACCTGGGTTATCGGCCATTAGCCACAGCACTAAAGGGAGCACCAGCAAGGCCAGCAATAAGACGATGAACCTTATGCGGCATTGAGTTAATGCACATGCTCAAAAAAGGGCAAATGCTCTCTACGAATACGCAAGAATTGGCAGCCGAAGAACAATTCTATCTGTTAGCCGCCTAAGAAGGAGATAATACAATTCTGTTCACCTTTTGAAAACTAACGCAACAGAACCATCTGTGCGGGGGGGGGGGCTGGTATCAGCCATCTCTACCGCGACCGGTCGACGTCCTCGATTCCGCTGAGCTGCATCGTGGCTACGTTGTTGTAAAAAGCGTGACAGCTCGTACTAAAGAATTTGTTGAAGTGTACTCACTAGCGTTCTGCATTCTGCTGATGTGCCGATGGTGATGCGCAGATAGTTTTCGGTTCTAGGGCCTGGCAGGCGTCTAACCAGGATTTTTTGCTCGCGCAGCTGATTTTGCAAGTCCTGGCCGTGCCGTGTTGGGTGTTGAACGAACAGGAAGTTGGCCATGGAGGCTAATACTTGGAACTCTAGGGTTTTGAGCTGGCTGGTTAGCCAATCTCGATTTGCTATTATCAGATTTCGGGTGGTTTCGAAGTACTCTGTGTCACGCAATGCGGTTTCTGCGCCTGCCAGCGCCAACCGATCAAGCGGGTAGGAATTGAAGCACCCTTTGACAAGGTTAAGCGCAGCGATGAGCCCTGGATCGCCGAGCGCAAATCCGACACGCAGGCCTGCGAGGGAACGTGATTTTGATAGTGTTTGGATGACGAGTAGGTTTGGATATTCCTGGATAAGCGGAACCGCACTTTCTGCGCCAAAATCGACGTAGGCTTCATCAATTACGATAACCGAACCGGGGTGCATCTCTAATAAGGTCCGCAGCTGTGGAAGGTTGACGCTTATTCCGGTTGGGGCGTTGGGATTGGGCAGCACGATACCGCCGTTAAAAGCGGCGTAATCCTGAATATTGACCTGAAATGTGTCGTCAAGCGGGATTGTCTGGTATTGAATGCCATACAAGGCGCAGTAAATCTGATAAAAGCTGTAAGTGATGTCCGGAAACAGGATGGGCTGCTCATGCTTGAGCAAAGCGAGAAAGGCATGGGCCAATACTTCGTCGGAGCCGTTTCCAAGAAAGACATTGGCCTGGGTTAGCCCATACATTTTCGCAATGGTCTGTTTGAGGGCCTTGCCGTCAGGGTCTGGATAGAGTCTAAGATCGGCATTGACCGCTTCCTGCAGGGCAGTTAAGACAGCAGGCGATGGAGGATAAGGGTTTTCGTTGGTGTTGAGCTTGATCAACTCAGCAATAGCGGGTTGCTCACCGGGGGTGTAAGGTTCTAGACTGCGGATGCAGTCGCTCCATAATTTATTCATAGATTTCGATCAATGTTTTATTAGTCTATAGTTTAGTCGCAAACGACTCTATTGCTTATTTTTGTGTTGCTGCTGTGGAGGTTCTGTTGCGTTAACCGCTCAGGCCCACCTAACCCGAATATCACATAAAAAAGGCGGACAAGTCCTGTAGAGTTCGATAGAATTCAGTTGCTTAGATTGAATTTGAACAAGGACTTGCCCGTGACAAACTGTACCGCAACCAAAATAGAATTTCCAGCCTTTAAACGCCGTCAAGTAGAAGCCAACTTTAGCGGTGGAGCGATTACCAGTGATGGCGGGGTTTTATTATTACGTTCAGTGAACCGGCGCTTAAAACTGACCGAATAGGTTGCCGCGCTGATCAGTGACCCGAGGGATCCGGACAAGATCCAGCATGAGGTGGTCGACTTGCTCCGGCAACGGGTTTATGGGTTGGCGTGCGGTTACGAAGACCTAAACGATCACGACACTTTGCGCAACGACATTGCCTTGCAAACCGCAGTCGAAAAGGATCAGGTCCTGGGTAGCCGTTCCACTTTATGCCGGTTTGAACAACAGGCGGATCGGGCGCTCATGTGGCGGATTCATGAACAGATGGTAGAACAGTTTATCGCGTCTTTTGAGAGGCCGCCGGAAGCCTTAATCCTGGATTTTGATGCTACCGACGATCCGGTGCATGGGCAGCAGGAAGGCCGGTTTTTTCATGGCTACTACCGGCATTATTGTTTTCTGCCACTCTACGTCTTTTGTGGCGACCAGTGCTTAGTTAGCTATTTGCGTCCCAGCAATATTGACGGCGCCAACCACAGTTGGGCGATCCTGGCCTTGCTGGTCAAACGCTTGCGCCACGCTTGGCCTGAGGTTGTGATCACGTTGCGTGGCGATAGCGGCTTTTGCCGCCATCGAATGCTGAGCTGGTGCGAGCGCAACGAGGTCAATTATATCGTCGGCTTAGCCAAAAACCCACGCCTCAACCAGTTAAGCCAGCCCTGGATAGATCAGGCCAAAAGCCAATTTGAAGCCCAGCAACACAAGCAACGGTTGTTCACCGAGCTGCACTACAAGGCGGGGAGCTGGAAACGCCAACGCCGGGTCATTCTCAAAGCCGAGCACATGAGCCAGGGCAGCAACCCACGCTATGTGGTGACCAATCTAACCGGCGACCCGCAACAGCTTTACGAAAAGGTCTATTGTGCCCGGGGCGAGATGGAAAACCGGATCAAAGAACAACAGTTGGACTTGTTTGCCGACCGCACCAGCTGTTCCCTGTGGTGGCCGAATCAATTCCGCTTGTTGTTATCGACGCTCGCCTATACGCTGATCAATGCCATTCGCCGCATGGCCTTGCCGCAAACCGAACTGGCGCAGGCCACCTGTGCGACGATTCGGTTGAAACTCTTTAAGATCGGTGCGGTGGTGGTTCGCAATACCCGGCGGGTGAAGCTATTGCTCAGCAGCAGTTATCCTTATCAAACTTTGTTTCAATCGGTCTGCCAAAAGCTATGCCCTGAATAATCCGAAAGTGTGCTGTTCCCGGCACGTTAAAGAATGGGGTAAGGGGAAGTTGTGCCTGAAAAAAGGACAATAACCTTCAATGCAAGCCTATAACCTCCATTTGTCGGTAGATCACATCTGATTCGATATTGTCGGACCATTTTGCAGGATCTTTGGAAGGCTCATGAAATATGCGGGCTAATGGTAAACTGCGCGGCTCAAATTAACCACCGTGAAAACTCGTCATGATCTGCTTCAAAGGCCACCGTTTCGAAAAATCATTCATTCTGATTACGGTTTTTCAAAAAGGCGATAGGCTTACACGGTCGGCTGGAGAAGGTTACGATCGACAAAAGTGGATCAAACCTGGCGGCCCTGGAATCGACCCAGGCAGAATCCGGCTCAACCATCGAAATTCGCCAAATCAAATATTTGAACAATATCGTCGAACAGGATCGCCGGGCCATCAAGCGGATTGTCCGGCCGATGCTTGGATTTAAGAGTTTTAATTCTGCCCGACGAACCTTGTGCGGCATTGAGTTAATGCACATGCTCAAAAAAGGGCAAATGCGCTCTACGAATACGCAAGAATTGGCAGCCGCAGAACAATTCTATCTGTTAGCTGCCTAAGAAGGAGATAATACAATTCTGTTCACCTTTTGAAAACTAACGCAACAGAACCGCTGTGGATATGACGTTGCTGTTGATGGCATGGATGCTTATGAATAACAAAAACAATTTATCCTTTTCTTTTTTGGACGTAGGCGATTTTGTTATCAGCACAAATATCATTATTAATAAGTTCTAACCCACATTTATCCATGTACGATAAAATATCCTGCAAAACTTCGTTATCCGCACAAATTACCCGAACAATTATATTATCATCGCAAGTTCGCATCATTTTCTTTAAGGAGATTACTGGTAAAGGACAAGTCTGCCCTCTTGTATCTAAGGTACGGTCATATCTCATATTGTGAATTACCTGTACTAAGCAGTTTTAATGGATTAAACTCAGAGACTGAACTGGTTAATGGTATGCTGGACGAAATATAATTATTTAGAAAATTAGTTTTATTTTGGACAATTATGCTAATAGCTTTTGCTAGAGCGTCTATATCCTGTTTGCTGGTATAAACCCCAAAACTTGCTCTTACCATGCCTTTGAACGAATCAATACGGTTAATATCATCTGGATTTTCGGGATTGGCATCTAATTCCCATAATTCTTCTTGCAATAATGATCTAACATAGGGGTGGGCGCAAAAACACCCATTTCGGACAGCAATACCATAATGATCATTTAATATGCGTCCGACTAGCTCGTGTGGTAAATCCAGAATATTAAATGTGATGCAACCGCTATTCGCACCCGCTGAATTATCGATACAACCGTAACAAGTTACTTCTGGGATTTGAGTTAGTAATTTACGAGCGTAATCACACAAATTCTGTTCATGTTCCTCGATATAATCCATGCCATATTCAATTAATGAATGCATAGCATACGCTAGCAATATAGCGCCGTAAATATTAGGCGTACCAGGCTGATGCCGCTCTCTAAGTTTGGATGAAAGTATGTAATTTGATGTTGTAACATCGTCTACTATGCCGCCGCCGACGTAGATTGGCGAAAGCTGTTCTAATAGGTTTTTTTTTATGGCAAGTACGCCTGGCGATCCTGGGGCGTAGAGTTTATGACCGGAGAATGCAAATGCATCCACGCCAAGAGCGGTTAAATCAACCCGAGTTCTGGAAACCATTTGAGCGCCATCAACCAGAACAACTGTATCATGTCGATGCGCAATTTCGCAGATTTGTTGTAATGGCGTTCTGACACCGGTTACATTACTCAGGCCAGTAACGGCAACATAGGCAACTCGACCTTGGTTTTCTTCAAGGATGTTATTAAGAAAATTCAGATCTATGCCACCTGCTGATTTTCCTTTACTGCTTAATGGTACAAATACGGCTTCACTAAAATTTTGTCTATGCGGCAGATCATTAGAATGATGTTCCATGCTGGAGATTACAACCATGCGCCGAGAGGGAAAGTTAAATCTCATTAGCTGTGCAAACCCGTTGATTGCGGCTGTTGCACCGCTACCCATAAATAATGCTTCATGCGTTTCTGAACATTTTAGAAATTCAGTTACTTTTTGATAAGCCCACTCAAGGCAGATCCCACTAATTTTGGCTTTGTTGTGCGCATTAGTATGAACATTTGAATAATATTCGAGAAAGTGATCTGCGGCTTCTTTGGCGTTTATCATCATTAGTGTGGTTGCGGCAGAATCAAGATAAATGCAGCCGCCTTTGTTAAAACGTGCGGCTTCTAGCCCATAAAACCTTAAGCATTTTTTATTATTTTGTTGGGTTATAGTCATGTTTTTAATCTTTTAGTAACTGATCGAAAATAGTTTTGGCGCCATGACCAAGAAAATCATCAACTGAACTAAATTTCTTGAATTCGTCACTACGGTAAAATCCAATTCCCAGCCCAAAAAGTCCAACAATAGGCAAGCCGTTTTCATCTAAGATACGGTAATTCTGGTCAATGACATAACAATCGTTAAGCCGATTAAGCCTGATCTTTTCTCCATTTTCTCGGATTAGATTGACTGGATGCGGTTGATAGCCTGTAGCGTTAACGACAAGCGAGTCGTTAATACAATACGGTATATTGGGCGCAATAATGGTTAAATTCTGCTCAAGGCCAGTCATTACATCTAATGCTAATTTAGCGGCTTTACCTCTTAAGCCAGCGGATTCATTTATAGTTCCATTGGGCAATATTTGATCTTCGGCATCGAGGATATAGTTTGAGTTTATTGCGCTCTCGATATTTTCAAAATAAATTTTTGGTTTTTTGCGAGCGATGATGTTTACTTTAGCTGAGATTTGATATTGTTTTTTTAAGTACAACACCCGTAATGCGCAACTAAAAGCGCTATGGGATGCGCCAATGATAGTGATACTACCGATGTTTGTTAATTTTTCAAAAATATATTCATCAATTTTACCTCGCAAAATATCTGAGGAATTGATGTAGTTTCCGTAAGCAGATAGATTGGCTTCTAAAGAACCAGTACAAAACAACAATGTTTTAGAGGTGCATTTCACTCCCATTTCATTTGTTGTGTGATATAGGCCGTTATCATCCAGGACTATTTGTTTAATGTGGCTATTAAAAAAAATATCAGAATTATTAATGCTATTTATATAGCCCTCAGAAAGTAAAGCTATTTCTGAAAGGAATTTGTTGGCAGAGGATAAAAGGCAGTTTGACGCGCCATGTGACTCTAGATTATTGAACAAATCGGTGCCGAAAGCAGGTTTAAATATTCCTGATCTATTGAAGTGTGAAATAAAAAAATTGGCCGGCGTGTTTGATTCAATATCCAGATCTAAATGAAAGTTGTTCCAGCTATTGTTAATTTTTTTTTCATGAATAGCTAGGCCTATTTTGTTTAAATCAGTAAGCCGACCTTCTCTATCGGCTACTGCTATTATCCCTAAACCTGCAGGCCCGAATCCAATTTGCTGAATTCCGTAGACTAATGGGGGTTTCATTTTTTATCACTCAAATCTAAAAGTACCTCCAGAATGCGTTTAGGTTCCATTCTTTTAGTATGATCAGGACATGTATCGCATTCTATGATGACGCCATCACTACCGACTATATATGTCGCGGTAATTGGCAAACGCCAATCATTTGTACCATTAATTTGTGGAACATTTATACAAAATTTATCGCGATAGGCTTCATGTAAACTACTATCCATTTCAACAGCCAATCCAAATGCTTCTGCTGTGGCGTTATTAACATCGATTAGTATTGGGAAATCGATGTCATACAACTCGACTACATCAGCAATGCCACCGTCGATTTGGGGTGATATTGCCACTAAGCTGGCGCCCAACGACTTGATATGTTGATTTATTTTAGCCAAGGCCTCTAATTCGATGTTGCAATAACCACACCATGCACCTCGAAAAAAAGAAATGACTAAGGGGCCTTTTTGTAATTCCGACTGGGAATTCAATTCTTTCTGACTTAGAGCGTTTATCAATATAAATTTTGGGATGATCTGTCCGATCTTGAGGGCACGCTCTTCTACTTTACTTTCCAATAATCGCTTGGTTGCAGCCTCTTTTAATTCTTGAACGCTCTTAGGCGCATCTCTAAGATATTTTTGGTAAAATTTTTCGGTTTTTTCACTCAATATTTCTATTGAATTTAGTTCGCATCTGTCCATTCCGCTTTCCTAAATATCAGATTTAGTGAATATATGCACACCCAGAGACCATGACATCTCATATTTGCCGTTATTCTTTATCGGGGTGAGATTTTGATTGATGAGCTGCCTAATATCAGGTTGATTTGTGGTAAGACAAAAGATACCCTGAGCATATAGTTCCATTTCTTCTCTGCTATCAAAGCGCCATGGCGTACGTTCTATGTAGGATCGTTCATGCCGTAAACCTGATCGGTTGCTAAGCACTCTTGAAAAATCCTCATCAAGAAAATCAGCTTCATGTCTTGAAGGACAATGGGGATTAACCACAAAATCGAACCATTTTTGTGCTTCTGTACCGTGATTTACATCAATGATAATCAGAGTACCGCCTTCGCGCAAAATAGAGCGACATTCTAAAAAGGTTTGATATTTGTTGGGGATATGGTGGAACGCGGCAACACTAACAATTAAGTCCACGCTGTCTTTTGGTATTTGTGCTGAGGTAAGTGCGCATATTTTTTTGGTAAGCCTATGATCATCTGGAAGATGCGCGGCCATATGGGATGAAGGCTCGATACAAATCAGTGTGGCTGCACTTGGTAAGAGTTTTAACAACAAGGCTGTTACAAAGCCCTGTCCGGCGCCCACTTCAACAACGCTATTTGCATTCTCTATTCCGGCGGTCAGTAGTGCATGTTGTATACAGGTTATTTCAGAGGCTCTAGCCAGTGGTGAACCGGTACTGGCGGACTTATAGCCTGCCGCACGCTCATTTGTGAAAGCTTGTATACCATCGGTTTGATTTGCAGAAATTGTTTCCATGACGCACCTTGAATTAATGATTTAATTAGTTACAGATTTTAACTGGAAGTTAGTTTTTGACTCAGTCGACAAAGTGTAGTATTAACCTATATAAAATTATGATAAACGGCTTAAGAAAATTATCCCCCATTTTTTAGCAAACCAGAATGCAAGGTTAAGCCCGTACCAGAACGCAGATTTCATGACTTGAAAGCCTGGTTGTCAGTCGGTTTGAGTTAACAGCAGTTAAAACCGAATTGACGACGACTTGAGCAGCGGCCTACGCCGACGAATAAAACATCTGCAACGGTTACAGGCTAGGTAGCGGCCATGGCCTGCTCTTATATTGACTGCCAGTTAAGCTAAAGCCACCTCTCCTGCTAACGATTGTTGTGCGGCATGATACAGACCGCTAAGAGCAGGCACTTTTAATTGATGCTTGTCTGCCAAGCGCAATGGAATGCCTAATAACTCATCAATTTCTGTAATACGTTGGTTTAATACATCTATTAACATGGAGGGTTTAAATGAATGCATTTTAGCAATATTAGCAATTACCTCATCTGGCGTGCTGATTATTTGAAAACCGCAGCAGATACCTATAGTATTCATTTCATATATACATTGACTTATAATCTGGACAAAGATTTTTGAACTTAATAGCTGTTCAGTATTCACATTATTTAATGCACAGATTGTACTAATAACAGCATTGCCGCTAAGTTTTTGCCATAATAATGAATCTAGATTTTCTACTTTAACCACTGAGAGATTGAAGCTTTTAAATACCTCCACTAGCGAAATGCTAAATTGATTAAAATAACTCTCTAAAGAATTTTGAACAGTTATACTTTGACCAGAGTGATGAATGACTGTATTAGAATTTTTTGACGTATTGATATAATTGATAAATCCACACCAGCAATGGTTGTTCATAGGCGCAAACAAATCAACATCTTCAGTTATGATTCCAAGTTGCTTTTTTAACCACCAGGGTAGTCCATTTACTGCATAAACTAAAGGAATGGAAGTTGAAATTTGAGCTTGTTCTAAAACATGGGCCGCCCAAGACAAGCCATTTGCTTTTACGGCAATTATTATTAAGTCGCAATTAGCCAACTCATGCTTAGCCGCATTGTGTACCTGGACAAAACCATTTATTTTACTGTTATACAAAGAAACACAGTCTATATTATGGTTGGCAATGGTATCAGCACGCGTAACTGTTAGTAATTCTATTCCGCTTTGACCGAGAATATATGCGATAAATGAGCCTACTGCTCCCAGCCCAATAATTCCGATTTTCAATCGATGCGCCCATATGATTGGTAGCTTGGATCAAGCTTATTTATAATGCGCGTTAATGCATCCAAAACATCTTGACCTTCTCCATAGGTTGGATTAAAGTGAAAGGAGTCTGCAGTACATTTTTTTAAAACCTCTTCACTTATTTCTAGGGCTTTTCCCATGGCTAAAGATTGACATTGAATTTCACAAGCTCTATTTAGAATCCAAAGCGTGGAAAATGCTTTTGCTGCGGTACTTCCCCAGCCCATCAGCCCATGATTGCGTAGAATAATTGCTGGTTTGCCGGCGATCGATTCAATCAGTCTTGAGCCCTCATCTTCATAGATAGTGATGCCTTCAAAATTATGATACGCAACTTTATTATAGAGTTGAGCTGAATAGAAATTACTGTAAGACAGACCTTGTTCTAAGCAGGCAACGGCTATGCCTGCTGTGGTGTGGGTGTGCATAACGCAGACGGCGTCAGGTACGTTTTTGTGAAGTACGGAATGAGTGGTATATCCGGCTAAGTTGTACTTCCAGAATGATTCGCCTATAATATTTCCTTCAAGATCGATTTTAACAAGATTCTCAGCTGTGACTTCAGAATATGAAAGACCAAATGGATTAATCAAAACGTGTTTTTCTGGCCCTGGAATACGTAAAGTTATATGATTGTAAATTAATTCAGTCCAGCCTAAGTAATTAAAGATTCTATAAAGTGATGCAAGTTCTGTTCTGGCCTTCATTTCTTCGTATGTCATAATTAAATTTCCAATTCTTCCAAGTGATTAACTTCTATTAGCGCTGCAGATAAGGATTTTCTAAAAAATACATTTTCATGTGGCTTGCCGATTGAAACTCGAATTAAGGCAGGGTCATCGGCCATATGTTTTACTAAAATACCAGCAGACATTAACAAATCTGTTATCTTGTCGGCATGTTGTTCTTCGAATCGCAAGGAAAAGTAGTTCGACGCTGGTTTATATACCAAATGATTACTTATAATGCTATCCTGAATCATTAACTCCATCTCGCTTTCAATGTATTTTGCACAGGAATATGTGAATTTAGTATCGCGTAATGCTTCGCACGCTAAGGCTGATGAAATTGAACTAATATTAAAAGGCGGCCTGTATTTTTCTAAAATAGAGATTATATTTGGATTGGCAATTGCATACCCTACTCGCGCACCAGCCATACCAAAGCTTTTAGAAAAGGTTCGCAGCACGATGACGTGTTTTTCATCATTACATAGCTGCGCAGCGCTCTGATATACATCTGAGCATACCAGGCCATGATAGGCTTCATCTATAACCAAAAATGCGGTGCCGCGCGTTGATTCTATGAGATATTTAAGTTCATCAATCTTTAATAATGACCCGATTGGGTTATTGGGATTGTCAACATATAAAACCGTCCTACCAGGAATAATTTGGCTTACCAAGGCGGCTGGATCATGTTTATAATGTTTGCTGTCTGCTAGCACAACGCTTGCGCCGGAAAGTTTTGCACAGATGCTAAGAAGTGGAAAAGTATGCGCTGACTGCACAACAATTCTTTCTGAATTTAGAAAAATTCGGGCAATCAGCGAGAGTATTTCTGACGATCCATTACCAAGGAAAATGTTATTAAGCTCTACATCGTCAAGTTCTGCGATTAATTGTTTTAGTAATGGATAATCGTCATTAGGATATCTGCTGTGATCCATATTAGCGATTAGGAAAAGCTTTTCTTTTAGCCATTCATTTGCACACGGGTTCTCATTACTAGACATCTTAATAGATGGGCCAGCCTTGGCTGTCGAAGTTCCTCGTTGATAGGGTGGAACCTGTGCTATGTATTCTGGAAGTATAAACCCTGGAATTCCAATATCAAGCTGCGTCATTAATCCTATTCTCGTAAAATTGATGTTCAATTGCGTAGGATAGAGCTTTATTATCTAGGCTCGTAAAGCCATGTTGTTCTTCAAATTCGAAAAGATGGCAAATTTTACCTAGGCTTAAAAGTTTTTGATAAAGCAGCCGACTTTGGTTTATCGGAACCACTTGATCATGCTTGCCGTGAATTAATAAAATTGGATCTTGAATACAATATGGATTGTAGAGAGGCGAGCGTTCTATATAGGTTAAGTTGCTTACTTCTTTATTAATTAGATTATATAAAAGTGGCGATTCGAAAGGATGGGTGGTTTCTAATAATTCTTTTAAGTCTGAAACACCATAATACGCACAACCAGCTGAAAATAATCTGGATTTCGATAATAATCGCATGACTGTATAGCCGCCAGCGCTATTACCTCTAACAAAAATTTTGTATGGTTTTAATATTCCGATATCTTCTAATTTCGAAATAAAGTGAAATATATTTTCACACTCGACCTCCCCCCACTGATTATTTAGTCGCTCACGAAACTGTTTTCCATATCCGGTGCTGCCAACATAATCTATTTCGAGATAAACATAACCTTTGGCTGTCCAAAACTCTGCTGCAGTTGAGAATAACCTTGATACGCTTCCATTAGGCCCACCATGAATATTAAGTATTATATGGGATTTATTGTTTTTTTTAATTTGCTCGTTAGGCCAATATACAAATGCACAATACCTGTATTGTTCTGATGCATTTAACAAGTGATACTCAGCAGTAAATGAAGGCGTAAATTTTTCTGCGCTTGCTACAATCACATTATTTTGCTGATTAGCAATATTTAATGATTGGATGGTTGTTAGCTTTGATAAATCGCCGCTAATAAAATACACAAGCTCGCCATTAATTATTGGGGATATAATTTCTTTACCATCCCACGAATACTCTTTACTGTATCCACTTTGATTAAACTCTATTAATCGTCTTTTTGTTCCATCTGTTGCTACAGAAATTATTTTGTTATTGGATATTCCATAGGTGTTTTCTCCATATTTATATGGCGGAAAGCCAAATTCAATTTCAGATGGCCCAGGAGATGCACTCAATTTCGTTGTTATTAGAAACCCACTTATATATATTCCACCAACCGCTACAATCATCCAGAAAAAAGAGCGTATCATTTGCAAAGCGTGGCTCAATTTTACTTGATTCAATTTCCATTGAAATTTGAAATAGATCGTATATACTTTCTAAGTTGGTTTCCGCGATAAAAAGAGATGTTTTATCCCATGGCATTTCATTGATTTGCCATTGATACCACGCACATTTATTTCCTGTTGGTGTAAATGTTAAACCGCCAATAAATTCCGGCACTTCCAGTATTATTCGATGCACCTTTGATTTGCAATGAATAAGCTCTATCCGAGTTGTGAATGATGTTTTTGTTTTACTATGACTAAGATATATCAGAGTGTTTTTTGTGATAATGTACACCAGTCCACCAATGGCGCGCCCATGTGACTTGACGAGAAGTATTGGGTTATCTTCTGTCGGATGGAAATAAATATCACCGGAAACTGCGTCAACAAAATAATAACCGTTTTCTGAGACCACATAGCTTCCACCGCCATATCCATACATGGCGGTGCCAACACTGAAAGGCTTTGGCGTTAATATGAGATTAGGCGTATCTTTTGTTTCCGATGTGCATACAACAGCATATCTATTACCTATTTTCTGTCTCCAATATAGCTTATTAGAGTAGGATAGCTCTGAGTATGCGCATTCTAATGACATTGCCTTTTTTGCTAAATTAATGTCATTAGCTATTTCTTTTAATAAAAAACTCACTTATTGCACAAATAATTCATTGTATAAAGTTATTGACAAACCACTATCTAGCTCGATGGTGGTTTCTGATAACTTAGCGGCATTAATTACAGTTTTTTTAGTCACTGGAGGCAGTTTTGCTACAAATTTTTCTGGAATAGCGGTATGATTGCCTTTCCTGTTTATTTGGAAGTGAGCCTCTACGCCATAACTTGATTTTGGGAGCGAGGAATCTAACAGTAGATTGCCTACTGGGTCTGATTCTGGATAAACAGTGCCTTCCATGATAGATACCAGGGTTGAAAAACTTAACGCACAGTTTTGGGCTGCGTGCTTTATTACTTCAATTTCTAGCTTTACTTCTGGGGTATAATTTTTTTCAACTTGCGCATCTTTATTTAAGATGTGTATGCTATTTAAGATTAGCTTATCATGAGCGATTTCTTCTTTAGCATATTGCCGCACTTCTTCTGATATTAGCTTTAATTCTTTTTGAGCTAGCCCGAGACAGCTATCGCACATGCGAGTAACATAGTGTTGCTGGGATAATACTATCACCATGTTTTCAAAAAACTTTTTTTCATCATTCTTACGCTGATGACGCAAGGCTTCCATTAACTTTTGCGCTCTGCGCCCTACTTTTGTTTGAAATTCGAGCCGCATTTCTCGAATTTTTGTGTAGACGGAAAATGGATCATAGTATTCGGAATCGGCTATTCTGGATGTTTCCAGTAGTTCGTCGTAATTCCATTGCCAAGTTTTTGGGATATAGTAAAAATCTCTATCGACGTCTACTTCGCTAAACCGGTTTAGTGAATTTATCAGGTCACGCGGCCCTTGAGATTTATCTAACAAATCAGATGAGCTGTGATAGATGTTGTCTGAATAAACTTTTCTTGGCACCGCATGTAGCAATGGGTAATTTGCAAAGTTTTTGAGAAATTGATAGGAATCTTGATTCAATGACTCATTATCTAAATTGCTCAATTGTGCTAATGCTTGTGTTGCCAGGTACTGGCCATCCTGATCAAGTTCCGCATCTATTTGAAGCCAAGGTGATTCTACTAATAGGGAATTACCATTAATTTCAAATTTAGTTGAACTGTAAGGAATAAAATTGATCGTATTCATTGATATGAATCCTAAAATAGTGATCGGCACTCTAAAGTGCCGATCGTTAGTATTATTTAGAAATACAGAAAAGCAACCATTTTGGTTTTAACAGTATTGATAGTCATGTTAGACTCCTGGGTATTTGTTACGTTTAAGTGTAAAGCTATCCTTTAATTAGGATAACCTGTGGAAACCTATCCACGGCTTTAATGTAACAACATATTAAATCGTTAAATATCAGCCGCCCGGTGTATTGACAAGCGCCGCATTACATGCTAGCTGACATTATAAAGCCGGCTCAGCAGGGTAATCAACGCTAGTTAGTGCCTGAAAGAAAACTCGATTTTTTCAGAATTCTGCCGGCTCACTGAGTCATAACTCACAGCCGTTTTTCGGCACTGGGCCAGCCGATTTTCTCTTCTGAGCCGTACTCAATGATGCAAATCAGCCATTCCGGGCGAATTTTGGACACATCTTTCCTGCGTTTCTGACTTTTTTCACATCAGCTCGTGTCTTTAGGCCGCTTTTTTATACGGGCCTCGTCGTCGATCCGCTGCTTGTTGTTCTTGCTCGCGCAGAATGGCACCCAAGCGCTGAATGTTGCGCGCCACGATGGCGAGGCCGACGTAGCGCTTGAAACCGTCAATGCCATGATCGGGGCATTTATCCAGGCCATGCACGCCCAGGGCATTGATCGCCGATTCGACGGCTGAGTGCTGACGGCGCAGGCGGACAAATTCCGGGTCGGATTCACGGGCTTTGTCGGCTTCGGATAGCCGGCCTTTTTTCGGCAATATCACGTTTTCCAGACGCTGTTTGAGCTCGATCTGATTGCCGGGGCTGTGAAAGCCCTTGTCAAAGCTCATGGCCTTTACCGCGGGAAAGCGGGCTTGGGTTTGTTCGACCAGGGCTACGGCGATTTGATCGTCGGTGGTTTTTTCCATGACCTGATGGTGCAGGATGAAGCGGTGCTGATCTTCGACGATACACACCCGCAAGCCCAACTCGACCGGCACGCCGGCCTTACCTTTGCTGATCCACTCGGTATGCGGCTGAAAAATGGAAAAGACTTTTTCGCTATGCGGAATGGTTTCATCTTGCAAGACTCGGCGCCGAATCTGGTCGATCTGCCGGTTCGGCATGATTCAGATAATCATCGAGATTCCGCCAACAGCGGCGTCGGTATGCCGTGGTCGTGATGCAGCCGTTGCCGGGTGGCGCAGGTCCGTTGCACGTAGATTTCGGCTTGGTCGAGGTAGGTTTGATAAGCGGCCATGATCTGTGTCCTGCTTGGCCTGCTTCTTGGCTTCATCTTGCGAGGTGGAGTGTTTGAGCTTTTGAATCAGCCGATAGCTTTTCTTGAAACACCGCAAGTGATAGGCGCTTTGCCGCCATTCGGTTAAATCCAGTGTGTCGCAGAGCGTTGCACAGGTTTGAATGGCTTTGCGAATCGCATCCCACAGCAGGTTGGTGTCGGTGGGAAAGTGCACGTGGGTTTTGGTGACAAAGGAATCAGCGCGGGCCTTCAGGCTTTCTTCGGTGTTTTTTTTTAACGGCTGAGTGCCCTGCGTTAACCACTTCCTGGTTGATGCGATCCAAAAGCTCGGGCGTGAACAAGCTGACGTTGTCGCGAATCGTCTGCAACTCGTACTCCTGTTCGTCCAGCCAGTCGCTGTGTCCCAGCATCTGCCGGATCGTCTTGTGCTGGTTGGCCAACTCTTGAATCCGGTCGTAATCGGCATTCAGGCCTAAGCGCAGTACGCCCAGGACCAGTATCTTCCATTGCTCCATACCGGGCCGCCCGGTTTGACTGCTCGCTTTGCCTTTCCCATCCGCACGGTCAGGCATCACCTCTTCCAGTATGGCAAATACCCGCTGACGCAAGCTGATCTCGGTATAAATGTATTGCAGACCACGCAGTAATTGCGGAATGTCATCACGTGATTTGGGGTCGATGACAATGTCGGCGATATCGGTTTCGCCGAATTTGAGTTGAGGCTGAATGACGGTGCGCATACGATTTCGAGTAACGAAGATTTTGGCTTTTAGGCGTTTACAGGCTGATTTTTGCCGGAAATAGGGCAAAACCAGTTTCGGAACAACACATCTTCGTGCTGCGAATTAATTATAACATATTGAATAATATAGAAATAATTGATTTCCGTTCAGGCACTAGTTAACCTTGTTCGGATCATTCAATTAGCCAATTGGCCGTGCCTCGGCTTTGCGGATTTTGGGTTTGAGGTTTGCTTGAAGTTAATTGCATGATTAGACATTACCTTATTGTCTAGCCATAATGACGGGGGGTAATTTGTTGTTATTTGTTTACGTAAGTCTATTTTGTGTAGTGGCTGACATCTTTTTCAATCCCGCAGCACTACAGATTTATCTGTTTATTTTTAGACAATTAGTTCACTTTAATTCTTATGGGAAATCAGAAATTCAGCTCTTCAGTTATTCTCAGCCGTACCCCACCCACTCCTTTGGATTTACCAATTCCGTTGAGTGATGATGGATGTCTGCATCTGGAAAACAGGTTGATGCCGGATATATATTTGCCTTCGACTGTTAATCAAAGCATCAATTTGTCCAAATTATCTGGTTGGAATGTTGTTTTCTGTTACCCAATGACCGGTCGCCCTGGGTATGCTATTCCTGAAGGATGGTTAAAAATTCCTGGTGCCGCCGGGTGTACTTCGCAAGTCTGTTCTTATCGTGAAAATTTTGCTGTATTTAAGAGTAACGGCGTGGGCATTTACGGGGTAAGCTGTCAAACACTTGAGACGCAACATGAAGCCGCTATACGCTTAGCGTTAACTTATCCACTTTTAAGCGATTCTATGTATTTGTTTTCGATGGCTATGAAGTTGCCTATGCTTGAAGTTGCGGGTTTAAAGCTAATCAAGAGACTAACGCTTATAATTAAAGACGGCGTGGTCAGGAAATGCTTTTATCCTGTATTTCCGCCAGATAAAAATGTGGATGAGGTGATCGCTTGGCTTTCTAACACCCAGGGTAATCTATTATAATGATAGGCTGAAAATTATGTTATTTTAGGCATACCATTGAATAATGTGGAGCCTTACAACTCAGGTATATCATCCAAACACTTTTTTTGCTGCGCGCAACCTACTGTACTCGCCTGTTTTTTCGTAGGTTCTTTGCAGGTGTGTTTTAATTGTGTGCTCTGAACACTGGAGTATTATAGAGATTACTGAATTGGATTTTCCTTCCCATACCCATTGTAATACCTCTATTTCTCTTGGCGTTAAATTGTAATTTTTTATTGATACTGGGATTATGTTTTGCGGTATTGCTTTAGTGGATGCTCTGGTGGCTTCTTTTACTTCAATCTGAATCACCTTACATAATGATCTAAGTATAGGCGTTATATCATACTCAATAAGTGAATAAGCCGGTAGCCTACTTTTACATAGAAAAGTGCATAGCGCTATATTTTTATCAAGCCATCTCGCATCTAATAGTGTATAGGTATCGTTCCATAGCATGTCCAGGTTAACTTCTATTAAAGATTTCATAATTATAACCGGCTTGGCATCAAAAAATATTTTTTTAGCTATTTTTTGTAAATAAGCCACCTCCCGATCATCTAGTCCACAGCGTATTTCGAGTTCTAGCTTTGGTTTGTGCTGTGTACTGTCATATAACAGTAATAGGAATGCGCCGCATTCGAGTTTTTCGTAAACTTCTTTATGTATCCAGTCTGCATTCGCTTTATTTTCTTGTTCTGTTTTAGATGGAGTCTCGCATTCTGGCGGCTCATACAATTCCGACTTCAATTTGCTTGATTTATTCATAATCCTGAAGTTTTCCATGATTTTAGAGTAAGTATGCTAATTTTATTGCGGCACATCTTTGGACTGTTTACTTGTGCGTAATTAGAGCCTGCTCAAAAAATAATATCTATTCGATTTATAAAGTTATTATGTTATTTTTTGATAATGGGGTTTAGGGAGCAACGGAACGCAAAATCCAGTTAAGCATAAGTTTTGATGACTTATTTTTTCAAAACAGTAGGTTATCAATATCGACCATTTATGAGAAGGTTTGTTGAGAACGGCTGTCCTGCTAGGGTTTTCAATAAAAAGCCCTTCTCAAAAACAGTTCTCGTATCGAAATCCATGGTTTTATGAGTTTTTAGAATCTAAATCTAGGCCAATTTAAGCCTTAAACGAGTTTTCCGTTCCGTTGCTCGCTAGACCCCATAACTGAGGGCATTGGCTTCGCTGTCTCCATGCCCTAACAGCGCTTCTTAACTGCGAGCAGTAAAATCGACATTGCTGGTGTCGTGATCTTCCAGCCAAGTAATGCCAGCATAGTAAGCAGCATTAGTTTGATAGGCTCTTGCCAACGCTTGTACTGCGGCACTGGTATAAACGGCCTGTAAGCTTGGGTTGCTGCCCCAACTACCATCGCTGTTTTGCTGTTTGGTTAACCATTGCGCACCCAAAGATGTGGGTTGGTCATAAGTACCGGCACTAGATTCCAAGCAAACAACCGCCAGTAAAGCAAAGATAAATCATGACTAGCCTTCTTTAGTAGATGCACGTTTTTTTAACGCTCGCGTTACTTAAACCTTCAAAATAGAAGAGTCGAACAACAAACTTTCGGAAACTGCTGGTGAAACTACCAGCGCACAGGCGCTGTTATTATCCGTTGGACTCGGCCAACTAGGATGAATGCATTAGGGGCTGATCAGATAAGCACACAGGATGACGAGCGGTGCTTACCGAAAAATGATTCAGCACTTCATTGCCGCAACACACACATTCCTTTGTCTATAGGAAAGGCGATTAATGGAAAAATGGCAGCAATATTAGGTTAACACCTGAATTTTTGATTTAAATCTGATCAATAAGCGATTGAATCGTGCTTATTGCTTAAGAACCAGACTGTTTGGGCTATTGTAACAGCAAATTGTTACAATTCAATTACGACAACCTGTTTTAGGGTGGAGGTGTAAATAATTCTGTGTAACTGCTTTTGGTTTAAATATGGTCTTGCAACCGGTCCTCAAATTCAATCATAAATCGATTTAAGGCGGATTTCCAATTCTTGATGGGCATCGTCCATTTTTGTGATGCCTCCTGAATAGCCAGATAAACGACTTTTTTGGCGGAATCATCACTCGGAAATAACTTTCGTTTTTGCAGCGCCTTGCGGATGACGCTGTTCAACGATTCGATGGCGTTGGTGGTGTAGATGGCCTTCCTGATGTCCTCAGGATAGCCAAACAAGGTGTTGAGGTTATTCCAATGGGCGTCCGCCAGGAGCGGCTGATTTGCGGGTATTTGCCATCCCAGCGGGCGGCGAATTGCTCAAGCGCCAATAACGCCTCGTGCTTCGGTGACGGATTGATAAATCAACTTCAGGTCGGCCGTGACCGGCTTGTAATCTTTCCAGGGCACATATTTCACTGAGTTACGCACCAGATGGACAAGGCAGAGTTGTACCGGGTGTTGGGGAAGACGGCAGTGATGGCATCCGGAAAGCCTTTCAAGGCCGTCCACGCAGGCAATGAGGATGTCCTTGACGCCCCGGTTCTGGAGTTCGGTCAACACCCCCAGCCAAAATTTAGCCCCTTCATTTTCTGACAACCACAAGCCCAGCAGTTCCTTGCGGCCTTCCATGTTCACGCCCAAGGCCAGGTAAATGGCTTTGTTGAGCACTTGCTTATCCTGACGGATTTTAACCACGATACAATCCAGGTAGACGATCGGATAGATGCTATCCAGCGGACGGGATTGCCATTCGATCACCTGGGCAATGACCGCATCGGTCACCTTTGAAATCAACGCTGCCGACACCTCGGCACCGTACAGTTCCTTAAAGGCGGCAACGATCTCCCGGGTGGTCATGCCCTTGGCATACAAACTCAATATTTTGTCATCCAGGGAGGTAAAACGGGTTTGATGCTTGCTCACCAATTGCGGCTCAAAGCTGCTGTCCCGGTCGCGCGGTATTGTCACTTCGAATTGGCCGTCTTCCGTTTTCAAGGTCTTGCGGGAGAAGCCATTGCGACTGTTCTCCGTATCCGACTGCTGGTATTTGTCGTAACCCAAATGCTCATCCAGTTCGGCATTTAAGGCTGCCTCAATGGTGATCTTGGTCAGCATTTGGTTGAACGCATTGAGGTCTTTTTCAGTTTTTATGCTTTTGGCGGCTTCACGGGCAAACGCCTCGAGTTCTGCTTTATTCATTTGCTTATCCTCTCCCAATAAAGGGTTTTAATGATAAGCAATTACACAATTTAATTTACAGTCTCTTAGGGTGCAATTCAAACGGTTCAACAAAAAGTCGATGGTGTTGCCTTCTTTATCGACTGCACGATACAGATATTTCCAGTCGCCTTTCACCTTAATGTAGGTTTCATCCATGCGCCAACTTTTGCCAACCGGGCGTTTGTACTTTTTCCGGAAAACTGCTTCGAGCTTGGGTGCGAACTTTTGAATCCAACGGTAGATATTGGTATGATCTACCGAAATGACACGCTCGGTCATCATCTCTTCGATGTTTCGATAGCTCAAAGAATACGCAAGATACCACCGTACACAAATCAGAATGAATGATTTTTCGAAACGGTGACCTTTGAAGCAGATCATGACGAGTTTTCACGGTGGTTAATTTGAGCCGCGCAGTTTACCATTAGGTGGGCCTGAGCGGTTAACGCAACAGAACCAATCTACCCGTCCTTCAATTTGAACGATTTCACTTAAGGCGGCTTCTATAGATTCTTCACTATTTACGTCCAAAGCAATCATCTTGTATGGTTTCTGGTCGCCCTGTGTTCACTTGCGGCTCGTCCCATAGACTGTATAACCAGAAATGGCTAATAACGTTGCTATGGACTCACCGATGCCCGATGATGCTCCTGTCACAATTGCAACCTTGTTTTTCATATTGCGGTGCCCGCTTTGTTTCTAATGAATTAGTCAACATGCCAAGTAGATATGTTAGTAACCTCCCAAATAGTCCATTTTCCCGAGTTCTAAACCGTTATGACGCAGCATGGCGTAAGTAATAGTGATGTGGAAATACAAGTTGGGTAAGACAAAATTGAGCAAATAAGGCTGCCCCAAAAAGTTGAGTTCAGTGTCCCTTACCTTTAGGGCAATGGCACGTCCTTCAGTCCCGTAGATTTGTTCCTCTTTTACGTCCTGTATAAATGCCAACGTCTTGGCGATACGCGCTTGCAAATCAGCAAATGTAGTTTCGTCATTCGCATAGTTAAGGACTTCAAGACCAGCAAGCCTGGCCGCACAACCTTTGACCATATCCGTAGCAATTTGAACTTGACGGCTTAACGGATACATATCGGGTGCCAAACGAAAGTTAATAAAAGCCGCTGGGTCAATATTTTTCGCTTCGGCATAGGCGGCTGCTTTTTCAAGGATTGCCGACAAATTGCCCAGCATTTTGACGAAAACCGGTATTGAGGCTTGGTACATATCAATTGACATAATGTTCTCCGTTGTTTATTGGTAACTCACATGACCGCAAATTGGCGTTCCAATCCTTTTGGGTTTTTTGCCCATAATTCGCTTACTTGCATGGAATAAGGATCTGGAAAAATATCTTCCTGATCGGCGAAAATTCCCCCAACAATATTTTCAGCGGTTACCTTTGCGCTTGTTTTCGGCATAGCCAACTCTTTAGCCATGTCGGTATCAATAGGCCCTGGAAAAACGCCGTACACCGAAATGTTTTTCGCTTTTAATTCTGTACGCATGGCCTGGGTTGCCGAGAAAAGTGCTACTTTGGAAGCGCAATTACCAGCTGCACCCGCCATACTGGCAAGGCTGAGTACGGAAAGAAGATTGAAGATGGCGCTTCCTTCCTGTTTTTCGTGAACAGGGATAAAGCTTCGGGATAAGGTCAGTGTCCCAAAATAATTGATCTCCATATCCTGCTTTAGCAAGTCGGTTTCACCAGAAATCGCCCCGGCAAACGACATTACACCGGCATTGTTGATTAAGACCTCTACATCATGGGCCTGCGCCACGGCTTGTTGAATTTGTTCAGGGTCTCCTATATCCAATTTGATGGGTACTACCCGGCTATCATTAAAGGCTGTCAAATCTTCGAGCCGACGCGCTGCGGCATAAATTTTACTGACCGGGTGTTTGAGTAAGGCTTCAACAATGGCCTTGCCGATACCACGATTAGCGCCTGTTACAAAGATGGTTTTGTTGTCGAGTTTCATGCTCATTCCTAAAATTTGATTGTTAAAAGTAAGATGTTTTATCGATAGCGCTTCAAATTAATTTGGCGCACGAGCTACTAAAAATTTGCTGCCCAAATGCATATTTTTGATCAAGCCCGACCCCGACCGCTAATCGGTTAATACAATTTACGACTGAGCATAAGCAAACTAAGTCGAGAAAATCCCGTTCGCTCCATCCAGCCGCAAAAATTGGCGTAACATCCGCCTCATTAATTTGTTCGGGCATCAACGTCAATTTTTTTAAAAAACACAAAACTGAGGTTACCTTCCAGTTCGTTTTAACCCTTTTCTTCATCACGTTTGATTTGTTCTGTCTTTGCTCATTAGGTGTCAGTTTCTCAGCGGCCAAAATGCTGGAATCCCGTTCATTCAATGATGAAATATATTCAATGATCAAATCCCTAAGCTCTTTGTTCAAAGGTGACCCATCACCTTCGTGGTATTCCAGCAATTTGAACAGCAAAACGCCGCGACGCGGATATTTTGCAAGTAATTTTTCAATACTTGAAAGCTCAGGATTCGATGGCAAGTACGACATAGTGATTCTTTTAAAGCTTAGCTAATTCAATAAGTAGTAATAAGGCAGGAAAAATATCCTGATCTCATTTTCGCTTTAAATTTACTCGCGTAACCATTCCCTATCGTCCCGGCAAACCCGGTGCCAAGGCATTAACCTTTAGCAAATAAAAAGGCGGTTTGGCGGCAAGCACACCGCCGTTCAGGGTGGCTGATTGGTGCAGGCGATTGACCACGGCGTACAAATTACCTGCTGACCCAAAACTAAACGAATCCACCCAAGACAATCTTGGGCATTGGGTGAGCCTACGGTATTTCCGGTCTGGTGAAATGATTCCAATCGCATTTTCCGCCAATTCACCCAGATAAATATTGCCAGCCTTGTCGATGGAAATGCCGTCAGAAATCGGCTTATCACTATAGCGTTCAACCCGAGCGGATAAATCGTTCTCACTTAATGCTTTATTGGCCAAGTCTTCCGCTTTATCCCTATAGAGGCTTAGGCCGTGCATCGGGCCAAAGTAAGCCCATTCGTTGTTCAGGTCTTTGGTGATGGGGTTGACACCGATATGCGGCCGGATTAGTTTCCCGGATTTGTCTTTAACCTGTATTGGGGTTTTATCGATGATCAGATCAACATTTTCCGGCAAAACACTCTTATGCCCCTCCAACACCTGCCTTGCTGTTCCGGTATTCAAGTCAATAACAATCAACGCGGCGTTCGCCCCGCCTGCCGGGTCGCTGATGAAAAGTTGGTTGTGCTTGGTATCGACCGAAAAGTCATTAACAAAGGAATCCTTGTGGGAGACCGGTTCAGGTAATTCGATGACTTTATGCAGTTTGTCGGCTTTCGTATCCCATCCGACCAGTTTCGGGGTAACGCCGCTACGCATGCCGTTGTCGAGCATCCAAACGATACCATTGCTAGAGCGAATTCCTAAAACGGAATCAAGTTTCAATTTTGACATTGAATCTGCTGCCGATAGCTCCTTGTTAGGAAAGGGTATTAACCTCCCGTCCTTATATTCCATGACAGAATATTTAGGCTCGTAGAATTGATGCAAACTCATGATGATCCTGCCATCCTCGGTTGCAGTCACATTGCCGGGGCCGCTATCGAGTTCAGCGATAATGTCAAAGTTTGATTTAGCATTCGCCCCAATCGCAAACAAGAATAGAAAACAAAGTACTGCCAATTTAGGTAACGTCTTCATGCGTATCTCCACTAATAAATGAATTTAGCAACAAAGTACGCTATCCCATGAGAACTGTTAAATGTTCTTTAGGAAACTCTGAATAAGTTATTGAGACTTGATAAAATTCAGTTTTCCTAATTTTGCCGGAAACTGGCCGATGAAACAACAAAGCCTCGCCTCGCTGACCTATGAAGGGATGAAAAAGCGTACCAAGCGGGAGAAGTTTCTGAAGGAGATGGAACAGGTGGTGCCGTGGGATCGGCTGGAGAAATTGATCGGTCCGCCACTATCCCAAGGTTGGGAATGGCCGCCCACCGAGAGGGCTGAAAGTGATGCTGCGGATTTATTGCCTACAACAATGGTACGGCCTGTCCGACCCGGGAGTTGAGGAAGCGCTGTACGACATGGAGTCGATGAGGCGGTTTGCGGGCTTGGAACTGGGCGAAGATGCCATCCCGGACGAGACCACGATCCTGAACTTCCGCCACCTGCTGGAGGAACATAACCTGACCGGCGCGGTGTTTGAGGCGGTCAAGGCGTATCTTGGCGAGCACGGCTTATTGCTGTCCGGCGGTAGCATCGTCGACGCGACTATCATCCATGCCCCGCCCTCGACCAAAAATCAGAGGAAGGAACGCGACCCCGAAATGAGTTCCACCAAGAAAGGCAACACCTGGCATTTTGGCATGAAAGCGCACATCAGCGTGGATGTGCATAGCGGCCTCGTCCACACGGTGGGCATCACCACGGCGAGCGACCATGACAACAGCGTCATCGGCGAACTGGTGCGGGAAGACGACCGCGCCGTGTTTGGCGACAAGGGTTACGCCAGCGACAAGACCAAGCGGGCGGCACGGCAGGCCGGCGTGTACTGGGCGGTGCTCGACAAGGCCAACCGCAAGCTCTCGGCCACGCAACGCAAACGGAACAGGAAACACGCGTCGGTGCGGGCAAAAGTGGAGCATGTCTTCCGCATCGTCAAGTGCCAGTTCGGTTACCGCAAGACCCGTTACAAAGGTCTTGCCAAGAACGCAGCGCAGGTGTTTTCGCTGATGGCCTTGGCGAACTTATACCAAGCCAGGAGCCAATTACTGGCTTTGGCGGGATAATTGCGCCCAACAAGCGCCAAACCAGCCAAAATGGCTTGGTTTGGGATGGAATATAGAACGGTAAACGGTTGTTTTTAACCTGTGCGATACAAAATGCTCAAAAAACCAAGTTGTTCAGATCTTCCTTTATTCATGGTGGCATTCAAAAAATTTATGAAGCGTTTTACAGAATGCTTAATTTAATGTCTGCACTTAGAGTTTCATAAGCCAGTAGTAGGTAGGTTTAATGGTCTGCACTTGGCCGATCTTGAATACGTTGGTTGATATGAGCCAAGGTCGGCTTTAGAGAAGTCGTGACAGGATGAGCGGTTTGTTTGTAACCAATTGAATATTATAAATTTGTGTTAATTTTTTGGAACACTAACGCAAAAGATTCAGTATCCCTTGCGTTTTGTTCTTTAAACATCGCCAAGGCTTTCTTACAAAAGAATTAGAAAATGCCAGAAAAATAGCTATCAGTCATGGTCACGGCCGCCTCCCCATCCATGATGTCCTCCCCAACCATTACCTCCTCCATTCCAGCCATGTCCACCACCCCACCCATGATGCCTTCCGCCACCATAGTTTCCATTAGATTGGTAGCCGTTATAACCTCCGGAATACCCATAGGGAGGGTATACAGCGCATCCATGTAGGACAAGTGCAAAAGCTAAAATAGACACTAAGGCTATCATTTTTTTCATTTTCTTCTCCAGTAAATGAAACATTATTGAGACTAAAGGACTCAACATTAAGATTCAAATGTCTTAAAGTTGAAACGATTTTAGCCCTCGTCAATGAATGCAGGCTTAATAGTATTAATTTTACTGAGAGTAAGGGGGTCAAACTCGGTCAGTTTTCCGACTGATTGGAAAAAGTCAGCTGGGCTCAGCCAATATTGACCGGACTGTTTCTATGGTCATCATAAGCGTCATTGGCTGCAAAGGCGATTCCACGAAACCACGGGACAAATAGAATTGCTTGGCCGGGTCATTTAGGGCGTGAACCAGGATGGCAAAAACGCCAGCGTTGCCAGATACATTGACAGCCCGAATCATCGCATCGCGCAACAAGGCCTGGCCGAACCCTTTATTGTGGTAACGCTTATCCACGGCGAGCCTGCCGAGCAGTAGCACTGGCAGAGGGTCTGGCATGTTGCGCCGCATCGACTTCGGGGTGGCCTCATGGCTTATCGCCCCGGCAGACAGGCTGTAATATCCGACGGCAGTGTTTTCGGAACAAAGTACGAAACAACGTGAGGCCCCAGTTAAATGATTTTTTAACGCACGTTTCCTAAGCCATTCATTGAGTGACAATTCACCGCTGTCGAAATCTGCCAGGCCAATATCCGCCGTTATCGGTAATGGCGGTCTGAGATGTAATGTATTCATTTCTCCCAAGGCGCTTTGGTTTTGAGTAGGCGGCGTAATTTGTCAGTGGGTGGCAAGGGTTGGTCGAGCAACGCCTGAAATTTAGCAAATGTTCCTGTATCGACCGAGAAAAAAGCTTGGTCGAGCAGTACGTCTTCCGCTTCACGACAGGCGGCCTCAAGCATAAAATCCGAACGGCTTCGGCCTAACCGGGTTGCCGCTTGGTCGATGAGATCACGCTGCTTGGCTTTCGCACGGATATTGATGGAAACCGCTTCTTTGGGTTGAGTTTGTGCCATGGCTTTGTTCCAATGTGTATTACATCATAATACATATATGTATAGAACAATGCAACACATAATGCAGAAAAACTGCCAGGCAATATACACTGCAGGTTAACAACGCCTATTGCTGTTTTGAAGGAATAAAGGGAATATAGCCTTGCTCAAAGGCCAACTCTTGAAGCTCGATCGGTGCCTGACGAATATCAACAACGATCCCATCGACTTGTAACATCCACACCATTGGGTTATCGATGAGCTGGCTGGGCAAAGACCATTCTGGCGACATTGGCCCCATGCCAAGCATATCCCTAATTTCCCTTGACTTGTTTTGGCCAGTGCTCGCGGCAATGCCAAAATACTCATAGATGGTTTTTGATTTGCAATGCGGCGATTGGGACGGGTCGTCCAGAAAATTAACAAGACCAACGGCGTGGATTACGCCTGCAGCCCAAACATTTTCTTTTCCCTTAAGTAAAGGAGAGGGACGTTTTCTAGCCAAAGCACCAATAGCTTGATGGATCAACTGAAGGTATTCGTCATTGAGATGTTTTTTACTGAAAGCGTCGGTAAGCACAGTGATGGCAGAAAATTTATCTGCTAAGGCATTTGGCACTTTTACTGACGTTGGCATGGGCAATTCTTATGCTATTTGAAGTATCCATATAGTGTAATGGAGTTCCTTGCCTAATCGCCATTTACTCCATACCCGACATTCAAAAAATTAATTTTTTCATTTTGATGAATGTGACAGTCCGACCCTTTGCAGCCGGACAGATGAAATCTTCACTTTCCTGAAAGCTGACATTCTATCGGGCAAATAAAAAAGGCCGCCGAGTGGCGGCCAGCTACACAACACTCTAGTTAATTTCGAAAATATTAATCCTTAATAATCGAAATTGTTAATTCAAATGGAAGTATAGCCTTACTTAGCTATTTAATGATCTATTAAAGGTATAGGCTTTTCCTGCGCATTTTATTTCCACCCTCCACCTAACGCCTTATAAATATTGACCATAGATGCCCGTTGGTTTTTGATTACGTTTATCAATTCAAGATTGGTCTGTAAGGCACTCTGCTGGGCAATCAAGACTTCCAGATAACTCGCCCTAGCGGATTTATATAGTTCATTGGCAGTGTCGACAGAGAGTTTTAACACTTCACTTTGTTCCTTTTTTAAAGTGTTAGTGCTTTCTAAATTCTTAATATTCGATAGCTCATTCGCGACTTCGACATAAGCATTTAATATCGTTTTCTGATAGTTATACATCGCCGTCAGTTGGTTAGCTTTTGCCGTATTGAATTGAGCTTCTAAGGCGTTCATATTGATAATAGGTGCGACTATATTACCCATGAACGAATAGGCGATTGAAGCGGGTGAATTGAATAGAAATTCCGGATTAAACGCCTGGAACCCAACATTTGCAGTAATCGTAAAATTTGGGAAAAAAGCCGCCCTTGCCGCCTTGAGATCAAATTGACTGGCTTGTATTTGATATTCCGCTTCACGAATATCGGGGCGGTTTTCCAGCAATTGCGAGGGAAATCCGGTAGCGATCTGTGAAGATATTGCTTTAAAAAGCTCCGCTCTATTCCGTTCGATGGCCTGTGGGAAACGTCCAAGCAGAAAATTAATTTTATTCTCCGTTTCCGTGACTTGTTGAAGCGCCTTCTTTTCCAGCACTTGGGTGTTAAGCAGTTGCGCCTTGAACTGTTGCACCGCCAATTCATTCGCCCGTCCAAATTCCTTTTGGAGTTTTATCACCCCCAGGGCTTCTTGTTGTTTCTGGATGGTTTGCCGGATGATGTCGAGTTCGTTATCGAACGCCAGCAATTCGTTATAGTTGATGGCAATGTCAGAAACCAGATTGGATATCACAAAATTTGTGCCTTCAGCGCTAGACAGATATTGTGCGACAGCCGATTGGCGTTGGCTTTGTAACCTGCCCCAGACATCGATCTCCCAGGACGACTGCAAACCCAAGTAGAAATCTGGCAAGTCGATCGGTACGATCTGGCCTGGGGTAATTTCGGTGCTAATATTGCCCGCCCCATCCATCGTATAAAGCCCGAACTTGCGAATACTGGAACCAACATTTAGTGCGACCTGTGGCAGCATTTTGGCATTGGCCAACTTGACGCTGGAACGGGCGATTTGGATTCGTTGTAAAGCTGTTTGTAAGTCAATATTGTTTCTGACGCCCGTATCGATCAGGTTAACTAAGTGCGGATCGGTAAAATAGTGCCGCCAGTTAATATTGGCGATAGTCGTGGAATTTTTGGGTTGCGGCGCTTGAAAAGCGGCAGGTACCGGTTTTTGCGGGATCGATAGTTGGGTGTTGAGATCCATGCACCCGAAGACATTCAAGGTGATAACCAATATGGCTAAATAGTGAGCCTTGTGTTTCATCTTCATCAAATCAATGTGCCGCCATATCGACATCTTCATCGCCTCCAGCGTTTCGGTACTTATCCGCCAGGGCAGCGAAGATGACATAGAGGCCGGGAATCACAATCACGCCGAAGATCGTCCCGATAATCATCCCGCCAGCAGCGGCGGAGCCGATGGTATTGTTGCCGATCTTGCCAGCGCCGCTGGCGAACATGAGCGGAATCAGTCCGGCAATGAAGGCGAACGAGGTCATCAGGATTGGCCGTAACCGCAAGACAGACGCTTCGGTAGCGGCTTCAATGACCGTACTGCCTTGACGATGCTTTAATTCGGCAAATTCGAGGATGAGGATGGCATTTTTGCCCAGAATACCGATTAACATAATCATGGCAATTTGGGCGTAAATATTATTTTCCAGTCCCATCACCTTCAAGAAAAACAATGCACCAAAAATACCGATCGGCAATGAAAAAATGACCGGCATGGGCAATAGGAAACTTTCATATTGTGCGGCTAATAATAGGTAAACAAAGAGCAGGCATACCATAAAAATATATATTGCTTCATTACCCGCTTGCGCTTGGTCTCGGGAAGCCCCGGCCCAATCATAACCAAAGCCTTTGGGCAGCTTTTGCGCGGCGGCCTCTTTAATAGCGCCGAGCGCTTGTCCGCTACTGTATCCTGACGCGGGCTGACCGTTGATCATGGCAGACGGGTACATGTTATAGCGGGTCAGTTGTTCCGGCCCATAGACTTTTTCAACAGAGAGAAACGACGAAAATGGCACCATTTTGTCGACGTCATTTTTAATGTACAGGTTTAGTAAATCCTCCGGTTGGGCACGGTAGTCCGGCAACGCCTGCACCATGACGCGGTACATCTGTCCAAAGCGGATAAAATTGGTGGCGTACTCACTGCCGATCAATGTTTGCAAGGTGCTCATCGCGTTCTCGGCAGTCACGCCTTTATGCGCGGCTTTATCGCCATCGATGTGCAACAGAAACTGCGGAAAACTGGCGTTAAAGGTAGTAAATACACTTTCTATTTCCGGGCGTTCGTTTAATGTTTTAACAAACGTATCGGCTACCCGTTGCATTTGCTCTAGGTTTCCGGAGCCGGTTTTATCCAGCAGGCGCATCTCAAAACCGCTCGAATTGCCAAACCCCGGAACCGGCGGCGGCGTGAAGAATTCAATCGTGCCGTCTTTAATATGGCTGGTTTTTTCTTCCAGGGTGCTAATCACATCTTTATCGGTGACTGCACGCTCTCGCCAGTTTTTTAAGCTGATGAGGTTCATGCCGTAAACCGAACCCGTACCATCAGACAATACGCTGAATCCTGCGAGACTGGATACGGAATTGACGCTATCTATCTTGTTTGCGATTTGTTGCACTTCATCGACGACTTTTTCTGTGCGTTCCAGGGTTGCGCCGGACGGCGTTGTGATATTGGCGTAAATCGTCCCTTGGTCTTCTTCCGGGATAAATCCGGAAGGGACAATCATTCCCAGAGCCGCCACACCTAACGAAAAACCCAGAAATATCGCCAAGGTTACTAGTTTCTTGTGTGCAATGTTGTTGATAAGCTGCTTATACTTACCCGATAAATTGTCGTACCCGCGATTAAAGCCAGTGAAAAACGTGTGCAACGGTGTTTTATGATGTTGCCTGGAATGTGATGGGTGTTTTAAGAATAAGGCGCATAGCGCTGGGGTCAACGTCAATGCGGTAAAGCCGGATAACACAATAGAAACTGCCATCGTCAGCGAGAACTGCCGATAAAAAATCCCGGTCGGACCTGAGACGAAAGCAACGGGAATAAATACGGCGGACATCACTAACGTAATCGCAATAATTGCCCCGCTGATTTCCTGCATGGCTTCTTCAGTGGCTTTTCTTGGGCTTAGTCCTGCATGCTCCATTTTGTAATGGACGGCTTCGATAACTACAATGGCGTTATCGACGACAATTCCGATAGCCAACACCAAAGCGAATAAGGTAATCAAATTTAGCGAAAATCCCATTAACTGCATAAAAGTGAAGGCACCAATCAACGACACCGGCACCGCCAGGATGGGGATTAAGGTGGAGCGGAAATCCTGTAAAAACACGAATACGACCAGGGTTACCAGCAAAAATGCTTCTATTAAGGTTTTTAAAACTTCATGGATCGAAGCATCCAAAAACTGGGAAACATCATAGCTTATGGTGTAATCCATACCAGGCGGGAAGGAATCGGCCTTTATCTCCGCCATCCTCGCTTTTATGTTTTCTATGACTTTTTTGGCGTTGGTGCCAGGACGCTGTTTCAACACAATCGCGGCGGAGGGTTGGCCATTTTCCTTGGACAGCACGTCGTAATCCTGGGAATCGAACTCAACATCGGCAACATCTTTCAGGCGCAGCATTTCACCGCCTTCTTTACTGCTCAAGACCAGGTTTTCGTAAGCTTCTACCGTATTGTGTTTACCCGTATAGCGTAAGATGTACTGCAATGATTGCGAATCTTTGCCGGAACTTTCGCCGATTTTACCGGGCGCTGCTTCCACATTTTGCGCCCTAAGTTTCGCGATAACCTCGGATGCCGAGATGTTGTACATCACTAACTTGTCGGGCTTCAACCAAACCCGCATGGCATATTCTCTGGAGCCCATGATGTCGGCAAGTCCTACGCCTTCAATCCGCTTCAACTCGCGAAGGACATTAATATCAGCAAAGTTGTAGAGGAACTTTTCATCAAGGTTAGGATTGGAACTTAGGATGTTGACATACATCAACATGCTATTCTGGACTTTCTCGACGATCACGCCTTGTTTTATGGCTTCTTCCGGCAGCTCGTCCAAAACGGATGTGACCCGGTTTTGCACATTCACCGATGCGATTTCAGGGTCGGTTCCGGCGTTAAAAATAATCTGAATGACACTGGTACCGTCATTGCCTGAAACCGACGACATATAGGCCATGCCGGGGACGCCGTTGATAGCCCGCTCAAGCGGAGTGACGACCGCCTTAACGCAAGCTTCCGCATTAGCACCGATAAATTTGGTGGTGACATTCACTTCCGGTGGCGCGATATCGGGGAATTGCGTTACCGGAAGTTGGGTTAACGATATTAAACCTAATAGGGTGATTAAAATAGAGATGACAATCGACAAGACCGGCCGGTGGATGAATTTGGCGAACATATTCGTAACCCTGTTGGCTCAGTTTTTATGGCTGGATGCCATCGCTTGCGAAATATCGACCGGGTTAGCCTTTATCTTTACACCATCCTTCACTTTTTCAACGCCTTCCAGCAGAAATTTTTCATTCCGTTCCAGGCCAGAATCAATGGCGAAATAATCAGGGAAGCGCATTTTTTGGGTAATGTTGCGTTGGGATAACGTCCCATCTTCCTTCACCACAAAGACGTAAAGCTTGTCCTGTATTTCCAGCGTGGATTTTTGCGGCACCAGCAAGGCGTTGTCCAGTACCTTGTTTACAATGATTTTGCCATGCGAGCCATGTTTCAACAGTCCGTTCGGATTCGGAAAGCGGGCGCGAAAAGCGATATTGCCGGTAGTACGGTCAAATTCGCTTTCTACTGTTTCGAGTTTGCCTTCGTGACCGTAAATAAAATTGTTGGCGAGTTTCAGGTGAACCGTTTGGGCGACGCTACCGCCAGTCGCTATATAGTTAAGATAATCGGTTTCGGATAGGTTAAAGTAGGCAAATACCTCGCTGCTCTCGGAAATGGAAGTCAGCATAGCGCCTTCATCGATCAAACTGCCAACCTTATTGTGAATCCGGTTAATGATGCCATGATAAGGCGCTTTTATTTGAGTATAAGCCAACTCTAAAACAGCCTTATCTTTATTCGCAATTGCTTCTTCCACATCCGCCCTCAGCGCATCGGTTTTTGCCAATGCAACAGCCAATTCAGACTTAGACACAATATCCTTAGCTACCAGACGTTTAACATTAGCTAAATCGACTTCGACAGCTTTTAAATCGGCGACGGCGTTTTTATAAACGGCATTGGCTTTTTGCACTTCTTTTTGATATTCCTCTGAATTCAGGGCAAACAGCAATTGACCTTCCTTTACGTTTTTGCCTTCATCCACATAAATTTTTTCGATATAGCCTTTTACCCTGCTTCTTACCTCGACATATTTCACCGAGTTAATTTCGGCGACGTATTCGTTGCTGTAGGGCATATCTTGTACTAAAGGACTCACTACTTCATACGTATCGACAGCATTTTCCGGAGTTTTTGCGGCATCGCAAGAGCCTAGAAGTAAAATCAAGGCAAGAATGGGGATTGCCAGGATTTTTGTTTTATAGTTGGTTGAAATAAACTGCCGCATGATTCCAATAATTATTCAAAAACGCATTTAATTAAGATACGCAAAGGCAAAATATGCTTTAAAAAAATAAGCACATATTGTACCGGATTAATAGCTCAGGTTTTCTAAGAACCTTTGCAACCAATTTGTTCACTCTGTGCCCATTTTGATGCATATACGAATATTATGAACCAAAATGGGGTTGCACTAAATAAACGGTATCATTCGCTATTATGTAGTCAGACACTCTGTTAGATTCATCTCAACACTAATCAACAACTCATTGCATGGAAAATTTATATTTCAACCTAGGCATCATATTCATACTAATCCTGATTAATGGGGTTTTTTCTATGTCCGAGATGTCAGTAGTTTCCTCAACCAAAGCCAGACTGCAAAAACTAGTTTCCGAACGGCGATTGGGTGCTAATACAGCACTCAAGCTTCATGAAGAACCGTCCCATTTCTTATCTACTGTGCAGGTCGGGATTACCGCAGTCGGTATATTAAGTGGGGCGTTCGGGGAGGATGCCCTACAAATGCCTATTCAACGGGTGCTCGTGCAAATCCCTGAATTAGCGCCTTACTCAGAAACCCTCGCCCTGATAGCCACAGTAACTATCATCACCTATTTTTCTGTCGTGTTGGGGGAATTGGTGCCTAAACGACTGGCTTTGCAAAACCCGGAAGGCATTGCCTGTAGCATCGCCAAACCCATGAGGGGCTTGGCTCTAATTTTTAGCCCCATTGTTTGGTTGCTATCAGTATCAAGCCGATTATTGCTGAAACTCTTAAGACTTGACCGTATTAAAGAATCGACTGTTACCAATGAAGAAATTCGCATCATGATGGAAATGGGTTCGGAGGCCGGGGTATTCCACGCCGATGAAAGCCAAATGGTTAACAATGTCATGAAATTAGATGATGTGAGAGTTCGGGCGATTATGGTGCCACGTCAAGAGATTTTCATGATTGATACCCTTGACCCACTCGAACAACAACGCAAAATAATTAAAGACAGCCCATATTCCGATATCATCGTTTGTAAAGGCGGTTTTGAGCACGTACTCGGCATCCTTAATTGCCGTGACCTCCTTAAAATCGTTCTTGTTAAATCCGAATTCAATATAGAAGCCGTTTTAAAGCCGCCGGTTTATGTTCAGGAAACCATGACCCTAACCCGTTTACTGAAGCATTTTCGCGAAACTCAATCTGACATGGCAATTATTGTCGATGAGTATGGCGATATCGAAGGACTAGTGACGATCACGGATTTACTCACGGCAATTGTTGGGGTATTACCCGCTATTTCTGCCGATTCGGCTTATGAAATCGTGCAGCGCAGTGACGGTTCCTGGTTGGTTGATGGGGATATGTCAATAACTCAATTTAAATTGGAAGTAGGTGTTAAAACAGAGTTTCAAGGTGAAACCAATAACGATTTTCATACCCTGGCTGGCATGATCTTGTCTCAATTACAAAGATTGCCTCATGCCGGGGAAAGCTGTTTAGTTGAAGATTGGAAATTTGAAGTCATTGATATGGATGGAGCGCGAATAGATAAAGTAATGGCCGTTAAAATTAAAGTATAAGCCTTTGACATAGATCAGGCAGGTTGTTATATGAAATTCGATTATCATTTAATCAAATGATATGTAAGTCTTGATATTGAATCCTGGTTTTAAAGAACTATCCCTGCCTGAATGTGCGATTAGGAAGAAAGGTGAAGTCGAATTTGTTTTTCTATTTCCAAAACAATAAACAGGACAAAACCAACACCTACCACCAGAACGCCATCCCTGAATGGGATAGATTCGGTTGCAAATACCGATTGTAAAAGCGGCAAATAAGT